>JAFUCJ010000006.1 GCA_017459705.1 Candidatus Saccharimonadota bacterium | reverse complement strand
GGTCCATATACCGGTAGGCGTCTTCATGATGTAGATAAAAGCATAAAAGACTATCTAATTTATTATAATTATGTTAGAATACACACAACACTAGGTATGACACCTATGCAAATGTTGCAAAGCTTTTGAGCCCTTTATGTACTGCTTGTGTCTAAAAAATAACCTCATCAGAGGTTCCTGTATAAATATCTCGCCAAAACCACACCGTCAGATACGTGGTGCCCGAGACAGGACTTGAACCTGCACACCAAATGGCATATGCTCCTAAGGCATACGTGTATACCAATTTCACCACTCGGGCATGAATCTATTATAGCACAAAAATACCGGAACGCCAAGCTCCGGTATTTAATTGCTATCCACGGCGCTTTACGATAAAAGCCGAAGCTGCCGTGGTAAGGCCGCCGAGCGAAACCGCAAGAGGCAATAAATCCTCAGGACCGGTGCTAGGCAAATCCGTCGCGGTTGCGGTCGTGGTCGTCGCAGGCTTCGCGGTCGTAGCTGTCGACGCCTTGGTCGATACTGTGCCGACGGTCGACTCATTCTTGTCGCCCTCACTCTTCTCGCCCGATTCCTCAATCGAGAACGAAGCCTTGTCGGTCGTGCTGACCTCAGCGTTGCGATTGGCTTTATTGGTTGCGACTACTACAATAGCCACAATCAGAGCCAAAATCACAGCTGCTGTTGCCGCGGCGAAAAGTACCACCTTGCGGCGCTCTTTGGTTTCAATTTCGCCTTGATTATACATGTATAAAACTCCTTATACAACCATTATAACACGATTTTGCCCATAAAGCAAGGTTATTTTCTATAAATCGAAATATTAGCGCGTGCGTAGGAGCGGGTTTTCTCTAATGATAGCCCCATGATTTCGGGCGCTACCCCAGGATGGGATAATACCATGGTGCCACCATCTCGGAGGTATTTTGTCAATTTGCCCACCTCAATCGCACAGAACTCGTCATATGGCGGATCGATGAAAATTAAATCAAATTCGCTATCAAATCCCACTTTATTGACATCCTGGCAAATAATTTGCGCAGAACTCTCGTCCACGCCGAGCGAGCGGAGATTATCGCGAATTACGCGCACTACCTTGGGTGACTTTTCGACCAAAACCACATTTTTAGCCCCGCGCGACAACGCCTCAATCCCGAGCGCGCCAGTCCCCGCATAAGCATCAAGCACTTGCGCACCGGGCAAACTCTCGCTGATTATATTAAATAGTGCCAGCCTCTCGCGTTCCCCCATCGGGTGAGTCGAGGAGCTTTGCGGCGATTTTATCTCGCGATTTTTATAGATTCCAGATGTAATTCTCATATCAGTTTAGCGTTGTTATCTGCTGGTACCGCCTAATATTGTCCATTAACTCTTTATATTGTAACATATCTACGCCAGAAGTCAAGAGCCGCTCGACGTCCTTCTGTGCCCTAGCGATCAGCCGTGTATCAGATAGCGAAGCGATCCGTAGGTCTAGCGCGCCATGTTGCAGGGCACCATAAATCTCGCCCGGCCCGCGTAGTTTGAGGTCCACCTCCGCCAGGTGAAAACCGTCCGAGGACTTCTCTACCTCGCGCAGTCGGCGTGATGGTTGAGTGTCGCCAGAGGTGAGCAGATAGCAGTACGACGCCGACGTCCCGCGCCCTACGCGCCCTCGGAGCTGGTGGAGTTGTGCTAATCCATATGAATCAGCATTTTCGATCACCATCAGCGTTGCGTTCGGCACATCTACCCCCACCTCGACCACCGTCGTCGAAACAAGTATGTCTGTCAACCCCTCAGCAAAACGCTCCATCACCGCGTCCTTTTCAAGGGGCTTCATTTTGCCATGTAAAAACTCCACCTTTTTATCAGGGAAAACCTCGGCGAGCCTATGCGCCCGAGTTTTGACCGAAGTAGCCTCGCTAACGCCATTCTCCTCCACTAGCTTACAAATCCAGTAAATCTGTTGTCCGCGCGCTTTTGCTCCGTGTTTTTTGGGGTCGGGCGGCAGGCTCATCACCTCTCGCATCTGGGGGTAAAGGCGCTCCTTGACCTCGGTTTCCATCAGAATTCGCGTCGTGATTGGTTGCCTGCCAGCCGGTAACTGGTTCAAAACAGATACGTCAAGGTCGCCAAATACCGTGAGTTGGAGCGAGCGCGGAATCGGTGTGGCGGTCATCGCGAGGAGATGCGGCGCCAGGCCTCGTGGCGATTTGAGGGCGAGTTTTTGCCTCTGTTCGACGCCAAAGCGGTGCTGCTCATCGATAATCACGAGCGCTAGCTGGCTAAACTCGGTATCATCCGTGAGCAGAGCGTGCGTGCCAATCACCAGGTCGATTTCGCCCGCGGCAATTTGACGTTTTAACTCGGGCTTTTTCTTGGTTGATCCAGTCAGCAACGCCGTTCGGATACCGAATGGCGCGAGCAATTGTGTCAACCCCTCGTAATGTTGCGACGCAAGGATGGCGGTCGGCGCCAGCAGTGCAACCTGTCGCGCGGCCGACACGATCGCTTCATAGGCTGCCATCGCCGCCACCATGGTTTTGCCAGCGCCCACGTCCCCTTGGAGTAACCGGTTCATCGGCGTTTCGCGTTCCATATCTTTGAAAATCTCCCACGCCGCCAGCCTTTGTGCATTGGTTAGCTTGAAGGGTAGGCTGCTGACAAATTGCCGTATCCGTTCCGCGTCAAATTTCACACTTACTGCCCGTAGTTTTTCGTTTTCGCGTCGATTCAGCTTTGATGCCAGCAGTAATTCAAATAACTCCTCGTATGCCAAATATTCTCGCCCCACCGCCACTTCGCGGCTATTTTCTGGAAAATGTACCCGAAACAAGGCTTCCCGGCGCGCCCCCTCCTTGACAAAAGGCAGTAAATCTGGTATAAAAGCAAACTTGTCTCGCGCGTTTGCCATCAGACGTCGAAAATCGTGCGACCGAATTGCCCCGTGGGCTTTGTAGACGGTGGCAAGGCCATCCGACCCCTCAACGTCGGATGCTAGGGCGCTCGACGGTGAAGTGAGCTGGTAGCGGCCCTTTCTAAGCTCGTAGGTGCCTGTAAAATAGTATTCTTTGCTCTCGTCGAACTGCCTCGCCCGATATGACTGATTGAACCAGACCACTCGTACCGCCCCGGTATGATCACGCACTACACCCTCGGTGATGGCGAGGTTGCGCCGCCTCGCTCGCCGCGTCGAAAGCGAATCTATCCGACCCCTAATCACTACTTTGCCGGGGCGCATCTCGCGGATGGACGCCGCCGCCTGATAACTCTCATAGTCCCGAGGCAGATTGTAGAAAAAATCCCGCACCGTCCGAATCCCGACCTTTCTTAAAATCTCCGCCGTTTTCGGTCCAATTCCTTTGAGCGCTTCAACGCTCTCCTCCATATCCATATTACCATTATATCATAAAAAAGAGACTGCCTGAATTCAGTCTCTTTTCGCGCTGATGCGCGCCCACCCTTGGGGCACATTGGTTTGTTTTAATCCTCTGTTTGTTTTTGTTGTTAATGTAAGTCTCCACACTCCACTAACGAATCAGTGGAACCCCTGTGAAGCGTACCAGCTTATATTTATAATAAAGCATAAGCATACAAAAGTCAATACTTTTTCTTAAAAATGCCGCGGATTTCCCGCGGCATAGGGTTTTAGAAGACTTGCGGATAAAGCCGGCGGTAATCCTCACCGGTCAATTCCGCAACCATTTTTTGCAAAGAGGTTACGCTCTTAGCGCCCAGTCGTACCGGAATGTTTAGCGCGCCATTTGGCGATTTCGCCGTGGTTGCCAGACAGAAGGATATCCGGCACTTTCATCCCGCGAAAATCGTAAGGCTTTGTGTATTGCGGATATTCTAGATTGTCGCCGTTTGAAAAGGACTCAATCTCCGCCGATGTTTCGCCACCAAGCACGCCAGGAATCAATCTTACCACCGAGTCAATAATAATGAGTGCGGGTAGTTCTCCACCTGTCAGGACATATTTCCCCAGCGAGATTTTGTAGTCCACGATTGACAAAATCCGCTCATCGTACCCCTCGTAATGCGGGCACAGAATGACGTAGTGTGCTGGCCTTGCGGTCCCCTCTGGTCGCGTCGATTCTTCCCCTGGCCGTGCAATCCCCTCTGGCCGTGTTGCCTCCACCGACCGTGCAGCTTCCTCTGCAAATGCTCTTGCCATTTCTTGATTCCATGTCTGCCCGACAGGAGTCGGCAGGATTACCTTGGCATCCGGGTCCTTTGCGAGAACCGACTCTATCGCCGCGAAGACCGGCTCGCAACGCAGGAGCATCCCATCGCCTCCGCCGTACGGCTTATCGTCCACGCTCCGGTGTGGCCCCAGCCCGAACTCCCGCAAATTCACCAACTCAAACTTCGCAAGCCCCTTATCGACCGCCTTCCACATCATCGAGACGCCGAGGTACGGCTCCAGAGCTTCCGGAAACAGAGTAATAATCGTGAACTTTATCATATACATATTTTAGCATAAAATCGCCGGTTTGTAAAAAGCCGTCATATTGTACTGCTTCCCAAATCTGCTGACGTATGCTAAAATGATAATAATAAAGGAGGAACATGGAAACAATCCCGCGAGGAGAACAAAATAATCTAGCAGAAGCGTGGCAGTCTATGGCCGATGAGGTGCGTCAGCAGGAAGATGATGCCGAAGCGGAAACTTCAACCGAAGCCTTGCTTAGTGAACGTCAGAAACAAACCGTACGCATGGTGACCGAACACCCGGCTTTTGCCTTTGAGGATGCGGATGGGCACCCATTCTACAATGAGGCCCGTTTGAAGGAGCTATATTCCGCCATTGGCGGGTTGATGCAACGCGTAGAATCTGAACATACGGAGCTACCAATTCCGGAACGCATTGAGACGATTCTCGCCGATAATGTCGACGATTACAAGTTTAGTAAAGACTACAAAGATTCTACCACCCGCACGGCTTACAGCCTGCTGTGCGGAGAGAAGAAGGGCTCCAACTGTGTTGGCTTCGCCGAAACTTGCTGTATGCTATTGGACCTTAACGGATACGAGGCCACACCGGTCATTTCTCGTCTCAATAAGAAGGGGCTATCCGGGCATTATGTTACGGTCTTTGAGGATAAAGACGGTGAAGTTCGCATAGTTGATCCAGAACGTCGTCGGAGCTGTTCGGAACCAGAAAAACAGTACAATCTCACCGCTTACCAGATGAGCTTGCGCTATGCTGTGCCAGACGAGGATTTCTGTACTAATAAAATCGGTGAATCCGGTATTGGCCCAGTTTTTGACGAGGCGTTTTCGTCAGATGTGACTCGTGGACCGATTGACCGCATCACGATTGAGCCAGGTAGTGAGGACGATAAGACTCTGGAACTTTACGAAGAGATGTCGGGAGATGGCGGCGCTAGGTTGGAACTACGCGAAAAATCTATGAATCCAAACAAGAAACGTCTTTTCGATGCGGCAATCTCGGAAACCTTGAAGCCGATTTACCGCGCGAGCGTTAACATGATGGAGTCGCATCAAGGTCGAGATGATGATGCGGAAAGTGTGGTTGCATAATGCCCGCAAAGTTTTCTGGCGAATCACCAAATCTATCGCACGAGGATGTTGAATCCGTTGGCGAAACAGCGACCGAGGAAATGCTGGAAGGCCCCAACGGGTATAAGATCCCATATGCGGAGTCTGTACCTGATGGTGCTAATACTATTATTATTGCTACGCATGGGTTTTGTGGCGACAAAAAAAGCAGTTGTATTAGCCTCCTCGAAGAAAATGTCAATCAAGTTGGCGCGGGGCTTGTTAAATTTGATTGGCCAGCACACGGCGATAGTCCGGTTGAGGGCGACCAGCTAACTGTCGCTAACTGCCTAGCCGATCTTGACGCGGTAGTTAAACATGTTCGCGAAAAGTACCCAAATGCCAAGTTGGTGCCATTTTCGACTAGCTTCGGTGGATATGTTACTCTATTATACATTCAGGAGCATCCCAATGATTTCGCGCACGTTATTTTGCGAAGCCCAGCTATCAATATGTATGACGTCTTGTCGGATAGTATCATGGATGATGCGGCGCGCGAATCTGTTCGAGAAAAAGGTAGTTTTCGCTTTGGCTTCGAGCGTCCAATCGATGTGACGGACAGATTCGTCGAAGAATTGAAACAAAATAATGTCCAGGAGGCTCTTCGAGGTATGCCACTGTCGAATGTTACGATTATACATGGTACGTCCGATGATTTGGTGCCATTCTCCGATTCGCAAGATTTTGCCACTCAGCACGGAGCGCATATCTACCCAGTAACGGGTGCAGATCATCGCTACAAGGGGGACGGCGAACTGGCCAAAGTCATGTTCGTGGCCCTCAACGTATTGAAAAATCTCGATTCTAGCGACGGTTCAGCGCCTCTGAACGACTAAAAGCGAAAGCCCCCTTATACAGGGGGCCGGATAGAGGACATGAAGCTAATGGTTGACATATACTGGATGGCATTATCCTGCATATGCCGGATCGACTTCGGTGCCACGCGGAGCGCCTCGTCATAATTGACCAATCGGTTATATCTCACCTCATGGTCGCGAGGCCACTCACGACGCAAGATTGCGCCATATGTCGTCTCAAAAACGGACATTGCGCAACCCATCGAATTACTGGTGATATTATCACCTGCGAATGTGAGTTTTAATGCCTTGGCGTCTCTGCCTAGACCAATGTTCGTCGCCATGCGACACACTTTTTTGTACAGCTTGTCCCTCCCATCCTCAAAATTAAAGATCTGTCCATTCATACTTGCCCTCCTTTGAACGGCCTATACCTTAATTATAGCACAAACTCCTTAAAAAGTCAATGGCGAGAACATATTTTGGTTAATCCGCGAGACCGAGAGACCTTGCGTAGTAACGATGTCTATCGGTGATAGGCTTTACCAATCTTCCACCAGCGTAAACTCATGCCCTGTAATCGAAATAATCGACTCTGGGTCGGCGCCCTGCGACGTAAGTTCGGCGCGAATGCCCATTTTTTTCATGATATCACGGAGACGATTCAAGCTCTCGTAGTTACTATAATCTGTCCGGCGGGCAAATTTCTCAATTTTCTCACCCGTCACAATGAACTTGTCTTCGCCGTTGCCATCGACTACTTTCTTGACCTTCCAGGTCGACTCCGTCGCGCTCTCGGGTAGCGAAATAGTCGGCAGTTCCGTAGGAACATCTAGGGTCGACTTCTGCTCGTTTTGAATGGGTTCAGGGGCAGACGCCTCGACCAGAACCTGTATTAGGAGTTCTCGTAGGAGCTCCGTAATCCCCACATGTGCGCTCGACGAAATCTCAAACACCCGAGCCTCCGGATTCACTGATAGAATCGCTTTTTTCTGCATCGCGATAATCTCAGCATCTACACCTTCGCATTTTGTAAGGACCACTACCTCCGGACGGTTCGCCAAATCAGAGTAGCGCGACAACTCCTCACGAATCACTCGGTACGCTTCGCCGGCATCATTGTTGTACACGTCGACTAGATGAAGCAGTACTGCCGTCCTCTCCACATGTCGGAGAAAATCGTGTCCTAGCCCCTTGCCCTCGGCCGCTCCCTCAATCAGCCCTGGTATATCTGCGATCAACAAATCATGTCCGTCGACCGTCGCTACTCCCAGTTGTGGCGTCAATGTGGTGAACGGATAATCGGCAATCTCGGGACGTGCATTGGATACTACGGATAAGAAAGTGGACTTGCCAGCATTGGGCAAACCTACCAGTCCGACGTCGGCTAGTAATTTTAATTCTAGCTCCGCCTCGAACTCTTCGCCGGGTTCGCCGACTTCGTGTATGATTGGCGCCTGCCTCGTCGAACTCTTGAAATGTGCGTTACCGTAACCCCCAGCGCCACCGTGAGCGATGACCGCTTTCTGCCCGTCATGGGTCAGGTCAGCTAATAGCACGCGCCTTGCGGGGACGTTAGACTCGATGCTAGCGGGTGACGCCGCTTGGGGGACCCCCACGCCAGCGTGCGTGGGGGAATATGCGGCGGCAGGACCCGCCAGCGTATCGCTATCTGGAGTTATCCTATAGACCATCGTTCCAATCGGCACCTCAACTACGAGATCGCGGCCACTTCTGCCGCTCGATCGTGTACCAGACCCGTTTTTACCATCCTCGGCCGTGAGAATCGGCGTGAATCGGAAATCAATCAATGTATTGGTGTCCTTATCTGCCCGAAAAATAATATCGCCACCCTTGCCACCATCTCCTCCGTCAGGGCCGCCCTTTGGAATGTAGATTTCCCTTCTGAAAGACACGGCTCCGTCGCCGCCTTTACCCGCTTTCAAACTAACTTTTGCCGTATCTGTAAACATATTTATATTATAACATATTTTTAATGAATGTAAAAGAGTACTGCTGCGCTTGCCGCCGGAATCGTCGACCGGATGGCGCGGAAAGGCTGATAGCCGTAGTTCATCTCGCTCGCGACAATCGAGCCGTCTGGGTTAACTGACTCTACATATCCTACATGTCCATACCATCCCGACGAACTCTGGAAAATTGCGCCCGCCGCCGGCGTATGATCAACTTGGTAGCCCATCGCCGCGGCACTCACGCCCCACGAGTAGGCGTTACCCCAGCTCATCGGCACTTCACGACCCTGCTCGTGCCACTTGTACCAAGCCCATTGTGTACATTGTCCGGCCGCATAGGGGCCACCTAGATTGTAAAAATACCCGAGAACCTCCATATTGAGCCGACCTGCGTTGCTACCGAGGTAAGTGTAATAATAAGTCTGCACGACTGGTGCTGGCGGTACGTACTCTGGGCGCTCAGTTTCTGGCAAAGACCCACCACGAATCAAAATCCGCATCCCCTCAGTTACGCCGGTAACTTCAAGGTCATTTAGCGCAATGATTTCGGCCGCTGTGCCACCGTATTTTTCGGCAATCGAGTCCGCCGTATCGCCAGATTTAACGGTGTAAACGATACCTGATGCACTCGGGATATATAGTAAATCCCCTACCGAAACATCTGTCGTCTTACGGTCGTTAGACCATCGGATGTCGTCGGTCGAAATGCCATATTTCGCCGCAATCGATTCCATACTCTCGCCATCACCTACGACGTGCTCAATCACGCCGCGCGACGCGGTGATATTGGTGATATTGGGCTTCTCGATCTTACCAGAGGCGGATGTTTGCCCGACCTCGTACATTGCCGTAGTGATAACGAAGTTCGTCGCGACATCAGGCGCCGACGCTAGCCCTAGTGCATCTGACAGGTCAGCCACCACGTATAATTCCGACAACTGGTCTACGGAGACCTTGTAGTTACTTTCAGCGAAAGCGTTAAGGCTAAGTATTGATGACGAATTGCGCTTATCTAGCGACCCCACAAAAACCAGTACTAGCGTCAAAACCCCCGTCACGACGTACGGTAAAATTGATTTTAGTCTTTTAGTATCAAAATTGCGTTTTCTAGTTGCCATAATTACAATGAAACGTTGCAGAGTTCCTGGCAATGTAGGGTGATGTTCTGATTATGCTCGGACTCTGTACTACCATAATACATCATACCATCATCACCTGTCAAGAAATAAAGATAAGAAGTGTCACTTGGCTCCGCGACAGCCAGTAGTGCCGTCAGGCTTGGATTTGCAATAGGGCCGCAAGGCAACCCGCCGTGAAGCCTAGTATTGTAGCACGAATCGATACTCAGCGCGGCGAGATTATCTGTATAGGTGACTCTGTCTGGATCAACCACGTCAAGTGCATAGGATACCGTCACGTCGCTGCCAAGCGTCATCCCGAGCGCTAGTCTCGACAAGAAAATCTGGGCCACCGTAGGTTGCGCTGGCGGCGCTGCTTCTTTCTGGACTATCGAAGCTAGCGTAATCCCCTCGAACAAACTTAAACCGCGCTCGGCATACCGCGTGGCGAGGTTGTTTTCAGAAATAATCTCGCCCATGCCCCTGAGAAACACCGTCAAGATTTCACGTACGGTCGCACCCTTGTAAAATTCGTGAGTTTCGCCATACAGATAGCCTTCGAGCGTCGCTCCGGCCGGCCGGTCGTTTAGAAAACCCATCCCCGGCTCTACCGCATAATTATAAGAAAACCCTTCCTCTATTTCTGCCGCGCTATACCCTATTTTAGCTAATTCTGCCTTGATATCAAAAATCGTTTCTCCTGGTCGAATGGTGAAATTAAACACTTCGGCCACCATCGCCGCCTCTTGCCGGCGATACTCCTCTTCGCGTTCAGCGCGCACATGGTCGCGCCATTTGAGTACTCCAACTACCCCAGCGAGCCCTAAAACCACTATCACCGATAAAATAATCGATATATTTCGGAGCTTATGCGAAGACTTTTTTGTTGGCTCTTGGTCAGATGCGGTGGTAAGCGGCGGTTGCGGTGCATCTTCTGGGGCCGACGGACTAGGCTGATTGGCTCCCAACGCGTTCACAGACGGCGTGTTGCTAAGTCCTGTACGGGACAGGTTTTCTACGAAATCCTGCAAAATAATCGTCGCCGCTTCGGCGTCAATATCGCCTTTCTCGTAACGTTTTTTGCGGGCTTTGAGACGCTTTTCCGCTTCTACCGAAGTGAGAGACTCGTCCTGAAAGCGAACCTTTACCCCTGGGATTTCTTGAACGAGGCGCCTAGCAAAGTTCCGCACATACTCGCTCTGTTTCGTCTCATTCCCTTCGTTGCTACGGGGCAAACCCAGCACGACAAAGTTTGTGCCGTTCATTTTTAGTAAACGACCGATTTCCTGCCACTCTGAGCCATCTGCAAGCAAAAACCCTACTGGTACCGCAATCCGGGTATTTGAATCAACCTTGGCTACACCAATGCGTTTCTCGCCTACATCTAGTCCTAGAATCTTCATTTTTCGTGTTCCTCGCAGTTTATGTATCTCTGTTGGCGTAGATTATTTGGAATCTACCTCAATATCGACGGTGATTTTGTTATTGTCGTTGGGTACAGACGATACCCATGGATAGTTAGTCTGGATATTGATGCGCGAAATGCCGTCATAGGCTTTTTCGAGATCCTGTCGCGCCGTACCGACGCCTTTGCCCTTGACAATCTCAACCACGTCGCTCTCAGTAATCTTGGGACCAGAAACGTACGAAGTTTTGATTTTGGCTACATAACCATCATCAGTTTTGGTGAAGTTCTCAATAAACGGGTCGTTCATCTCGTAAATCTTGAAGTTGTCAGCTAGTTTCGCTTTCTCGCGAATAAACTCCTCGACTTTTGTACTATCGATAACGTCAATCGTATCGGTGGTCACGACGGAAAGTTTGGCCTGCTCGCCTTCTTTCACCTCTTCGCCGAGCGCCGGGGTGGAAGTGGCCTCGCCGACTGTCTGTTTGAAACTAGACTCGATAATAAATGCGTCGTCGGCAATTGTTGCAAGAAGTTTCTGCTTATTGGCAGATTCGTTGGCGGTAGTAAGTTTTTCTTTTGCTTTGTCGATATCGGATTGCTGTACGACAGTAATTGTCTTGTCTGTGCCGCCCGCCATCGCCTTGTCGGAATACACGCCGGCCACATTCGCCACGGTTGTCCAACCGGTAGTTGAAGCGGAAACGTTATAGCTAGTACCAGAGCCTTCGGCGACAACTGCTACTCTTGCCGACATCTGGCATCCAGAACGTCGCTGTTCCGATGCCGAGGCATCTTTGTTGTCGCAGTCGTCCCAGCTTTTGCCATTCCAACTTAGAGTTGTCTCGGCTTGTGAGATATACGATTTTCCGTCATAAGTAAATATCGTGCCAGCATTCACTGCGATTTGCCCAGCATCTTGAAAATAGGCATACACCACTACGTCACCGCTAGCTTTCTCGCCCACGTTTTTCTTGCCAGTCGCCTCAAAAGTAACCTCGGATTTCTCCTCGATCTTCTTTTCTTCTAGGTAGAACTTGCCCTCGGAAGTATTTTCTTCGGCTAGCTTGTCGGTAAAAGTCACGTTCTCGGAAAAATTCGCCGAAGTAGTACGAATCCCGACCGTAATAGTCGCCGCCGGCGCGATAACCGTCGCCCAGACGATAACAGCCACTAGCACAACAGCCGCGATACCCCCGAAAATCGTGAGTTTCTTATGTTCCTGCACCCATCGCACGACAGGATTGGAGGATTTGAGCCCTGGTTTCTTCTCTTTTTTGGCCGACTTCTCATCAGGTTTTTTCTCGTCACCATTAGAATTGGCGTTCTTGTCGGACTTAGCCGGCTCGACCTCGGCCTTAGCGGCGTCAGCGTCTTTATCTGAGTCATCGTCGAGAAATCCACTCTTGCCTTCCAGGCTACCAGCCGCTGCCATGGCGCTCTCGTATTTTTCATCAGTGGACGATTCACTCATCGTGCCAGATTCATCCGTGTTCTCCGGCGCTTCCTCAATGACTTCCTCGTGCGACACGACCTCGGCAGGCTCGGAATCTTCTTGCTTCGGAATCGACGGAGCGGATTGTAGATTCTTGGTCACCGGTAGTCGGGTAGCCGCCGCAAGTTTAATAATAGACGGATCCACCGTAACAAGCACCACGGTCTTATTGGCGCTAGCGGCAGCCTTGGCCATCAGTTTGATATTGACGATACTCCGGAACACGCCGGCTTTCTTGGGGGGTACCAGTGCGATGATTTTTTCTTTGGAGTTCTCGATTTTCGTGATGATATCGGTGATATCATCTTCTGGTTCAATATAGATCACGTCCTTATTCATATATCAATTTTACCACATTTTATTCTACTTGTGTTAAAATAAATGTAATGAGTATTTTTAACCGTAAAACTGTCGCCCCTACGCCCGCTTCGCCAGGTCAAGTTGTCTCCGGCCAGCCCGCCCAAGTTGTTACGACTAGTCCCGCTCCTTTTGCTGAGTTGGCGCTAGCCACGATTCATGATGGCGTGCTTATCACCGACAAGTCAGGAGTGGTTTGTTTTGCTAATCCAGCTGCCGCCACGATGATCGATATGGGCGCTCCCGTCAATCTGCTAGGACTTGATTACGGGCTGGTTTTGAAAATCGAGTCGAAAGAGGGTCGTGAAATATCCGACGCCGAGAACCCAGTTTTTCAGGCGATGCGAACTGGTCAACCCCTCGAAGTTTTTCAAGCCTGCTTGATTTCTGGCGCCTCTGCAAAACGTATACCTATTGCCATCAGCATTATCCCCGCCGCGAGCGGTCATCGTATCATCACTTTTCGGAACATTACGCGCGAACTCGCCGAGGAGGGCGAACAGGCCGAGTTTATCTCTACCGCCTCGCACGAAATGCGTACGCCAGTCGCTTCCATTGAGGGCTATCTTGCACTTGCGCTCAATCCTCAGACTGCCACGATTGACAATCGGGCGCGTGGCTATCTCGACGCCGCGCACAAAGCTTCGAAGCATCTCGGACATCTGTTCCAGGACCTACTTGACACCACCAAACTCGACGACGGTCGGATTCGACCGCGGTTTGCCCCAGTCGAGATGGTGGGTCTCGTCAAACAATTTTCCGACGAATTTATCCCGCGGGCGCACGAAGCCAAATTATCCTTTCAGTTCGGCACTACGAGCGGCGATTTGGCGGCCCCCGACAGGCGCCTGGACCAAGTCGTCTATGGCTATGTCGACCTTGATTTTATGCGTGAAATCATGGGTAATCTCATCGATAACGCCATCAAATATACCCCTGCTGGCGGCGCCATTTATATCAATGTCCATGGCGACGGCGACCGAGTGCTGATTAATGTCACAGACACCGGTATCGGGATTTCTTCCGACGACATCGGGCACATATTCCAAAAGTTCTATCGCGCCGACAATTCCGACACGCGCACTATTGGCGGCACCGGCCTAGGGTTGTACCTAGTCAAACAGCGCGCCGAAGCGATGGGCGGGCGTGTCTGGGCAGAGTCCGGATTCGGCGAAGGTACGACGTTTTATGTTTCCCTGCCGCGCATTACTGGCGAAGAATATGAGAAACGGCTGATTGCCCTGCAGAATGCAAATATGGTAAATAATAATCAAGGAGGTATCAAATGAGTAAAATAATGGTAGTGGAAGATGACGCAGCTCTCAGAGAAATATATAGTATCCGTATCACGGCCGAGGGGTACAATGTCGTATCGGCCGGCGATGGCGAAGAAGCTCTTGCCGTGGCGGTGCGCGAAAAGCCAGATTTGATTCTCGCCGATGTCATGATGCCCAAGATTTCCGGGTTCGACATGCTGGATATTCTGCGCAATACCCCCGAAACTGCCAACATCCATATTATCATGATGACGGCCTTGTCTAGCGACGACCAACGCGAGCGCGGTGAGCGTCTTGGTTGTGATCGTTATCTCGTCAAATCGCAAGTGGGTATTGAGGATGTCATCAATGTCATTCATGAGGTACTCGGAGACCGTCAGTGAATCCCGTTCGTCTCAATAAGTTCCTTGCGGCGCGTCTCGGCGTCTCGCGCCGTGAAGCCGACGACCTAATTGCTGCCGGCAAAATCACCGTCGATGGCTCCACTGCCATCCTAGGTGCCCATATTGACAATAATTCCAAAGTATGCTATAATAATAAGATAATCCCATTTGAAACGGAATACTTGTATCTCGCCCTTAACAAGCCGGCCGGCTACGTTTGTAGTCGCCGTGCTCAGGGCTTTACACCTACTCTCTACGAGCTTCTGCCCGAGAAATATCACAATTTGAAGACCGTCGGTCGCCTTGACAAAGACACTTCGGGGTTAATCCTGCTGACCAACGACGGTGATTTCGCTTTCCAGATGACTCACCCGAAGTTTCGCAAGGAGAAAATCTACGAAGTCACTCTGAACCATCCCCTCGCCCCGCTCCATCAGCAAATGATTTCCGACTACGGCGTCATGCTTGACGACGGCCCATCGAAGTTTACGGTAATTCGCGGTTCGGCCGCAGGAGATGTGCCGTCGGTGACGCCGCTTGGGGGACCCCCACGCCAGCTGGCGCGGGGGAACATGCGGCGGCAGGACCCGTCCAGCGTGAAAAATGCGGCGGCAGGACCCGCCGAGTATACAGTAGTGCTTTCTGAGGGTCGCAACCGCCAGATTCGCCGTACTTTTGCCGCCCTCGGCTACCAAGTTACGCGTCTTCATCGCACCCAGTTCGGCAAATATGTTTTAAATGGTCTCGCTCCCGGCAAATATGTTATAATAGAAGCATGAGTACGATTCTAGGTCTAGATATTGGTACAGAGTACGTCAAGGCTGTCCTCTCTCGGCCAACCAAAAAAGGCGATTTGGAAATCCTAGGTGCCGCCAAGGCCAAGCAACAAGACGGTAGTATGTATGCTGGCGCGATTGCGGACATTCCGGCCGTCGTTGCTACTTGTGAGGAAGCGCTAGTCAGTGCCGAAGATCAGGCTGGCGAACGCGCCAATCTTACCGTGGTCGGTATCGCAGGTGAACTCATCAAAGGCAATACGACCACAGTCCACTACAAGAGATCTTTGCCCGACCGTCCGATTACCGAGTCCGAAATGCAGGATATCATCAAAAAAGTCCAGCAAAAAGCCGGCGAGAATGCTCGTCGCACCGTCGCTCTGGAAACTGGTAACGACAGTGTCGAAGTCCGCTTGATTAATTCTGCCATTGTCTCGCTTACTATCGATGGCTACAAGATTTCCAATCCAATTGGCTTCAAGGGCTCCGATGTTACGATTTTGATTTATACTGCCTTTGCGCCGCTGATTCACGTTGCGGCTATTGAGAAGGTCTGCGCCGAGCTGAATCTAGACTTGTTAACGGTTGCAGTCGAACCATTCGCTGTTTGTCGTGCCTGCCTCGGCGACGATTTAGACTCCAATTTCTCCGCCGTCGTGATGGATATTGGTGGTGGCACGACAGACGTGGCCGTGGTCGACGATGGAGGCGTCGAGGGGACGAAAATGTTCTCCATCGGCGGGCGTAGTTTCACTCACCAAGTCGAAGAATCCCTCGGCATTGATTTTGCTTCCGCCGAAGCATACAAATTACAATTCGATTCCGGCACGCTAGATGACGCGTTAAAATCCAAAGTGGAAACGGCCCTTTCGCGTAACCTCTCAGTCTGGCTTGCCGGAATCCAAGTTGCCCTCGAAGATTTTGGCGATGGTGGCAACGGTTCGCTCCCGCGCAACATTGTGCTGTGTGGTGGGGGCGCCGGCCTCTCGCTTCTGCAAGAACAGCTTGCGATGTCCGATTGGTACACATCGCTCGCCTTCGCCCGTCGGCCAGTGATACACTTGCTCGAAGTGGCCGAGCTGCCGAATCTCATCATCAAGGACGGCATTGAACTAGATTATTCCTTCGCGACCGCGCTCGGCCTCATGCGTGTCGGTACCGACACGCTCGCCGGCGCCCCAAAAGAAAACCGCCTGAAAGCCCGCCTCGACAAGATTTTGCAGAATTAATATGTAATTTCTCCCACAAAGTCCTCAGAAAAACATGCAATTACCGCCCAAAAGTCCTCAGAAAAACATGCAATTACTACCCCAAAGTCCTCAGAAAAACATGCATTTGCCATCCCAAACTCCTAGGAAAAACTTGCAATTTCACCCGTGGCATGGTAAAATAGACGTAATTAGTAAGGATTATATATCTGTATTATGTTGAAACGCAAGATAATGGACGAACTTTTAGCCTGGAAACAGGAGGAGCGTAAACCGTGCCTCTTGGTCCGCGGGGCTAGACAGGTTGGCAAGACTTTCATCATTGAGCAATTCGCTCGTGACAATTACGAAAACTACATCTATATCAATTTTGAACTGATGCCGAGCATGAAGAGCATTTTCGATGGTGACCTTGATTTTCGAACCTTGCGGCTTGGTCTCGAGGTGAACTTTCCTGGGGTCAAGATTGAGAAAGGCAAGACCATCCTTTTCCTAGACGAGATCGGCGCTTGCCCTAGGGCCCGTGTCGCCCTCAAAACTTTCGCTGTTGATGGCACACTGGATGTTATCGCTTCCGGCTCGCTTCTAGGGCTTTACTACCGTGAAATCACTTCCTATCCGGTTGGCTACGAGCGCTCTCTTGAACTTCGGCCATTAGATTTTGAAGAGTTTCTCTGGGCGACCGGCGTCAGCGACGATGTAATTGATCTTGCCAGGGAGCATTTTACAAAATCCCAGCCACTCCCCGCCGGGCAGCTCACTCGCCTCGCTGATTTATTCCGCATATTTCTCCTAGTCGGTGGCATGCCGGCCGTGGTGAATGCTTATTTAGCAACAGGCAGCCTGACTTCCGCCCGTGAAGTGCAGGCCGCACTGCTCGACAATTATCGTAACGACATTGTAAAATACGCATCTGTGTCCGACAAGCCCAAGATCCTCCGCACCTTTGATAGTATTCCGATGCAGCTCGCCAAGAAAAACAAAAAATTCACTTGGGCGGATATCGACCCATCCCCCGAGCCGGCCAGCGAACGCAAATACGGCTCGGCTATCAACTGGTTAAAAGACGCCGGCTTGGTCAATATCTGTCACAATTTGCAGGAGCCGGCTGCTCCATTGATGGCTAACGCGAGGCCGGACTGCTTCAAAATCTACCTGCGCGATACGGGGCTACTTCTGGCGATGCTTGAGCCAGGCGTTACGAAGGCCATCTTCGATGGCGATAACCTAGTGAACCAAGGTGGCATTGTTGAAAATGTCGTGGCCTCTGAGCTTGCCGCGCATGGACACCCGCTCATGTATTTCGAACGCAAGAACACCCTCGAGGTTGACTTCCTGATTAACCCCACTGGCGATGTTACCGCCATCGAGGTCAAATCCGGCAACAATACTCAGGCCAAATCTCTCAATATAATCATCCAGAAATACCCGACCGTCACCAGGTGCATCAAGTTGGAGAAGACCAACCTTACCATTGACGACAAGCAAATCGAGCATTTGCCTCTGTTTATGGCGATGTTTCTATGAAATATACAAATTCTTGCCGACCAAGTTACCAGTAACAACTGATACTCTTCTACTCTGCCGTTGTGACTATTACCCCGTCCGGGTAAATTTCCTTAGCCCAGGTAATTAGCTCGGAAACCACCCAATCGCGATCATAGGCCCCAGCGTTTTTTTTATCAAAGGTGATGTATAGATCGGCATATTGCTGTGCTGGTGTGACCCTGTGGAGCAGTATGCCGGCGTATAATTCGCCATTGATGGCAAAGTGTGCGGTATATTTTCTGCCGTCTGATACTGTGAAGTCGAAATCATAAATTGAGAATGGAAAACGTACGGCCCCTCGCACGCTCGAGTTGTTAATGTTAAAGACGTAGGCATTGCTCGGTAGTCCAGCGGTTGACTGGTTGTCTCCTCGCACAGCGTCATCCAGTAGAATATTTTTCAGCCCCTCGTTATATTGACTGACAAAATCTACCCCCATAATGCTTTCAATGTAGGCTGGATTACTGTAATATAGATATGACTCGTTAGAGCTCGCTTCCTCAACGATTAAACCGTCGTCGCTGGTGGTGTTAGAATTGTCAAGGGCCAAACCACCAATTATAAAACTAACAACCACCAAGATACAACACACTATTAATAATGCTATCCTAGGTTTGCTTAATGGCGTTTTCGTTTTTTGTGAATCTTGGTACATACTACTCCTATTTAATTAAACAGCTCTTATAATTGAGCGGCACATCAAAATAATACATATCAGGATTAAGACCAAAAGATAGAACTACCTCCTTGGCGCGCGTCGTTGCTGTCTGAATTAAGTCTAAGTTGCCACAATTCTTAAAATTTATTACGACGGCGCTTATTCCGTTCTTGTAGCCAGATTCCATACGAACTGTTTGCCCATTTTTTAAAGTGAACTCCTGCGGCAAATACAGATCGATACTTTCCGAGCTATTATTCATACCGACACAGTGCGTCTCCGGATATTTATTATATATATAACGTGGGCAGTTGATTGTGATTTGGGCAGGTTCGCTCGTATCGGCGGGTCGCGTATAGTACACCATGTAGCTTCTCTCCACTGCATCCAAATTTACTGCAAATGACGCAACTAATGTGCCGCCACTTGATGACTCAGAATAGCTGTTCGACGCGACTATAATTTTGTCCACGTTGCCGTCATCGGGGTTTGTCTGACTATTGTAGCTAATGAGCAAGTCTTCTATATCGCGCCACTGGCCAGAATTTATGGACGAATGTACCTCATCTAAATTAGTAAAATAACGCGGTCGACTCAAAATGAAATTCACTATAAAACCGACGATACTGACCAAAACGGCCACGCATCCACAAATGATTATAATCCGCACTATTTTGTTATATCCTCTTTTCATTTTATCCTCCCGGCGACACGTGCCACGGTTCACTTGAAACCGTCCTATTTAGTCCAAAATCGTTTAAGTTGTCATAAAAGAATTTACTCACAGCGGAATCCCAACCTCCACTACCCATGCTAAAATCAATAGCTAAGCCGCCTTCATGGTTTGATGTACCTGGCACTGCGGCTAGATTGCCGTTATTGCAATTTTTTTCAATGTAACAGTTGTACAAAATAGTTTGTTGTTCGTATGTTCTAAGAGAAGACTCTGCGGATAATGTATTGCCAGTCTGCTCTTTATATCTTGCGGCCAGAGCATAAAATGCGCCAGATACGCGAGAGTTTACAATCGCGTATCCAGTTTCGCTACCAGCCTGGATAATGTTAGGGATTGAACATTTTCGGATTGAGATTTTGTTGCCGGAAATATGCGCGTTCTCATAAACACCTAGATCTACCGTGTGACTATCGCAAGCAATACTCTCGGAGGAAACGCTAAGTGGCGTGATTGGTTTAACTCCATCACCGGACGCTGCCGCGGTTTCTTTTAAAGCGAGCTCGGCTTCGTTTTCTGGTAGAGCATAGTACCCAGCGTTTACCATTGCTACGATTTCTGAATCTCTCTGAAAATCATATGGTCCACCAGTTAAAGCTGGGTCCGAGGCTTTATCGATATGCACATGCGGCACGGAATGGTCGTTGCATGCGCTCACCCCGGGGCTGACATGGCCGATTACGTCCCCAGCTTTAACTTGCGTTCCTGCCACAATCTCTGGTTCGTAGGCTAAATGCATATATGCGATTACCGTATTATCGATTGAATTTCTTATTCGCACATGATTACATGGTGCGGTTTCGCCATTGTGCGTCCTTTCATACGAAACCCCTATAATCTCTCCATCGGTAATAGAGACTACGGTCGCATTGTCGCAGGGAGTACTGGAACTGCCGTTGAAACATAGGTCCCAAGCTGCCGCCGCTGGACCACTAGGATTATCATGCCCATAATGACAACCATAAGTTGCTCCTTCGCATGGCAAAGTAGACACGTAGCCACGCACGGTTTCCTTGGTGGCGCCAGCGAGCGGAAATGCGATAGAATAGCCATCATATGTGCCATAAGAAACGCCACCCGAAGTAGTTTTGTAGTCACTTACTTTATTACAGTAATCATATGAACCGTTTGAGTTTTTTACGGTGTTGGCCGGCTGTCCACCTTCGGCATTTTTAGCGGCATTCTCAAACCATGCCGGATTTGCCGCGGCAATTTGCGCGGAAGACGGCCAGCCACGCTCCGCCATATATGCTTCAATTCCACGAATGACTGCACCTACTGCCTCAACGTAATTGACGGCCGTCGCGTAACCAGCCTCCTTAATGGTAGCCAAGTATTCATATGGATCAGTTATAGTACTACCGGAAAAAACCCCATGATTACGGTAAGTACTTGTTACGCGGATATTCTCGTAATATCCTCGCCAACCGTCCTCAGGCGTATCGTAGTGAAAAGCGTTGTCCGGATTACTATCGAAGGCTCCAATTCCAAAAAAGTTGTTACGGTCCGTTGCGAAAAACGATGTTCCACTCGCCGATTCCAGGATTCCTTGCGCCATGACGGTCTCCCACGGAATTCCATAATCTGTACTGAGCGACACAGCAATATCGTGATATTTGTTCACAAACTCAATTTGAGACTCGACCAGCCCGCTAGAACTAGCTTTGCTAGATGATGCGCTATTCATCGAAGTCACGTCATTTACTGCCGCTAATATTAACTCCGCGAACTTTGAAGAGCCTTCCGCGGTCGGGTGTACCGGATAATCCATCCCTTCGCTTAGCGCAATGTATTTTTCCGGATCAGATGCTGCTACACTATACCAGTCAAAATATGTAATATTCGCGTATGTATTCGCTAGTTCCTTTACCTTGCGGTTCGTGATAGTCATTTCATTGTCTCCATTAGGGCTCATACCGTAATAGTATACTGTCATTAGAATCACTTTAACATCACGACCAGACATTGCGGAGAAAAATTTTTCAGTATCGTCATGATAAACATAATCAATGCCACCATTGGTTCCCACTGCAAAAACTAAAATATCTTGGTTACCAATTTCGCTTATTCTTGCAACCCCGCTACGATTTTCCCCATTATCGATGTTATGAGAGAAGTATATGCCAGCCCTAGCATTAATGGTGACATCTGGCAATGCATTTCTAATTGCGTTCAGACTGTATGGGTTTGTAATAGAATCGCCAATTAGATAAACATCACTTCCATCGGATTTACCGCCACCATGACTCGAAGATACAGTAGCGCACCCATTCTCATCCGGATCATAAAACAGTATATTATTCCTCGAAAACTGCAACCTCTGGGCATCCGTCAATGCCAACACCGGCCGTGCGAAAACTACCGTCAATGCGAATATGGCTACGAAAAAACCATATATCATTCGTCGCAGTTTGGTCGCAGTTACCATAACCCCATTATACCACACATGCGCCAACTTTTTGAAAAACATCCGAGTCGGACATATTGCCTATCATTAGTCCCGCTCGGACGTCAATATCATCAAGCCATTATCGCCACCCAATCGCCGCCCGCAACCGCCGCTTGATGCTATTTTATGCGTCCGGCATACACTTTTTGCAACTTTTTATTGTATTTATGTTGCACTTTTTGCAACTTTTTATTGTATTTATGTTGCACTTTTTGCAACTTTTGCTATAATTAAGCATAGATATCACCCTAATTTACGCCCATAGGAGAGAAAATATGTATCGCAATAAAATTCAGGAGCTACGCGCATGGAAGAACAAGGCCGGCCGTAAGCCACTTGTTTTGCGTGGGGCGCGTCAGGTAGGCAAAACGTGGCTATTGCAGGAGTTTGGTCGCACCGAATACGCACACTGCGCCTACATAAATCTCGATAATAACCCAGACATGCTCTCCACATTTGCTTTGGATTACGATGTGGAACGCATAGTTAACAACCTCGAAGTTGTCTCTGGTCAGAAAATTACCAAAAATGACACGCTGATCATTCTCGACGAAATACAGGAAATACCGAGAGCCCTCGCGTCCCTTAAATATTTTTGTGAGAACGCCCCGGATTATCATGTCGCCGTTGCTGGCAGTCTTCTCGGCATCGCTCTCCACGAGGGCGCATCATTTCCGGTTGGCAAGGTCGATATGATTGACATCTACCCCATGACTTTTGCGGAGTTTTTGCGCGCCGTGGGCAAAGATAGCTACGCCGATCTGCTTGAAAGCGGCAATCCCGAACAAATTGGTGCATTCCATGACACGCTAAATGATTTGCTGAAAACCTATTTTATCACCGGTGGTATGCCTGCCGTCATCAAAAACTACCTAGATGAGGGCAATCTCCTAACGGTCCGTGACGTGCAGTCGGCCATTCTGAATGCTTACGATCAGGATTTCTCCAAACATGCCCCAATCACCATCGCTCCGCGGATTAGGGAGATTTTTGACATTCTACCTCGTGAACTGGCAAAGGAAAACCGCAAGTTTATTTTCAATATGATTCGCACCGGTGCACGCGCTAAGGATTATGACGCCGCCCTGCTCTGGTTGGAAGATACCGGTATTACTACTCGCGTCACGCGGGCAAATACTGCCAAAATCCCACTTTCTGTGTATGCCGATCGCAATATTTTCAAGTTATTTATGCTCGACGTGGGATTACTCGGCGCGAAGGCACGTCTGCCGATCCAGTCGATACTGGGCGGCAACGATCTGTTCGGCGAATTTAAGGGTGCCTTGGCGGAGCAATTTGTCTTTCAGGAACTTCGTGCCGCAAAATACGACCCATATTATTATGCCACCGACGATTCCCGAGCCGAAATCGATTTTATGGTCCAAACCGCTCAGGGCGAAATACTGCCCATTGAGGTAAAATCCGGCACCAATACATCATCCGCTTCGCTAAATAGTTTTCTGCGCAAGAATCCTGCCATTTCTCGCGCCGTCAAACTTTCGCTACTCCCCTACAAGGTCAATGAGCACATCGACAACTTTCCGCTCTACCTAGCCCCCCGCATTGACAGCACCACGCTTTCATGATATCATAGTATGAGTCGGATATTTTTATACCGCACATATAACAATAGGGGGTACTTATATGGTAATCTTGACAGATTTGTCCGAAGTTCTTATCCAAGGCATTACTGGGCTCGAACAGCTCGTTGCGGCCCGCTACGGCAAGACTCCGGCGGAACGCGTTGAGCTGATGGGGCGATTTGCGACGCGTAGACTCTGGATCAAGGACGACTTTCTGAACCTGATGCGCGGCCGCATCACCGAGGACGCCTACTGGCACAAGTTTTTCGCCTACAACAAGTGGCCATTTAGTATCGACGAAATCGAGGCACTATTTAGCGAAAATCTGAAAATCACTATCCCTGGCACGCTGGATCTCTACCGGCGTATCGTCCGCCACCCCCGCTCCGTCAATTCCGGGCGAGGTGAGGACGATTACGTCGAGGGTGCGCCTCAGTTTATTCTGGTGAGCGATCATATCGCCGAGCGTCTCAATGAGTTGAAACTCTATCATCCCGACGTTTTCAAATTGATGAGCGACGAGTATTGGTCCTGCGATATGGGGTGCGTCAAAAATGACGAGGACTTCTTCCCGAATGTCCTGCATGACATTGATATTTCCTCATCCAATGTACTCGTCATCGATGATAATCGCGACAATCTTCAAAGCGCCGCGCGCATCGACATCCATGGCATCCTGTTTCACAACGCGACCCAGCTCGAAACGGTCCTGCGCGAAGCTTACGGTTTCGAGTTTGCGCCCACGTTGTCCTCGTCGCCCACGTCACCTTCGTCGCCCACGCCGCCCTCGTCGCCCACCGGACCCGCTACTATCACCGAGTTTGGCCCCGCGCTCACCCAGTAATGCCCCGCACCTTCAAACGCCCCTACCCAAGGGGCGTTTTTCATGATATAATCAAAAAATGGATGCAAATCAAATTCGTCAAAAGTTTCTAGATTTTCAAGTTAAACACGGTCATCAGGTCATTCAGCCGGCCCCACTAGTTTTGGAAGGCGACCCGACTACTCTCTTTACTGGTTCCGGTATGCAACCGCTTTTGCCGTATCTTCTCGGCGAGCCGCACCCATGCGGCACTCGCCTTACCGACTCCCAGCCGTCCATGCGCTTGCAGGACATCGACGACGTTGGCGACCCGCGCCATACTACCGTCTTTGAGATGCTCGGCAACTGGTCGCTCGGTGATTACTTCAAAAAAGAGCAAATTCATAACTTCTTCGAGTTTCTGACTCGCGAGGTCGGCCTCGATCCGCACAAACTTTACGTCACCTGCTTTATCGGAAATGATAAATACGGTATTCCGAAGGATACAGAAGCGGCGGAAATCTGGCAGGAAGTGTTTAAGGAAGCTGGTATCGACGCCAAGATTGCCGAGATTGGTTCCGCGGCAAACGGCGACGAGCGCGGTATCAAGGACGGCGAGCGAATTTTCTTCTACGACGATCACGAAAACTGGTGGAGTCGCGGCGGTGGTTGTGAATCGACCCCGATTGGCGACCCCTGCGGCCCAGACTCCGAGGTGTTTTACGACTTTGGCGAAGACAAGCAGGACGTTGAGAAATACGGCAAATCTCACCCCGCCTCCGATGGCGCACGTTTCATGGAGATTGGCAATCAAGTCTTCATGCAATATCGCCGCAATCCTGACGGCACCTTCTCCGAACTCGAACACAAAAACGTCGATTTCGGCGGCGGTCTGGAACGCATCACCGCGGCCTCGATCGGCTCTTTTGACGTATTCAAGATCTCACTTTTGAAGCCTATTATTGACAAACTCGAACAGATTTCCGGCAAGAACTACGATAATAATACCGACGAAATGCGTATTATCGCCGATCACACTCGCGGGGCATACCTACTTGCCGCACAAGGACTCACGCCGTCCAACAAGACTCAGGGGTACGCTATGCGCCGACTTATTCGCCGCGCGATTCTTCGCGCTCTCGACCTTGGCATTTCGACCAATTTCCTTTCCGAAATCGTCCCGATTATCGCCGATAATTACCGCGATTTGCCAGATAACATCTTGACGCATCGTGAATCCGCTCTCGACGTATTGCTAAAAGAGGAGCGTGCTTTCCGTACGACCCTAAACAAGGGCATGAAAGAGATGCTCAAAATGGCGGCTAAGCAAAGCTTGTCCGGTCGAGATCTGTTCAAGTTGCAGGACACCTATGGCTTCCCCCTCGAGCTTTCGGTCGAGGAATGTTACAAGCGCGGTATCGACATGTCAGAGCATTATCGCGCTGAATTTGACGCCGCTTTGAAGGAACAGCGCGAACGTTCCCAGACTGCATCGAAAGGCATGTTTAAGGGTGGCCTTGAAGATCACGGCGAACAAACCATCAAATATCACACCGCCACTCATCTACTCCTCGCTGCCTTACAGAAACTCATCTCGCCAGACATCGTTCAAAAAGGTAGCAACACCACTTCCGAGCGCACTCGTTTTGATTTCAATTGTGATCATAAATTGACCCCTGAGGAGATTAGGGCTGTCGAGGATCAGGTAAATGAATGGATTTCCGCAGATTTGCCGGTCGTCCACGCCGAGTACGATAAAGCCTACGCCCGCGACACTCTTCATGCCCACGGGCAATTCTGGGATAAATATCCAGAGCAGTTGACAGTCTACACCGTTGGCGACTCCGAGAAGCCCATCTCCTGTGAGGTTTGTGGCGGCCCCCACGTCGAGCATACTGGCATCATCGGCCACTTCAAAATCGTCAAGGAAGAGTCATCTTCTGCCGGCGTTCGCCGTATCAAGGCAGTATTAGAGTAATCCGCCCAGACGTGCTATAATGGATTCATGAATAAGAATACTAAACAAACTATCACTGAAAAGCCCGCGCCAGTTTCGCCGGAGCTTCGGCTTTACGTAGAAACCCAAATTTTTCCGCGTTACGAGGCAATCGGTGGCCATGGCGTATCTCACATCAAGGACGTAATAAAGCGCAGTCTTGATTTTGCTGAGCGAATCAACGCCGGCGAGATTAAAACCACGCAGGAAGACTTTGCTAACCTGCCGAGCTCCCTTACCCCGTCAGCCAAGATGAGCGACAAGATAGACTACGATATCGTCTACGTCGTTGCGGCTTACCACGACCTCGGTCGCGAGCTCAATAATAAACTTCACCATCTCATGTCGGCGGCGCTATTCTTGACGGACGAAACCATGCAAAAGCATTTTGACCGCGAAAAGCTCCGTGTGATTGCTGATGCCATTATGGACCACCGCGCTTCCAATGAACTCGACCCGATGACGATCTATGGTCGCATTGTGTCGAGCGCCGACCGCGATACTGATGTCAAGCCGATGTTTCGCCGCGCTGCCGCATATTTTCAGCATCTCTATCCAGATGCCTCGGATGACGTAATAGTTCAACGCGTCTGTGAACGGCTCAGCAAAAAATTTGTCGGCGAGAGTGCCTACGCCGCGAAAAAAATGTATTTCACAAACCCAGCTTACGACGCTGCGCTCGCCGAATACAATCGTATGGCTGCGGATCCCACTCTCTTCCAGACGGAGGCGAAAAAGGCCCTCGCAGAAATCAAGAACCAGTAGGTTCTAGCATACGATAGCCAGGTTGTTCGCGACCCTTTTACATCTGGTGGATTTTATGCTATAATAATAATAGTTATGATATATTTGGATCACGCCGCAGCTACGCCAATGTCCGACAAGGTTCTCGCTTCGATGCGTTCATATTTTGCTGAGGATTTTTTCAACCCCTCGGCCGCTTATCTTCCCGCCAAAAAAGTCGCCGCCGATTACGAGGCGGCTAAGGCCACTATTGCTCACGCTATCGGAGGTAAATCCCACGATCTCGTCATTACCGCCGGCGCCACCGAAGCCAACAATCTTGCACTTAGCAGTATATTATATGGCGGATTCAGGAAAAGCGTTACGCGAGGGCTTTCGGAGGTCACGACCGAGAATGAGGGCGCGAACCCCGCGACGGCGGGCATGAGCGACCCGTCCCGAGCGAACGCTTTTCTGAATCCGCCAATCTTGTATCTTGCTACCGAGCATGATTCTGTGCGTCGCGTAGCCGAACATTGCGGCGGCGAACCAATCCGTGTCGATCGTTACGGTCGCATTGACCTCGCCGATTTGCAAGCCAAAATCACCGACTCCACCGAACTCATTTCTGTTGCACTAGTCAATGGTGAGCTGGGTACGATTCAGCCCTTATCCGAAATCGCCGCTATTATCCGCGAGGTGCGTCTTGATCGTCTTCGTCGCGGCGTGCGGACCAAACTTCTTCTCCATTCCGACGCTTCACAAGCGCTCACCCTCCTCGACGTCAGTGTCGCTCGTCTCGGAGTTGATTTACTAACCCTCAATGCCGCCAAAATCTACGGCCCGAAAGGCGTCGGCGCACTCTACGTGTCGCATGAGGTACGTCTCGCCCCCCAGATTTACGGTGGTGGCCAGGAACAAGGCCTTCGCTCTGGCACCGAGAACGTCCCCGGCGTCATTGGTTTCGCTACCGCTGTCAAAGAAGCAAAGGCCCACTTGAACGGCAACCGCAAAAAATACGCTCATTTTCGTGAAATACTTCTACGCAATTTACGAGGTTGCGAAATCATTAACCGTAAGCACTCTCTTGACAATTTCGTCAATATATGCTATAATGGTATAGATGGAGAGCGTCTAGTCTTCCTCTTGGAAGAGCGTGAAATCTACGTTGCAACTGGCGCCGCGTGCGCCGCGTCGAAAGGCGAAAAATCTCACGTCTTGAAGGCTCTCGGCCTCACAGATTCTGAGATCGCCGGCTCGCTCCGCCTCACTCTTGGTGAGACCAACTCTGAGGAGCAAATCATCGCCGCCGCCAAAATCATCAATGAAGTTGTGACAAAAGAATATGAAAGGATTCAGAATGGCTAGTACTAACGACTGGGCGGGTGACGCCACTTGGGGGACCCCCGCGCCAGCGTGCGTGGGGGAACATGTGGCGGCAGGACCCGCCAATGTGTCACCAGCAGGTTCCGCTAAAACCAAGGTTTTCGTCGGCATGAGTGGCGGTGTCGATTCTAGCGTCTCGGCGATGCTTTTGAAGGAACAAGGCTACGACGTCACCGGTATTTATATGAAAAATTGGAGCCAGGATCTTCCAGGTATGAAATGCCCTTGGGCCGAAGATTTGGCTGACGCCAAACGTGTCGCCGTGAAACTTAGCATACCTTTTGAGGTTTGGGATTTTGAAGACGCCTACCGTGAGAAGGTTGTCGAATACATGCTCCGCGAATTCAAGACGGGCAATACGCCAAATCCTGACATTATGTGCAACGAAGAAATCAAATTCAAACTCTTCTATGAAACAGCCATGAAGCGCGGTGCGGACTTTATCGCCACCGGCCACTATGCAAGAGTGCGTCAAGAAAACATCGCCGGCGTCCCTCACGCAAACTTATTGCGCGCGGTCGATGAGAATAAGGACCAGACCTACTTCCTTTACCGCATATCCGAGGAAGCACTTGCTCATACATTATTCCCCATCGGCGACATGTTGAAGCCCGACGTCAAAAAACTCGCCGAGGCTCGCCGCCTTCACAACGCCTACAAAAAAGAATCTATGGGCGTCTGCTTTGTCGGCGAAGTTGGCATGAAAGATTTTCTCAAAGAGTATATCGATATTCAACCGGGCGAAATTCGCGAGGCTGAAACCGAGAAAGTCCTCGGGATGCACGAAGGCGCAGTGTTTTACACTATCGGTCAGCGCCACGGTCTTTATCTTTCTGGCGAAAAGGGCGCCGTGAACTCCGGTCTTCCGTACTACGTCGTGCGCAAAGATTTAGAGAACAACATTGTCTACGTTTCTCGAAACCTCAACCACTCCGCCATCTGGACGAAAGGGCTAGCGCTTAAAGATATTATATTTCGGGCAGGACCCGCCCAGAATATCTTGGTACGTCTTCGTCACCGCGCCCCGCTCATCCCCGCCACCTTGCAGGGCGACACGCTTTACTTCGACACCGAAATCAAGCGCCCAGCCAGTGGTCAGTCCGCCGTTTTCTATGATGGCGAGGTTTGTCTTGGCGGTGGCGTCATCGTATGATATAATGGTCGTGTATAGTTTAAGGAGGTTCCCCAGTGACGACAAAAAAGTGCTTTGATGCCGACAAATATCTTAAAATCCAGAAGAAAATCATCAAACAGCGTATCGCAATGTTCGACAAGCTCTATCTTGAATTTGGCGGCAAGTTGATTGATGACCAGCACGCCGCCCGTACACTTCCTGGCTTTCTCCCCGACCTCAAAATTCGTCTCCTTCAAGAATTCAAAGACGATGCTGAGGTTATTTTGTGCATCAATGCTAACGCCATCGAACAATCCAAGATTCGCGCCGACCACATGATTTCCTACGAGACCGAAGTCCTCCGGCTTATTCAGTTTCTCCGCGACAGGAACATTTACGTCAGCTCGGTAGTTATCACCCTCTATGACGGACAAAAAAAGGCCGCGGATTTTGCCAAAAAACTCGCAGATTATGATGTAAAGGTGTACTTTCATCAGTTTACCAAGGGCTATCCGACCGACGTCGACACGATTGTTAGCGACGAAGGCTACGGCGCTAACCCCTACATTGAAACTTCGCATAGGCTCGTCGTAGTCTCGGCTCCCGGCCCCTGCTCCGGCAAACTTGCTACGGCGCTTTCTCAACTCTATCATGAGTTCAAGCGTGGCGTCAATGCTGGCTATGCCAAGTTCGAAACCTTCCCTGTTTGGGCTCTACCACTCAAACACCCAGTCAACGTTGCCTACGAAGCCGCCACAGCCGACCTCGGCGACGTCAACATGATTGACCATTTCCACCTCGAAAAATACGGCGTCAGCGCCGTCAACTACAATCGCGACCTCGAAACATTCCCCGTCCTCAAAGAAATCCTCCGCCGCATCACCGGTAAGGACATCTATTTTTCGCCAACCGACATGGGAGTCAACGTGATTGGCGAATGTATCACCGACGACAAAGCCATCCGCCGCGCCGCCCTCGATGAGATTATCCGTCGTTACTACCGTGCCGTGGTTGATCTCAAAAAAGGCTCTGTGACGCCCGACGTCCCCGAGCGCATTAAACTCCTGATGAACGAACTCGGCATCTCCGAACGGGACCGCCCGGTTGTGAAAGGTGCCGCCGACAAACGCGCCGCCTATGGCAAACCAAGCGCCTGTCTTTCTTCCGGCAAAATCACCGTCACGGGGCGCGAGAACGACATTCTCACGGCAGTTTCGTCTACCATGCTAAACGCCCTAAAAGACATTACGCGTATCCCCGACGAAGTTGATTTGCTCGCTCCCGCTATCCTCGAACCCATTTTGAAAGTCAAAGACAAGACCAGCAATTTCAAGGAAACCCATCTTCATCTCGGCGAAGTCCTCATGGCTCTCTCGATCTGTTCGACCACGAATCCCGTAGCGAAAAAAGCCCTAGAAAGTCTCGACAAGCTCTCTGGCGCCGAACTCCACTCCACGCACATGATTACCGACGATGAACTCGTTGTGCTCAGCAACCTTGGCATCAACGCAACGTCCGGCACCGAGATTGATTTTGCTTAGTCTTCCGTCGCGGCGACCGGGCTGAAACTGATAGTCTTATCTGCACTCGTCAGAGTAAGGCTACTGGTCGTCTGGTCGATAGCGTACTCGTAAGCGTCGTTTAATGTATATAACCAGTCCGTTTCAATTTCAATCTTATCCCCGCTAATGGCCCAGATGAAATCATAGTCGTTGACGTGATTATTGGTGGTTAGTTTGCCTTTTCCTACTTCGGTAAACTCCCAAATCACCCCAGGCTCCCCGTTGCGAGCCCACTTCCCCACCTCGACCAAATATTCTGCATCCCGCATCCCAGGCGCCGTGTTTAAGCGTGTCAGCATGAAGACGAGTCCAGCTACGCAGACCGCCACGCCGACAATCAAAGTTATAATACCAGCAATCAATTTCTTTTTATGTCCATCCATATTACTATTTTACCATAAAAATCAAAAAACACCGCCATTGTCGCCTACCGACAAATCGTGGTCTACTAGGAATATAACCGGCTTTTTACTAAATCAAAATACGTCCGCACTGCCGTCGTGAAGTTGTTTAGTTCTTCGCCCTCAATTTTCGTGTATCGTCCACCAGTTGGCATCTTGTAAACACCCGCTGGTCGCACTTCGTAACGCACCGTCATATCGTGAAACACCCCTGCCGCATCTACCCAGCTTTCGTACCATAACCATACGTTCTTGCGCGAAGTAAAAAATTCTCTTCTATGACCCTCTGGAATTGGCCCAAAAAGCGTTCGTCCGAGAGCGCTCTCCGCATTGATCAAATCGTCATAATTCATCTGCGTTCCGTTGCGTTTGCCTAGCAGTTTCTTTGCCGACATGCTTCTATCTCCTCTGCAATTTGATTCAATTCGCGAAACAGGCGATAGCTCCCATCCGCCTGTGCATCAAAATCATACGCGTCCTGGCGCGCGAACGACGGTATCTGGAAATCTGAACAATTCCTCTGCATTTTTACTCGTTTCGTGCTCTATTAATTCAAATGATGTACCTATTTTGCTACTTAGCCACTCGGCAATGTTGCGAATATAGGCTGACTCATTTATTATACCACGAAACGGCACAGGAGTCAAGAATGGCGCGTCAGTTTCTAGCAAAATCCGCGCCAGCGGCGGTGTTGGCAAGGTCGCGTAGGTCGCTAGCCCATTGACGGCAACGTAGAATCCGGTTTCATTCAGCACTCGGCGCAGGTTCTTCTTGTTGTTGGTAAAACAGTGCACCGCACCTCGCACCGTCGGAAAATTGGCCACAATTGGGAAAAAGTCGTCGTATGCCTCGCGGATATGAAACGATACAGGCAAGCGCTTATCGCATGCTAGTTGCAGCATCTCTTCGAAAAGTCGAATCTGTGCATCTCTATCGTATCCTTCCGTATGATAGTCTAGCCCCACTTCACCAATGGCGATGGGCAAATCATCATCTATCACCGATGCGTCATAAGGTGAACCGGCGTTCTCCGGATGCACTCCGTAGGTCCAGTGCATATTTTCATGCTTCGCGGCAAAATCTCTCGCCGCAAGTGAGTCCTCATGCGAAGTCCCGATACAGATAATTCGCCGCACGTTATTATCGTGCGCTCGTTTGACCATCTCCGTAGCCTGTTCATCGCTAAAAAACTCGCGGTCATGTAAATGGCAATGTGTATCAGTTAGGTAACTCATGCTCGGCTCTCGCGCTTCCGCTTCACTGGATCGAGCTGCCGCTTGCGTAACCTTAGTGATTTTGGCGTCACTTCAAGCAGCTCATCGTCGAGTAGGAAGTCTAGGCACTGTTCCAACGAAAGTTGTGTATATGGGGTCAGCTGAATCGCGCCGTCCGAGGCATGGGTTCGCATATTTGTCAGTTGCTTCTCGCGACAAACGTTGATATCGAGATCATCTTTCTTGTTGGATAACCCCACGATCATTCCTTGGTATACCGGCACTTGTGGTGGTATATAGAGTACTCCGCGCGCCTGCGCACCGTCCAAGGCATAAGCGGTTGATACGCCGCTCTCGGATGCGATAAGTGCCCCGTTGCGCTCCGGACGATATTTCCCCTCCACTGGGCGATAACCATCTGGCAAACTCGACATGATGACTGTGCCTTTTGTAGCAGTTAGCAGATTATTGCGTAGCCCGATGAGTGCTGCCGTGGAGATTTCATAAACAAATCTCGTCGACCCGCTAGATGTCAGCTCTTGTGATTTCAGCTCAGCCTTACGCACGCCCAGCTCCTGCGATACCGCTCCCACGAATTCTGGGGACACTTCAATTGTTAGTGATTCGATAGGCTCTTCTTTGCGCCCATTAATCTCGCGATAGACCACCTCTGGTCGTCCAGCTTCTAGCTCGTAGCCTTCGCGTCGCATCGTTTCGATCAATACTGATAAATGTAACTCTCCACGTCCAGACACCTTGTAGCCCAGTCCGTCCGGCTGGATTTTGAGTGCAATATTCGTTTCTAGCTCGCGTTCCAGTCGCTCAGCAATCTGCCGCGAAGTGGTGAATTCACCCTCTTTACCTTTAAGTGGCGAAGTATTTGGGCCAATGTAGATTGATAGCGTGGGCGCTTCCAGTTCAATAGTCGGGAGCGCTTCTGGATTCTCGCCCGTGGCAATTGTATCGCCAATGTTTGCCTCGCTCGTCCCTACAATCGCCACGATATCCCCCGCGATTGCTTCTTCAATTTCCTCTTTACCTAACCCACGATACGAGAAAAGCTTGTCGATTTTGGCACTCTTTACGTCCATTGTGTCACTGGTAGAATTCGTCGGCAAGTGCAATATCTTCACGCTCTGCCCTCGCTTTAATTTTCCGCGAAAAATCTTCCCGATGCAGTATTTCCCTAGATAATTGTCGGCCGCCAGAGCCGCTACGAGCATCTGTGCATTGGGGTTGTCGACCTCAGCACTCGGCGCCGGTATGTCGTTAATAATTGATTCAAAAATCACATGCAAATCGTCGTCAAGGTCAACCGTCTTGCCAGCCTTACCGTCGCGAGCGATAGCATAGTATACTGGGTAGTTGAGTTGCGATTCGTCGGTCGCAAGTTCTAGGAATAGGCTCTCGACTTCGCCCAGCACTTCGTCGATACGGGCCGCCGGCTTGTCAATTTTATTAATCACCACTACCGGTTTTAACCCCAGATCAAGCGCCTTTGACAGTACGAACTTCGTCTGCGGCATCGGACCTTCCTGCGCGTCCACAATCAGAATCACTCCATCCGCCATATTGAGCGTCCGCTCTACCTCGCCTGAAAAATCCGCGTGTCCCGGCGTGTCAATAATGTTAATTTTGTATCCATTGTAATATACACAAGTTTGCTTTGCCGTAATCGTGATGCCACGTTCATGCTCCTGGTCCATTGAATCCATGATGAGGGTCTGGTTCATCTCGGCCTGATTATCGCGAAAAGTGTGCGACTGTTTCAAAAGTCCATCGACAAGCGTCGTCTTGCCGTGGTCAACGTGTGCAATGATTGCCACGTTCCGAATCATATCTTTGTTCAAAATCATCTCTTTATTATAGCACTTTTGCACGCCGTTGTCTAGGGTTAGACATTGACAAAATGGCAAATCTGTGCTATAATGAAATTATATGGCCAATCGAAACAAACACCTAAACACGAACCTGCGCTACGAACCGGAGCGCTGTTGGGTCGGCGACAGCCACAAGATCTGTTTCAAAACCCGCGAAGAGGCTGAACTTGCCGCGAATGTCGCCGCGTACGACCACCACACGCCTACCAAATTAGGCGTGTACAAGTGCGAATACGGCGACCATTGGCACCTCACCGCCAGATCATAATCTTCCCGTATCGGGCGCCAGCGGTGCCGTTATTTTTTCTAGCGGAATCTCGACTGGTATTCCGCTCCTATTTTCTGAAATTGGTATGACGGTTAGTATGTTCTCTGTCCCAGGCGCCAATTCTTCGATAGTGAACTCTTCCCCCTCGACTATACCTAGTATGGCGTCATTTAGTGCTACCATAAAACGTCCGTGACTTGATTGCAAGCGTATTGTTGCGGCGGTCAGATTTTGTTCTACAGATACTATTTCCGCCCATGGTAGTTCTTCGCCATCGTCTACCCACTCCTCTACTCGTGGCAACGCGTCGACTCTTGCTAGAATCTCTTCCGTCATAAGCTCAAAATCGTCCACCGACGTTGCTACTGCGCCACCGGTTGCCGTCGTGAGTTCTTGATATGATTCCGCCACTAGCGGCGTAGTCACTACATATATATTCACCGGGTCGATTTCTCGGCTCAGTTTTACAACGTCAGCGAGCGTCGTTTTCCGCGCATCGAAATCCGGATTATGATACGCGGCATCAGTGAGTATGACCAGGGATTTTACCGCACCTTTCTGCCAAGTCAATTCATTCATCGCCACAAAAGATGCCCCGAGCGCTGATTCGTTGATATCTCCACCGTCGCCAAGCACCAGTCCATCCAGCTTCGCTTCGATTTCTTCGAGCGTACACCCGAAATCACACAGCATGGCTACTGCATTTTCCTCCTGAAAATCCGTATATTTATATAGTGCCACGCGTCCATTTGTCGCCAGAGTTTGCCGTGCGAGCTTTTTCGCCTCGTTTTTATATCTGTCGATTAGCGGCCCCATCGAGCCAGTCACGTCGATTAAAATCACCGTGTCGTGCGGCGCCACGTCGTGATTCTCGATATTAAAAACCTTCGCCACGCGGTCGAAAATCACGCGTGCCGCATCTTCGTACAAGTTGTCCGATACATACGATACATGGCTCGCGATACTCAGATATGACGAGCAAAAAATATCCATCCGATTACACCACGTTCCCATTTTCCCGACAAAACTTTCAGGCTGGTACGGTAGGTACGTCCCCAATTTACCAATGAAAGCCCGACAGTCCGGCACATACATCCGGTAGTCTGAGAGTCCTTGTCCTAAGCACGCTGGCGGCATCGCACCCGCGCCTTCGGGCAGGTATATTTTCGGGTCGCCGAAAGTCGCCGAGTAAATCACCTTGTCGGCGTCGAGCCGATGGAGCGATTTCGATACCACCATCGCCCCCTGCGAATATCCCGCCACTACATATTTCGTATTTGGACATCGCCCATTCACATTAGCAGCGAGCCGCTCCACACCCGCATTGACGCTCTTGCCGAAATCATACGCCTCGCCCCCGCCAAAGAAAGCTCCAAGCAGGGTCGTGATATTCCCGATATCTATTGCTGGGTAGTCCAGGTCCTCAAATTCATAGGAGATGCTGGTGGCCGCCAACTTATCCCTTAGCGCCTCGCTAAACGCCAAATAATTCTGGTCTGTCCACCTAGCTCCACCGCTTCCGCGAGCGAAAATCACTTTAAGCTCCGGACAACTCGCCGCCACCGCCGTATCATGGCGCGGCAGAGCGACCGTCATCATAGTTAGTATTATCGCCACCACTACACATCGTTTTTTCATTCCTTTCTCCGATTAGTTTTGATGGGACATTATAGGCACTTCGCACTTCAAAAGTCAACCCCCCACCTACAAAACGTGCTATAATTGGTTTATTATGGATGACAAACAACGAGCCTGGGATGATTATTTCATGAAAATCGCCGAAACGGTCGCATTAAAAAGCAAAGACCCTTCCTCCAAAATGGGTTGCGTCATCGTTGACGCTAATAAACGCGTCGTTTCGCTCGGCTACAATGGGATGTTACAGGGTGCTGACGAGTCCAAAATGACCTTGTCCGAGCGCCCCATGAAGTACTATTTTGCAATTCACTCCGAGATGAACGCTCTGATTTTCGCCCGTCGCGATCTTACGGGCTGTACGGTATACAACAAAGTTGCCACTTGTGAGAACTGTCTAAAATACTGCCTCCAAGCCGGCATCAAACGTTTCGTCTATGAGAATCTTCGCGTTCATTCTCACTCGACTGACCCCACGAAATCCATGACCAACGTCGAGACCGACGAAGCCATCATTCGCCTGCTTCGCTCCATGCCAGATGTCGAGACGCTCAATATCACAAACGGCAAAACTTACATAGAAGATATCCTTGACTCATACGTCAAGGACTCTCCAGAATATCAAAGATTGGTGAGGTGGGTCTAGGACGAGGCGCCGCCTAGTCTTTCTTCCGTTTATTGGTTAGCCAGATTACTATACAAATCGCCACAGCGGCTATTGCTATTGTGCCGGAAATAATACCGGTTGCTGTCATGGGTATCAACCACTCGTTGTTCTGCGTTGTTGCCATCGTGCTTGCCATTCCGCCACCCATCATACCCGGCCCGCCCTGCATTTGTGTCGTATTTCCACCGTCCGGCATCTCCGGTATTTCGCATGATTCGTCGGTCGGGTCACACATTTCCGTCCCCGTGCTATTTTCTGCGATTGGTCCGGCCATTCGGCTATTTACCTTTGCAATCGTTTCGGCTGTTTCGTTAGTTTCATTTGTCATTTTTTAAATCCTTGTTTAACTTTATGTCCTAATTATATCCTCTGAACCTTAAAACCAGCCTAAACCGCCGCCATTTTTCCGCTGTATCGCCGACTAGCCAACCCAAAGGTACTTTTTCGAAGCATTTCTAGATTTATTTGCCGTAATTATTACAACTCAGCAACGAAAAAATGTCCCCCAGCCCGATAGGGCGAATAAGGACATTTTTTCTTGCCCTGCGTTGTAATAATTACACAGGCAACAAGTCCGGCTGAGAAAAAGTACCTTTGGGTTGGCAAAACATTGAGGCGGCTAGTTCCGAGTCCAGTTCTGAAAAGAATCTATAGGCTACAAGGCGCATAAAAGAATAGGTATGGGGTTGATTTTTGCAACGCATTGTGGCTATAATTGTTCATTAATAAAAAAAGGATATTATGGAAAAACATGAATTATTAAGACACTGGAATGTTGCGAAGGAGAATTTGCATAATTTGCCAGAGCGCAAAATACAATTAGTACGAGATGGCGAGGTTTGGTGGGTAGGAATCGGTGAGAACGTTGGTGTTGAAATAAATGGCAAGAGTGAATATTTTTCTAGACCAGTATTAGTTTTGAAAAAACTCAGTAGGTTCGGTTTTATGGGGGTACCGTTAACGTCGCAAGAGCATAATGGAAAATGGTATGCGGCGTTTGAGTTTAAGGGGATAAAAGAAACTGCCGTTTTATCACAGGCAAGAGTTTATAGTGCTTCTAGATTATATAGTAGAATTGGACAAGTACCTGATTCGGATTTAGAATTAGTGCGTGATGGTTTCCTAGAATTATATTCGAAATAAAAATATCCCCCAACTAATGTTGGGGTGCGGGTATTCCCGAATGTAATCTAATTATAGCGCGCATATCGAAAAATGTCAAGAATGCTAAACTTCTTACCACACAATCGGATCTTCGCCATGTTGGATCAAGAACTCGTTGCATCGCGAGAAATGATGATTCCCGAAGAATCCATTATGTGCTGATAACGGTGACGGATGTGCGGATTCGAGCACGAGATGCCGCGAAGTGTCAATTAGAGCTTTCTTGGATCGAGCATCCCGACCCCACAACAGAAAAACCAAATGTGGCCGAACTTCATTCAAGTACGAGATGGTTGCGGTCGTGAAAGTTTCCCAGCCATGCCCGCGGTGCGACCCCGCTCGGTGAGCCTCTACGGTTAGCACGGTATTTAGAAGCAAAACTCCCTGCCTCTGCCACGACCTTAGCGACCCGGTAGTGCACGAATGATGCCCAATGTCCGAGTCGATTTCTTTATAGATATTGACGAGCGAGGGCGGGATGGGCTGTGATGGTGGTACGGAGAACGCTAGGCCTTCTGCCGCTCCGGGAGTATGATATGGGTCCTGCCCCAAAATCACAACTTTAACATTCGACAAGTCAGTCGTGAACGCTGAGAAAACCAATGTCTTGCGCGGAAAAATCGTTTTGTGCTCATACTCATCATGCAAAAAACTTGCAAGTTCCTTGAAGTATGGTTTTCCGAATTCGCTATCCAAAAAATTTTTCCAACTCTCGTGCATATATTATATATTATACCATGCGATACTCACCCTGAGTGTGGTATAATTGTAGCATGTATATTGTAATTGAGGGGCAAGATGGCACTGGTAAATCTACTCAGGCTCGTTTGCTAAAAGAATATTACGAAAAACAGGGCAAGGAGGCCGTTGTCATGGATGAGCCTGACGGCGATTTGCCGCAGGCGCACGAGATTCACGATCTACTTCTCACCAAAGGCTACGACCTGGAACCGCTTACTAATGTACTATTATTTACAGCTTCACGTTCTGAACTCTGGCGTAAAGTTGCCGAGCCTATTTTGAAACGCGGCGGCGTCGTAATTTCGGCACGGAACTATTATTCCACACTTGCCTATCAAGGATATGGCGAGGGCGTCTCCCGTTCCAAAATTATCAAGATTACAAAAGATTCTTTACCAGATCGCTATTGCTCCCCCGACAAGAGTTTCATCCTCGTTGTGTCGGATGATGTGCGTCTTGCGCGCCAATTTGACCGCGGTAAGGCAGTGGAAACATTCGAGAAAAAGCCAAATGATTTTCAACAGAGGGTAAATGATGCCTATCCTAAAATTGCCAAAGATTTTAATATCCCCATCATTGACGCTTCCGGCACTATCGACGAAGTATTTGACAAGCTGATAAGCTCCCTAGACGCTTAGTGGGCCAGCCAAGACCACGACCACAAGTGGTGGCGGCCACCCTCATCGCTTGTGTCCACTAATTCTCGGCAAACTGCGAGTTGTACAATTCGGCATAAAACCCATCAGCCGCAAGTAAATCTTTGTGCTTGCCGGATTCCACAATCTGACCATCTCGCATCACCAAAATCAGATCCGAGTTGCGAATGGTTGATAGCCGGTGCGCTATCACAAACGAAGTTCTACCTCCGGTCAATTTTTCAAGCGAATCCTGAATCAGCTGTTCGGTTCTCGTATCGACATTTGATGTTGCTTCATCAAGAATCATCATCGGTGGATTTGCTGTCATCGCGCGCGCAATAGTGATTAGTTGTTTTTCACCGGCAGAGATGTTATCTGAATCTTCTGATATGACTGTCTTATAGCCGTGCGGTAATGCTTCGATTACATGTTCAACATTGCTAGACTTCGCCGCCGTTTTTAGCTCAGCCAATGTTGCGCCCTGCCGTCCATACCGTAGATTCTCCTCGATGCTCCCAGAAAACAGCCATGTGTCTTGTAATACCATGCCGAACATCTGTCGCACGTCCGCACGCTTCATCTCGCGTATCGGCGCGCCATCGATTGTGATATATCCAGAAGTAGGCTCATAAAATCTCATCAGAAGATTGATGATTGTGGTCTTGCCGGCACCAGTCGGTCCCACGATAGCAACTTTCATTCCGGGCTGGACTTTGACCGAAAAATCTTTAATAACCGGCGTTTTTTCGTCGTAGCCAAAGTTTACATTATGAAATTCGACCTCGCCCTTCACGCGGGGTATCACTAGCGCCGGTTCCGCATCCGGTTCTTCTTCGGATTCACTGAGGAACTCAAAGACTCGTTCACTTGCCGCCAGTAATGCCTGGATAGTTGCCGTAGTTGAAGCGATTTCCGTAATCGGACGATTAAACCTGGACACATATTGGATAAACGCCTGTATACTGCCAATCGTCATGTGACCCTCCACTACGAATACCCCGCCGAGAATACAAATTGCAATATAGCCGAGATTGGTAAAAACATGAGTTACCGGAAATGACAGCGACGAAAAAATCTGTGCACGCGTCGCCGCTTTTGCAAGTTTGGCATTGGTCTCATCGAAACTTGCCGTAGCTGCGCCCTCGTACGAGTTAGATTTAATTACGACTTGTCCAGCATAGTCCTCTTCGATTTTACTATTTAATGCCCCCAGCGTCGCCTGTTGCTCTCGGAAATACTTCTGCGCGAAAGCCGTAATCCTGCCCACGACCACCACAGATAGTGGCACCACGATAAATGCCACGAGTGACAACGGTACCGAAATCGTCAGCATCATAATCATCACTCCGATTAGGACAGTGAGCGACAGAGAAACGTCAGCAATCTCCTGTGACATTGAAGTCGTCAGTACGTCCACATCATTAGTCATGCGTGACAAAGTATCGCCAAACTTATGTCTGTCGAAATATGAAATTGGCAGTTTCATTATTTTGCTAATGATTTTTTCGCGCAAATCTTTGGTATAATTTGCCGACACTACGGCCAGCACGAACGCCTGTGCATATTGTAGCGCAGCTGACGTCAAGAATAATATCAGGACCGTAATGGCTTTGCCGGAAATGGCGCCCCAGTCCAATTCGGGAAAAGAAGCTACGGCGATATTTGTCATGTCACCAAGTAGTTTCGGCACAAAAAGCCCGACTACTGCCGACCCGACAGATAGTATGACTGACGCGATTATTGGCCAGCGGTAAGGACGCACAGAATGTAAAAACTCTTTTGCCGCCCGCTTCGTGTTTTTGATTCTGCCGTCAGCCCCTTTGTAACTATGCCCTGGCCCCATGCGTCTCCTTTCTCCACTCCTCTTCGGATAATTGTGATTTTACAATTGAACGATACACGTCGCAACCAGACATTAGCTCTCGGTGTGTGCCCTTGCCTACCATTTTGCCTTTGTCCAGAACGATGATTTGCTCGGCATCCTTTATTGTACTAATCCTCTGCGCTACGATTAATACTACGGCGTCTTTCGTGATGGGTTTTAACGCGGCGCGGAGTCTTGCGTCAGTTTTCATATCTAGCGCCGAAAATGAATCGTCAAAGATAAATATATCTGGATTCTTACATATAGCACGCGCAATTGAGAGTCGTTGTTTCTGTCCACCAGATACATTGGTGCCACCCTGCGCAATATGCGCGCTATATCCGCCGGACAATTTTCTAATAAAACCGTCTGCTTGCGCAATCTCAGCTGCTTTCTTGACCTGCTCTTCGGCTGCATTGGGCGCGCCGAATTTGATATTTGCGGCCACCGTCCCCGAGAACAATAACCCTCTCTGCGGCACTAGGCCGATTCTCTTCATCAAATCATCTTTCTCGTAATCTCGTACATTTATGCCATTCACGGTTACTTCTCCGCTCGTCGCTTCATAAAACCTTGGCACGAGATTAATCAGAGTTGATTTACCTGAGCCAGTCGACCCGATGAAGGCCGTCGTCTCGCCCGCCCGGGCGACGAAAGATATATTGTCCAGCACCTTTTCCGAAGCGTCTGGATACGAAAAACTAACTTTCTTAAACTCCACTAGCGCTTGCTTGTTTGGGATCCCCTTCGTCTTTGAGAGCCAATGTATCTTCTCTTTTGTTTTCAAGATTTCGTTAATTCTCCCTGCCGAAACATTGGCCCTCGGTATCATAATAAAGAATATTGATAGCATCAAGAATGACATCATTACATACGTTACATATTCCGCAAATGCCGTCATGTTGCCCAAGTATGAAAAATCTTGCGTCAGTAATGAAATGCCCACCCATGAACAAAGGAGCGTCAGACCATTGAATATGATGTTGATTAGCGGGTTCTGCAATTCCAGTATTCTGTCCACGAAAATCAAAAGTTTAGTGAGCTCGCCGTTGGTCTTGATGAACTTCTTTTTCTCGACTTGCTCGTTATTGAAGGCGCGCACGACTTTGAGCCCAGTTAAGTTTTCTCGCGTAATCAAAGTCACTCGGTCGACGAGTTTCTGGAAAATCTTGAACTTTGGGCCCACTAGCGACATAATCACCGCTACTGAAATCACAACCGCGGTAATGCCCACCACGATAATCCAGCTCATTTCCGGCGCAGTCTGAATCGCCATGATTAGACCGAAAATACAAAAAAGCGGCGCTCTCAGCAGTAGCGATAGAATAATCGTGATTACCGTCTGTACTTGGTTTACATCGTTCGTCGTGCGCGTAATCAAACTTGCCGTGCTAAACGTTTTCAAATCAATCAAGTTAAAGTTTAATACTTTCTGAAAAACCGCGGCGCGCAAATCTCGCGAAAAATAAGCACCAATCTTCGCCGAGAAATAACTTGCTACAAATGATGCCGCCGCCGACACAACCGCAAGTAGTAACATCCTGCCGCCATCCTGCCAAATTTGCGGAATATCTCCGGCCACAATCCCGTTATTGATAATGTCTGCCATCAGTGCTGGCAACTGCAATGTCGCATAAACCTGACCGCCAGTCGCAATTATCAGTATGATTACCTGCCACCAATACGGTTTCAAAAACCTCATCAACTTGAACATATTATACTATTATACTACACTTTCCCGTCTTTATGCTTCTTCTTTTCAATTTTTATAATCAGGTATGTAATCGGCCCCATTATAATATATATGTAATACGTAAAGAACCGCCAAATCAGCATCGCCCAGAACACATATCCTGTCGACAGCGCATTAAATACTAAATAGAAAGCTCCTTCCGCCGCTCCGGAATTGCCCGGTGTTGGCACGAAATAGACGGCGCTCATCACTGCTACAGTGAGACAGAGCGAAGGCCAATACGCGACGTCGCCGCCAAAAGCCGTCAACACGAAAAACGGAATTGATGCGATCAGGATATTGTATATTACCATGATAATAATCAGTTTCGCGAGCAGTCCCCGCTGTTTCAGAATCATTTTGACGGAAGCCGCATATTCTCCCACTTCATACTCGATGCGCTTAACTGCCGCGTCACGATTCTTGATAATTTTGACTTTCGCAAGTAACTTTACGACAAAATTGATGATTTTGGCGGTTGTCTTCGGGAAAAATGTCGCGATTAGTACCATGACTGGCCAAAAAGCGTAGAACAACAAACCTAGCCACGCCGTGACGCCGAGCATCATCATTTTGTCGCTCGCCCCCGCAATGAAGCAGACAAGCGCTAGGATAATAAAGCCTATTTGCAGACTAATCATCCCAATCATCGGTAGAGTCGTAGCAAGTCCAGAGGGTAATTTGCCGCTCTTGTGCAAATAGTAAATCTGAAACGGTTGCCCACCGACCGCCGCCGGAGTGATATTGTCATAATATCGACCAAAAATCACTGTGCGTCTTGCCAACTTCCAATCCTCCCCACGTTTGAAAGTGCCGGGCTTGGTATTTTTGCGAAGCAACAATACATACTTGTACAAATCAAGCGTGAAAGCAACCACAAAACACAGCGCCGCCGGTATGAGCAACCACCAATTGATGCGAATCTCAGCGAGCTCAGCCGCCTCCTTGGAATTGCCAAATTCATTTATGGCCGTGGCGGCAATCACTCCCACGTTGATACCGATAAATACTAAGAATAATAGCGGCTTGCCGAAACGCTGTTTCCAGGTTTTCTTTTCGGATTTCTTACGGCGAGTGGTGTACTCCCTGATTTTTTGGTCGCCGCGTTCTACGATTTTCGCAGAATCAACCATTATGCTCGCCTAGCTGCTTTTATGTTGGGGTATTCGTCGGCGATGACGCGGATACAGCCAGCGATTGGCACCGCGATAATTGCCCCGAGCAGTCCAAACATATACATACCGAACACGATCGCTACCAGAATCATCACCGCTGGGAGCTTCAAGGCGCTACCCTGAATCTTCGGCGCTATCATATTGTTCTCAATTTGCGAGTAAACAATGTAGATTACGGCGAAGATCACTGCCGCAAGAGGACTCGAAAAGAACAGCAATACTGTTACTAGCGACCCACCAATGAACTGACCAAACATCGGGATAAGGTAGAACGACATCGTGATAAGTCCCATCGGTATAGCAATATTAGAACCAACATCCGTAAATAATGACAACACAAAGACGATCGACGCCGACGCACAACCATCTATGGCCGCCACAATCGTCTGACGCGAAACATAGGTCGATACAACATTCGCCATTCGCGACACAATACGCTTGGCAACAGAAACTGGCTTCTTGTCATCTTCACCGGAAGCTACTGCTCGCCAAAAAGCACCCATGAGTGACGGTCCTTCAAGCAAAAACAACAACGTTAGCACTAAAATCAAAACTATCTTCATTACCACATCAGCTACTCCGCCCACACTCGCCACCAAGTTATTGCCCAAGAATCCTAGGATATTGTTGGATAAGTCATTGAGCGATCTCGTGATTTCGGCGTGCAAATCTGCCACGCCAATCTTTCTGCCGAATTCGTTAATTCCTTCCCAGCCGCCGAAAGTCTTTTCGAAAGTTTCCGGAAAGTTCTGGATAAACTTTGACGTCTCCGTTACCACGACCGGTCCGATTACGGCAATAATTCCGCCGATTACGATTACGACGATTAAATATGCCAAAATCGCTGAGGCTGTTTGATGCTTCTTCTCGGTGCCGAAATGTTTAACGAAGAAACCGTTCACCTTGCGCACTAGCGGCTTTAACGCCAACGCCAAAAATATCGACAGTCCAATTACAATCAGTGCTGTCTTGGCCGAAATAACGAAAAGCCCGACCAGAAAAATCCCCAGCGGTACCAGCCAAAACTTAACAAAAGTTTTCAAATCAGTCTCTATTACCTTGGACATAAACCTCCTTCATAAAACTATTTTACCACAAAAATCGAAAATTAGTCACTAATATATCAAAACTCATGCCATACGCACGTCCAGCTATTTTCGTGCAGACAACCGATGCTAGAAAAAATATCAGAAATATGTTATTATATATACAATGTTAGTATCTGATTTTAATTATGATTTGCCAGAGGAACGTATTGCTAAATATCCGCCCAAAGAGCGTGGCGCGACGCGACTTTTGGTGCTCGACAGGCAAACTGGGGCTATCACCGATTCTAAATATGCTGAACTGGACCAGTTGCTTCGCCCTGGCGACGTGCTAGTTTTGAATGACACGCGGGTCATGCGCTCGCGGCTATTTTGTAAACTCCCAGACGGACGTCCGCGTGAACTTGTCGTCCTCGAAAAACACGGCGACGAGTCAGCACGCGTCATGTACCGCGGCAAACTGCACGATGGCGATATTCTAAGCGTAGGCGACGCGGACGTGTCGAGCCCCGACCATATTCGCATCGCACGCATTCTTGATGGTGGCATTGCCGAAGTTGAGTCGAGTCGCCCACTAGATGAACTAGCCGAACTATATGGCTCGGTTCCCTTGCCGCCGTATCTACATCGTGACGCCGATAAAAGCGACACCGAACGTTATCAGACTGTCTGGGCTAGCCACATGGGTTCCGCCGCCGCTCCTACCGCCAGTCTCAATATGACAGAAGATTTACTAGCTCGGATTCGTAGTAAAGGTATCGACATCAAATATCTCACCCTCCACGTCGGATTGGGTACCTTTCTCCCTATTCGCACTGATAGCGTCGAGGATCACAAAATGCACTCTGAATGGTACAATATTCCGGCCGACACTATCACCGCAATTCAAAACGCCAAACGAGTTGTCGCGGTCGGTACTACTGTGGCTCGCACTTTGGAGTACTACGCTCGGACCGGCAAAGCAAGCGGCGAAGATGACATCTTTATTTATCCAGGCTTCAAGTTTCAGATTGTCGACGCGCTTCTTACCAACTTTCATGCGCCGGGGTCCACCGTTCTGATGCTCGCGAGTGCTTTCGCTGGTTGGGATAATTTGCATCGCGCCTACGATTACGCCGTTTCGCAAGATTACAACTTTCTAAGTTACGGAGATTCGATGTTTATATGTTAACGAAAAACACATTATTGACAGGACCCGCCGAGCGCACCATTTTTACCATCGCGAAACGCGAAGGCCTCGCTCGCGTTGGAACTATTCACACCGCGCATGGCGACATCAAGACCCCGGCTTTTGTCGGTGCCGCTACTAAGGCCACAGTCAAATCGCTGACCATGAGTGAGATGCGGAGTCTCGGTTCACAAGCGATCCTGGCAAACACCTATCACTTGATTTTGCAACCAGGCACCGATCTGATAAAAGAAGCCGGGGGTCTAGCGGAGTTTAATAGTTGGCACGGGCCGACTTTTACTGATTCGGGCGGATTTCAGATTTTTTCACTTCCCGACGTCAAAATCTCCGAAAACGGTGTCAAGTTCCGTTCGGTTCTTTCTGGCGATAAGTTTGAACTTACTCCTGAGGGTTCCATGCAGGCCCAATGGTCGATTGGTGCCGATATCCACATGGCGTTCGACCACCTAGCCAAATCCGAAAATTACAGTGACATGAAGCATGCCATGGAGCGCACTCACCGCTGGCTGGCGCGTTGCGTTGACGAGCATAACCGTATTGCGCATAGACGCATATCGTCGACAGGATCCGCCGAACGGATGCTACCATATCCACAATATCTCTATGCCGTAGTTCAGGGCGGCACATTCCTCGATCTCCGCGCCGAGTCCGCCCAGTTTTGTAATTCGGTAAATCCTGATGGCTTCGGCATCGGTGGCGTTTTTACAGCGGATGGTATGGCGGAAATGCTACAGACCGTCTGCCCGCTACTTGATGAGTATAAACCTAGGCATTTGCTCGGTATGGGACAAGAGCCGCGCGACCTATTTATTGGCGCCGAGAACGGTTGCGATACTTTTGATTGTGTTGGCCCGACCCGCATGGCGAGGAACGGCACCCTCTATACTTATGATGGTCGCATCAACATCAAAAACGCCAAATTCAAACACGACTTCACCCCACTAATGTCGGATTGCTATTGTGAATGTTGCAAGAATTACACTCGTGCCTATCTGCACCATCTTTTCAAGGCTGATGAAATCACCGCAAAAGTACTGGCGAGCATCCACAACGAGCATTTTGTGGTCCACGTCGTCGACCAAATACGCGCGTCACTTATGAATGGCGACTTCTCGGAGTATAAGGATAGCTTCCTCACGCGATACTATAAATAGTACCAGTAGCTCCCTTCCTGATTATCCCTCAGTCCGATTCCCATTTCCGACAATTCATCGCGAATCTCATCCGCAGTTTTGAAGTCGCGCGCCTTTTTCGCCTCTGTTCGGCGCGAAATAAGCGCGTAGGTTTCTTCCGCTAAATCCGGTGTATTTTCTAGTAATTTTAACCCAAAAAGCTCATCGACTTTGCTCCAATCATCGAGTGACAATTGAGAGGTATCTATAATTGCAAAAGCCTCCGCTGAGTTCAAATTATTATTCACGGCTTCAAGTATCCTTGAAAACACCCTTTCGTCGCCTGCAATTTCTTTCTGATAGCACAGCGCGATTCTCTCCCGCCAAGCCTGTCTGCGATTTCGCGCGCCAGCTAGCGAGTCAAACGTGAAGTTTCGCTCCCCTTGGTAACTGCCGGATAACACCCACATTTTGTAGTCGATTGGCGAAAATCCCCGTTCTGCGAGATCTGTAAATAGGTACACGTTGCCTAGTGATTTTGAGATTTTTTCACCATCAATGGTGATGAAATTGCAATGTAGCCATGTTTTCGCAAGTGCGTGTCCATACGCGGCGTAAGTTTGTGCTATTTCGTTGGTGTGGTGTACTGGTATGTGATCTATTCCGCCGGTGTGGATGTCGATTGGTTCGCCCAGTTCTGCGTGGATTATTGTTGAACACTCCAAATGCCATCCTGGATACCCAGGCCGGCCTAAGTATTCCCAGCGCATCGCGTGCTTCTCGCCCGGCTTGATAAACTTCCATACTGCAAAATCCGCCGCATTCCGCTTCTCATCGGAAAAAGTTACTCGCGCCCCCGCTTGCAGCCCGTCGAGGTCCAGTTTAGCAAAATCCGCATATTTATCATACTTCGATGTGTCGAAATACACGCCATCCGCAGTCTCGTAGGTGAACCCACGCTCGGTCATCGCATCTACGGCCTGTATGTCATCATCAATATACGAGGTAGCCCGCGCCCACGCATCTGGCTCTGTCAGATTAAGCTCCCGGTACCACTTTTGAAAGTCTGCTATATAATAATCTGCGACATCCCAGACGCTCTTGCCCTCGCGCGAAGCGCCTTTTTCTAGCTTGTCCTCACCCTCATCGCCGTCGGACACCAAATGCCCCACATCGGTCAGATTCAGTACGCGTTTCACCGGGTAGCCATTTGCCAGTAGCGTTCGCACGAGCAAATCCCAGTAAATCTGTGCCGCATAATTCCCTATGTGTTGATAATTATATACGGTCGGACCGCAAGTATAAATCTTCACTCTGTTGCCGAGCGGCTTGAACGTCTCCAGCTTGCGTGATAACGTATTGTATAGCCTAAGCATTCAATTCGTCCTCCAAAATCTCACGCACCTTGTAGTATTTCTCGTGCGACATTCCGTGCCGCCCGACTGTCTTGATTGCAGACAAATACTTCGGGTTCTTTTTGATTGTCGCCGGAATGTTTTGCGATGCAATGTATGGATCCGCATCGCCATAAATTAATACGGCCGGTGTAGTCAATTCCGTGAGCGTCTTGTAGTTTTTGCGATTCATCACGATATTCTTCATTTCGTTATTGAAAGCTGCGTCTTTTAGAATCTTGCTATTTCGTGCGCTCACGGCTTTCTTGAACCCCTCAATCGCCTCGGGAAAAGCCGGATTATCCAAATCTGCTTCGGTATATATCGGCGGTGAGCATAGGATCAACTTGTGTATGGCTTTTTTATGCGTCGCCGCATAGCGTGTGCTGATGAAAGTGCCCATGGAGTGTCCGAGCAAAATAAGTGGCGTGTCAATGCGCAATCTGGCGAGTGAACGCTGAAGCGCGGCAAGCTGGTCAGTATACCCGTATTTCAACTTATTATTTTTGTAAGATTTTCCAGAACCCAGCAAATCAAAAGTCACAAATCTCACATCTGCCATCGACTGTGTACCTTCCAGATATCGGAGCGCATTACGAAAAGTGATCGAACTGCTTGCGATACCATGCAACATCACGACGGTTAATCTTGGCTTACCCGACGCGCAGTGGTCGTGAGTTTTCGTGAGCTCAATCGGCATGTGTAGCAAGTCATATTTGATACTAATCATGTGCCACCTCCGCAAGTAGCTCGGGTACGATTTTAACAAGGTCGGCCAGCACCTCGTCGTACGAGGTATCATAAGCCCGAAATCCTGCCGCAAAAGGGTGTCCGCCCCCGCCGAAATATCCAGCGATTTTCTCGGCAATCGCCGCGTCGCCCATGCAACGGATTTTGCCGGTCACCTTGCCATCCGGATAAGTCTTGACGGCCACGGCAACCTTGACCCCCTCAACCATCCTAAGCTCTTCCAGAATCAAAACGTTCGGATTGTACTCGTCGGAATATTCGGAAATATCGTCCCACGGTATGTGTACGGTCGCGAGGGTGTTATCGAGCGAAAAATCCACCCTTTGCATCAGCGTCGCCTTGTACTCCATGATGCGGACGGATTTCTTCATATATTCACGACGTTTTTCTTCGAGCGCCGCGATATCCGACCCGAGCTCAGTCAATTCTGCGCAGACCCGGAATGTCCGCGCCGTCACTGATGGACTAGTCAGCCCGAGCGTGTCTGACATAATCCCCATGAAGATTGCATCTGCCGCCTCTCGCGGCACTGCGAGCTGGCACTCCTTTGCCACATCGTAAATCAACTCCGTACACGCCGGACGCACTTCGATAATACTTTCGTGTGGGAAGTCTAGATCATCCGCCGTCTCGTGATGGTCGATCACTAGCACTGGCGCCGAGTAAAGTCGGTTGCGAATGGCCGTATCGTCCAATAATTTCGTGAGCAGTACTGACGCGGCAGTATCCACGATAATATATCCGTCGGCACGATAATTGAACTCATTAGTCACGCGTGACCAATCGTCGAAATAATGCAAATACCGTGGTATATCTACCGGGCAATACATTGACACCTCGATATCTTTCAGCAAATAATCTAGTGCAATCGCCGACCCGAGCGAGTCGCCGTCAGGATTCTCCGCCTGAATCACCTGAATTGACTTTTTGCCGCCAATAAAATCCAAAAACTTATGATACATATAATATATTATAACACAAGTTTTCGGCCTTTATAAAGGTAGTCTACCCCAGAAGCAACCGTCAAGACCACCACTATATATAATAATATGGTGGCAACTATACCGACTGCCTGACTTTTAATAATCATGTTCGATATCAGAATTGTCACGGTAATCATCTGGACCATAGTTTTTGCTTTGCCGAGCCAGGATGCGGCGACGGTTATTCCGGATCCAGCGGCGAGCATCCGAAGCCCATCCACGGCAAAATCTCTCACTAGTATTATCGCGAACATCCATACTGGCACTTGTCCGAGCAACGTGAGTGCCAAAAAAGTCAAGTTTACCAGCATCTTGTCGGCAAGCGGGTCGAGAAACTTTCCGAGCGTCGTGACTTGGTTCCATTTGCGCGCCAATCTTCCGTCTATGAAATCCGTCGCGCTCGCGATTATGAAACACACGATTGCCACTGCTTTTGCCCATTCTGTATCCATATATATAAATACCATCGTCGGGATTACGAGTATGATGCGAAACAAAGTCAAAAGAGTCGGTGTGTTGATTGACTGCGCTTTTAGATTACGTCTTTTCTTGGTTCTACTTTCCATGCCTTAACTCCTGCAAATTTCGCCGCCAGTACGTCCGTCATGACGCGGTCGCCGAGCATCGCCGTCTCATCCGGTCGAAACTTGTATTTATCCATCGCCGCCGTCAGTTTGGTCGAAATTGGCTTTTTCGACCACCATACACAAGGTACGCCGATCGGCTTGCAAAACTTTTGCATCATTTTTCTGCGACCATTGTTCGAAATCACTACGACTTTCACGCCGGCGCCACGAACATCGCGAATCCATACTGCCAGCTCATCCGACGGCTCCGTCTCACCGTGCAGTCGCAGTGTATTATCTAGGTCGCATAGCAACAATTTCACACATTCGTGTTCCAAAATCTCGGGCGTGACGTCCTCAAATCGTTCAAATTTGCGGTCCGCATGAAACAGTCCCATCTAACGCACCACCAGACTAATCAATAACAATACGGTCGTCGTAAAAGCGGTCGAATCGATGCGGTCGAGAAAACCACCATGCCCCGCACTCCCCCCGACTAAGTGCTCTACCGCGGCAAAAAACTTGTTTTTTACGATAACTTCACTAGAATCTTTGATGTCAAATCTGCGTTTCAGATAACTTTCGAATAAATCGCCCATCAGCGCCAAGGGGCCACACAGAAGATACATCCAGTCTGTTGCAAAAGTACCTCTCGTCGCCATCAAAATTACCACCATACCAATTGCCATTGCGAGGCCTAGGATAGTTCCCTCCCAAGTTTTATTCTTGGAAATTCGTGGAAAAGGCCGCTTCATGCCGAAGACTCTCCCGCCGAACATTTTTCCAAAAAGATAGGCAAAAATATCGTATCCCGGCACACCCAAGATAATATACCAAAAATGTGTGAGATCAACCTTCGCCACAAATATTACGCCGCAGACCAAAAAAGCAAGTTCTAGCAAAGACAAGACAATTTGTATTGGCCTACTGTTGACCCGCACGCGTCTTTTCTTGCGATCCTTGAAGAAACTAACCAGCTCCACTGCCGCCATCACAGAAAATAATGCATAGATAATCTTGAACGGAATCGAATTAAAGGTATATAACCCGACGAGCGCCACTACGAACATACCTACTCCGACCGATACTCGTATCTTGAAGTTCTTATCCATACTATTATTATACAACAGTTTTGCGATATGTGATAAAATAAATATATGTTGGAGTTTATCTACCATAAACTGAGGAAGGCCGCCCGCGCTATCGATATGCGATTGGAACGCAACAAATACGGCTACATTGACAAATTGCCCAAGGATATCGAGTATCCCGAGGGTGGACTCTACGACGTTATTTATGAGTCTAGTTGTAAATGGGCATACAATGTTGCCATCACTTACTACGACACCGATATTACCTACAAGGAAATGATTAAGCGAATCGACCGTACGGCCCGCGCTCTGAAACAAATTGGCGTCAAACGTGGTGACACGGTGACTATCTGTATGCCCAATACCCCCGAGGCGGTCTATATGTTCTACGCGGTGAACGAAGTTGGAGCTATTGCCAACATGGTGCATCCGCTCTCCTCCGAGAAAGAAATCGAAGATTACGTTAATCGCGCTAAGTCCAAATATATGCTCGTCATCGATATTGCTTACCCGAAGGTCGAAAATATCATCAAGGACACCGACCTAGAACAAGTCATCGTGGTCTCAGCGACTCGCTCAATGGATTTTTTGGTACGCGGTCTCTATCATCTTACCAAGGGCCGCAAGAACCACGTCAAGAAGACCCAGATTGTCACCACATGGGATCGTTTTCTGAATAGCGGCAACAAGTACATCGGCAACCCCCACGTTCGCGTCAACGCAGATGACCCGGCGGTCATACTTTATTCTGGTGGCACCACTGGCAAGCCAAAAGGTGTCGTTCTGACGAATCTCAACTTCAACTCACAAGCACTCGGCGCGAAATACCTCGTCCCCGAACTCCTGAAAACTCGCTTTGCAATGCTTTGTTTCCTCCCGAACTTCCACGCTTTCGGGCTTGGTGTTTGCATGCACATCCCATTTTTCTGCGGTATGCGTACAGTGCTGATTCCGCAGTTCAGTGCCAAGAAAACCCGCAAATATATCCTGAAATACCGTATCAATATCCTGGTCGGCGTGCCAACGTTCTACGAATATCTCACCAGGATCAAATTCGGCTCGCGAGATTTGCGCCGAATCAAGGGTGCCGTATCTGGTGGCGACATGGTCAGTGTCGCTCTCAAAAACGAAGTCAATACTCTCTTTTCCGAGCATGGCTCTCGCGCTATTATTCATAATGGTTACGGGCTCACCGAGGCTGCTGGCGGCATGATTTTTTCACCTGGCTCCATTGCGCGCGAGGAAGACGTCATCGGCTACCCTTTGCCGGATAGTGAGGTGCTGATTCTTGACCTCAAAACCCACTCGCCAGTTCCGGTCGGCATTGATGGCGAGATCCTCGTGCGTGGTTTGACTATCATGCGTGAATACCTCGACAACCCCAAAGAAACCAGCTCCGCTTTTATCGAAATAGACGGCAAAAAATGGCTTAGAACCGGCGATATCGGTCATGTCGACGAGTGCGGTGTGGTCTTCTTCAAATCTCGTCTGAAACGCATGATTATTACCAGCGGCTACAATGTCTACCCGTCCATCGTTGAGGAGGCGACACTTCGCTCGTCGTACGTCGCAAAGTGTGCCTGTATTGGCGTACCAGACAAAGTCCGCGGTGCAATCATCAAGGTTTTCGTGGTTCTCCAGAAAGACGCCTCGCCTCGCCTCTGTCGCAAGGACCTCGCCCATATTTACAAGAAGTTTCTCGCCAAGTATGAAACCCCCCGCGAAATCTCCTTTATTGACGAACTCCCCAAGACCAAACTAGGCAAGGTCGACTTCCTCGCCCTAGAAAAAATCTCCGACAAATAATTAATATATGGGTGGACGTCAATCTCTTCGTCCGCTGTGTCGCCGGCTAGCCAACCCAAAGCCATTCTATAACTTCGTTCTATTTTCAAGCGCCGCCGACAGCGTAATCTGGTCAGCATATGACAAATCTACCCCGAGCGGCAAACCTCGTGCTAATCTGGTAATCGCAAGCGACGGCTTGGCTTCGTGTAGTACCTTTTCGAGCAGGAGCGCAGTCGACTCTCCCTCGACCGACGGATTAGTAGCGATGATAACTTCGTGTACGTCATCAGTGGTCAAACGTTCTACTAGCTCGCGGATATGAAGCTGGTCGGGCGTAATGCCGTCAATAGGCGACAACGCACCACCAAGCACATGATACACACCCCGAAAGCCTTTGGTGGACTCGATCGCGTAGATATCGAGGGGCTCTTCCACTACTAGAATAGTTGACTTGTCGCGCGTAGGGTCGGTATAGAGCGGCGAAAGTTCCTCATCGGCGTTGATTAGCGCAAATGTCACCGGGCAAGACTTGACGCCTGAGTGAAGTGAAGTTAGCGCTTCGGCAATCGCCTCCGACACCTTAGGATTAGATTTGAAAAGATAATACCCGTAGCGTTCCGCCGTCCGCGGTCCAACGCCGGGTAACATCCCCAGTGCATCAATCACATTAGTCAAAGCAGTCGGCAACATAATTGCCCTATACCTCCATTATATCATATTTCTGCCAAAAAGTCAACCGAAAGGCTATCCTATAAGCCTAAGCCCGATAGCCCGCCCATGAGCGGCTTCATCTTGTCGGTCGCAATTTCTTGCGCTTTTGCAAAACCATCGCGCATACAGTTTTCGATCCACCGTTCTAGTTCGTGGATGTCATCCAAATCAACTTTGTCCGGGTCAATTGAAACTTTCTTAACTTTCAGTTCGCCGGTAATTTGCACGACCACCGCGCCATCACCCGCCTCGACCTCTACGATTTCGTTCTTCAAATCCTTCTGTGCTTTACGAAGTTGATTTAGTAACTTCATTTGGTCCATTGTCTGTCCCATAAAACTCCTTTATTCTGTTTTTGCAGTATATAAATATATTATATCAGATTTTTCTTTCATTGGTGAGGTAATAATACGTTTTAAGACATATTTGTCATCGTCGCTCGTGTGGAATAGGAGAGCGGTTTCCCTGGACGCTTCCGCATCCGACACGTCGGCTACGACCTTGATATCGGTAGAATGTTCCAGAATCTTATAGAAATCATAATCCTCCCCCGCTACCAGAGTTTGGTCGGTTAAATTATCGCGCACGATCGCTAAATCATAGCGGAACTCCCTCGCGACGGCAGGATTGTAGCGATACCCATAAACATATTGGAGCAGACTAGGGATGATAATCATAGCAAATAGTATCGATAACGGTAAAATCGCCGCTACCCGAGCGTACGGATTCTCTGGGAATAGACCGTACCATTTTTCGAGTAGGTATTTGAGTCCATGCGCTACTAATATCGCCGTCGGCAGGATAAAGAACACTACTGCCGCCGGGTTAAATCCGGTAATCACGACGGTAAAGATTAGTAGTAGTGTAGCGATGGAGTTGCGCGAGGCGAAAAAGCCCTTGGTCGTGCTAAATAGGCCAATCAAAGCGAGCGCCAGTATTGGTAGGCTCATCAGCGGGGATAAAAACACACTCTCGGGTGTCGATAGCCACGAGAATACCGGTGCCAGCCCCTTGCCGATATTTGGAATAAACTGTGAAATCTCCATCCCCTCAGAAAACAATAATTCCATGATTGTTTCCGGATGGTTGACCATGTTAAAAATCAACGCAAATACACCGCCGAGCGTCAGTACGATTATGGCGATCAGCGGCCCGCGCGGTAAACTTTTTACGATAAATCTGAGATGCGGCTGCAAGAATACAAATAGCACACAGAAAATCGCAAAATAAGGCATATATGGCGTATATATCGCAAGTAGAAGTACGACGGCGAAAAGCAGCGAATAAAGCGGCTTGGGCTTCTTCTCGCCTTGTATTTTTGAGCCGAGCCACAGTAGTAGTGTAGGCCAAAATACTATCATGATGAGCGGCGTCCCTGAGCCAGCCAAGAACAAGAACGGTGTTGATAGAATAATTAGAAATGACGCAAGTAGCGATACATTATTCTTGAACCATCGGTTGAGTAGAAGTATTAGTAGAAAACCCAGAGCCAAACCGACTAGTATACTGGGTAGTTTAATGGCATATGGTGTCAAACCAAAAATCATGATAGATAACTTTTGTAATAGCCTATACGGCAAATCCACCAAGTCGCCATTCATCGGCGAGTCAAACCCTAACGCATATGAGTTAACTGCCGATTGCATCTCTGATTCTGATAGGCCATATTGTGCAATCACCGGCAGTCCAAATAGTAAACCTACGAAAGCAAGTGCGAGTATCACATAACCAATCACGAACCTGTGTCTATATAAAAAGAGTTTAGAAACGACAATCTTCTTTTTCACAATACTATTATACTATTCTTCGTAAGTCTTATCAAGCGACATGAAACGCAGTAATTCCGGATGGAAGTACAGCTCAATCTTGCCGACCGCGCCGTGACGATGTTTCTGGACTAATAGCTCGGTAATATGTGTTTCCTCGTAGTTGTCGTCATTTTGCCGATAGTAATCCGGGCGGTGCAGGAACATTACGAGGTCGGCATCCTGCTCAATGGAGCCGGATTCACGAAGGTCGGACAGCACCGGCCTCGGGTCGTCACGTCCGGTCACGTTACGCGAAAGCTGCGCAAGCGCGATGACTGGTATTTTGAGTTCCCTCGCGAGGATTTTGAGACCACGCGAAATCTCAGTCACTTCCTGCACGCGATTCCCTGCGTATCTCGACGAGCCCTGAATCAAAGTGAGATAGTCTACGATCACTATCCCAATATCGTGGTCGTGTGCCGCCCGTCGCGCCTTATTGCGGACGTCCATAATCGTCATCGAGCTAGTGTCGTCGATATAGATTGGTAATTCATCCATCTCGCCGAGAGCGTCATTGATTCGCGAAAACTCCTCGTCGGTAAGGTTGCCAGTGCGCATTTTCCAGTTATCCACACCAGAAACGTCCGAAATCATCCGGTCTACGATTTCGTTGGCCGCCATCTCCATCGAAAAGAACAACACGCCCCGCTTGTTGATGCTCGCAATATTATATGCTAGATTTTGGGCAAAAGTCGTTTTACCCATGGCCGGACGCGCGCCGATAATGATAAGGTCGCCCTGTTGGAATCCTGCCGTCTTCTTGTCGAGGTCACGGAAACCAGTTTTGAGGCCTCTCAGCGCCCCTTTGTTCTTGTGTAATTCCTCGATGCGGTCAAAAGCGTCCGCGAGCAATTCGTCCATTGCCACATAATCGCTCTTTACTACCTTGTCGGACACTTCAAATAGTTTCTTCTCTGCTGCTCCGACCAATTCCCCTACGTTCGCGTCATCCTCGTACGCTTTGTTGGCTATTTCTGTGCCGGCTTCGATCAATCGTCGCCTCGTTGACGCCTTTTCGATAATTTCCGCGTACGCCTTGGCGTGCGAGGCTGCTGGCACGAAGTTCGACAATTCGGTGAGGTACGCTGCCCCGCCCACGTCCTTTAACTTCTTAGTCGTTTTTAGCTCTGAGGTCAGCGTCAGCAAATCAATCGGCTTGTGCTGATCGTAGAGATTGAGCATCGCTTCGTAAATAATTTGATGTTTATCATCATAAAAATCATTCGGCCTCACGATACTCAGTACATCCGTAATTGCATTTCCCGAAATCATCACTGCACCTAGTAAGGATTTCTCGGCCATGATATCCTGCGGCGGCACTCTGCCGCCATTTTTAGAACGGGTCGTCTCCTCCATCATTTGTTACCTCACCTCCCATTATATCAGACATTTTGGAAATGAGTTCATCTTTTTTGGCATTTGGACTAGTGCCTACTTCATGCACTACGACTTTGAGGCCACAGGCATTTTCAATCAAAATCGCCTTGTTCTTGTCGCGTGACAAAGATTTTTGCACAAAACTCTTCTCGGGATAAATATTCAGCGCACCATCACGCATGTCATGTGAAGTATGCATAAGCTGCGTCGCAATCCCCGCATCCGCCGCCCCCACTCTCTCCACGAACCCATCCCAAGAGAAGTCACCCCCTACTGGTGCCGGGACAACGTCCGTAGACAATGTGGCGCCGCCGGCAGCTGGAAGCGTGGCGCTATCCATAGCCGGTAGATTGCTCTTTTTTCGAGGTATCTCCTGATTCGGCGAGCTGGAAATGTATATTCCAGACGACCCAGAGGGGTTCGCCCGCAGGGCGGTTCCCCCTGCGGTCCTGCGTATGACATTTCCAGGAGCCGAGTCCGCTGAGGAAAAAGAGCAATTGCCGGCCGTAGACAGCGCCACGAGTAGCTTTGCTTCCGCATACGGCGCTTTCACTTCTGGCAACTTTGAAAGCAGCGGCATCAGTTCTGGTCTGGGAGCATGGATGATTGAGCTAATTAGCTCCTCGGTTAGGGTCTCTGGCTTGATTCCTGCATTAAACAATTCTTTGAGATTGGCGCTAACTGCGGCAAAATCACCACCTACATATGCGTCAATTAGTGCGGCGATTCTCTCGTCCTCAGGAAGTCCCATCGCGGAGATCACCTGAGCTTTCGTAATCTCACCATCAGAAAGTGTCGAAATTTGGTCGAGCAGACTTATCGAATCACGAAACGATCCGCCTCCCAGTCGGACTACGATCCGAAGCGCATCGTCGTCGATTTTGATGCTTTCCTTTTCGCAAATGTTTTTTAAGTGGGAGAACATCACCGATTCGTCAGCCAGTTTGAAAGTGTACGTCTGTGCCCTCGAAGTTATCGTCACCGGCACCTTGTACGCGTCGGTCGTCGCCATGATAAAAATCACATGCTCGGGCGGTTCTTCCAGAGTTTTGAGCAACGCATTAAACGCCTCTTTCGTCAGCATATGCACTTCATCGATGATATATATTTTGTACTTTCCCATCGTCGGGGCGATAGCGACTTTCTCGCGTAGTTCACGGATATTGTCGATGCCACGATTGCTAGCCCCATCAATCTCAATAATATCCACATAGTCATCTTCTAGCTCGTACTTGAAACCATTCACTTCGTGCGCCAGAATCCTCGCCACGCTCGTCTTGCCGCATCCTCTCGGCCCAACAAAAAGATAGGCATGTCCTACTTTCCCTGCCTTCAACGCATTACTGAGCGTCTCTGTCACTTGCTCCTGACCTACGACATCCCCCAACCTTAATGGACGGTATTTTCTATACAGACTCCTCATAAAAGATTATAGCGAAGCCTCGACTGCCGCCCAAGTCGCCTCGTCGTTATTTGCCGGAATCGTCACCGATACCTGAGAGCCCTCGTGCAACCTAAAATAAGTTACCGAAGCATAAAGAATCTGATACTCACGACCAGCAACTTCGACGAAGTATTTGTCGTCATGATGGGTCAAAGTGCCAATCACAGTCTTGCGCTCGACCGGACCGATCTGCTTGTACATAAACTTACCATCATCAGTGATGGTGAGCTTCATGATGTCGCCTTCGACTAACTTCGACTTCGAGGCGTAATTCGCTGGCACAGGATAATTCTTGCCATCTGGCCCTATCATGATTTGTCCATCAAAAATCCCCTCGATAATCTTGCCATCCGGACCGGATGTAATCGTCTCGCGCGGTGCCGTAATAGTCTCACCGTCGCCCAAAATAGACACCAGAAGCTCCTTCGCAGCCGCCAGGCTCGTTTCGGCATCAGTAATAAGACCCCTAAGTCGTTTTATTTGTTTATCTGGTATTTCAGACATCACCTCGCGTCCTGTCTATGTAGTATATATTATATATAATATACCTTCGCACTTCAAATGTCAATGATTTTCCGCGAGAAGTTTTCCACCAATTTAACTTCGGTAGTGCTCAGAATGTTGTAAAAAATACTTTTTTATTCGGCGGACCATAGCCCTGTATGCCGTATCCCGTCGTATATAGTAGTCGGGATACCCTTGACGTGCAGCTCATTTTCTACGATATTGCGATTTTCATTCATCTTGTCAGTAATTTCCGGATAAGAAACAATCGTGCGTAGCTCCGCCAGACTTTTTTCGTCGAACCCGTCCGCCACAATCCAAGACTCCAATTTTGCTACTGCCTCATCGTGCGTATATGAGTCGTTGAACATATTTTGGTAAGAAATCCCATCGTGGTTGCGCCCGGTGAAGATACGGTCTAGTATTTTAACTGCCATGCCAGACCTCAACTGCTCAACCGCAAACATATATCGCACGATGATTTCTGAATTGGCGAATTTGTAATTTCCATCCGCGTCTTGTATTGCAAACGGCACTAGATGCACGTCATACGAGTCAAAGAACCCAGCTTCCTTTTGATTCCGGTATGAAACCATGCAAATCGAGCATCCCGGATCGAATATGTCAACTGCAACTGGCTTGTCTGCGCTTACGCCGGGGTTCACCGACACATAGTTAAAATCATAGTCTGCGGCATTGTATGTGCGAAACTTATCTGGTATTGCCTCGAAAATCTCACCCCACTCCTCAAACCATCGCCCCGTCGCTTCGATGGGATTCTGCGGCTCGGAAGCATTGATAGAACATACTTCCGCCCCCATCCCGCACGCTTCGGGTTTGCTCACATTACATGAGCCAAGCGCCCACAAGGCCAGTAGCGACTTCACCGCAGTCAAGATAGCCCATACCGCTACAATCACGATTACTACGGATATTATCTCAATAATTACCGACAACGGCTTCACCCATTTCGGATGCTTGACGATTACGCGAGATAGTATCGTGTTTTTCACATCTTCCTTGAAGCCAGTCTCGCACTTTTGTAAACGCACCTTTTTCCATAGGCATCCCCACGCCTTCTTGAACATTTTCCAGTAGGCTTTGCCTACGGTCGGTTTGAAAATCGAGATAATGGCTACAAAAACGCCAATCAGAGCAAGTATGATAAACGCAGCAATACACACCATAATACTAGTATTTTACCATTAGTTTAATATTTTGGAAAGAGCCTTTTTCACTTTTTCGATATCGTCTGGGCGATTGTGTAACCCCAGAGAAAATCTCATTAGTGGCGGACATCCGAGTACGTGATCGAGATAGTAATGCACGCAGAAGTATCCCGTTCGCGCCATAATATCCTCACGCGACAGAGCCTCACCGAGCAAATGCGAATCCAACCCTTCTATGTAGAACGACATAGTTGGGTTTGCCTCGTGATTCACGAGATGCACGCGGGGCGATTCCGACAAGAAATTATACAATTCTGTATAATTATCGGTCAAGTTCTGCCAATCTTTTTTACTGAGGCCATCTAGCCAATCAAGTGCCGCGCCGAGTCCGACAATTTCTCCCCATGCCATCAGTCCCGACTCGAACCGCGAGTAGCGATGCTCCTTATTCTCTGCTGACAGCACAAACGAGTCGCGGTCCACATCATCTACCATGCCGCCACCGAGCCACCATGGCTGTAATTTGTCGAGTAGGTCGTCGCGCCAGACGATCACGCCAAGCGACGGAGCGTATAACTTATGCGCGGAAAAACAAATCGCATCCACCTCCACACCACATAGTACCTCGACCGAGTGGGCCATAGCCTGCGCCGCGTCAATAATCAAAATCCCGCCAGCTCTATGTACGGCTTTCAGGATCTCCTCGATATTGCTGAGTTTGCGTCCGTCAAAGTTCGATGCGCAGTTTATTACGACAATCGCACCGGAAAAATCATAGGCATCAGTGTCAATTGAGCCATCTTCATTTCGTGTCATCACTTCGCGTGGCAAACCAGTCCGCTCAGCAAACCCCAGAGTGCCAAGAAACGGCGAATTGTGCTCGATTTCGCTCGTCATTACCTTCGTGAACTTCGACGCATCTATCTGCGACAAAATCAAGTTGATTCCGTAAGTGGTGTTCAAAGTGAAAGATACAGTATACTTACGGGGTTTCAGTTTTAGATATTTTAGGACTTTTTCGCGCGTCGCTTCGACCAGTGTATCGGTTTCGCGCCCCCATTTGTATTTAACTCGTTCGCCGCATGAATTATGCTCAGTGTAATACTTATTTATTGCATTAATCACCGGTCGCGGTCTCAGACTTTGGCATGCCGAGTCCAGATAAACCTGCCCATCACCTAAATAATCGAAATCTTCCATATATATTATTATACATAAAAATCCACCCTTTGAAAGAGTGGATTTTTGTCACAATTCGTCAACTTGGATTTTTTAAGCTAAAATTAAGCTAACTCGACGGTAGCACCAGCGTCTTCGAGGGCTTTCTTCATCGCTTCTGCGTCGGCCTTAGCGACCTTTTCCTTGACGGTAGCAGGAGCACCATCAACGATAGCCTTAGCCTCGCCGAGACCAAGTCCAGTAGCTTCCTTGACGGCCTTGATGACCGCAATCTTCTGTGCGCCAGCATCTTTCAATACGACGTCATATTCGGATTTTTCATCCGCGCCAGCTGCGCCAGCATCACCACCGGCCGCAACAGCCACAGCTGCCACAGGCTCGATGCCATATTCGTCTTTCAGGACGGTTTTGAGTTCATTGACTTCGAGTACGGTCATGTTGACCAACTCTTCTGCCAACTTCTTGATATCAGTTGCCATATAGTAGTTCCTTTCTTAGGATTATAATTAAGCGGTTGCTTCTTCTTTTGTTTCCGTAGCCGGTTCAGCGGCTTCGCTTGCCTCAGCAGGCTCGGTAGCAGCCTCAGCTGGCTTCGCCTCGACGGTTTCCGGCTTGTTTTCGAGTCCAGAAACGATACCATTGATACCAGATAGAAGTGTATCCACCACCTGAGCAATGAGTTCGTTCTTGGTCGGGAGCGAGCCGAGCGTCTTGACTTCCTCTGTCGAAAGACTTGCACCCTCGGCGTTGAAACCGCCGACGAGTTCCATCTTGTCGTGAGTCTTAGCGAACTTTGTCAAAACTTTCGCGGCGTCGAAATCCTCATCGGTGCCAAGTGCATAAAGCAGTTGACCGGTGAGACCGTCAGTCTCGGTGTCTTTATAAGCGGCGATTTCTTTCATCGCGACTTTCACTAACCGGTTCTTGACGATTTTGATTTTAACGCCGGCCTCGCGTGCCGCTTTGCGCAAATCTTCTAGTTCCGCTACGGTCAAGCCTTGGTATTTTGCATAGACGACCATTTTGGAATCAGAAAGCAGCGAGGTCAAATCAGCAACCAATGTATTCTTTTTATCTTTGGAAATTGCCATAAAAAGTTCCTTTGGTTATTTAATATTATGTTGACGAATTGTTAAACTTCGTCACCAAATAATTACAAGTAATTCCTCGGTAGCAGATTAAGCCTGGCGGCGGCTACTGTCTTTGGTAACTAATTCCATTATAGCATACTTTATGACAAAAAGCAACACTACTCACGCCGCGTGGTTAAGAATTGCACGACCGAGCCTAACCCTGTGCCACCAAACAGCATTGGGAAATAAAAGGTTGTCGGATCTATCCCGACGCCCCAATGCAGGATAGACATTGTTACGGCATACGAGCCAGCAAGCGAAGTCGCGACGATAATCGCCGGTTTCATCAAAAACACGGACACCCCCGCCAAGATTACGCCGACGACCCCACCGATTAGCATCGTCTGCATATTAGTTCCAAAATATTGCGCGGTGATCGCGAGCGTCAATCCGAAAGCGATACCGCCTACGCAAATCTTCTCGACCGAGAACCCCATCAGTCCGAGTAGTAATCCTCCGGCGATTGGTAGTAGAGACTGCCATAAGTTATTCTGGGCAATTTCTGGCACCGCATGGTTGATCGTGGGCATCAAATACCCCATCAGACTCACCCCCAGAATAAACCACACGATGAAAAAACCGATTTTCTTGATTTTATACCCAGCAAAAAGAAGCAACACGCCAGCAATCAGCATCGCTATCACCTCAATATCATTCAGCTCGCTCAGGTTCACGATATTCATAAACATATTATAACACACAAAAATAGCTCCGCAGAGCTATTTTTGCACTAACCGAAAACTAATTATACAAGTTTTCAACTTCAATCGACGGTCCCATGGTGGTAGTCACGAAAACCGACTTCACATAGGTACCTTTTAGTGAGTTTGGCTTCTGGGATTTCAGAGAGTCAAAGAAAGTATTGGCATTTTCGAGCAACTTATCAGCACCGAACGATACTTTGCCTAGTCCGATATGCACAATAGACTGCTTGTCGACACGATATTCTACCTTACCCGCCTTCGACTCGGCAACTGCTTTGGCGACATCCATGGTGACGGTGCCAGCCTTTGGATTTGGCATCAGGCCTTTCGGGCCGAGCAAACGTGCGAATTTACCGAGCTTCGGCATGTATTGCGGAGTGGAAATTAGTACGTCGAAATCGATCACGCCCTTTTCGAGTTGTTTGAGAAACTCCTCGTCCTCGGCGATGTCGGCACCGGCTTCTTTAGCGGCCTTGCATACATCAAGCGGAGCGAAAACTGCTACGCGCACAGTCTTGCCGTTACCATTTGGAAGTACGATAGTAGTGCGGATGTTTTGGTCGGCTTGTCTCGGATCGACGCCTAGACGCACATGCACTTCGACGGAAGCATCGAACTTGACCGGGCTGGTCTTAATCGCAAGGCTAAGCGCATCTTGCAGGTTGTAAATCTTCCCTTTTTCAATCAGCTTATATGCTTCTTGATACTTCTTGCCACGACGCTCAATGCGAGGACGTGTTACCGGCGCGGCACCCTTTGGTTTCTCGCCAGCGGCCTCAAGCGCCACACGCTCTTCTTTGCGGGCTAGACGCTCTTCCTCAGCCTTAACTTCCTCGATATGCTTTTTGGATTTTTTGCCAGACTTCGCAAAAGTCTCTTCTTTTGCTTCCACGACCTGAGTCGCTTCGTCTTCTAATTCAGTTTTTTTGACCTCTTCTTCGGCCATAATTATCCTTTCTGTGGTGCTAGCGGGCGAACCCTCCCACAATTATCTTTAACCTTCTACCACGACACCCATCGAACGAGCAGTGCCGGCCACAACCTTGACCGCGCCTTCGAGATTGACAGCATTGAGCTGTTCCATCTTCTTTGATGCGATTTCTTCAAGTTGTGCGCGTGTAATCTTGCCCACTTTGTCGACATTTGGCTTGCCGGAGCCTTTTTCGATTTTAATCGCTTCGCGGATCAAGTCATCAACTGGCTGACCAAGGCAAGTCCAGTCGAAAGTACGATCTTCAAATACGCGGATATGCACAATCACATTCTTGCCTGCGTATTCTTTCGTTTTCTCGTTAAATGGATTGATGAAATCCATCATATTGAGACCCCACTGACCGAGTGTCGAACCAACCGGAGGTCCTGCCGTTGCTTTGCCACCGGGAATCCGTAGTTTCAAATTACCGATTACTTTCTTTTCTGCCATAAAATACCTTTCTAGTGCGTAACTGTGTTATATTATACCAAAAAATAGATAAAAAAGCAACTAAAATTGCTAATTAAGTTGCTTCACCTGCAAAGCATCAAGCTCTACTGGTGTTTCGCGTCCAAACATCGACACCATCACTTTGAGTTTGCCTTTTGCGGCGTCAATTTCGGAAACATTACCCTCAAATCCCTTGAATGGCCCATCTGTGATGGATACGACTTCGCCGATTTCGTATTTCACCGAGAACTTCGGGTCCTCTACGCCCATACGTTTCTTGATCTTCGCGATTTCTTTCGGCGATACAGGTGTCGGCTGCGTGCCGGTGCCGATAAACCCAGTCACCCCTGGCGTGTTGCGGATGATATACCAAGTCTCATCCGACAATTTCATATCGACCAGCACGTAGCCCTGCAAAATCTTGCGGTCCACGACCTTGCGCTTACCATTTTTGATTTCGATTTGCTTTTCTTTTGGCACGATTGCCTCAAAAATCTTATCAGCCATCTCAACTGTCCCCGTACGTTGATTGATGGAGTCGGCCACTTTGTCCTCGTATCCGGAGTATGTCGAAATCGCATACCACGCCCGAGTGTCATCATACCTGTTTACTGCCATATATTTCCTTTCTACTTACTTCCTAAAATTAAATTAAATAGCCACGTAAATAACAAATCCAGCAACGAAATCAAAATCACGAAAATCGCCGTATAGACTAGTACTGCCAGCACCATTTTCCAAGTGGCTTTACGATTCGGCCACCGTACCTGACGAATTTCACGCCAAGATTCGCGTAAATACCGGAAAAAAGCCACAAATGGACGGAACAGGATAAAAACCTTTTTATCGGTAGACTTTGCCGGTTTTTTATTTTGCTTTGCTTTGTTGTCCGCTGGCGCGACAATCGCCGTTTTCGCAGGTGCATCTGTCGTCGGCTTGTCTTTTGCCGGTTTTTCCTTCGCTGGCTCCGCTTTACCAGAGTCGCTAGCTTTGATTCTTGTTACGTTGGCCATTTCTCTCCTATCGCTAAACTGTCATTAAAAAATAGTCTAACCGACTATGTCAATAGTATATCACGCCGGAAAAATATAGTCAAGATATTCTTGCATCATCCTTGCCCCCGACACAATCGGCAAAAACCCGTACAATTGCTCACGCATTACATATTCCAAATCAAAATCACTGTCCCAAATCTGAATCGCCTCTCTCATCCTAGCATAGAGCGACGCCAGTTCCTCGTCAAAATCCACTCCCCTCACGTCCAGATGGTATTTTGCATCCACATCCGCCACACCGCCGTCATTAGTAGAAATGAGCACCTGCAAATTTGCTACGTCTTTCTCCCATGAAGTACCGCAGGCTTCCAACCCCACAATCGGCAAGTTTATCGCCGCGTTACATCCGCACGACAAACCAAACGCCAATCTCTCGTCGTAGTCCGCCAGATAATGCACGTGCGCCCTCAGATAATCATCCGTCGCGATTTTGTCTAGCACCTCGGACAGTACCCCCATCATCCGCGTATCGCCCGAATGAACGCGGCCAGTCAAGATGTAGTGCGCTCCGCGCGGCTCCAAAACTTCCCGTAGTCGCCGAATATCCGCAAAAGGCATCTCCGGCCGTTTGTAGTCAACAAATCTCCTTTTGAAATCAAAGATGAAATCACCTTCGGTAAACTGCAAAATCACTCCATTTTGGTCTGGATAATCCGCCAAAATCTCGTTCAGTATGGCTCTTCCCTGAGCTTTCAAGTGTCGTATTTCGTCAGACGTCAGTTTATTAAGCGCCTCACCGTAATCAGCGGTAGGTCGCCCCATAATATCTATTATACCACATTCACGATAAAAAGTCAAGGTCTGTGGTGCCACCCACCGATACACGTCGATACCGTTTGTGATAGCCTTAAACTTTACTTTTTCACCAGCTACGTCCCGATAATTCGCTACTCTCGCATGCAACTTAGACACACCCGACCTCAGCTCTGCTATCTCAATCGTTACTGTCGATAAGCGCAGTCGCCCGTCCGTAAACTTATCCATCAGCCATTTCCTTACAGCTCGCGATTTCAAATTTGGCAACACGAATCTCTCAAACTGCTCAGCGCCAAATTCTGCCTCCGCCGCCTGCACCAAGGTATGATTCGTGTACAGAGTATGTTTCCTGGTGTATACCATTGCTTCATAAAAATCCATGCCGTTATTTACAAGCTCGTCGAGTCGCGCCAGAGCAGCAAAAAACGTTGCCACTTCGTTGAGTTGCATTACAGCTGGCCTCAGTCCAACTAACTTCAACGCCGCATAGCCACCAAACCCGAGCGCTACTTCCTGATATAACCGGTGGTCGGACCCACTCGCATCAGCGTATAACTCGCGGAATCCAGGTTCCGTTATGCACAAGATTCGTGTACTGCCCAGCCGCTTTTCAATTACATCCAACTTGCATAGATTGCCACAGCACTTGATAAATACCGAATCAACAAGCCGATAGTCAAAGTTGCGATAATCGCATTCGGCGTATAATTCTCCGTACGTCTCCTTGCGTCGCACCTGGTGCACCTCACGCGGATAAAAAGGCGTAATCAGGACAAACGGCACATTCATTCGTTCTGCTACGCGCCGCATGTCTGCCGCCAATACTCCAAGACCACCTCCGCCACGGATACCGTTGTCCTGGTCATAGTATTCCAATGTCCAGTAAGTATATGGACGTTCTTCCGAAACCCGACGCGTCAATTTCTTTCTATCAACCGCCTCTTCAAAAACATCAATGTCCTCGATATTTTCCAAAGGTTGACTAAAATACCGCCCACTATCCATATTACTCACAATTATAGCACAACCACGAAACTAATACCACATATCTCGCGGCAGATTTTCAGCAATTCGCTTATGAAAATCATAGTCAAAATCCGGCAGACGTTCGGCATCAGGCTTCAAGTACTTCTTGCGAATTTCCTTGGCTGTAAAAGGCTTCCCCGGAATTAACTTATACGACTTGAAGAAGTTCAATCCTTTCTTATAATCTTTCGGTGGCAGGACTGACATGGGTAGAAAATCACAGTTCATCTTAGGGTCACGGTATAAATCAATCGCCAGCACGGACATTGTCGGGATGATTGGCTCTTCGTGGTTATAAACCTCGCGCGACTTAAATACTGTACCCTGCCTAGTTGCGCTCGGCGCCACAAATATTACGCCGCCGTTCTTCACGGCATCATACGACAGACGAGTATATAAATCGCGAAATTCGCGTTTCAGTCGCGAACCTGCCTCGAATTTTAATGTACCCTTGCGTAGGTTCATTTTGGTCCAGGTCGAAGGCGTGATTGTTGGTGTAATAATAATGCCAAGCTGCAAAATCCGGTCATAGTCAGTCGCTAGTGCCTCATACCATGGTAGATTGACTGGGAATAACATCGGTTTTTCACCCATTACGTCCATTTTCATCATTAGGATACGCGCGATTTCGCCTAACGACGGATGGTTGAACCCTATCACAAGCCCGTTCTCCGCATCATGCGGAAAACCACCATAAGTACCGGGGGTCAGTTTGCGAAGTCTCTTTACTAGTTTGGCGCGCGCCGCTCGTGAATGTTCGCTCGAAACACCACTTGGCCCCGTCGTTCCTAGTACATAGTTAATTGCCACGTTACAAATCTTCCCGACTGGCACCATCTCCTTGCGTAGTTTCTCTGCACCGAGAGTTTTGAGCAACGAGTAATTCTCGTGCTGAATTTTCTCGATGACTTCTGTCGCCGAAAGGGTCATTAGTTGATCATTAGTAAAAATCTTTTTGCCCATATATATATTATAACATATAAAAATACCCCCGCCCATATAGGGCGAGGGTGTAGGGGGTTAGAAAATACGATAATTGTGAAACAGCATCGCCATCGAATTTGCCACGGTGGTTGCGCTCTTCATAGAAATATCACAGCAAACGCCGATGACATCCTTTTCAGTGTCGCCGACCGTATCGTTGGCGACCGCGGCTTTGTGTGCTTCGGAGCCTTTTGTGCATCCAGGCACCAGACCCATCTCGATTGCCTTTTTCGCATTGTCGCGCGCGCCACCCGCATTACCGTTAAAGATGGCTTCGCCAATCGCGGTGAAAGCCATACCTGCCAGCATCCCGAGTACCACTTCCGGCCCGAACGGAAAACCTAGCACGATAGGCGATAATAGCGACAGTATCGACGGCACCAGCATATAGCGCAAAGCGTTGTCGGCGGCGATCTCGATCGCCTTGTTATAATCCGGCTTTACTTTGCCTTCCATGACGCCAGGAATCGCAAGCTGGCGCTCGGCTTCGAGGGCCAACTTCTTCGACGCATTGATGGTATTGTTGCCGAGCATTCCGATAAAATACTTGATGATACCCATGCCGAAAATCCCACCCACGATGACGCTGATAATCACATTAGGATCAGTATAGTCAGGCATCGGGTAACTCCCGATATACGAGATAATCAGGGCTACTACTGCAAACGCCGCCGAACCAATCGCGTTGCCTTTGCCGATGGCTGCGGTTGTGTTGCCTACCGCGTCCAGTTCGTCGGTGATTTTGCGAACATTCTCGTCTAGTCCACAGCCCTCAGCAATACCACCAGCGTTATCCGCGATGGGTCCGAAAGCATCAATCGACACCGTTGTCCCGACAAAGGACAACATGCCGACCGCCGCAATCGCGACGCCATACGAACCGCACAATTTGCCGGAAATCAGCATTGATACGCCAATCACTACTACGGCGGCGAGTACGGATCTATTACCAATTGCGGTGCCCTTAGTTACCATGTAGGCGACACCTTCGGGCGCCATGTTGGCAAGCTCCTTGACATGACGGTATTTTGTGCTGGTATAGTATTCTGTGATCATGCCGACCGCCACGGAACTGATAATGCCGAGCAGTGCCGCAATCCACGGCGATATCCAACCAAGCCGAAACTCGGTCGTATCTATGGAGCCAAAAACCATATTGGCGCCATAGAGTCCCATGCCAGCTACGACGATTGCGCTCATCCAGGTCGCGAGATTCAGCTCGGCACCGGGGTCTTCCACGTCGAGCGAGTATACTATGAGTACTCGAACACGGCCGCTACCTAGCGAGATGGCCGCCGGTCTTGTGGATTTGTCAGGGTATTTTGCCACATAGTCTGCCGTTCGCATCTCGACCCACTTGTGGCGTTTGCGATTTTTGAGAACGATAAACATTACGCCGACGAGCGTGCTGAGTAAACCTGCCGCGATTAGAATCATCGGATAAACGCATGTTGCCAGCAGTAACTTGTCGTCGCCGGTGAAAACTTGCATCGCAATCAGGATACATGCCGTCGGGGTCGCTACTAAACTTTCTAGCAGGTCGGAAATGTTCCCCGCAATGTCGTTCACGCAATCGCCGATCAGGTCAGCGATTGAGCAGACGTTGCGCGGGTCGTCTTCGGCTAGGTTGTGGTTGTTCTTACCCACGTTGTCGGCCGCGATGTCGGCGGATTTTGTGTAATTACCACCTGCCACGCGATTGAACATCGCCACCACCGAGCAGCCTAGCGAGTATGTCGTTAGCCGGATTGTGGCGATGGCGCATGGATTGTGTCCGATTAGACTGTATCCTATGGCCCCGCTAGGACCACCAGAAGCAATCCATACTATCAGGAATCCAAACAGCCCGAACGCTGGTACTGCGAAGCCACTAATACTACCGCCCATCAGCGCAATGCGGATCGTTCGACTCATGGCCCCGGTTTCTTTAGCGGCGTTCGTGGTGCGAACGTTGCCATAAGTGCCGCCACGCATACCGATTTCGACCGCGGTGGCGCTCATGACCGCTCCGAGTATAAATGATACTCCGGCACCCGCCTCGCGAAATAGCGAATAAGCGACGGCGATAATTAGTACCGCTGGGACGATTACTCGATATTCACGCCGCAGAAAAGTCTTCGCTCCGCTCCGAATGATTGCCGCCCGTTCGATCATCTCCACGGTGCCCTCATCGTGGGCTTTGAGGTCCACGAAGTTGTACACCATTAGTGCGAAAGCCACGGAAACCACTCCGAAAATAGATACGTAGAGAAATGCCATTTTTTAAACCTCCAATTCTAAAAGTGCAAAGCAGGCCCCCTACTCCCCCTCTGCCTCAGTGTATTATATCATCAATCGCTAGAAAAACAAAACATAACAAAAAAGACCTAAATAGGACGTACTTTCGCCGCATACTCGCAAAACCGTGCCTTAACTCAATATTATTTGACGAAAAGTAAGCCGATATGATATTATGTATATAATATAAGGTAAGGAAAGCTATATGAAATCATTTTTTCGCAAATCCCTAATTATACTAGCGGTTGCTGTGTTAATTGGTGCAAATATTCCAATAAGTGCCATGGCAACAAGTGAGCCATCGCTACAAACATATCGCTGGGCCGATCACATAGAAGAACTCCTGACGGGTGATTATGTCGAGGGCGAGGTAATTGTAGGTATAGATAGCAGTAAGAAATCTTTAACCTTCAAGAGATTCTTTGGCGGACAAGAATTATCAGACACGGGCGACGAAATCACCACCATATCGGAAGACTCTCTAGAATTATCCACCCATGAAAGCGCGGATAAAGACATTAGTATTGAAATAATCCGCCGCGACGACATGACTACTCGTGAAATAATGGAGGCTTTGCGCGGCGATAGCGCTGTAGTCTTTGCTGAGCCAAACTACGTCGCTAGAACTTCCGTTATAGAGTCGTACACTGGGCAGCTAGCCAGCACCCTAACAGATGCTGATGATCGCACAGATATACAATGGGGCAACGTAGATGGTTACGGTATGCATATACCACACTGGAATGAGACTGGTGGCAACATGGCACACGAGGTGATTGTAGCCGTTATGGACAGCGGCATAGATAACCAACATGCTGATTTGCAGGATAAGATTTATCATTTGCCGGCCGATGTGCAAGCTGCCACAGGTTGTAGCGAGCTCAGGTGTGATAATATTGGTACGCCAGAGCTAAACTCCCACGGTACGCACGTTGCAGGTATTATCGGCGCCGCATGGAATGATTACGGAGTCAGCGGGGTGGCATCTAACGTCAAAATAATAGACGTTCGCAATGCCGGCACAGAGGGCCACGTAGATGTGTTGGCGTCTATCAAGGGCTATGCTCAAATTAAAAAAATGATGGAAATGGGTATTAAAATCCAGGCTATTAACAACTCTTGGTCCGGTGCGCAGGGCTCCCTGGCGATGAAAGCACTAGTGAACGAGGTTGGCGAGCTTGGGGCGGTCAGTTTCTTTGCGTCCGGTAATGAGAACCAAAATCTGGATTTCAATTTTAAATTGCCTTCTAGTACGATTTACGAAAGTCCATATGCACTTGTGATTGGTTCTAGTACTAAAGACGGCAAGCGTTCTTCTTTTAGTAATTATAGCGATACTATAGTGGATGTATATGCTCCTGGTAGTGACATCATGTCCACCGTGCCAACCGGGTCTACGCAAGAGCCGTTTGACTCCTTAACAGAATCGGAATATCTCAATGGCTTCGAAAATGACGCAAACCTTACCAATATTTCCGTCCAGCAAACACTGGAAGACGGGAGTACAGTAAATATTACGCCAAGTCTCAGCGACAAAAAGGTAAGTGAGGGTAGCCACTCTATGGCGCTAGGGTTTAGTCCGGACAGTTATAGTGTGTTGGGGGCGTTTTACCGCTATTTCGTCACCATAAGTCTTGGTGATCTAAGCCAAGACGTAAATGGGACTGATCCAAAAATGCTAGGTTTCTATTTGTCAACAGAACAAGACTACGCCATCACGACGGATGCAGGCCTGACTGGCTATGATATTATGGTCAAGACTACGAGTGGTGAGATGGGGCAAGCCACGGCGCTAGTTTGCGATGAAACTTCTGCCGGCAGTGGTCTAGGATACTGCGATTACAACCTACCAGGCGATACGGATTACGCAGATTTTACAATGCAGATGATTTTAAGCTCCCAAGCAGAATCGGATTCTACTTTCTACCTAGATGGTCTTGGTATTGGTGATAAGACTAATACGGTAAGCTATAAGTACATGAGCGGTACTTCTATGGCTACGCCAAGCGCTTTGGGCGCCTTAGCGGTTTTGCTAGGCAACACCCCATTCACGCCAACCGCAGACGAGGCCAAAACAATGCTACTTTCGCATGTCCGCAAGATTTCTCTAACAGAGTTCCCGTCTAAAACTGGGGGTATAATTGATTTGTCGGTTAACAGCACGGCTTATGCGCCAGTAATTACGACTACTAGTGTGAATGGTAATCAGTTTGTCTTGAAGGGTGAGAACTTTACGCAAGGCAGTAAGGTTACTTTAACTCAGGCCAGCCCGTATGAAAACGCTAGTGAAATTGATGTCACCGCAAACTCAGCAATAATCAACAATCGGATTGTTATTAACTTTACTGATGGAGCACCAAATGGGCTTTTCTACGCCACTGTAACTGCTCCAATAGAACATGGTGGTCAAAGCACCAAGCGGATGATTTACTCTGGTGTATCGGATAAAGTATATGAGAGTAACTTTGCTCTTGTGCCGAATTTTGAAGATGAAAATAGTGGCGACACGTCCGCTTTCAATAATAATGGGCTCAATGGTTTTGCGGTAGAATATGATGGCTACATGTATGTAATGGCTGGAACTTCCGTAGGCGTAGTAACAAAGATGGATAATCTCTATCGGTATGATTTTGCGGCGGACAGTTGGCAAAAAATGGCAAGCATTCCGGCAGTTTTCTACACGGCAAAAGGTGCAGAACTGGATGGTAAAATATTCGTGCTTGGTACAGATGGACAAATAGCAAAGGGGTATGTTTATGACATCGCAAGCAATAGTTGGGAAGAACTAGACATGGATAGGCTTGGCTTATCGGGCGTAACCCCACTTGCACTAGAAGACTTTAATGGGCAGCTAATTGTTACTTATGCTATGGATGAAACCCAACCTGGACCAAACAATAAGTTGTATATCTATGACTATAGAAGCGGCACCGCAGAGCCATTTGCCGTGCTAGATGTACCAGTCTATGGGGAAACTGCTCAATCAACCAAAGATGGTTTGTATGTCCTTGGTTATACAGATAGCAATAAAAACTCTCTGCCTATATTGCAACTAGTAAAACCAGATGGGAGTGTAGAAACTTTGACAGAAGCATTTAGCACGTTGGCGGAAGACGCACTATTTAGCAATCAGGCCAAGGCAGCCGTCCCGCAATTTGCAATGAACTTGGCAGAAGTGGGTGATAAATTGGTATTGGTGGGGCCGGCAAACTTCGCCGCCGGCACGGATACCTTTATTCTCGAAGACGGCAAGTTCGTCCCATATGAACGCAGACTCAGCGATTCTCTGCTCTCAAACTTGATTGCAATAGGCCGTAAGGGACGCATCTATGCCATGGGTTATGCGCCTATGGAGGAAAATCGCGTCGCATTTAGGTCAAGCCAGATGATGGCAGAGCCAGCAGAAGACGAAGCCTTAGAGCCCGTTATCCCTAAGGCTCCAGATTCAGGTGAAGGCGATGGTGCTGACCTAGGGCAAAACAGCAGCGTGTCTGCTACGACTGTATCTCTTGCTATAATCGCTGTGGTTTCACTCGTTTATTGTGTAAAGCGAGCCATTCGGTCAGCGAACAAAAATGTTTGAGGATGAGGGACTAGGCTTTTGTTTTACAAAAGCCTTCCGGTCCTCCCCGATCAAAAAGTCCATAATAAGTTATGGACTTTTTTTACTTCGTCGTCCGGCCGAACCCTACGGGTTCTTATCCTTCATTAGTACAGAAATCAGATGCATAGAAAAAAGACCCAGAGGCCTTATTCTATACACGTGGCTGGGGATGAGGGATTCGCACTGAGTAATAGCGAAGTCCGAAGACCCCGCTTTTTACCGCACGGTCGCCAGACCGTGGCTGGGGATGAGGGATTCGAACCCCCGAATGGTGGGACCAGAACCCACTGCCTTACCACTTGGCGAATCCCCATCGGTATAATTACATTATACCACACAATGAACAAAAAGTGAAGCCTCATTTGCGAGAGGCTTCACTTCACAGAACTTATTTTCGCATCTTTTTCATGCGTTCACGCTCGTCCATGCGCATTTCGATTTTGCGCATAGTATGAGCGGCAAAATCGCGTCCACCAATGCCGAAGGCGATTGCAAAAGCCACACCGACCGCACCCAGCATAATAATAAATGCCGCATTGACCATTTCTGGGGCAACGCCGAGTTGGAATAGCGTCAAGAATGCGCCGATCACAATTACGACGATTTTTACGGCGAGGGCAACCACTTTACTGGTCTTGAAGTTCTTGACGAGAGCCGTCTCGACCCAGCTACCCAGCAAGTACGCCAGTAGCATAATAATCGCGGCACTGAGAGCGTATGGAAGATAGTGAATAATCTCCTCGCCAATTTTCGTTAGAATATCGAGCTGTAATGTATTGATAGCCTCAACGGTGAAGAACACCACAATCACTACATAGATTAGGTTTACCAGGATGTCAGAAATACTAATTTTCTCAACATCCAGACCCGCCTTTTCTACCCAGGAGTTCAGCTTCGTCTTGTGTAGAATCGGACGGAGTAGTTCCTTGACCAAGCGCGCGATGAAAAGTCCAACCATCAGGATCAACACTGCACCAATGATCTTTGGTAGATACACCATAAAATCATTCATCATCGCCGTAATTGGTACGCCGATACTTTCAAGCCCCAGTTTCGAGAAAATCCCGGGCAAGAATAGTAGGAATACCACTAGGAACGCTAGGCGCCCAATGAATCCTAAGACTCCATTGATTTTGTCGTTTTTGATGCCGGCTTTCATCAAGGCCTTTGGCAATCCTGCGACTTTAAGTAATTTTACGATAAGATATTTAGTCAGCCAGCCAAGTAAAATCGCGATAACTAGCACAATCAGCGCTACGACAATACTCGGCAACCCACCAAATACGTTATCCCACATATGAGATAAGTTCTCCATTGTCCTCCTTTATTTATACTATATATATATTATAGCACAAAATAGCAAAGGGGGGGGCGGTAAAAACACTTATTTAGAAGATTTTTTCGTTTTGGCTACGGTTTTCTTTTTCTTGATAATAATCTTATCGCATGCAGCAATCATAGCTGGCAGGAGTAGTAAAATAAGTAGCGTTGAGAAGAAAGTGCCATCGGAAATTGTCTTACAAATTTTCGCCGCAGTACCACCCGCAAGGTTTCCTACGATTGCTGTCACGATCGTCAATACGCCCGCTGAGGTCAATATTGCTTGGATGGACTTATTGTATGCCGTCGCGACGGCCGTACTTAGTTTTTCGCCACGTTCCCTTGCGGCCACGAATTGTTCAGTATACATAATCGCGTAGTCAATCGTTGCGCCCATCAGTAGCGACTGCACGATGATAAGAGAGAGGAAGTAGATGCTGCCATCGGTCAATCCTGTGATGGTCATTGTGACCCACACCGCCGTCTGGATAATTGCGACAAGAAGTACCGGTATCGACCAAGATTTGAACGAAATCGCCACTACTAGATAAATCACAATCGCCGTCACGATGGTAATGAGATTACTCTCCTGAGTAAAGGTTTTCGACATTTCATACGCCATCGCCGAGTTCCCGATAATATAAGCAGGCTGGCTGAGTTCGCGGGTATCAATCTCTTCGCGTATCTGCTTGATGAAAGCGAAAGTCTCCTCGCCCTCCGCCGGCAGCTTCGTCCGTATGATGATGCGTCCATACCCGCCGTGGAGCAGTTGCTCCTTCGCATCGGTGATTTTTTCATCGCCACTGATAATTTGTTGTCTCGTATCATCATCAATCACTTCATCGAATCTATCGTCATTTAGCATATCGTCACTCAGGAACGCGATAAGTTTCTCGACGGTCATAGTGAAGTCCTGTGGCAACGCAGTTTTCGCACCGTGGTAAATCGTCGCGAGCTCAATTTTATTTCGTGCCAAATCATTGGATAGTGGCGAAATTAGCTCATAAAGCTGTGAGGCCGTCTGCGGAGCATCAATCCGATCGATAATATGTCCTATGGCGTCAACCATGGTTTTCTCGTTTTCGCCAATTCTGTTCGCAAACGATGAATTTGCTACATAATCTCTGATGAAATACACTAGGTCCGAGAGGCTCATGCCATATGTGCCATATCCGTTCAGTTGCGCGCGCAGAGAATATAATAGTCGCGTGCTCGTACTATCGAGACCAAGGTTCGTCGCTAAATCAGTCGCTGTCATTGACGTATTGTCCGCGAGTAAACGCAATAGGAAGCGCCCAGTTTTTAGTTTTTTCGCTACATATGACTGCATCCCGGCCGGCACGCCTAGGTCGTCTAGTATTTCACGGATGTCGGCGTCGGTAATCGTGCTATTATTTATGCCGTCGTCAATCGCAATAATCGTATCCGCTCCGATCCAGTCAATCAGTTCCAGAGCCGCATCAAGCATTTCGAGCTTGTCGTTGATATCCGATGGTAGCATCGCCGCATAAGTCGGGTTTGTCATTACGCTGCTACGAACAAAGCTGGCCACTTCCGGCATCGTCATTCTCGCGCCACTATCATAACGCGCACCGTATAGTACCATCAGATCTTGGATTTTATCCCATGGTAGGTTCATAATCTCTGCCAGCTCAGAGTTGCTTCGCCATGCGTGTACCGAATTTGCACGTGTAAATACCGCGAGGCGTCCAAGTTTTTCCCGCATTTCTGGCGTGATTTGCTTCGCAAGCTCTCCGTCCGCGTTTATTAAGAAATCAACGAAGTCACCTATGGTTACTGCATGTTGCTCGTCGCGATCGAAAGCGTGATAATACACAAAATTGATTTTTTCGTCAGACAATTCGGTCGTAGTGCCAAGTTTCGCAAGTTGCGGCACCAGTTCATTATTTCGTACCGGCTGATTTATCGTGTTGCCATAGCACATGACTTTCGCATCGGGTTTGTCTGCCTCGATTTTCTTACACAAATCAGCAGCCTTTTCCTCGTCCTCTTGGTCATACAAAATTACCGTTTGGTTATACGGGCCAAATACCTCGTCGATACTCTCGCTGTCCGTGTTGGAATAGAGATTATTTACGCGCATTTGCATTGCGAAACTGACGCCCATGATGACGAGAAAGACCGGGACGGCAAACTTACGAATCTTGAACGCGACGTCACCCAACAAATCCAATTTCGGCTGGAAGGCTGCTTTACGAGTTTTCTCGATTAGTCCATCGAAGATAATCAATAGCGCTGGTAAGGCTGTAAAAATCGAGAGTAGACACAGCAGGACGCCTTTCGCCAGCACGATACCGAGGTCGCGCCCAATCGTGAAGCTCATCATCAGGAGCACCAGCATCCCCACGATCGTCGTCACCGAACTTGCCGAGATTGCCGTGAACGACCGCGCAAGCGCTGCTTTCATCGCCGTAATTTTGTCCTTGCCGCGCATTTTTTCACGGTGGAACTCGGTTGCGAGCATGATCGAATAGTCCATCGACAGCGCCAGCTGCAAGACTGCCGTAATCGAATTTGTCACCTGCGACACGCTCGGCAAAAACGCGTTCGTTCCCATGTTGATTGCGATTGCAAGCCCGATGGATATTAGATATAATACTGGCTCCACATACGATTCGGACATCACAATCAAAATCACAAGTGCCGCCAGCACTGCGATCGCCACCACCCAGATTTCCAGCGACGGCGTATTCATCATCGACACTTCGCCACGCAACTTGATTTCCTTGCCTAGCTCGGCATAATGTGCCTTGATTGCATCGAGCACCTTCTTGGCATTATCGCTGTCGGCTTTTCCTTTGATGGTTAGCTCGTAGCGAGTCTGATTCTCCTTGTGGTAGTCCTCAGAGTCTTCATAATCCAAGGATTTCACGCCGTCTAGATTTTTCAAATAGTCCCGCTCGACTTCTCGCTCGTTGGCGTCGAGGTCTTTGACCATCACAGTTAGTGGCATCGCAAGCACTTCGTCGTACTCCGAGTACATAATATTAAGTCCCTGCGATGTCTCGGAGCTCTCCGGCATGTAACGAGTCAAATCTTTGTTTACATTGACACGCGTCATCAGCACGAGCGATCCAGCCGCAAGCAGAGTGACCACCGCGAGGACCACCTTATGATGTTTCACGATACCGTCAGTGATTTTTTTCAGAAAACCTTTTTTCTCCGGTGGCTCTGGTTCACGACGCAATTCTTCTATCGTTTTCTGCCTCTCCTGCTCTGCTAAAAGCATCCGTTCCTTCTTCGCCTCGCTGGCCGGTACGTATTTACCGCCGACATAAGCGTATTTCAAACGATTCTGCTTTTCATCGTACTTAAACTTCGAGGAGCATGCCGCTACGATTTTCATCGTCCGAGGAATCACGAAAGCCAGCACGCCAGTTCCCCACTTGCGCTGAAAACTTTTTGCAAAATGCACCGCATAGACAAAATCTACGCCATATTCCAATAAAATCACAACCCCAGTCAGCCAGACTGGCAGCTTCAATTCAAAAATGGTCACAATAATTATCGGCAGCTGTGAAAACGCCCATAGCCCACTCATGCCAATCGCCTTGTAGTTTAGTGCTGCTCCGTAAAAAGGAATTAGAGCTTTCCACCGCGCGATTCCTACTTTCTTAAATAAGATAAATCGCGCCACAAAATCATATACATGGAGCACCAGCCAACCAATCGCCGCTGCGAGGACAAATTTGAAAGCCACCTCTACATTGACAGGCAAAGTCTCTTCGATAATATTTTCGATCTCACTCAAAACATGCATTTCGTACTCCAAACTCTAATAATAGGTATATCCTATATATTATAGCACACTTATGCTTAAAAGTCAATAGTACGTATCTGTTTCAGGCGGAATCCTCTCCATTTTACTCCGGTCTGCACCCCCGGCGCGCCCACTATTCGGACCGAAGTGCCTCTACCGGATCTTTTTTCGAAGCCGATTTCGCCGGTATCAACCCACCGATTAGAGTCAATACAATGCTGATACCAATCAATATCAACGCCGATACTGGCGCCAGCTGCGCTGACAATGGTATATCCCCGGTGAAATGGTGAAGCACTACGTTAATAATCGGAATCAGTAAATACGATATGCCGATACCAAATAATCCGCTAAGTAGTCCCACGATAAATGTCTCAGCATTAAATATCGACGAAATGTTGCGCTTGCTGGCACCAATCGCTCTCAGGATTCCGATTTCCTTTGTCCTTTCATATACCGAAATATAGGTAATAATGCCAATCATTATCGACGATACGATTAGTGAAATCGAAACAAAAGCAATGAGTACATACGACACGGCATCCACGATTACTTTCACTGATTCCATCAACATCCCAGTCGTATCCGAATACTCGATGACTTTGTCTTCCTGCCCATAGCTTTTCATTAGTGCATTATAGTTATCTAGGAACTCCATGAATCTCGTTTTGCCATCGAAAGAAGTGAAATAAAACGCAATCTCCATCGGGTCATTCAAATCTTGATACCCGAGCATCGCCAGATTGGTATTATAGGTGGCCTCTTTTTCGTTAAACATCGCCGACACTACTCTCGCCAACTCATCTTCTGAGAAATTGAGCGTGAACGCGCCAAGCAAAGCATTGGAGTCGATGCCGAACGAATCTGCGAAGCTCGATGTCAGATATGCCGTCAAATTGCCGACCTTCGTCAGAACCTCCGATTTCATTACTACTTCCGTAATCTTGATTGCTAGCGTCTCGATAGTAGTATCGATTAGTTCATCAGCATTTGGCACTGCCGGCCCTGACATTTTGAGTTTTAATAGCCCAGTATAGGCATCCTTGAAAGTAGCCACAGGAATTAGATACTTCCCCTCCAAATCGCCGAAATCTTGACTCTCGACATATTTTTCGATATATTCCTCCATTTTCGACATATCAAAATCCGGCTTGCTCTGCTCGTTTTGTAGCCACAGCAAGAAACCATTATATATATCGTCGAGCTTCGTCTTCAACTCATCACGGACTGGCGACACATCCGCCGTGATGTCGTTACCAATCTGCGTTATATACTCTTGCGTTTTTAGCGCTACGGCATTCTGGTCAAGATTCACTCGAATCGCCGAAGCGAGCTTCGCCTGATCGACACTCACCAAATCTGAAAAACCAAAATTAAAATTGTTGCCATTTTCGCCAAACTTGGTATTCGAGAACACGTCTATCGTCGGATTTGCAATCTGCTTTTTCACGATTTCCGTCTCGGCCGACTGAGCGATAATATGCTCCGTCAGACTCGGCAGGTAAAATATCCCGCTCCCACTAGATAGCATACTAGACTTCGGCGTTACTATGCCGACGATTTTAAGACGCTCCGAGTCATTATCATACAAGCCACGCATGTATGCAGTATCATTAGACATGTCCTCGTAAACATCATATTTATCGTTGTATCGATATGTGTCCGCCGCATCAATTAGTCGCAAATCTACACCCATCAAATCGTCGTATCCGAGCGCCAATGGCTCATTTTTGATATTGACCTTTTCCCCGCCCATAATCGCCTTGATGATATTGCTAAGCTCATCCGTATCATGAAATCCCAGCGAATAAGTCAGAAGCTCGGAGATTTCGCCATAGTTCGGCAAATACACCACCATCTCATTATACGCCTCCGGATAGCGGCCGGCGACGATTTCAGTATCTGCAACCATATTATCAAGCTCGTATTGCCGAAACACAGAAGTAAGATTGGAGTATGAGTTTAGCAGCGAGCCACTCCCCATGATAGTCGAGAACAAACTACTCGGATTTAGCTTAGCTAGCTCGCCAGTTGCATCGATCGTGTAAATCAGCGGGTCAATATTGTATTCGTACTCTGTGAGCCGTACGTCGTCCTTTAACTCATCGCGGCGGTTGTCATAATACGTCATGAAACTCGCTAGGTCATTCTGCGTAACATTACCCAGCGAACCTGTCAAGACTTGATTTTCAATAATTTTGCCATCCTCGGCCTTTTTGCTGTCGCCGGCGCCGGTCAAATTGAGCAGTATACCTGTGATATTCGTAGATTCTTTCATCAGGGCCAAAGGGTACGAAGTCAGCGTATCATGCTCGATTGAATCTATGTAGGCCTGAAAACCAGTCGAAACCGCGAGAATCAGCGCAATGCCGATAATACCAATCGAACCAGCAAAAGCCACCAAGACCGTCCGCCCTTTCTTGGTCAAAAGATTTTTCAGCGACAGCGACAAAGCCGTCACGAATGACATCCGCGTCTTATGCTGGCGCCTAGCTACCGCGTCTGTGTCGAGATTAGTCTTAACCTTTCCGTCGTACGGATTCGAGTCCGACGTAATCTCACCGTCTTTCAGCGTAATTGTTCTCGTCGCATACTCGGCCGCCAGCTCCGGGTTATGTGTCACCATGATTACCAGCTTCTCCTGGGAGATTTCTTTCAAAAGCTCCATAATCTGTACCGACGTGTCCGAATCTAGTGCTCCGGTCGGCTCATCCGCCAGCAAAATATCTGGGTCATTGACTAGCGCCCGCGCAATCGCTACACGTTGCATCTGCCCACCTGACAACTGGCTGGGTTTCTTATCGATTTGATCTTTCAATCCCACATCCGTCAAGGCCTTTTTCGCGCGCCGAATCCCCTCGCGCTTAGAAATGCCAGACAGTGTCAGGGCGAGTCGTACGTTTTGCAAGACCGTCTGATGCGGAATCAAATTATACGACTGGAATACGAAACCAATTCGATGATTCCTATATGCATCCCAATCTTTATCGCGAAAGTTTTTCGTGGAAACTTCGTTGATTTTCAAATCCCCCGAAGTATAATGATCAAGCCCACCAATAATGTTGAGCAAAGTTGTCTTACCGGAACCACTTGGCCCCAAAATCGCAGCAAACTCCGAAGTCCGAAAATTGATTGAGACTTTATTCAGTGCCTTATGTTTCAGCCCGCCAGTCTCATAGACCTTTGTCACACCTCGAATTTCAAGCATATATAATATATATTACCACAGACCCTAGTAAAACAAAACCCTTGTCTTTTGTTCAAAAATGGTGTAAAATAGAAGTTCTGACGAAACAGTCTCTCGGAGGCGTACAAACATAAATCAGCAAAACTAAACGAAAGGATTCTATGGAAAACAATCAAGCGCTCGGCACGGAGCGCATTGGCAAGTTGCTTCGCAAATTTGCCATCCCGTGCATCTTGTCGCTACTAATTAGCGCACTATATAATATAGTTGACCAGATTTTCATCGGCAACTCATCGCTCGGTTACCTCGGCAACGCCGCCACCTCAGTTGTCTTTCCTATCACAATTATTTCATTTGCCTTCGCATGGTGTTTTGGTGACGGCGCCGTCGCCCTCATGAGCATCCGCCAAGGACAAAAAGACGATAAAGGCGTCAGTAAGATTATCGGCAATGCCATTGTTGCTAATATCGCCATCAGCATCATATTTATCATACTCTGTTTTGTTTTCATGGATCCGCTCCTCGGACTTTTTGGAGCTTCCGACGCCTCGCTCCCACTCGCCAAATCGTACTTCACGATTATCCTGACTGCCACCACGGCTTCGGTTATGGGCGGCGTGCTCTCCGGCATTATTCGTGCCGACGGCTCGCCCGCATTTTCTATGGTCGTCACGGTTTCTGGCGCTGTCCTCAACATTATACTTGATCCGATTTTTATCTTCGGACTCAACCTCGGTATTGAGGGCGCGGCTTACGCTACAATTATCGGCCGAATCATCTCTTTCCTCATTGGCATTTACTACGTCTTCTTCCGCGCCAAAACTTTCAAACTCTCATTAGATAGTTTCAAGTTTAGTTTTCGCGTTTTTTGGCAGTTTACCAAACTCGGTATCTCCACCTTCATTACTCAAATGGCCATCGTAGTTACTGCCCTCGTTGGCAATATCATGCTCGCCAAATACGGCGCCGAGTCCATTTACGGTGCCGACATTCCGATCGCCGTCATGGGCATTACCATGAAGGTATTTATGATTGTCATCAATATCGTCGTTGGTCTCGTTGTCGGAGCGCAACCTATCCTTGGCTTTAACTACGGCGCCGGCAAATACGCTCGCGTCCGCGAAACATTCCGGATTGTCGTCATCGGCACTATCATTATTGGCGCCGTCGCCACATTCATTTTTCAACTTTTCCCCGACGTCGTTATCAGCATCTTCGGCGCATCCGACGAATTATATATGGAGTTCGCTCGCAAAATGTTCCGTATCTTCCTCATGTTTATTATCTTTACGCTCCTTATTAAGGCTATCTCGATTTTCTTTCAGGCTGTCGGCGAGCCTAAGCGCTCCACCATCTCCTCACTAATGCGCGACCTCGTCTGCTTTGTCCCGCTCTGCCTCATTTTGCCACAATCTTTTGGTATTGATGGCGTTCTCTATGCCGCCCCGGTTGCCGATGGTATCGGCATCATTGTCGCCGGCGCTCTTGCCGTCCGTTTCTATATCAAATTAGGACGCATGACGACTAGTGCCGCCGCGCCAGAATCAGTCGCTAAATCTCACCCGGGCATCATTATTACCATCGCCCGCGAGCATGGCTCCGCCGGCAAGGAGATTGGTCGCCTCGTTGCCGAAGAACTAAACATCCCATACTACTACAAAGACCTCATCGCGATCGCCGCCAAAGAATCTGGCCTTTCTGAACAATATCTAAACGAAATCAATAATCGTGACGACGAAGGTGCCATGCGTGACCTTTACCTTAGTTCTAAGCCAGCCGAATACGCTATCAAAGCGCAACAGCAGGCTATTCATTCAATTGCAAAGCATGGCTCCTGCGTCATCGTCGGACGCGCCGCTGACTATGTTTTACGCGGCAACAAACTTCTCTTCCGCGTCTTTATCTTCGCACCGGAAAGCTATCGCATCAAAAAACTCAAAGAAATGTACGGTGACGACCTCGCCGCCGCTAAAAAATCCATCAAAAAATCCGACAAAAATCGCGCTTCATATTACAATACCATCTCTGGTCTTACCTGGGGCGCTCGCGAAAACTACGACCTCTGTATCGATAGCTCCATTGGTAACACCGCCACAGCCAAAATCATCGCGGAGTACGCTAAAAACTTAAAGCAAACTCGGTCAACTTGTCCGACTTAGCTGATAGATCCCACCCATTCCTATCGGCTAAGTTTTTCGCTATCGAAAGTCCTAGCCCTACGCCTTCGGCTGTTTTGTCTGCTTGATAGAACCTTTCAAAAATATGCGGTAAAGCCTGATCGCTAATTGTCGCTCCGTCATTCGCGATAGTCAGGCGATGCGGTTGCAGTTCGACTCGTATTTTGGTGCCAGCATATTTAACCGCATTATCCATCAGACAAGAAATAATCTGCACGAAATCTTCCCTGTTAATCTTTGCCTTTTCGTTTTTTATGATTTTTTTCGTGAGTTTAAGATTTTTCATCCGCGGATTAAATCTTGTCAGTGACACTTGCACAATTTCTGAGACATCCACTTCCTCAGTATGTCTTTCTGTCATCAAATCCGTTCGCGCGAGCGTCAATAGCTCGCCATTAAGCGCCGCCAATTTGTCAGCTTCGATCACTACATTGTCAATCCACTTATTATCATGGATATCCGCCGCTTCAAGATTCGCCGAAATCGCCGCAAGTGGCGTCTTGATTTCGTGCGAAGCGTTGGCGATAAAGATTTTCTGTGCTTCGTATGCCTCGCGCACTGGCTTAATTGCTTGCTCGGCCAGCAGGTACGACACGAAAAGTACCGCCACGTCCACTACTATACCAGACACAATCAGCATGACTAGCAAATCTCGTGCCGCGGCCTGTTTCTCTTCGCGAATCGTAAAGGTAATAATTTTATTGATATCGACACCATTTGTAGTTTCCTGCATTGTTACTTCGCTCGGTACGGGTGGGCGATTATTCGCCGTATGCGTCGATACGAAATAGACCGCCGAAAAAGCCACGACCAGCACTACGGTCGTAATTCCCACATTAATTAGTATTAATTTATTTCGCAATTTCTTGAACATAGTTCAACTTATATCCTAACCCGCGGATGGTTTTAATTGTTACTTTTGACCCCAGTTCTTTTAACTTTTTGCGTAGATACGATATATATACTTCAACGTAATTCTCGTCCAGCTCTGCATCTGCGCCCCATACCCGCGCCAGTATTTGTTGTTTTGTGACTGCCACGTCCGGATTTTTCATTAGCATCGTCAGGATTTCTGCTTCCTTATCCGTCAGTGCTACGCCATTCAATGTTCGATTACTTACGTCATATGTCAAGTCTTGACATTCCAGGATAGTCGCAGTACTAAGTGCCGGTCTCCGACAAATCGCATTGATTCGCGCAATTAGTTCCGCCGTCTTGAACGGCTTCGCGAGATAATCATCCGCACCTAGCGTAAGCCCTTTTACTTTATCCTCGACTTCATTTAGCGCCGAAAGCATTATTACCGGCGTCTTCACTCCACGTGCCCGCATCGCTTGTAGTATTTCGAGCCCCGACATTTTCGGAAGCATGATATCAAGTACCACCGCATCATAATTTGGTTTTAGTGCTAACCTCAGCCCCTCCTCACCGTCCTCGGCCAAGTCAGCCATGATCTTCTCTTTTTTCAATAAATGTATCACGGCCTCCGCCAGATATTTCTCGTCTTCTACATATAATATTCTCATATTACTATATTACCATATCTAGGTAAAATTAACCTTAAAACTCCGGATAAACTACCCTTATAGCAAAAAATGCCACGCAGTTTTTTAAGGTTCATTTTATGATTCTAGGGTATAATAAAAATATGGACGAAAAAAAGTTTAACCGCGTCGAGAAAAAATACCTCATCACCAAAAGTCAATACGACGCCATTATTCAACGTATTAAACAAAAAATGCAAGAGGACCAGTATTATCAGTCCGAAATCTATAATTTATATTTCGACACCGATAATTATGATCTCATTATCCAGTCGATCGATCAGCCGGCGTTTAAAGAAAAACTTCGCGCCCGCAGCTACGGCGGTTACGACAAAGTCTTCCTCGAAATCAAAACCAAAATTCGTGGCGCCGCATATCGTGACGAAATACTCGACCCGGATGACCTGATGAAGGATGTCAATCTCGGCTACAAACGCCGTGTTCTCATCACGCACCACGATTTCGAAATGCTTCGCAAGGGCAAAAATACCGTCGGCGATTTGGCCGCTCAGCACATCGAACAGCCCGCCGATCTCCAAATTGCCAAAGAAATCGACTACATGATAAAACACTTTGATTTGAAACCCAAGATTCTCGTTTACTACAATCGCGAAAGCTACCGAAACGAAGATGGTCTGCGTATTACCTTCGATACCAACCTGAAATATCGCAATCGAAGCTTAAAGTTTCATAAAAAATCAATCGATAAGGCTTTATTTCCTGACCAAAATCATATTATAATGGAAGTAAAGGCAAACGGCGGACTGCCACTCTGGTTAGTTCGCACCATGTCTACCGAACACGTTTACCCACAAAGATTTAGCAAAATCGGCAAAATATATGAACAAATAAGAAAGGAGCAAAATGTTTAACACTATATTCGACACGAGTACTACGGGGCTCGAAATCCCCACCGCGCTTATCGCCGCCGGCGTGGCCCTGATACTGGGTATCGCCCTTGCGATTACCCATGCTAAAACCAACCAGACCACCAAGGGCATGATGATTACGCTGGCTATTATGCCAGTACTCGTCATGGCAGTTATGATTATGATTAATGGCAACCTCGGCACATCCATTGCAATTCTCGGCGCATTCTCGCTCATCCGCTTCCGTTCGATTGCTGGCCGCGCCAAGGACCTCATGGCAGTATTTGCGGCCATGACTATCGGTCTCGCCTGCGGTATGGGACACGTTCTCTTCGGGGTCGTCATCATGGCTATCTACATTATCGCCAGTATCATTTTTGCCTACACGCACTTACTCGAACCGGATCGTCATGAACGCGTCCTCAAAATCGTCATTCCAGAAGATCTCGACTACGAAGAAGTCTTCTCCGATATATTCAAGCAATACACTTCTCGCCATCACTTAGTTCGCATGAAGACTATGAATATGGGCAGTCTTTATAAACTTACTTACGATGTCAAAATCAAACATGGCGTCAAAGAAAAAGAGTTCCTCGATGCCATTCGCGTCAAGAACATGAACCTCAAAGTCCTCTTGTCCGAGCCGTGTTGCGAGGAGGAAATCTAATGGCTAAACCATATCAATTCGTCGCGCTCGGCGCCGCCGGCATAGCTCTTGTTGCAACCGGTGTAGTACTAAATCTGAATCACGCCCCTACGGGCAGTGGCAAAATAACCGGAACCATCACCACCGATAATGGCGACCTCAAAATCAACTGGGATCGTTACCCCACCTACGAAGTAAACCTCAATGAACATTATTCCTATACTATCACAGCTTCTGGTACTTATCACCTCACCGGTAGCCTCACGTCCGGCGCCATCATCATCAACGCCAGCAGCGACAACGTAGTTAAGCTTGTTCTTGACAATGTCACCATCAAAAATCCCAATGGCCCGGCCATCGCCTGCTACAACGCCGACGACCTCGTCATCGAACTGGTTGGCGACAATACCATCGAGGACGCCAGCAAATACGACGCATCCTACGACGAAGATGTCCAAGGTGCTATTTATTCCAAATCCGACCTCACCTTCCAGGGCAACGGTACCCTTAGTCTCACCGCCCATTACCAAGACGGTATCGTCAGTAAGGACGACCTCAAATTCAACTCCGGCACCTACAATATCACTGCCGCCGATGACGCCATTCGTGGCAAAGATTCCGTCTATATTGTAGGCGGCACATATAATCTCACCGCAACCGCCGACGCCATCAAATCCACTAACGAAACCGATGGCAATAAAGGTTTCGTCTTGATTGAGGACGGCAATTTCACTATCAAATCCGGTGCCAAAGGCATCAAATCTATCAATAGCACCCTCATCTACGATGGCTCCTTCGTCATTACCTCGACCGATGACTCCATCCACTCCAACAACTACGTCGGTATCGCAGGAGGTAACTTCACACTCACGTCGTCCGACGACGGAGTTCATGCCGACCGCGAACTCATCATCGATGGTGGCAAAATCAACATCAAAAAGTCCTACGAGGGTCTGGAAGCCCAAGCCATTACAATCAACGCCGGCGAAATTAGTATTGTGGCCTCCGATGATGGTATTAACGCTGGTGGCGGAGCCGACTCCTCCGCTATGAATCGTCCCGGAGCTGGCGCCTTTGACGCCAATACGTCCTGTGTCCTCATCATCGCCGGCGGCAACATCTATGTCAACGCCTCCGGAGACGGCATCGATAGTAACGGCTATATTTACTTCAATGGCGGCACCGTTACCGTTGACGGCCCCACCAATAATGGCAACGGCGCCCTCGACACTGGTGTCAGTATCCAGCAAAATGGCGGCACCGTCATCGCAATTGGTGCTAGCGGGATGGCGGAAACTCTCGGCAGCACCAGCGGCGTTTACAATGCCAGCATCTACTTTACTTCCGTCCAGGCCGCCGGCACTACCATCGAAATCAAAAACTCTGCCGGAAACACGATTATAGAGCATACTAGCGCTAAGACTTTCAATCACATGGCGGTTGGTACGCCAGATTTCAAATCCGGTGAAACATACACCGTCTACGTCAACGGTGAACAATACCAGTCGTTCACCATTTCAGCAATCACCACCACAGTTGGCAATTCAAACCAGAACTACAACAACATGATGCAAAACGGCGGAAGACGCTAGCCATTGACAAATATGACGATATGTGCTATAATGGTAATATAACCCATTTCGAAAGGTTCTCGGCTACGGTCGGGAACCTTTTAATCTGTTGAGGAAGGCCTCGCTCGATTCCGCATCCAAAAGCTCCGGTACAAAATCGCCATCGTACTGCGTCGGTCTTACCTCTGTTTGCAGAATCTTACCATTATATATATGGTGTACCAGTATCAGACTGCGTGTTGTGCCCGGCCAACGATATTGATCAAAAAACAAGTTGCCAAGCCCATAATAGATCGCCCCGCCGCCATACAGTTCATATGTTTGCGGTTGGTGTGCGCTAGTCCCCACTACCACGTCTGCACCGAGATCAACCAAGTGCCGGAAAAATCCTACTTCGTCTCCCGGTGTCGCCGCTGGCGAATCGCAAGTGGCATCCTCAATGTCTGATACGTATGCCGAGCATTCATAATACTGCATGTCCACTATTACTAGATTGCCTCGCGCTTTTGCTTCGCGGATTTGTGCCGCGGCAACTTCCTCATAATACTGGTTCGCCCCAGGATAATTGCCAAGCGTCGCTCCGCCCGTCGATAAATTATAGGCAAGGAGTGTCACTTCCGACCCACCGTCATCTAGCACCAAAGGCACCGCCGCTTCATCAGCGTTTTTGCCGCCACCCACTATACGGATACCGTTCTCACGATAAATATCTACCGTTTCGGCCGCCGCTTTATACCCGCAGTCCGCATTGTGATTACCAGTTAATTCTACGATATTCAGTTTGATTGCTTTCAATGTATCAATAAACCTCGGGTCACTGCATATTGGCGTTCCAGTTGCTCCCGAACGTGAAGCCGCTTCGTAGAAAGAAGCCTCGCTAGACGTATGCACGAAGTCATACTTTGACAGAAAATCAGACAAACCTGCCGCAAAATACTCACCGCTATCAACAACGTCCATCTTGGCGTTCATTAGTCGCGAAAAAGCCGTTACCCCAGTCTGCGCCAGAGTCGTCACCGTCTCGGCGCGCGGGTATTCACTCTGGAATAGCCCACCGACCAGCGGCGAGATTTCCTCGGCGTATTTCTCCGACTCGAAACTTATAATCCGAAATACCGCCCCACCAGCATAATCATCAAGATAATATCGTCCATTGATTGACAATAATTTCTGCGTGTGGTCTAGCTCGGAGACATCTATCATCCGCCATCCACAGTCGCAATTTGGCCAAAGCTCGTCCGCCCTCGACACCACTACATCAGTTTCGTCATTATAAAAGCCAGTTACCGGCACATAAACTCCGACCAGCCGCTCGTTTTCAGCTAGCGCCGGCAGAATCAACTCGTGCCGAACCTTGACTATCACATCCTTATCCAAGACGACGTCATCCTCCAATACTCCCGCAATCGCCGCACGCTCCTCTTCTGTCAAATTGTCATCATAATACACTACGCCTGGTACTCGAAATACGCCAGTTTTCGTTACGAATTGTGCACCAAAGAACACTCCTGCACCAGCCAAAAGTAAGCAGCCTATAATCACCGCGATTTTAAGTACACTTTCCCGTCTTCGCTTCATACTCCAATTATAGCATACTGTGTTATAATAATATTATGTTCAAGTGGGCACAACTTTTACGACAGGACAATCTAACTCGCGAAATCACCTCGCCTGACGGGCGCACAGTCTGTCGCTTCGCCATCAAAAGTGGCGCCATCTGCTATCAAGTTATGCGTGACCACAAGACTATCATTGACTATTCCAGGCTCGGTTTCAATTTGAGCGGCGAAGCGCCACTGCGTCGCAACCTCCGTCTCGTTCGCACCAAGAACCGCATCAAAAACGAAAAAATCGAGCTCCAATGGGGCGAAGATCGCTTCATCGACAACAATTACCACGAATCGGCATTCTATTTAACCGAATCTACCAAAAACCCGCGCATCTTTACTGTGCGTTTCCGAGTTTTTAATGACGCTGTCGCTTTTCGCTACGAAATACCGCCCCAACCCAAGTTTCAACGCCTCACTATCACTGAGGAACTCACCGAGTTTAACGTCAGCCCCAACGCTACGACCTGGAAAATCCCCGCCTATCAGCCTGATCGTTATGAATATAATTACGAGAAAAGCTACATTTATAATCTCATCTCCTCCGTGCATACTCCACTCACTATCAGCACGCCCGCTGGATATTTCTTGTCCATCCACGAAGCCGCCCTCTATAATTATGGCTCCATGACTCTCAAATTAAACGACAACAATATCCTCGCCGCCGACATCACTCCACTTTCTGACCACACCAAAGCCCATGTCAATTTACCATTTGAAACCCCTTGGCGCCTCATCATGATCGCCGATTCGGCTCTCGCCCTCACCGCCAACCGCGTTATGTATGCACTAAATCCTGCCCCGACCATGGATTTCTCATGGGTGCACACTCTGAAGTTCATCGGTATCTGGTGGGCCATGTATGTTGGCGAATGGACTTGGGCGCCTGGCGAACGACACGGTGCCACCACTCAGCACGCCATAGAATATATCAACGCAGCCGTCCGCCTCGGCATTTCCGGGCTTCTCATCGAGGGCTGGAACGATGGTTGGGAAGGCAACTGGCTCGAAAACGGCATCCATAACAGTTTTACTACCCCTACGCCAGACTTTGACTTCGACGCCGTCGCCCGCTACGCTAGACGCCAAAATATCGAGCTTGTCGGCCATCACGAAACCGTCGGTTTCGTTGACAATTACGAATCTCAACTCGAAGACGCCTATAATTATTATGCCGCCCGCGGTGTGCGTTTTATCAAGACCGGCTATGCCGGCAGCATGATGACTATCAACGGCCGACACGAGTATCATCACTCGCAAATTGGTGTCAATCACTACCAGAAAACCATCGAGCTTGCCGCAAGGAAGCACATCTGCCTCGATATTCACGAACCCATCAAAGGTACCGGTATTGAACGCACTTTCCCCAATCTGCTTTCTCGCGAGGGCGCTCGCGGTCAAGAGTATGAGGGCGGAGCCATCAGCCCGTCGCACGCCTGTTTCTTGCCCTACACCAGATTATTATCCGGCGGCATGGACTACACGCCAGGCATTTTTGATATCGAAAACAGTGTCAAACGTCTATCCACTACCATCACGCGCCAACTAGCCTACTATGTCACCATCTACTCAGGCATGACCATGGCCGCCGATCGCCCATTCATGTACGAGGAGCGCTTCCCTGACCTCTTTACATTCATCCGTCGCGTGCCCACCACCTACGAACGCACCGTGCCGCTCGCTGGCGAAATCGGAGAATACTACGTTGTAGCCCGCGAGAGCGACGACCACGAATGGTATATCGGTGGGGTCACCAACGAATCCTCGCGTCATGTCATCCTAGACTTCAATTTTCTGGACTCTAATACTTATCTCGCCACAATCTATGCCGACGCCCCTGACGCTCACTATCGCGACAACCCTTATGCTCACCAGATATTAAAGCGCCGCATCACTAGGCGCGACAATCTCGATATTTACCTTGCCCCCGGCGGCGGCTTCGCTATCATTTTGTCGCCGCTCATCTCATAACTACACGCCAGGCGAAAACATTTTCAACTTTTTTTCGTGATTTTTGTAATTTTTGTCATGTAGCGCCACCTCCGCCCAAAAATCCTTCGAGTGATCCATGTGGTTAAGATGCGCCAGTTCATGTACGATCACGTAGTCCCGCAGGGCCTCCGGCAATTTCATCAACCCAATGTTCAAAGAAATCGTGCGGTTACTCGAACAACTACCCCACCGCGTATTGGCGTGCGTCAAACGACATTTTTCATATTCATACCCATATAACTTTGCAAAATACTCCAACCTATACGGCAAATACTCACGCGCTTTTTTCATCAAGACCTTTTTTTGATAGTCACGCGCCTTTTGCTCGCGTGGATCTTTCACGGGGAGTTTTTCGCGCACCATTTCACGGTTACGATTTAGAAACCTCCTTGCCAAAAAATCAGAAGTATGTGCCGGAACCGACATCGCGAGTCGACCCGAAGTCGAAATCGAAAACTTAATATTCCGCGCCAGCGGAGATTTGCGCACAATGACCTCACCAAATTCGTCATCTTCGATAATCATATCGGCAGGTTATTTCTTGTCGGTATCGGCTAAACCAGCCAAAATATGCTTCGTCTGGGTCTCAAAGGTATGCTTCCCGGACAATATAATCGGATGCTCACTCTCAATCGGAGCCTCCATAGTCTCGACCGCCTCATCATAGGCTTCTTTTGCCTTGGCAACCGATTTGTAGCGGAACTTCATCCGCATCCGTATCGTCGCAATATCAGTCTGCACCCATACGAGAGAAGGCTCATATCCGGAACTTCTCAGGGCGTTTCGCATCTCCGCGCGCTCCTTCTCTGTATCCAGACCGCCCTCGATCACAATTGTCTTGCCTGTCCGCCCGAGTAATTCAATCACAAGCAGCATGTTCTTACGCGTTAGCCGGTATTGCTCGCGAATCTCATCAAAATTATAGTAGGCGAGATCAAATTTCTTAGCAAATTTTTCCGCAAAAGTAGTTTTACCGCTACACGGCGCCCCGAAAACTAAAATTGCGCGAGGTTTTGATTTTTTACCTTCCATACTGTTTCCATTATAGCATAGAAAATATATTTTTGTGCAGATTTTTAGTTATTTACGCCATGATGCGCCGCAAAAGAGCTAGCCGATAGTTTATCAAACGTCCAGCCATTCGCTAGTCCATATTGAATGATGCGCTCCACCGCCGCCACCGAGAAACCCTTAATGTCATGCTGCAAAACCACGGAACTTCCACCCTCACGGAAACCGTTTACGACATTTGCATATACTTCGTCCGCCGTAGATGCTCCACCGGCATCGCCAGATGAGATATTCCAATCAAAATACGAAAATCCTCTTCGCTCGACCTCGCTAGTGAGTTGCGACATAATTCTAGTTCCACCGTCGTATAGCGCGCTAATCACATTTGAACTTCCTCCCGGAAACCTCATTAACGTCGAAGTGTGACCAGTTATATTCTTTACGCGATTTTGCACCGCATACAAATCACCGAAAAACGTATCGATATTTTGATAAATATACGCGTAATTGTGCGACATAGTATGTAACCCTACCGCATGGCCTTCGTTATATTCTCGCACAATTAGTGCGTCGTCGCCAGCACCAGTCACGAAAAATGTCGCCTTAACATTGTATTTGGCTAGAATATCTAGCAATTCCGCCGTGTACGGCCCCGGCCCATCATCAAAAGTTAGATATACTATACCGCGGCTCGCTTGGATGACCTGCACTGTTCGTGTCTGCGTAGCTTCATTACCGCGCGAATCCACCACACGATATTTTATTTCGTAAGTTCCAGGAGTGGTAGTATCTACTGCCCCAATCGTTTCATTCGTTAAAATCTCACAATAATCATATACCTCAATACCAGCATCGTCATACTCAGCCCCCACAACCAAAGTCACACTAGCCTCACCTCGTATTTCGATTTCTGGCGGTCGATCGTCCTGCTCAGAGCAATAAATGGCAGATTTGTCGTCAATCGGTCGCTGCGCATAACTCTCATTTAGGCCAGTTGCCACTGTCATTCCAATAAATATCGCAAAAGCCACAAACAAAACTGCAATTAATAAATGTGACATTGCGTGTTGCCGGCGCCGTGACATCTTCATACTACATATTATAGCACAAAAAATGGCAGGGGCGGCAAGACTTGAACTCACGACACGCGGTTTTGGAGACCGCTGCTCTACCAACTGAGCTACGCCCCTACGACGGACTTAGTCCGTACCTAAATAAGTTATATTTCCATTTTAGCACAAAGTGTGATAAAATGGAAGAGATGAAAATACTCATGCTTGGCTGGGAACTTCCACCTCACAATTCTGGGGGGCTTGGTGTTGCCTGTCTTAATATGGCACGCGCTCTCGCCCGTGAAGGAGCGGATATAGATTTTATAATACCATATACCGCTGACCATCAAGAAATCGATTTCATGCACGTTATTCCCGCTACCAATCTAGACCCAATCTACCGTTTTGGCGGCGCCTACGACAATATGCGCATTTGCGACAAAATTATCCCTACCGAGTCCCCTACCAATTATCTTTCCATTCGCGACGTCCAGCACGCATACCAGGATTTTATTAAAAAGCATCTCAGCGAGTTTCGTCCGGACGTCATTCACGCCCACGACTGGCTCACCTACGAAGCTGGTATTCTCGCCAAGAAGTCCCTCCACAAACCACTCATAGCCCATGTTCATGCTACTGAATTCGATCGTGCTGGTATGCATGTCGGCAATCCCCTCATTCATGAAATCGAGCAAGAGGGCCTACTTCTCGCCGACGAAATTATCGCCGTATCCGAGTCCACGAAGCGCCTTATTCACGACAAATACCACATCCCGCTTAGCAAGATTTCCGTCATCTACAATTCTCTCGACGAAGATTACGAAAAAAGCGCCTATCGTTTTTCCGCCACCCCTTATCATTACCTTGAACATCTCAAATCATCCGGCTTCACCATCGTTTCTACCGTCGGCCGTTTTACCATACAGAAAGGCCTCCACAATTTTCTTCATGCCGCCGCCTTAGCCATCGAGCAAAATCCCCGGCTCGTGTTCGTGCTAGCCGGCGACGGCGAGGAACGCAATAGCCTCATCGAACTTGCTGCCGATCTCGGCATCAGCAAGAATGTTGTCTTCACTGGTTTTATCCGCGGCAAACGTCTCCGCGATATATATAGTATTACCGACATTTTTGTCATGAGTTCCGTCTCAGAGCCATTTGGCCTCACCGCTCTCGAAGCCGCCCACCATGGCGACGCACTCATTCTCTCAAAACAATCTGGCGTGTCCGAGATTATCTGGTCAAGTTTGAAATACGACTACTGGGACGAACAGAAACTCGCTGACGAAATCATTGCTATCGCAGGTAGCGAAGGTTTACGCACTACCCTGACCACCAACGTCGCACACGAATATCACCAATTTTCCTGGAATGATGTTGCGAAAAAATGCTTGAAGGTGTATAATAAAAACATTAAACATAAGAGGTTTTAATTTAGGGTGCGCGCGATTTGTTTGTATTTACATATTCATCAACCGATTCGCTATCGTGAATACTCAATTTTTGACGTTGGCAACAATTCACGATATTTCGATATGCCGTACTCTGCCCGCGAAAACAACGAACGTATTTTTAAGAAAGTTGCCACGAAATCTTATTTCCCCATGTTAAATCTCCTGAAAGACAACATGGAACGTTACCCAGATTTCAAAGTTTCATTCAGCATCACTGGTACTTGGCTCGAACAAGCCGAGCGCTTCGCGCCAGAGCTCGTCGACATTATCCGCTATATGGTTCGCCGCGGTCAAGCCGAGATCGTCGGTGAGACTTACTATCATTCCCTGGCCTTTTTCTATGATTTCGACGAGTTTGTCGCTCAGGTACAAATGCACGCCGAGAAAATCCGTGAGCTATTCGGCATCACACCGCGCAGTTTTCGCAATACCGAATTTGCCTACAATGACGCCTTGGCGCGTTGGGCGGACGCATCAGGCTACCAAGCCATTCTCGCCGAAGGTTGGGATAAAGTTCTCGAATGGCGCAGCCCCAATCATGTATATTCTCCCGCCGGCTGTCGCACCACAAAACTCCTCCTCAAAAACTACCGTCTTTCTGACGATATCGCTTTTCGTTTCTCGGACCGAGGCTGGAAAGAGTGGCCACTCACTACCGCCAAATATCTTCGCTGGCTTGATAACGCCTGCTTGAATGGCCCACTCATCAATCTTTTCATGGATTTCGAGACCTTCGGCGAGCACCAATGGCGTGATACTGGCATCTTTAACTTCCTAGACAGTCTGATTCCAGCGTGGCTTTCTCAGTACGAAAACAAATTCGTCACCGTCTCCGAGGCCGCCGCATTAGAGCCACCCGTTGCCGAGATTTCAATGCCCGAAACCGTCACTTGGGCCGACACCGAACGCGATTTATCCGCTTGGGCCTCCAACGCCATGCAACAAGAGGCTTCCTCCACGCTCTATAACCTTAAAAACGCCGTCCTTGCCACCCACGACCTGACCCTCATCAGCGACTGGCGCAAACTTACCACTAGCGACCACCCGTATTCTATGTGTACTAAGTATTGGAACGACGGCGACGTCCATGCCTATTTCTCCGCCTACGCATCACCATACGAATCATTTATGTACTTCATGAATGTTCTCCGCGACATTGAATATCGCACCAAAAAATAATCCCTTACGGGATTATTTTTAACGTTTCTTTTCCTTAACTTCGTTTCGGCCGAGATTCTTTTTGGTTTCCACGAAGAGGACATGTTTGCGAAGTACTGGATCGTATTTTCTCAGGCTCAATTTATCAGGAGTGTTCATGGTGTTTTTCTTAGTGTAATAAGCACGCACCCCAGATTCCTCAGAGACCAGACCGACCAACTTGCGCTTAGTATTATTCTTCTTTGCCATAATTACTCCCATTATATCACAGTTATTTTGAATTAGCAAGGGCCAAGAGGCCCTTGCTCCGATATTGATGTGTTGCTTACTTCTTTACTCATTTTACTTACACCATGCCGCTACCGCGGCAAATCTTGCACGGCAAACGATAAGCATCTCTGCCGGTGCCGCCGCACGCACTGCACTTGTTCCAGCTGGAACTACCGCGGAACCCCTGCCGGTGCTCCATTTCCTCATGCCGGTCCAGCAAGCGAGGCAAATCATAGAGATCGCCTACAAGCACCTTGCCGCACTTCGGGCAAGTAGTCTGCGCCACATCCTACACCCCCTTTCAAAATGTACTGACTTACTTATTCACCACCGTTCTTGTAAGTTTGACAACTATTATACTACAAGTCGGCGTTCTTATCAAGCAGTAGCGCGATGAAGTTTTTGATGTCTTTTAGCCCCAGCGCCGTATTGGCCTCTACCAAGATCTCCGGTTCGTCCAGGAACCTCAGCGACGAAACCTCATTATATACCGCCGCGAGTAGAGCTAGGAACTCCGCTTCGTCCGCATCGTCATATTCATATATTTTATCATAAACTTCGCCGTCTTTATCTGGCGTCACGAATAGAATATGCGCCCTCTCGACTCGATATTTCGCATATTTCGCCGAATGGTTAAGTAGCGTTTTGTAGAACAAAAGTTGCAACATATATTTATACAAAGTCGCATGCCCTTGCCATTTTTCTTTATGATATGCTCCGGTTTTGAAATCAAATACTTCGATCGTTTTCTTTTCTTCATCCACGATAATATGATCGATTTTACCCGTTACTGGCACTCCGTTAACCGTTATTCGTTCCGTATAGAAATCCACCTCCGCCTCGCCGCTACGCAAAATCTCACCCCACCGCGACAACCCCACCGCCAGATCCGCCGGCCCTTTCTCGCGAATTTTTTGCATTACATCAGACGGCAAATCCAATCTCGCCAATTCGTCTAGGAAATAGGCCGTCGCCTCCGCATCGCTTGTTTTATGTTTTGTCACGTATTCAAATGCCCGATGAATCAAATCTCCGTAGGCCAGAGCTTCCGTCATCGCCTCGCGCGGCGCCTGCAAAATGTACGATTCAAAGAAACTCACTGGCCCCGCATAAACAATATCGATAAACGACGTCAGCGCCGACGCCGACATTCTTAGCTTCTCGACGCGCTCCCGATAAATCGCCCGCATATCTGGCGATTCATTGATGAATGCCGCTAGCCAATTCCGCACGTTTTCCTCACGCACCGCCGCACTCTGTATGTTATACATCAATCGCACTTTGCGCTCCGGCAAAAACGGCGAAATCACTTCCTCCTCACCATCTGCATTCTTCGCAACATATTCTTCCAGATACTCCAACCTTTCGGGTGATTTCCCTTTGAAATCGCTCAGTGAGTTGGTGATATATAGCGCCTGCTTCGCTCGCGTTAGCGCGACGTAGAGCACGCGCAACTTTTCACTATCCGTCGTACCGGTATGACGGATCTGAATCAGATTTTTCGGTAGTACCAACAAATTGTTATTTCCTTTACCCTTGCCCCACGCTGTATGGTCGGCCGAAAGGATAAACACATGTTCAAACTCCAAACCCTTCGACTTATGTGCCGTAAGAATCTGCACCGCCTCGTCCGCATCTCGATAAGGGCTAGTCGTAGTTAGCATCATATCCGCCGCCGTATAGTCATCCACCATCTCGATTAAATGTGAAAGCGAAAGCCGCTGATCGCCGAAATGCCACATTAGTTTCCCCCTTAGTGACGCTAGATTCTCGTATAACACAAAAGTCCGATATTCGCGCGAATTTTCGGGTTTTTCTGCGGAAGATTGATAGGCGCTTACTTTCGCCCCCACCCCTGTATAAAACCGCAAAAACGGCGAACGATAATCGCCCAGCGGCATTAGCCCAATCATGTAGTCCAACATGACTTCTAACGGCTCCGTGAAAGATTTTGCAGCCAATTCTGCCAGAAAACGCATTGTGGCTTGCATCGTCTCGCTTCCTTCCCCTGACAGATAGTCAAATGTCGGGCGATGCGACGCACGCGCCGCCCCCACGAGCCGCACCACTTCAAGCACGTCCACTCCCCAGAATGGATACGATAACACCTCCATAATCTGCACCGTCGGGCGCTTCTCATTCGCGATTTCCCACACAAATCTTAATACCGTCAAAATCTCATGTATCTGCTCGTCGTCAAACAAGTTATCACGCTTCTCATAAGCAATTTTGATTTCCGGATGTGCTTTGAGGTATGGCAATAGCGGCTCAAAATACTTCGTTTTATACGAAATCACCGCAATTTCATCCTGTCGCACCCCACTCTTGATTAGCTCTGCAATCTTCTCCGCCACGAACCCATACTCTGCATCAGATGAGTTGAACTCGTATCGATAAATCTGCGATTTCGCAGGATTTGGCTTGTGCGCCGTCAATACCTTATCGGCAAATCTATCCGGAGCCTGATTGATAATCTCGCGCGAAAAGTCCAAAATCTCCTGTGTACTTCGGTAATTCTCGGTCAGCGGCACCACCTCCGCCTCATAATACCTCTGAAAATCCGTCAAATTCGACGCATTCGCCCCCTGAAACTCATAAATCGCCTGGTCATCATCGCCTACCGCCATCACCAATGGCTTCTCATAGTCAGTCAGCTCTTTAACAATCGCTAGCTGTGACGGATTGGTATCTTGGAACTCGTCCAGCATGATAAACTGATATTTTTCTTGCAAAGTCGCCTTGAATCCAGCGTCATTGCGAAGTGCAAAGATAGCCTCCTGAATCATATCATCAAAATCAAACAACCCCTCGGCCCGCAAGTACTCCTCGTACTCTTGCATCACCCGCGCAATCGACAATAGTTTCTTATTCGCCACTCGGTCTTTTAGTCGATATTCACCCTGCTCAGTCTTTTCAAAATTAGCGTCTTTCCATGCCGACAGGGGCTTAATGCTCTCTGCTTCCTCTGCCGCCAGTATAGCTTCTTTCATACTTCGCGCCAGTCCAGATATATTGCGCTCAATATTCTTCACGATAAACGCATCGTCAATATGTGTTTTTAGCAGTTCATAAATTGGCTGATAGGCATTGTCATATGATTCGCGAAACTTACGCGGCACGATATTTTGAAGTAGCGGCGAGATGGTCTCCGATAGCACTTCCGAGTCGGCGATATTTTGACTCGCAACCAGCGTTAAATCCTCGGCCGACAAATTTGCTCCCTTAGCATCACTGATAACCGAAATAATATCTTTTACGGAATCCCCCCGCAGAATATCCGTTCCCGGCAACCGATCCTGAATCGACTTCACGATTTTGTACTGACGCACTTCATCAATCGCCGCATCAAGCCGCCGATCATAGTCTACCGAATAGGACTTATATTGCGCCAAAATCTCCTGCCCAAAGGCATGATATGTTCCAATCGTTACCTTTAAAGCATCCTTGCCGATCACCGTTTTCAGCCGCTCGCGCATATTTTTCGCACCCGTATCCGTAAAAGTGAGACACAGGATATTTTCCGCATTAGTGTCGGTGGTTTTCAGAATATATGCAATCTTCTCCGACAAAAGTTGCGTTTTACCAGTCCCCGGACCAGCAAGCACTAGTAGTGGCCCTTCCAGATATTCTACGGCTTTTTTCTGTCCAGCATTAAGTCCCATATTACCTCCGTTTGCGGGGCTAGCCCCAATTTTTACTTAAATCCATTAATTCTCTTAAATGCACCGCCGACTCTGGCACCGCCAGATCACCCTTCAATATCTTCCGAAGTGTCGTGAGCCCTTCGACTGTCTTTTGAGGCTCGGTATTTTGCTGAGACCTTAGCATCTGTCCATATTCGTAGTTTCTCGATGGCAATCCACATGTTAATTTTAAATCACCGATACCACACGCCAAATCCACCGTCGCCGCTTCTCCGCCGTTGGCTGAAATAAGCGCCTGCATTTCTTCCGCCGCCTCTGTTATGTAGCGCTCCCACTCTACACTCCCACGCGTTAGCCCGTACCATCCAGCGAGAATCGCATAGACGTTTTTTAGTGCCCCACACAGTAGCACCCCCTGCACATCGCCGGTTTTATCAAAATTCAAATAATCAGTCGTAAAAAGCTCTACTACACGCTCGTCGGTTGCCGTCAGGTATGTTTCACGACGCGCCTTTATATCATCCGCAAACCCCGGCCCCGATAGCACCATTACGTCGCGAAACTCCGAAAAAGCCTGCTTTCCCAGGATGCCTTTCGTCGCCACGACCATTGGCTTGTCTTTCGGTAAATATGGCAACAAATGCGGAACCGCCGCCGACGGTACACATAATATCATCGTCTGTGCACCAGAAAGTGCTTCGCTTAGGCTTCTACGTTGAATCTGCGAGTCATAGTAATCTATATCATAGCCCTTCTCTGCTAACACTCCGCCCAGCGCCGTCCCAAACGCCCCCGCTCCTAGAATAGTTATTTTCATATCACTATTATATCATGCAGGTTAATGGTTTTTGCGATATTGTTCGATCGCATCACGCAGTGCATCGTGCCCCAGAATCGAACAGTGAAACTTGTGTTTTGGTAACTTACCGAGATACGCGTCGATATCCTCCGCCGAAATCAATAATGCCGCGTCCAGAGTCTTGCCCTTCGCAATTTCCGAAAGCGCCGAAGTCGAAGCGATTGCCGAAGCGCACCCATACGTCTTCCATCGTATATCGTCAATCACTTCCGCACCATCCTCCCGCCGCGCCACCTTGATATACATTTTCATCTGGTCGCCGCAGACCGGATTTCCTACCGTCCCCACCGCATCATACGAAAACCCGCTTTCATCACCCATCAAAAAGTTCCTCGGATTCAAAAAGTGTTCTTTTACCGTCTCTGAATATACCCAATCTTGCTTTGTCATAATGCAACCGTACTCACTCCTTGTAACTTCTTTATAATGCCAGGCAAAACTCGCATCACTGCCTCCACGTCGCGCATCGTATTCGCGAGCCCAAATGAAAATCTAATCGACGAATGTGCCACTTCGGCATCACCAGCTAGTGCCATCAGCACATGTGACGGCTTAATATCACCCGCGGCACAGGCTGACCCCGTTGACACCACAATCTCCTCAGCATCAAGATAAAGTTGTATCGATTCACCCTCCGCCGCCGCAAATGATACATTGAGAATGTTCGGCAAACTGCGCCCCGGCATCAGATCTGTGTTCAGCGAACTACCCGGGATATCTTTCAGAATCATCCGCGCCAGAGTATCTCGCATATTTCTAATTCGCGTATTGTACTCTTCGATATCGCCATTCCGTTCTACCTCGTCAAGCGCTGCCCCGAAACCAATAATACCTATTGTATTATAAGTTCCACCACGCCGACCTCCCTCTTGGCGCCCGCCGATTAGTAGCGGACAAAATGGCACACCCCGTCGTACATACAGAGCCCCCACCCCCACCGGACCTCCTATCTTGTGCGCACTAAATGTTGCATAGTCTAGCCCCAAATCTTTCACGTTCACCGGTATTTTACCGAGAGCCTGCGTCAAATCCGAATGGAAATACGCACTTCTACGGTCTGTTGCCAGCTCCTTACCCCACTCGTTTTTGGCCGCAAATAGGTCTGTATTTACGGAAAAATGACAGGCGCTTACTTCTGGATGCGGTAAATTCAAAATCGCACCAGTTTCGTTATTGGCTAGCATATACGAATAGAGTTTCGGTAGCTTCTCGCCTCGATATTTCTTCGCCGCTTCAATCACCGAATGATGCTCGAATGGTGAAGTCTCTATCTCGCACCCCTCAAATGTTCTCACGACTGTATTATTACTCTCTGTCGCTCCGGAAGTAAATATAATTTCATCCGCCTCACACCCTACCATCCGTGCTAGCTTCTCGCGACAATCTTCAATCTCGTTCATTGCCTGATGCCCGGGAGTATGCAAAGCCGATGCATTTGCGAAGTACTTTCGCTCAGCTGCCGCCATAGCTGACGCCACGCTCGGCAGTATCGGACAAGTCGCTGCATAGTCCAAATACACCATAAGCTATTGCAGAGCCTCTTCTGCTTTCTTCTTGTGGCGATGCCGCACGATACCCGCCGCGATGCCGCCAATAATCGCCCCGAGAGTTACGATCATCAACACCATAAACCATATTGGACAAGCAACCATCGTCGCAGTATTTTCCGAAACATCGCCGAGGAAGCTGATATTTTGCGTTACCGAAAAGACACCTAGCATCGGCATATCGCTAATCTCGCGCGTCACATAACGTGTCGCCCCAGGCATTACCAATTCGTTGAATTCGCCGTTCTGGTCATCCTTCGGAAAAATCACTTCCTGAGTAATCGCGTTTTTTACTTTTATCTCAACTTGCGCCGTTTCATGAACGTTACCAGTGTTTGTAAGTAAAGCACTCACAACAGGTTGACCATTTGTGACAAATCCGGGAATAGTATTTTCCAGAATCCGCCCCTCGTGTTTCGTATCACCTGCCACCTCCGCGAAGATCAGGCTTGCCAGCTCAAACACATTCTGCACCGAGGCTCCACTTGTCGCCGTCGCTTCTTCGTTTGAACGCACTCCGAGCGCCGCGTACTGACCACCACCCGGCGCCGTAATTGGTACGTTAATTTTATATTTGACCTTCGCCACCTCGTTCGGTTTAATCACGCCAGTCGGATTCTCGATTTCAATCCACTTCACTATCTCCGACCGGTCAGACTGCGTCGCAAGGTCTGCCGTATTGAACTCGTCAATCACACTATAAGGATTCACGTCTACCGCATAATGAAAATCGCTCGTCGCATCTGCTGGATTCGCCACCGTGATTTCCCCCTCATAAACCTTACCCGCTTCCAAGCGAATATGTTGACTCATTGGAACTACCGTAAACGCGCTACTCAAAGCAACCTCCTTATTCTTGTGATACTATTTTACCAGTTCCGCGCTCCAAATGCAAGAGACGTTGATTTCGCGAACCTCGATACCTCAGACTGAGATCCTTTTGCGAAAGGATAAACGGACCGTCGATCAGGGCATCAAGCGATTTCAGAAACTCCCACGCTTCGCCACCAGTCTCCTTTATCTGCTCATAGGTAAATCCCGAAAAGCTCCAAACATCCCATCCGAGTTTATCTCGCACATAGTCTGCTATCTGCTTACAGGCTCGTGGCTGTACGAAAGGCTCACCACCGCAGAAAGTTAGCCCCGTCTGCCCCGGAAATTCGCTCAGTCTCCGGCAGATTTCGTCAATCTCGACCTCAAATCCGCCCGCGAAGTCCCACGTTTCAGGGTTCTGGCAACCCGGGCAATGGTTCGGGCAGCCCTGCGTCCAGACTACCGCCCGCAGCCCATCGCCGTTCACAATATTATCGTGCTCTAGCGGCCCCGAAAGACGGATGAACCCATCAGGTGGTTGCGGAGTTGCTGGCAATTCAGCAACCACAGTGAGAGGCCCTTTCGAAGGATACGTCTCCTTCCAATCGCCCACAGTGTGGGCATCGCTCACCCTTAATTATACCCGAATAACCACACACCGGATCGCGATCAACTGGATGGTTTACCGAACCGTAGCCGATTCCCGCATCATGCATCTTGCGTATCACCGCCTCAAACGCCGCAATATTTTGCGACGGATCACCGTCAAGCTCAATATATGTAATATGTCCCGCGTTACACAGATTATGATATGGCGCCTCAATATCAATCTTTTCAAAAGCCGAAATTGGATAGTATACCGGTACATGGAATGAATTTGTATAGAAATCTCGATCCGTCACGCCTGGTATTACGCCGAACTCTTTGCGGTCAATTTTAGTAAAACGCCCCGCAATACCCTCTGCCGGCGTCGCAAGCAACGAGAAGTTCAACTTGTACTTCTTACAGTACTGATCGCATTTCTCGCGCATATGAGTAATGATGTCTAGCCCCAGCTCGCGGGACTCCTCGTCCTCACCATGGTGCTTGCCAGTCATTGCGACCAATGTTTCCGCCAAGCCGATGAAGCCAATCGAGAGCGTGCCATGCTTAATTACGTCGCGTAAAGTATCGTTCATGCCGAGTTTCTCCGACCCAAACCAGTTACCCTGCCCCATCAGGAATGGAAAGTTACGTACATGCTGATTCGCCTGGAACTCAAATCTTTCCAGAAGCTCATCCTTCACGAGATCCAGTTTTTCGTCAAGCTCCTTATAGAATCCATCCCAGTCAGCCTCCTTACGCTCGCCAAGGCAAATGCCGTGTTTGATGCCGATTCGCACCAGATTAATCGTCGTAAATGACAAGTTCCCTCTGCCTGTCACGATGCCATCTGATTCTGGGAAAACCGATGCGAAGACCCTCGTCCGACATCCCATCGTAGCAATCTCAGTGCGATAGTCGCCCGGCTTGTAGTACTTCAAATTGTACGGCGCGTCGATGAAGCAGAAGTTCGGGAACAATCGCTTCGCCGATACTTCCATCGACTTTTTGAAAAGGTCATAGTTCGGATCGTCCGGTTCATAATTTACTCCCGACTTCACCTTAAAAATCGAGATTGGGAAAATTGGCGTCTCGCCTTTACCAAGGCCGTTCTCCGTTGCTTCAAGCAGATATTTCGAGACCAGTCGCCCCGCCGGGGTTGTATCCGTGCCAAAGTTAATCGAGGTAAACGGCACCTGCGCCCCCGCCCGCGAGTGCATCGTATTTAGGTTATGGATAAAGCCTTCCATCGCTTGCAAAGTTTCACGCTCCACGTCTTCGTTCGACGCCTCAATGACTTCTTTCGGCCATTTCAGTTTTTCGAGTTTTTTATCGTCACCGTAATCATAGTCGTCTTTTACTTCGAGCGAGACTTTCTTACCTGCAAACTTATTGTATTTTTCCAGATTACGCTTCAATGCTTTACGAAAAGATTTATTTACCCCTGGCGCCATTGCGTAATCGAAGTTCGGGATCGACTGTCCGCCGTGTTGCTCGTTCTGATTCGCTTGCAGGAGAATTGCCGCTAACGCCCCATACGAACCAATCGAGTTTGGCGTCCTGAGGTGTCCATGTCCGGTATTAAAGCCGCCATTTTCAAATAGCACAAACGGATCGCTCTGGCAACAAGTCAGCGTACCAGTCGCATAAAAATCAAGATCGTGAATATGTATGTCGCCATTATCGTGCGCCGCCGCGATGTCGGGCCGGAGCAACAAAGTTTTTGCGAAAACTTTCGAACCCTCCGCACCGAACTGCAACATTTTACCCATCGCGGAGTTGCCGTCGACATTCGCGTTGGAACGTTTAACATCCGAATCTTCACTTGCATCAGCATGAGAAATCGTCCGATAAATGTTCATGAGATCAGACTTCGCCTCGCGCCGTCGAGAGCGTTCTTGACGATATCGGATATATTCTTTTGCCGTTTTCTTGAATGACGATTCCAGTAGGACATCCTCGACGATATCCTGAATCTGCTCCACATGTGGCGTCCGCTCTTTAATGTTTGTTTCTGCCCTTTTCAAAACTTTCTCGGCAATCGCCTTGGCGCGGTCGTATTTGAACTCCTCAGTCACCAACCCCGCCTTCGCAATCGCCTCGGTAATCTTCTCCGGGTCGAATTTCACAATCTTCCCGTCACGTTTGATAATTCGCTTGAACATTTATTTTTACCTCCTTATGCATGTTCTATTCTTGTATTTACGGTCTATTCCATATTCTGTTTATCTTCATGTACACCCACTTCACAATATGGTTCGACCCTACATTTAGCGTCTTACAATTATTCTACCACACTAAATATAGCATTTACAAGACCTTTATGCTAAAATTGTAAAAATTACAACAAAATATATGCTAAGAGCGTCCCACTGGTCTATACCGTTACACCGTATCGGTTTTCCGAACCATGAATATAAGAGCCGTTGTTGCTACTAGTAATAACGTAACCGACATAATGGCCCAGACATCATACACAGCTACCAAACATCCGCTTTCACGATTTGCACTCATATAGCCAGTATTGGGAACGCCTGGCACCCACTCATCGCCATCCACAATCAGGCTCTTCAAAATCGGCATAATACTTTCCGGGATATGCCCAATCACTAGATTCTCAGCATTGCTGACCAGAGAATAAGTATAATACAAAGAATAATTCTCACCATAAGTCGCTTGCGTATACATAGCATCTGCAATCAAAATCGGCGAAAGCGCTTTCACTAATTTCGGCAACTCCGTTTTAATCACCGCAAATTCTTCTGCACTCACCTTTGGTGTCACACCAAGTCTAGACTCATAATCGCCATACACGCCCATATAGCCAGTTAGATACGATAAAAGCTCATCAATATCGGCCGCCATGGCCGTACCTTTCATAATTTTCACCAAATCCTGATATGGAGGAAAGTTTGCCAAACGCTCCTCCAAGGTAGCACCGCTATACGGCCCAGTCATCAAATCAGCGAACGCATTACCAGCCATCATCGCAGCCATCCCTTTATCGGTGTCCGTCAAAAAACTCGTAAATTCACTCTGTTTATCCAACGTTCTCAGTTGATATAACTTCATTAGGGCCGAAAGTGGCGGCTTCACTTCTGTATCAAAATACTCACGAGTTAGACCACTCCCAGTCACAAACTGCAACCACTCATCCATAAAATCTCGCCCATTCATGGTACCGACATCCTGCGTTACACCCTTATTTTCCATAAGCAAATTAGGCGCCCTACCACTATCAGCCAAATCGGAAATATCAATCATCACCGTAGCAATCTCTGCATCCGCAGGATGGATTTCCTCATAAACTCCCGTATTGTAAAAGCCCCAAACTTCTGGGAACAAATACCCCAGCAATAAATCGTTGCCATCCTTTACATCATGAATATTTGCATATTTAGTCTCAACGGCGCTTGCCTTCGGCGCGCCAAAAGTATACACATAGAAATCGTCTGGCTCAAAACCATAATCAATAATATTCGCATTAATACTCTTCGCAAATAAATCCACTACTGCCCCACCTCGCGAATATCCAACAGCCCAAACTTTATAGTTTTCAAAATTATGAGCCGAAACATACTGATTGAACCTATCGACGATCAATCTCGCCGATTCCGAAAATCCTGCATGGTCACCACTCGTTCCCACATTAAAATTCGATAGCCATTCTGTCATGTAGTTATAATTTCGTGGCGCTACCACTACGAGCTCCTGCCCATCCTGCAAGGTCTTGTGACCAATTGTCGTCCCCATCGAATGACCATTTTCTTCCGAAGTTATATCCCAACTTTCAAGATCTAAAAACCCCATCTGCGTAAGCATATTATATAACTTCGGATTAGGGTTAGAGATGTTAGCCGGATAACCGTCAGCCTGGTTTTCATACCCAGCTAGTGCCAATGCATAAGATAACGCCCGAAGTTTAGCGTGCTCGCCAGCCGAGGGCTCATCGAAAAACGCATCGCTATATTGCACCTCACCAGTTTCGTCCAAAGCATCATAAACCGAACCCCAAGGCTTCTCCGGGTCTTCGACAAACCCATAATAGGGATAAGTAATTGTTATCTCATCCACGCTAGTCGCTCTTGCGTGATCAACCACCAAGCCATTCAGGATCAATCCCACTACCACCCCGAAGAGAACTGTTTTTCCAATCGCAGAATTCGATAATCGCATATTACTCCTTTGCAGCTCTCTTTCTAAGTACTATAAAACTTCCAACACTAACAATCATGCCAACTATTACCGCAATAACCCCCACATTCCCCGCCGTACCACTCTCACCAGTAAATAAACCGGTATCTGGCACCGCCAGCACAGATCCATTATCGCTCTCAGTAGTTTCCACTATCGCAAAACTAGCTCTTGCTATCCCGGCTAAACCATTCGAATCGAAGAAGTACATTTCAAAAGTATGCGTGCCACTCGCCAAAGTGTCCAAGTATTCACTAAGTAGCGTAGTGGTTTTTGTTTCCGGTTCGACAATGCTATCATTATCAAGATTCACGAATTCGCCGTCCACCGCGATTAAAACCATCCCAGCGGTATAGCTAGTAGGCTCCTTATCGATTACAAATGCCAAATTATTGCCACTTCCCCTAACGTACACACCACCATCGCCATCAGTTACGCGATAAACCGACCGAAACGCAACCACAATCTTAGCACTCTCATTCACTCCCTCTATATCAAGAGAATCATCTTCATTTAGAAGTTCCGTCACATCGTCATCATTATACTCCACCCATACAACCTCACAGCCATCATGGGGGACAATATCGACGTGAAGATTGCCACCCTTATCAATATAAGCCGGTGCCGAAACCTCCCCGAAGCCACTCCAAATATCCGTATTTACCGTGATGTAATCCTTGATCGTAAAAGGCACTCTAAGCGACGCTCTATAATTATCATTTTCAAATGTATATTCAACCAAATACAAATTTCCAGGATCGGTAGGTCTATCAATTGGCGTAAAGGACAGATCGGAATAGTCATACAAGTAATATTTCTCCGTCAAATCTTCCGCCGCGATACCGTCATCATTTTCTTCCACAGTTAATTCACCTTCAAGCACTACCGGCTGACCAGTATAAGATACATCTTGTTTGCCTACGCCGCTGATCATTAAAACCTCTTTATCGTTATCTGGCGTTATGACTGCAACAGAATTAAGTACCAAATTTTCCACCGCCTTCATCTCACCGTCAACTTCATAGCGAGCGGAATTAATAGTTATCGGTAGATTACGCTTAAAAGTCTCTGGCGGATTCAGGCTCAAAATTGGAACGTAATACCAATATCCAAGGAGATCATCCCACGAAGTATCCGATGAATCGAACTCGACATAGTCAGTACCTTCTTGCTCATCTTTGCTCCCACTCCATTTTAGCCGCAGCCCATCTTCATACTCTTCGACGCCACTTAATCCGTTATGATCTGAGGGTAGCCGTATCAAACCTTCGACGGATTCTATACCAGCAAAACTTACATCTAGGTCATATAGCTTCATTTTACACTTGCTTGCGACACCCACATAGAATGCATCGCCACGAAGCGGATCGTTCCAAGTGATTTCCTGATACGGCGTCGTTACAAAGCAATTATCTACTGCATGTACCTTTGGTAACTGCACAAACGACAACGCAAGTACACTCACCAAACCACATGTCAAAATTTTTATTTTCCTACTATATTTTGCGACCATGGACCTTCCTTATTTATATGACCTACTTTCTCCATTATACCACAAAAAGTTTATGTTAATACACGAATTTCTACTTTTATCCAAACCAAGAAATAGGGCTTTATATTCAATATACAACTCGCACCGAGCAGAGCGAGCTCCAATGCCCTGCTTTTACGTTTTTTCACAAAAAAAAATGGTGGGGATTATAGGGCTCGCCCCGAACGGAGTGAGACCGATGCCCTACCTTTTTTGACATTTTTTGATAATAAATGGTGGGGATTATAGGGCTCGCCCCGAACGGAGTGAGACCGATGCCCTACCTTTTTTGACATTTTTTGATAATAAATGGTGGGGATTATAGGGCTCGAACCTATGACCTTACGAATGTGAATCGTACGCTCCAGCCAGCTGAGCTAAATCCCCATAACCTTATTATATCACAGTTTCCTGCAAAAGAAAAGCCCAAGCTATTGCTTGGGCTTCATCTTATCGCTGTTTTTATAAACCGTTTTGCTCATATAGCGAGATACTGGTCTTCTCATAAATGAGCTTGAGAATCTCGGCCGCGGTTTTCTTGCCACAGTTGCGCATCTGCATCAGCTCACCACTAGACGCAAGATCGAATACATCTCCAAAAGTATAATCCCTATCACAGCACGGCAGGGCGCGAAGTAGGCTATTGTAAGCACGCGTCGACAGGCCCAGCTCTCGAAGATCAGTTGAAAAGATTGCCCGATATTGCTCCTCGTTTGGCACGGCATCTTCGTACGTCGCAAGTTCCTCTGCCTTTTCTCTACAGGCAGCCAACCTGTTGTCAAGTTCCTTCTCCCAACTCTTTAAAAACTGCGCCTCCGTTTCAAGTTTAGCACGCCGCTCACAAAGTTCATTGTTTTTATCAACATATTCGCAACCGTACATCAAGCAGAAAAAAGTGTTCGGCAACCGCAGTTTACGCAAGCTACTAAGCACTATCGCATTAACTCGCGAAGAACCAATCCCCATTACCTCTGCGATTTCATGAAGCGTTTTTCCGTCACGAAACCGCAGCAGGATAATTTCGCGGTTTCTATCGTTCAAAGTTTGCAAAGCCTTTTCGATTCCCCGCATCACATCATCTGTCACCAAATAGTCAAATGGGTCGCCATCATTGACGGCAAGCATCAAATTATACGGCCAAGTAAGTTCGTTCGGACCGACATCCCAAGCCTCATTAATAGCACTAAGACGCCTCTCCAGTTTGGAGAGATCCACGTTCAAAAGTTCCTTCATAAAAACCGCGTAATGTTTCAGGATATGCTCTGCCACATTCTGTGAGCATCGCCCAGTCAGAAAATCCAGCGGAACCGCGAAATAGGTAGCGATTTTCATGAGATCGATAAGCGGCGGCGTCACTTCACCAAGAGCGTATGAACGCAACTGCGCAGACGAAATCCCAGTTACGTCCTCAAATATTAATGCGCCACGTCTATGAATTACATCATAAATGCTCCCGTTATCAGCCTCAATCAAATTGCGCAAATTGGTTGAGTCAAAATGGATTTGCCGTTCCTGCATGATAAATCACCTCTACAAAAATTAGCGATAAGTTATTAAAATACTCCCCCGCTTCATATTATGATACAATACATACGCGTAAATGTCAACTTCAAGAGACCTGCAAAATATGCTATAATGATTCCATGGATTTGCAAAAATATAAAGATGAATTATTAGAAATTGAAGATTTTCTAGCCAAGCCAGACAGTTATAACAACAGTAGTTTCGCCACCAAAGCTAAACGCGCCAGTACCCTCCGCGAGATTATCACAACCATCGAAGCCATCAATAAGAATGAAGCCGACCTCGCCGAAGCCGAAGCTCTTTCTTCCGATCCCGAGCTCGGCGAAATCGCAAGAGACGACATCGCGAGATTGAAGCAGGTAGTTCCAGAGCTGAAAGCCCATCTCGAAGAACTTCTAATTCCTCGCGACCCTGATGACGACAAGCCGGCCATTTTCGAAATTCGCGCCGGCGCCGGTGGCGACGAAGCCTCACTCTTTGCTGGCGAATTGTATCGTATGTACACCAAATACGCCGAATCCCACGACCTCAAATGCGAGCTAATCAGTCAAAACGAAAACGAGGCCGGCGGCATGAAGGAGGTCATCTTTAAGATTTCCGGCGACAATGCCTACGGTCGACTCAAATTTGAAGGTGGCGTACATCGCGTTCAGCGCGTACCCGTCACCGAGTCGCAAGGCCGCATCCATACTTCGACTGCCACTGTCGCAGTCTTACCCGAAGCTGCCGAGCAAGATCTTGAAATCAACTCCGAAGACCTCCGTATCGACATTTACCGTTCTGGCGGTCATGGCGGACAAGGCGTCAACACTACCGATTCCGCCGTTCGTATCACCCATTTACCGACCGGGCTCGTCGTCGCCATGCAGGACGAACGTTCTCAACAACAAAACCGTGTCAAGGCCATGAATATTCTCCGCTCCCGTCTTTTGGAACGCAAAAAAGAAGAAGAAATGAAAGCCGCCTCCGACGCTCGCAAATCCCTCATCGGCACCGGCGACCGTAGCGAAAAAATCCGCACTTACAATTTTCCTCAAGACCGCGTCACCGACCACCGCATCCACTATTCCCGTAGCAACATTCCAGCAGTCATGGACGGCGACATCGACGACATCATTCACGAACTAATCAAAAATGAACGCGAACTTAAAAACCAATAATATCCGAACGAGTGATGGACATTTAGGAGGACCCCCATTGAGCCATTGCGAAATGGGGGAAAAAATGTCCGACAGGACCCGTTCTACATTAGTGGACTTTTACGGCCGTGATTTTTTCGTAACAAAAAACGTCCTCACTCCTCGCCCCGAAACCGAGCAGCTTATCGACATGGTCCTTACCCTCGCCGGCAAACCTTTTCTCCCCGGAGTCAAAGCACCAAAACCCGTCCTGCCAAATAACCCTACCATCATTGATGTCGGCACCGGCTCCGGCTGTATCGCCATCACCATCAAAAAAGAACTCCCCGAAGCCAATCTCATCGCAGTCGACATCGACAAACAAACTATCAAAATTGCACAAAAAAACGCCGCAAAACACGGCACCCCCATACCTTTCATTATATCACATTTACTCACAAATGTCAAGTATGAACCTAGCCACGCCCCCGACCTCGTCGTTGCTAATCTTCCCTACGTCGATAGTACCTGGCCCTGGCTCGACAAAACCGCACTTTCACGCGAAGACCCCGATATCGCCCTCTACGCTGACGATGGTGGTCTAGCCTTAATCAAAGAACTTATCGACCAGACCGCCACCATACATGTCCCACATCTTATCCTCGAAGCCGATCCCTGTCAGCACAATCGCATCATCGAGTACGCCAGAAAAAGAGGCTTCTCCCTCCGCAAAGCCTCTGGTTTCATGCTCTATTTTTCGCTATAACTCCCTAGCGTCACGTTGACACCAATTTCTTTTCCATCCCTAATTACAGTCAGTTGCACCGTATCGCCCGGCTTATACTCTCCGATCAAAGTCGATAGTGATCCTGCCGACCCGATTTTAACGCCATTTACCGCAGTAATAATATCCTTGTCTTTTAATCCCGCTTTTTCCGCCGGAGAATCTTTAATCACCGCCGAATATGTCGCCGAATTATACAGATACACACCTTCGCTCACTGGCAAATTGTATTTTTTTGCTAATTCCGGTGTAATTTCTGTCGAATATACTCCGATATAAGCGCGAGAAGCCTTACCCGACTCCACAAGTTGCGACAACATTCCCTTCACCGATGCGATAGGAATCGCAAAACCAATATTGTCCGTCCCCGACCCATTCGCCGTATTGATACCGATGACCTGTCCGGCTGCGTTAACCAGTGGTCCGCCCGAGTTGCCAGAGTTAATCGCCGCGTCCGTCTGAATCATATCCGACAGTTGTTCACTCATCGTACCAGTCGCATCTGTGGCCGTCAGCGACCTCCCAGTGCCAGAGATAATACCAGACGTTACAGAGTTTTGGTATTGTCCCAAGGCGTTACCGATAGCAATCACCTGTTGCCCCACCGTAATCGTCTTGGAATCACCCAGCGTCGCCGCCGTCAAGCCCGACACGTCCTTGATTTTCAGAAATGCCACGTCATTCATTGGGTCAACCGCCGCCACTTCGACATCAGAGTAAGTCGTACCATCATCAAGCACTACTGAAATCTTCGACGCGCCATCAATCACATGTTTGTTGGTCAGAATATACCCATCAGGAGTCACGATAATTCCGGTCCCCGCTGCCTGCCCCGTCGAACTGTATCCAAAATAACTCGTCGTTCTCACTTCCGTCACAATCGACACAACACTCGCCGCAACTTTATCGACTATATCTGCCACGGAGCCCTCTACGAAATTAGCCACGTTGCCATCCGCTCCGGAATTCAAAATCGTTAGCGGCGCATTCGCCTTCTGATATGACATATATGAAAACACCGCACTCACCCCAGAAAGTACAACCGCCACACTAGCAAGCGTGATAGCAATACCATTACCGCTTCTTTTTGCCTCATTGTGCTCTTCTTTTTTGTCCTCAATATGTTCTCCCTTGTTGTCCTCAGCACGCTCTTCTTTTTTGTCCTCAGTTATTCGCTCTTCCTTTTTATCCTCATTTGCTCGCGCCTCTTTTTCCGCGATTTCCTCTTTCTTATTTTCTTCCTTACCCATTTTCCTCCTTCCTATATATTAAATATCGGGTTACTAAACGCTAAAACAATAATTCCTACTATCACCGCCCCAAACAGCACCGGCCCCATAATGTTTCTGAATCGAAAATCCTCTTGGTATTTGACCATTGCCTGACGTGCATAATTATAAACAAAAGCAAAGATTGTCAAGATTATCGCCACTTGTGGCACTCGAATCCCTGTTTCACCGAAAGTATAGATTATCGCCCACGAGCTACAAAGCCACGTCACTTCCGCAAACACCAATCCGCAAATCAGCGTCGTCAACGTGTAATCCTTTGTACTCGTCTGCGACAAAACATGCCGGCTTGCTGCATATCCGACCAGAAACGCCAAAACTACGCCTGCAATTGAGTCGAGATTCGCCGTCATAATCGTCGTCGCCGAAATCCCAAGGAAGACCGCAATTAGAGACTGCACTAGCGCCCCGCCCTCACTCGACTGAGGCTTGACTACCAGCAACCACACCACATAAATCACCATCAGCAAGAAATCAACCGGCAGCAAAGCCGAACCAGCATAGTATGCAAGCAAAACCACCGAAATCCCCACGATAAGATCAACCAAATTTGCCTTAATATTCAGCCATAGATATCGTCGTCGCACCGCAAAAATCCGCCATTTCGATATCAGCACCAGCAAAATCCCGAGAATCGGACTTCCGCTAAATACCGTCACGAGCACCGAAATCGTCCCAAGTAGAATATTGAGAAACACATGCACCGCGCTCGACGTGATATTTCTAGTTTTCCTTGCTAATACATAATCTGCCATATATATTATATTATATCAAAAAAATTAAACAAACCTTAAAAACCTATGCTATAATTAAAAAATGGAGCCAACATTTTTTCAAAAACACCCATTATTCAAAGATATTCTCAGCCTCGGCATTTTTGTATTGGCTATCGTCCTTGGCACTCTCTTTCTCAATACTTATATCTATCGCAGTTACAACGTAGTCGGTGTCAGCATGGAAAATACCCTCCACAACGACGACCGAGTTGTTGTCAATCGCGCCGCCGTTTCGTGGGCACACTTCACTGGCAACGAATACATCCCCGAACGTGGGCAAGTCATTGTCTTCGTCAACGAAGACGAAGACGCCGTCAAGGCTTATCAGGCTCAGGGTGTCGCGCACCCCACCACCTGCACCGTTCCCCCCAACAAATCCGATCAGTATATCATCAAGCGCGTCATCGCTTTCCCAGGCGAACGCGTCGTCGTTAAAGACGGCGTTATGACTATCTACAACGATGAACATCCCGACGGTTTTATTTACGACAACGAGTGGCGCACTTCCGATACTGATGGACCCAAAAAATACACCTCAGGTGAAGTCGACATGATCGTTCCGCAGGGCGAACTTTTCGTGTCTGGCGACAATCGCGAGGGTTCAAACTCTTGGGACTCGCGCAACGGCCTCGGCACCATTCCGTACTGCCGCATTATTGGCCCAGTTATTCTTCGCCTCTTCCCGTTCGACAAAATCCGCGGTTTCTAGATTTCGCCTGTCACCACGAGCGGCAATATACCATAACCCCGCCACCCGCAGGCCGCTACGTTTTTGCTCAACAATCAAATCTACACTTCACCAATCATTTTAATCGACTCGGCCGCCGGCAATTCCTCCACGTCCTTCAACTTTCGTTCAATCTGTCGCGACGTAGTTTTGGCACTTTCAATTTTATTCGCCGATTCTTGCAATTTTTTCTGCACACCTTCCAGCAAATCACCAAACTTACCAAACTGTGTCTTAACTGCGCCTAACACTTGCCAGACTTCCGCCGAACGTTTTTCAATGGCAACCGTCCTAAATCCCATCAGCAGTCCAGATAGCATCACCGGCAAAGTCGACGGCGACGCAATCGCAACATTATATTTTTGACGAATCTCGTCCGATAACCCCGGCAAACGAATGATCTCCGCGTAAAGTGATTCCGTCGGCACAAACATCAGTGCAAAATCCGTCGTTGCTGGTGGATCGAGATATTTTGTCGAAATCTTCTTCGCCTGCTCTTTCACGTCGGCCGCGAGTGCCTTCTGGTAGGTCACGATACCAGTTTTATCTCCGGCATCATACGCCGCCACTAATCTAGAATAGTTCTCTACCGGAAACTTCGAGTCGATCGGCAAGTACACGTCGGTCTCTTTTCCTGGCATCCTCACCGCGAATTCCACGCGATCATTCGAGCCATGCTTCGTAATAATGTTTTCTTCGTACTGAGTTTTATTTAGTACATCCTCAATAATTGCGCCTAGTTGCACCTCGCCATAGATTCCCCTTGTCTTCACCCCCTCCATCACTTTTTTCAAATCGCCCACTCCATTCGCCAAGTTTCGCATCTCACCAAGCCCCTGATAAACTTGCGTCAGCTGCGTGCTGATCGAACGAAAACTCTCATTAAACCTTTTCTCCACCGACGCTTTCAATTTTTCATCCACAGTTTCACGCATCTCTTCGAGTTTTTTCTCATTGCCATTTTGCAGCCGCTCCAAGTTCTCCGCAATCTCACGCCGATTCTCTCGAAAGTTACGGTCAATCTCCGGATTAATCTTCGCGACTTCGCCCTCCATCCGGATCAACCTTTCTTCCAACATTTTATAATCACGCATTTCGCGTGGCTTTCGCCCACTATATATTATATATACCAGCATTCCCACCATCACGACCCCCATCACCACCAATAAAATATCCATAACCATATTATACCATAAAACAAAAAACGAGCGCAAGAGCTCGATTTTATTTCGTGGAGCCGCCTGTCAGGCTTGAACTGACGACCTACGGTTTACAAAACCGTTGCTCTACCAACTGAGCTAAGGCGGCATATAGATATTATATCACATAATTACTAAAAATGTGCTTTTTATCATCATAATTTAGACTGCACATTTTTAGTAGTTAGTGATTAATGTAATTAGTAATTGAAGGCCTTTATCTCAAAATACGCCTGCGGATGATTACAGACCGGACAGACTTCTGGTGCCTGTTTACCTATCACAACATGACCACAATTACGACACACCCAAATCGCATCCCCGTCGCGTGAAAAGACTTTCTTTTCTCGTACGTTAGCAAGCAATTTACGATACCGCTCCTCGTGCGTTTTCTCAATCGCTGCCACTTGTTCGAACTTTTCCGCGAGTTCGTCAAATCCTTCCGCACGCGCCGTTTCTGCAAACGAAGCATACATGTCTGTCCACTCGTAGTTCTCGCCATCCGCCGCCGCTTCCAAGTTTACAACCGTATCTTCCACTACCCCACCATGCAACTCTTTGTACCACAATTTTGCATGTTCCTTCTCGTTGAGCGCCGTCTCCGCAAAAATCGCCGCAATCTGTTCGTATCCATCTTTCTTTGCTTTTGAAGCATAGAAATCATATTTGTTGCGCGCCTCACTTTCTCCCGCCAGCGCCTTTTTTAGATTTTCATAGGTCTTAGTACCATCATATTTAGTTTTCATATTTTCTCCTTATTATATACATGTATAGCCACCATCAACTGGCATTATCAGCCCAGTCACATATGACGCTTCCTCTGACGCCAGGAACACCGCCGCCGCATCCAGTTCACCTGCGCGGCCGTATCGTTGCATCGGCACATGCGTTTTTGCAAACTCCTGGAATCGTGGCGTATCGAGCACCGCCGTCGTCAACTCCGTGTAAAAATACCCCGGGCAGATCGCATTGCATGTAATCCCGTCCATCGCGAGTTCAGCTGCTACGGCCCGCGTAAAGTTCACCACCGCACCTTTCGACGTATGGTACGCTATTGTGTGAATCTCGGTATTTCCGACTAGACCATACATTGACGCGATATTGATAATCCGCCCGTAGTGATTCTTCTTCATGATTTTCGCAAACGCCCGCGTCATTTTGAACACACTCGTTTCATCGGTCGCAATTGTGAAATCCCACTCCTCGTCAGTCATATCAAGCACCCCATTATCTTTCGACGAGCCAGCGCAGTTTAGTAAAATGTCCACACGACCGTATTTCTCCTCCGTCATAGCAGCCGCCGCTTCAATATCCTCGGTCGAAGTCACATCGCATCGTACTGCTAGCACATCTTCGGCTCCCGCCTCGCGCAACTTTGGTTCAAACTCCGCTAACCGCTCCACACGTCGCGCCAGAATCACTAGATTCGCTCCCTGCCTTGCGAAAGCCAGCGCCATCTGTTGCCCAAGCCCCGACGAAGCACCACTTACCACTGCAACTCTACCCCGTAAGTCAAACATTTCTACTCCTTTCTTTTCCTCATTATACCAAACCAGCCACCAAAAACCAACCACAAAATAACCATAATAAATATCGTTTTTTCCTAAAATATGCTATAATAGTTCCAATAATTAATAGAAAGGATCTAATGAATACTACATTAACCACAGCCCAAGCTGCCGCTGTTGGCGGATTGTTTGGCGCTTTCGCCGTCTTTGGCGTCATACTATATATCTTACTTATCATCGCTGGATGGCGCATCCTCAGAAAAGCCGGTGAGCCAGGCTGGAAAATCATCATCCCAATCTATGGTCTCTACACACTATATAAAATCGTCAATATGCGCGCCTGGTTCTGGATTACTTTTTTGCTCAACTGCGTGCTTGCAGTGCTGACCATAGCCGCACAAAATGACATCAACGCCTATAATGCTGGTACACTCTCTGCATCTCAGAGCCCGTTGCTTATTGCTACGGTTATCTTCGTTTTCATCTCGGCTATCTTTGATTTCATTGTAACCATCATTTATTCCTATCGCCTCTCCAAGGCTTTCGGCCACGGCATTGGCTTCACCATTGGGCTTTTCTTCCTGCCATTCATTTTCCAATTTGTCATCGCTTTCAGCAAAGACAAATACAACAAAAAAGCCATCGCCAAAGATTAATCGCTAGGCTCTTTTCCGGATACGTCATTAATCATTTCCTCGTATCCGGCCAAAGTTTTGTACGGTGCAAATTGTGCCGCCCGGTCGCGCATTGACATACGCGGCCTTTTTGGGTCATGGTAATGTTCTAGGCGGTACAAATCTACACCCGCATCGCCTGTATCCTGGCACATCACACCGCACTCGTCCTCAAAGTTCATGCACTATGCCCTCCTACTTGATTATTACGTTCCCGCATCGTTGCTCCTTTCTCGTAGTTCGCCGCTTTCAGAATCGCATTTTTACCATACCGCTTCTTGATGGCAATTTCCGCCGCCGCCAGCCTCAAATCGCGCGTCTCCTCACGTTCGATTTTCTCATAATCTGTAAAAAGATCCATCTGAAAAATCTCAATCTCATCATTTTCGCTATTTTCTCTCTGTTTTACATGGTCCGCAGAAATCGTAATCCGCCGAACGTTCAATTCCGGCAAACATAATCCATCAAAAAGCTCCAAAATCTTCTCGCATATCACCCGCCCGGAACTCGTCCGACGTTCCATCGCAATCGTGCCATGTGATGGCTTCGGTACTACTCTGCCATAATAGTCCCGCACTTTCTCACCGCTATATCCCGGGCACTCCTTATCATATCCAATATCTAATGTCAAATGGTCCGTAACCAAGTTTTTCTCGCAGAGTTCAAGTGCTAACGCATCTGCCATTTCCCAAACGATTAATCTCGCCCCGCCAAAGTCGTATGGCTCATGCAAAACTTGCCCCGAACTTATGCTATGATTGTCTGCTTCGTACGACTTAATATCGCTCATCGTCACCGGCTCCCATCCCCACGCATGGTCGATTAGAAGCTCCGCATTTTTCCCAAACGCCGCATATAAATTATCCGACCCAGTTAGCGAATACCGTGCCAGATCCCCCATCGTATAGATACCCAGCCCAGCCAACCGTCGCGTTATCCCCGGACCTACTCGCCAGAAATCCGTCAAAGGCCGGTGCTTCCACAGACCCCGCCGATAAGCCACCTCATCGAGCACTGCCACCCGCACCCCATCCGCATCCGGGACCGTCCGTTTCGCCATGATATCCATCGCTACCTTTGCTAGGTATAGATTCGTCCCCACCCCAGCCGTTGCCGTAATGCCAGTCTCTTCATAGACTCGCCGAATCATCCGCGTCGCCAGTTCACGCGCCGAGCAATCGTACATTTTGAGATACGGAGTCGCGTCAATAAAAACCTCGTCGATCGAATAGACATGTATATCCGAAATAGCCACGAACGAAGCATATATTTCGTAGATTTTACGGCTCACCTCCATATATTTTCGCATTTGCGGTGGCGCCACCTCGAAATCTACACCCTGTCGCTCCGCACGTTGCAACACTTCGTATAACCGCACCCTTCCAGGCACGCCAAGCAACTTTTTTAACGCCGGGCTCACAGCAAGGCATATCGTCTTCTCCGTTCGACGAAAATCCGCCACCACCAGCCGCGTCGTCAACGGATCAAAACCCCTCTCCACACATTCTACTGATGCGTAGAAAGATTTCAGATCTATTGCGATATACGACCTTCTCATAAGTCTATTATACACGCCAAACTAATTATTTAAAGTGTTGGCAACATCGTAACAGGAGTAATTATTTAAAGTAGCGATTTCTCATTATTTAAAGTTAAAGAGCGCGGACAATCACTATACATTTAAAATGCCCCTCCGAGAGGGGTAAGACTCATACATGGCAACCGGGCTGATTTTTTGTGCCAAAAATGATACAATAAATATATGAGTCATGAAGTTAAATGTCCAAATTGCGGTAAAACTTTCACCATCGACGAAGTGTCGTATGCCGAGATTCAAAACCAAGTCCGGAATGCCGAATTCACACGAGAATTGGAAGACCGTTTACGAGCCGTTGAGACCACAAATCGTAAAGAAATTGAAAACACCAAGTTAGCGGTCGCTTCGGCCTATAAGGAGCAGCTCAGCAACAAAGAGCGCGAGATTTTAGATTTGAAATCCAAAATTGCCAACGCAAATACCGAGAGAGAACTAGCCGTCGAACGAGCCACGAAAAGCGGCGAGCGCGAGCTAATGGAACTAAAAAACGACCTCAGAAATGTACGCGTTGAAAGCGAGAACGCGATTGCCAATCTTAAAGACCGTTACGAATATCGCATCAAAGAAATCGCCACCGAGCGTGATTTTTATAAAGACCTCAAAAAGCAGATGAGTACCAAAATGGTCGGCGAAACACTCGAGCAGCATTGTGAAGTAGAGTTTAATAAAATTCGCGCAACCGGATTCAAAAACGCAACTTTCGGCAAAGACAATACCGTATCAGCCACCGGCAGTAAAGGCGATTATATCTATCGCGAAACCGACGATGCCGGCAACGAAATCATCAGTATTATGTTTGAAATGAAAAACGAGAACGAGACTACCGCTACCAAGCACAAGAACGAGCATTTTTTCAAAGAACTCGATAAAGATCGCCGTGAGAAGAATTGCGAATATGCAGTACTAGTTTCGCTTCTCGAATCGGATAACGATTTTTACAATGCGGGGATTGTTGACGTATCGTATCAGAGCGGATTCCCAAAGATGTATGTCGTACGACCACAATGTTTTGTGCCGATTATCACTATTTTGCGCAATGCCGCCATGTCCACTCTCGACACCAAGGCCGAACTAGCTCGCGTGAAGAATCAGAATATCGACATCACTAATTTTGAGCAGAAGTTGGCGGATTTCAAGTCCAGTTTTGCGCTCAATTCGGACCGCGCTACGGCCAATTTCAAAAAGGCGATTGACGATATCGACAAGAGTATCAAAAACCTTGAAGACACCAAAGAGGCCTTACTTAAAACCATTAAAAATTTCGACACGGCGCAGGGGAAGCTTGACGACTTGACAGTGAAGCGACTTATCCGTGGTAACGAAACAATGACTAAAATGTTCGCAAAATTGGATAAATAGTATTCAGTTTTTGAAGAAAGTGTGGTACAATAAATATATCGTGAACCTCCTGCCGCGATAGCTCAGTCGGTAGAGCGCATCCATGGTAAGGATGAGGTCCCGGGTTCAAATCCCGGTCGCGGCTCCATGCGTTTGAGCGCTGGACGAGGTCACGGGACATTTTAGGAATGTGCTGGAATCGTCTAGTGGCAATGACAAGAGACTGTAAATCTCTCGGCTTCGGCCTTCGTAGGTTCGAGTCCTACTTCCAGCACCATTTTTTGTGCTTTGCACAAAAAATACTCAAAAAGCAGGGCATCGGGCTGACGCCAACGAGTCCTACTTCCAGCACCATTTTTGTTTCACAAAAATGCATCAACGCTCCGCAAGCTTGACTCTTTCTCTTGAATATGCTAAAATATACCCAATGCACCGGTTCACGGGGCATAGTTATTTAATGTCTTGATTCTACTTTTGAGAAAGGAAGTGATTAGATTGAGAGTCAGGAATATCGAAGTGGGGTCTCGCATTGGCGAGGCCCCTAAGTTCCGTATCTACCTTGGCACGATGGATGACAAGCAACCGGTAATCTTGAAGGTGGCGAAGACATTTGAAGATGGCGACATCCTGGCAAGGGAGGCCGGCAATTTCAATATTATGCGCTCTTTCGAAGAACAGGTGGCGAAGTTTGAAGCGGACCAGGGCGGAAGCAACTCCCACTATGATTGGCTGTTCGCGAACCTGTTGTCCTCGTTCATGGAATCTACTCAAGGAGATCGCCGTATCAATGTCTTCGCGACACCTGATGTCGACCTCGGCAAGTTGATTCCTTTGACGAAGTTGCACGCTAAAGCCGAAATCGACGCCCGTACCAGTATCTGGATTCTGGGACGTTTCTTTAAGTTCTACAGCTTTTTCGAGCTGTTAGCGGCTGATGGAGACAACCATATAGCCAGGTATCCAATCTTCTCGCCCGATGATTATCTCATTGGACCAGAAAGGCACCGTTTGATCTACTACAACTTCTCTGGAGATATGGCTGACGTGGTAGCTACTGACTTTGTCAAAGCTACCTCTAAGTTTATCCTCGACTGGGTTGTTGTTGGAGATGACCCCGCTGAGCAGGAATATCTTGAACTGCTCAGGGACTTCTCGAAATATGGTCGCTGTTCGTTTGAGAAGGCACATGGAGACCTTTATAGACTCGTTGAGAGGCTTTGGGGAATTCAGTACCACCCTTTTACTTATCGCGATCGTGGCGCCATCATCTGGAAAACTATTAAGGAGGATTGAAAAATGGGATATCGGACTTTTTCGGTAGATAACTACCGAAAAGCTCGCCGTGATTATGGCGTGACTCAGAGCACCGATGTGACCAGACAGGCAGAAGAACGCGCTCGGCGGACCGGACATCTCAGCGAGATTGTCGATCCTGCCATCGGGCCGATTCGTTTTTCCAAGATTCGCCTGAACCCCCATCAGAAGAAGTGGATTGCTACGCTCGGCTGCCCGATGGACATCGAGGTCAGTTGCGACACCACCGGCTCTATGGGCGGCGAAGTCGACACGGAGATGAATGTTCTCCCTGAACTGTACGATGCCGTGGCCAAGGTTTTACCCGGATATGATCCGCAGCTTTGCCTCGGTATTTTCGGCGATTGCGGCGATGACTTTGTCATATGCCGCCCTCAGTTTGAGATGGAAGCACCCAAGATCGTGAACTATCTCAAGGAAATGGCGCCCCAGCGCGGCGGACGCGGTAATCACGGGGAAGATCCTCAATATGCCATGTTCGCGCGCGCTTATCTGACCGACGCTTACACAAATCGTATCGGTCTCAAAGGCTATCACTTCATCGTTACGGATGAACCCTACCATAACCACTTGCACGAGGAAGAAATTCGGCGTATTTTCGGAAACGAGATCTTCAAGAATGAGCTGAAAGGAATACACCGCAAACTTCCATCCGTTAAGGCTATGGTAAATGAGCTGAAGCAGAAAACGCATCAGTTTGCTCTGGTAATGCGCGATTACAGATACGGCGATACGCTCGACCTGTGGCGCGATCTCTGCGGCGAAAAGTCCGTTATCGTCATCGATTCCACCCGGCAGCTACCGGCAGTCATTTCTGCCATCATTGGGCTGACGGAAGGCACCATCGAAGTCGTGGGCTTGAAGGAGCATCTCGGCAAGTATGGTAGCTCTGGGCTAATTGCTCAGCTTTCCAATATCGATATCGGCGCGCAGGTGAAACTTCGTCACGCGTTGCCCCATCCGGTTCCCAAAGCTGGAGATATCTTTGCCAAGAAGAGCGATACCTGGCCGATTCAGCCAGGCGACTCTCCTGAAGAAGAACCCGCAGAGACTCCGGATCACATCGAGTACCTGTAAGTAGGATGCTGAGCGTCGCCTCAGAAAAGAAAAACTTGTTTTTCTTTTCGTTCGGCTCCTCCAGCAATCAAGATTTGTTAACAATTTGGTTTTTTACAGACTTTTAGGAGGTGTGTTATGCTTGAGCGAATTTACGTCGTTACTGACCTCGGTCCGGGTGACGGAGGAAAGGGCGGCATAGTCCATGCGCTCTCGTGCAAAATTGACGTTTCAGTCGTCATCAAGCGCGGAGGCGCACAAGGCTCTCATGGCGTACGCACCAGGAGCGGAGAAAGCTTCAATTTCTCTGAGTGGGGTTGCGGAACGCTTGAGGGTATACCAACTTTCCTTTCCGAGCAAATGGTAATTTCACCAGTTGGACTCGGGAATGAATCGGAAGCCTTAAAGCGGCTCGGAATCTATGACCCATTCACGCTTTTAAGTGTCGACCCGTCCTGTATTTGCGCTACGCCTTTTCATCGGATTTCTTCTCAACTTGAGGAACTTCTGCTTAGGAATAATCCGCGTGGCACGATTGGAACTGGTGTTGGACAAGCCTATCGTATGCATAATGCTTTGGGCGAAGAAGCAACGATTCGGGCCTCTGAGCTTCAGGATCGTGAGGTTGTCCGCAGGAAACTCCAAAGGCAGCTCGATTGCTACAGAGAAAGGTATGCCAGAATCTCCACAGACGATGGCCTACCTGGCGACGCTGAGTTAATCGCCGAGAATCTTGACTTACTTTATGATGACGGATTCCTGCCGTATTGTCTCGATCTATTCGAGGATGTAGGCAAGAAGCTTCGTTTAGAAAGTTTGAGCGAGGTTCTAAATGGCGATGGTGTGGCCGTCGTCGAATGTTCACACGGAGTTTTAACTGACGCTGAAACTGGATTAAAACCCCACGTCAGCGCAATTAGAACTCTCCCGAAGTTCGTAGCAGAAATGTTGATGAACGCCGGGTATAACGGTGAGATAATCAACTATGCCGTTCATCGCGCCTATGAAATCCGACACGGAGCCGGCCCCATGCCGACTTACGATCCGGAGTTCACAACGCAAATGCTTCCCGGTAGCCATAAAGATGAGAATCGCTGGCAAGGCATAGTCCGAGCCGGAGCACTTGATTTGAATCTTTTGCGCTATGCCCTCGACGCAAGTAGCGAAACGAAGTTCGATGGGCTTTGCCTTACTTGGTTTGACCAGATTTTGGCGTGCAATCGCATTTGGCCGCTTTGTATTGATTATAAAAATACACCGGCGATCAGCGAATCGTATGTCGATTTTCTCAAAAGGGCTGAGCCTACTACAATTGAATATTCCATCAAGAAACCCATCTCAAAGCGAGAACTTTTCGAATTTGTCGGGAATACTCTCGAAGGGTTCTTAAATGTTCCGCTGGAACTACTCTCAATTGGGCCAACCGAGCTGGATAAAATCAGTTCGAAAAAAGTTTAAAGGAGGATATACCCATGAGTGAAGAGATTAAGAATGCTGCCCTTACTGCTGAGACTGAGGCCGCCAAGGCCCCTGTAGCCCAGAACGATGTTCGCACCAAGCTCGCCGAATACGGCGCCGACGAGGCGACCATCGACAAGGTCGTTTCCGAACTCGGTGTCGAGGAACTCGACGATCTGGCTTCCCTCGAGGTGGCCGATCTGACCGGCGCTGGCATGAAGCTCGCGAAAGCGCGCAAGCTCGTCGCTGAGTTGAAGAACACCAGCAAGCCCGCCGCTCCGGCTGTTGCCGCCGCGGAGACGCGCGCCATCCAGAGCCAGTTTGAAGCTCTGTTGCCCTCGATCCCGACTGACGAGTCTTGGCTGAACGCCCTGAAGACCGGCGGCATCCTGAAGGTGGACGAATCGTCCTATATCGCCGCCATTCGTGCGGCTCTGGCTGACCGTGCTGGTCTCTACAACGTTCCCGATACGCTTTCCAAGGCTATGGAGAAGTATGCTGACGAAACCGAGGAACAGGTCGATCCGACTTTCTTCGCTCTGCGTAAGTCTTTGACCCGTCGCGCCTACGGTGACATCTTCGCCGCTATCGACGGTCTGGACGGTACGTTCATTACGGACGCCCGCCGCAAAGAGTTCCTGAGCCGCATCCGTAATACGCTCTGGCCGGCTATCGCCGAAAGCTATCGTACGCTGGACGGCTGGTATCAGACCTGGCGTGCAAGTTTCTCTGATCCCTCTATGTTGATCGCGGCCATCGGCGGCGGTTTCGGCGGCGGAGCTGCTGGTATGAGTATGATTACTCCACCCGACACCGCTCAGCTGCATGACGCCGGCGACACGCTGGTCGATTCCATCAACCGCGTTTTCCGCGGTACCGGCGTTCAGGTTGCGGCAGCTATGGCCTACGACGCGAACGTTATTCGCAATACTCTGGAAGATTCCCGCCTGCCGTCCATGGTCGGCGTGAAGAATCGCGAGATGATGCTGAAGAAGATCGGCGCCAGCGTTTCCAGCAACTACATCCGTTTGGAGCAGAATCTAGTCAAGTACGTTCTGGCGTTCGCCAAACACGATACGGTTACTTCCGATGTGGAGGTCAACTACTTCGTTGCACTGTGGCAGCTGGGTACTCAGATAAACTGGAACGAGCTGGGCGGCAGTGACACCACCGGCATAACCGGTCTGACCGGTAAGCGCGTCCTGTAAGAAGAACCAATGCACCTATAAAATTAGGCCCCCTTTCGGGGGCCTTTTTCTTGGGCCTATAGCCAAACGTATTTCGCGTAAAGCATAGTTGCAATCCTGCGGTACTCATCGCAGTAGAACGGACAATCGCCGTCCATTTCGGGCGGAATGCAGAACTCATCTATGCCAGTAAATCTGGAGAAACCTTTGTGTAACAGCCTATATTGGAGCAGGTCGCTTTCTAAACGCTCAATTGCTTGGCGTCTGATTTCCGGTCGCGTAGCGTACATTACTGAGTCGGTATAAATGTCCGTTATGTGATTAGCAATATGCTCCAACTCGTCTGCTACAGATCGTCCGCCAAGCCATATCGTATTGAAGTAGACATGTGTGGCGTGGGGACTTCCAGGTTTAAAAGCATCACTCATTTCGAGCTGTTCGAGGTTCCATACGTCTAGGTCGGAATTTGTGGTTCCGTATCCTTTGAGCTGAGAACCGCCTACGAGAACAATTTCTGACGGGTTTAGTCGTGCCGCAATTTCTTCAAGCTGGGCTTCAATTGTCGGTATATTATCCGAGAACGGCCCCTCAAGCCTAGCTGAGGGCGTCAGAAGCTCCGCCGGTTTATTGCGTTCATCAAGCCATTCCAATCGCTTTTTTGAGACATAGAGCGGTTCTGTTTTCTTTCTTTTGGGTAAATGAGCAGTCTTTGAGGTGAGCGCATATAGATCTTCGCTACTGAGGATCTTATTCTTACGAACGTAATCCCATGTGTCCTTGAAACTCTGAAGCAGAACTTCGTCGTCGCTGTTTTCCTTGAGAATACTCGAAACGTGCCAAGCGGTGATGTACCCGAACTTGAGGAGCCACGGCGTAAGATGGGTGCATTTTACAACACGCTCTAGCCCGCCACTTGGTCTTGCGTCAAGTTCAAAGCAATCGCCAGTGTGGAAGTTCTCGCGCACATCTCTTATGTTCAACAGCCTGTACCACGCATCGCAGTATGCTTTCCTGAACGTAGCCGGAGCGTCTTCCAAAAACCGTAGTGGCAAGTATAGCAGAATCCTTTCGGAATCTCTATCTTGGAGCAGGTCTTCACAAGCGCTATAGAACCGTTCTCGTTCAAGTGGCATATCGCGAGCGACCTTAGGATTCGCTTCGAGGAAGCAGCAAATATGTTCAGCTACTCTTTTTCGCGTTCCTATGCCGGAATCAGCCTTTTCTAACCTGCGTTCGATGGCAGGTTTTAATAGTTTAACCATAAAATTTCCCCCCTTTCGGTCATGTTAATGTGCTTTTTTTATTATACCATAAGTTCTAATAATTGTCTACACTAACTACCCCTAGTAATTCGCCATTTTATCATTGACTTTTTAGCAAAAGTATGGTAAAATGAACTAATCGGGTGGCGTTCTTTAGCATTTTTGTGAGTTTTAATGCCTAAGTACCTGCCCTAGTCTGATCCCAGTCCACAATTTTCCAACATTCTAAGGAGGTATGGTTATGTTCACAATGGCAACTCTTCTCCCCATCATCATTGGCGCGGCAATCGTCGTGGTCGTCATCATCGCCCTGTTCGCGATGATCAAGACCGCCAAAGGCAACGAGGCGCTGGTCGTTTCCGGCGTCGGCGCTACCGACAAGGACGGCAACCCCACCATCAAGCGTGCCGGCGGCCGAGTCGTTATTCCTTTCATCCAGAAGGCGAAATACTTCGACTTGTGCGTCCGTACTGCCAAAGTGGAGGGTGATGTCACCAAGACGCAAACTGGTGTGCCGATTCAGATCGACTGGGCCGTGGCTTACAACCCCGACACTTCGTCTGACGCAAGCCTCCAGCGTGCGGTCTGCAATTTCCTCGACAAGAACGACGATGAACTCAAGCGTGTCATCCTCGATGTCGTTTCCGGCGGCGTGCGTGCCGTTATCGCGAAAATGACCCCCGAGGAAGTCATGAATGGGAAGGATAAGCTCGATGATCAGGTCAAGGAGTCCATCGCGACTCAGATGAAGGACCTCGGCTTCAATACTATCCTTTCGATCCATGAGGTCGAAGACGCCCACGGCAGCACCTACTATCAGGATCTGGCGGCCAAGGACCGCGAGACCAGACGGCGTGACGCCGCCAACATCTCTGCGGAAGCCGAGCAGTCCATGCGTGAGAAACGCGCTGAGACCGATCGTGTCGCTCAGGAAAAAGAACTGGATGCGCAGGTCGCCATCGCTGAACGTCAGCGTGACACCGATGTCCGCAAGGCCCAGTTCAAGGCAGAAACCGCCCGCGAACAGGCCAAGTCTGAAATGGCCGGCGAACTCGAGCAACAGGCTATCAACCAGCAGCTCGAGGAAAAGAAGGGCGCAGTTGCCGTTATGCAGGCCGAGCAGGCCAACCTCGCCGCCATGAAACAGCAGGAGGTCGAAGTGACCCGTGCTGAAACGGCGAAACGCACCACGATCATCTCTGCTCAGGCTGAAGCCGAGCGCAAAAAGGCAGTAGCCGCCGGTGACGCCGAGGCCCAGAAGGTCAGCGCCGCTGGTCAGGCTGAAGCCAAGAAGCTGACTGCCGCTGGCGAAGCAGAAGCTGCCGCGGTTCGCAAAACCCGTGAAGCTACTGCTACCGCCGAGGCCCGCAAGACCGAAGCCGAAGGTTCCGCTACCGCCCGTAAGATGGAAGCGGCCGCCGAAGCCGAAGCTGTGAAGGTTCAGGCTGAGGCCGAAGCCACCGCCACCAAGGTAAGGGGTGAAGCTGAAGCCGCGGCCATCGCCGCAAAGGGCAAAGCTGAAGCTGAAGCCATCGAGGCCAAGGGTAAGGCGGAAGCCGAAGCGGCACGTGTACTCTCTGACGCTCAGGCGGCCAACGACAAGGTCAACTTCGAGCTGAAGAAGATCGAGATCGAACAGAATACCCGTGTGCAGGTTGCGACGAACATCGCGACCGTCATGGCCGAGGTCGGCAAAAACGCCAAGTTCTACGACTTTGGCGGCGGCGCCAAGCAGGAAGGCGGCGGCGATTTGCTGACCGGCATCCTCGGGCGCATTCCCCAGATTTTCGCTCAGGCGGATATGCAGAATCAGGCTCTCAATGGTGAGGAAGTCACCGAGACCGTGAAGAGGCTGGTTGCCGCCGTTACGGGCCCCATTAAGGGGCAGGGTTCGGCTCCGGAAGCTGACGCTCCCGAGGAGTAATAGTAAGCCCTTTAAAACTCACACCGCCCCCTCTCCGGAGGGGGCATTTTTATTTTTCACCCCTATTTGGTATTGACTTTTACGCTTATGTATGATATAATGATAAGAACTATGGCGAGGTGTCATAGATAGCACATTCAAATCTCAGAAGAATTGTGCTTTTTCTCAAATCAATTTTATAGGGAGGGCTAGGAAATGGCTGAGAAACTGAACGGCAACATGAGCGGAATGGACGCGATCATGACCATGTGCGAGGGCAACCCCGGCGCAATGATGGTTCTGATGGGGATGATGGAAAGCCCCGCCGGCCTCATGGATATCCTTATGCTGGACAGCATGGATATTCGCGGTATGCATCTGTATATGCTCAACAACGACTGCTGTGGGCGCGATCCCAATAAGTTCGCCCGCACACTGATAATGATTCGTTCCGGCGTTTTCACGCAGGAGGAAATCCATCACAATCTGGAAGACCGGTGCTACGCGCAGTCCTTTATCGATGATTCTATCGAGATGGACGGCATTCCGCCTTATGGCGAGGACTTCGGTCCGGACCATCCCAAGTGGGATGAGTGGTGCAAGGCCCAGAAGGAATCCTATGAACGCCGCGGCGCCAAGTATGACAAGGAGTGGGCATGATTCTATCGACAGGAGGATAAAAAATGAGAACTCTGCTTAACCTCGTAATCGGCGGATTGGTCCTTTGGGCCGCATCTCGCCTGTTCCCGGCAATAGTCCAAATCGATGGCACAGGTACGCTTATCTTGGCGAGCGTCCTCATTTGGGTTGTTTCGCTCGTCATTGGGTTGCTCTGTCTTCTCATTATGGGAATCGGCGCCGTCTCCGGGAACTGGCTATTGGTAATCATTGGCATTATCCTCGTGCTGTTCTCCGAAGTCATCGCTATGACCATCCTGAGCAACCATCTCAATGGCTTCATGATCGTAGGCTTTTGGCCGAAAGTGCTGTTATCCATTTGCTTTTCGCTGTTCCATCTGAAAGCACCGAGCAGCGATTGAAAAAGGGGGGCTATGGATGAAAAAATCTGCGGTTAAGGTACTGGCGCCTGTGTTGCTGGTATCTGTTCTGCTTCTCGTGATGACCGGCTGTAATCGTCAGATACTGGATACCACCTACTCGTTTTCTTACGCGAGAATCTATACTCCCGATGGGCAGATACTCGTCGAGGGCAAGGTTTCCTCGTGGAGGGACTTCGAGGACGACGATCAGCTTCAGGTCGTCATCAACGGAACCACCTACCTGACTCACACGAGTCTGGTCATTCTGTCTACTGAGTAATCCGCCCTTTGGGCAAGTTAAAACCCGCTCTTCCGAGCGGGTTTTTCATCCTTGCAAATATAGCATTTATTGCTAAAATGTGTTATAATAACAGGGAGGAATACGGAATGTATCCCTCGTCGCCTTTGGGCGAGATTTGATAGACAGCTGAGGCAATACTCGATTTGAATCGCGTTCAAAATCGTTGACTTTCTATTTATTTGAGTTATAATAGGTTTAACGAAATTGCGAACGACGGCTCCGCCATTAGGAGCCAAAAGCTCCTGTTGGAAAAAATAGGAGCTTTTTCAGGTTCCGTGTACTGCCTTTCCATCCGCAATCGATCGTTTCCGCTTCGGCGCAAGTTTCGAGGTGGCACGAGATACGGCTTTCACCGGCGCCTTCGTACCGATCTTCTCAACGGTCTTTTTAGCGGCGGCTTTCAATGTCCGCCGACTCTTAGAACGACCATCCCTGGCCACCTGCGCTTCGATCCTCGCCGTTGTCGCCGTCGCCGCTTCCGTGTCACCAGTAGTCTCGAAGATTGCCAGAATCTGCCTGAGTACTGTCACATTCGGGTCTAACTCATACGCATTTTCCAGTGCCTCAACTGCCTTTTTATAATTCCCCAATTTCTCCTCCGCCTTCGCCAATGCCATATAGCGCGCCGGCACATCACCCTCCATCTCAATTGCCTGCAAAAAAGCCATCTCCGCTTTCTCGTACGCACCAGTTTCAAGGTAAATTAAACCCGCATTGTGAATCGAAGCAGGATTGTTGTCAAGTGACTGCGCAATCTCAAAACATTCCACCGCTTCGTCATATCGCTTGTCCTTCGCGTACAAAATCCCCAATCGATTATAGGCCACAGCATTCTTCTCATCAAACTTCAAAATCGTAAGCAAGGCTTTTTCAGCACGAAAAGGCTTGCGTTCCTTCATGGAGGTTTGCGCAATCTGCCATAATTTCTTCATTTGCGCCTCATATTTCGGAGACTTCTTTTCCTCTTTCACTGGCTTCGCTTCCACCGGAAAGAAAAACGTCAGATATACCACAAATGCCAAAATCAAAAGCACCGCTATCATATATTCTATTTTATCACAAAACGCTCATAATATGGTAAAATAAAACTATGATTTTCCAAGACGTCGAATCAGCCCGCCAAAAATACCTAGAAAAACGCCACCGGATTTGGCGTCGCGGGTTTATCATCCTCTTGATTGCCGCTCTTGCCGCATTAGTTATAGTCATCACCAACTATCATAGCAATTTTAGCTATCTTCTAGGTGCCGGAGTCTTCATCGCATTTTTCGGCCTCACCGCCATCGCCATAGTCGCCGCTCTCGCCACCAGCAAAGACGCCGCGCTCTATCGCAAAGCCTACAAAGCCTATTTCGTACAGCAGACGCTCGCCGCAACTTTCACCGACCTTCGCTACGACCACGCGGCCGGTCTCGATCGCGCCCTGCTCCGCGCTACTGGCATGATTAGCACCGGCGACGTTTACCGCTCCAACGACCTCACCATGGCAAAATACAAAGACGTCAAGTTCATTCAAGCCGACACTCACATCCAGACCGAGTCCACCGACTCTGATGGCCATACCACTTACTTCACAATTTTCAAGGGTCGATTCATGATTTTTGAGTTCCCCAAGAAATTCGATCATCGCCTCGAACTCATTGGCAAACATTTCGGCTCCAGCGCCCGCATCCCCGGCAAAAACCCGACTACCGGCCGCAAAATGTCTCGCATTTCCACCGAATCCACCGATTTCAACCACGCGTTCAAGACCTACGGCGAAGACGGCTTCGAAGCCTATTATCTTCTCGACCCTGCTTTCATCGAGCGCGTCACGGCCATTTCTACCGCCAATAACAACAAAATCCTCCTCGGTTTTCTAGATAACACTCTGCTCATTGGCCTTAATAACGGCAAAGATTCTTTCGAACCACCTAGCCCTCGCCACCCTCTCGATGAAAAAACCGAACTCCAAAAAGTCCTCTCCGATATCAAACTCATTACCGATTTTGTAGACCTACTTCGTCTCGACAAAAACCGCTCGCAACGAGCCTAGCGCTTTTAGTTCCCGCTCTACTATTACAGCCACTTATTACATCAAATCCGCTACCAGGTGCAATTTGACATGACCATTTTTCGACAAGTTTTCATAGCAAGTCAAAAACTTCGGCAACTTTTTCACAAAAACATCTTTTCCAGTAATAAAATACGACTTATAAAGCATCTCTATCGCCGTCCCTACCACCGCCATCGCGTATGCTCGTACACCGTCTTTTTTCTTACTGATCTCATCAGCCAATCCTGGTAAATCAGCCGGTTTAGCCACCATCAGCCTTTTTGCGACATCCTTAATCTTTGCGTCTGCATCAATCCCAGTCTCCAAAGGCGAAGGCGCACGCAATATATATATTGCCGCCCGTGACAAAATTGTCGCAAGCAGCGACGACGGCGAGTCTGTTACTAGTACAAAATGCACCTTGTCGCCCGGTTCTTCGAGGTTTTTCAGTAACGCATTTGCCGCTTCTTCGCCCAGTGACTCCGCTGGACGAATCACCACGAACCGCTCCGCCACTTGTTTCACCGTTAGTCGCGCCAAGATTTCTCGGACTTGCTCTATCGTAATAGTGGTCTTATCTTCCGGTTGCAAATAAAGCGCGTTTTTGATTTTCAAATCAGCCCGCTTTGGCAACACAAAAACCGCCGTCCCCACCCGACCGGCAATCTTTTCTATTTCATCTAGCGAATCAAAAAACATCGCTAGGCATTCTCCGCCGTAGTTATGTCTTTGTCTTTCCTATCGAAAAACTTCACAAAGTTCTCCGGCATCGGCACCTCAAATGTCCGCCGCACACCCCCCGGTAGGGTAATTTCAAGTTTACCGGCGTGCAAATAAAGCCGGTCGGATTTTTCACCACCATATACTTCGTCTCCCACAATCGGATGACCGAGGTATTTCATATGCACCCTCAGTTGATGCGTCCGCCCCGTCGTCGGACGAAGCTCCACAAGCGAATGTGCTCCATCCGTTTTCAAAACTTTGTAAAAAGTCTCTGATTCCTTGCCGCTAGCATCCACCAAAAAAGTCGTCGGCCGCTTCATATTGCGAACAATCGGCAAATCTATCCGTGCCGCATCTAGTTTCGGACGCCCTTCTACCACCGCATAATACGTCTTGTGAGTTTTTCGCTCCTGGAACTGGCGTCGAAGCATCGTCTGGGTCTCCTCATTCTTCGCCAAAATAATCACACCCGAAGTATCCCGATCCAACCGATGCACGATCATCCCGTAATGCGCCAAAGTTGCTTCGGGGCAGTACTCGCCCTTAAACTCACTAAGTAGTCCAGCCGGTTTGTTCACCACTAGCACATTTGCATCTTCATATACTATTTCCGGTATTAGATCGGTTTTCATCAAATCTTCCGGAACTTCGAGGTCTATATACACCCCCTCCGGAAATCTCGCATTTGGTTTTAACACCAACTCCCCATCCACTCTCACGAAACCGCTTTTGATGAACTTTTGTAGCGTCGAGCGATTGTAGCTCTTATATATCTCCATCAAAATCTGGTCTAGCCGCTTCTTTTCCTGCTTCTCCGGCTCTTCTGACAACACCTTATCGCCATTAATCACACGCGACATCTCTGGCTTGCTAAACTTTTTTCCTGTCCGTATCATAAGAATACCCTATCATTTTATTATATCACACTCTGTCAATTTTGTCAAGGCTAGCGCAGGGTCACCCCCCCAGAATCACCTCAACCCCACCGCTCTCTGTGCGTCCAATAATTTCTTCGCGGCCACTTCGTTTGCGTATTTTTCTCCCTTTTCAAGTAATTCGTACACCTCCGCATCTGAAATCTCAGCGAGTCGCGCCTGGAACTCCTCCAACATTCCCGACACACTTGCGGCCACTTTCTTTTTGAGTTCACCATAACGTGTCTCGCCTGTCCAAGTCGAAATCACGTCTTGAAGTGGCGTATCAGTTACCAAGGCCTCAATTTGCAGTAAATTTGATATTCCTGGCTGATTCCACATATCGAACTTTATCTTCCCGATCGAGTCCGTCGTCGCGCTCATGATTTTCTTCGCGGCTTTCGCCGGTGCATCGTCCAGCATAATTTTCGAGTTTTCTGCCGCAGTGGACTTGCTCATCTTTTTCTCCGGATTCATCAAATCACGAATCCGAATCCCATCACTCATCCCCATAAACTCCACCTGCTCGCGCGTAGTAGCCGGTACCACAAAAGTCTCCCCGAAACGGTTATTGAATCTCTCCGCCAGATTTCGCGCCAGCTCAATATGTTGGAACTGATCCTCGCCTACCGGTATATAAGTTGCGCTATACAGCAAAATATCTCCTGCCATCAGCACCGGGTAATCAAAAATCCCCACGTTGACAGAAGCCTTACCCTCGCCTTTTTCTTTATATTGCGTCATCCGGTTCAGCTCGCCCATCGTCGCAGTGCAGTTCAGAATCCAACACAGCTCTGAGTGTGCTGGCACATGGCTCTGCCGGTAAATATGCACATTTTCATTCAACGGCAACCCTGCCGCGAGGTAGAACTTGATATTCCGAAGAATATTTGCTTGCAAATCTCCACCATCCACGTCCGAAATAATCGAGTGAAGATCTGGCACAAACAGGTTAAAATGATTGTCTTTTGAATGTTTCTCGGCAAGCCTCACCATCGGCAAAAGCGCCCCCAAATAGTTCCCGATTGTCAGCATACTATTGGACCGAAGTCCTGTCAGAATAGTCTTCATTAAAAATGGTGGAGTGTACGAGATTCGAACTCGTCGCCTCTTCCATGCCATGGAAGCGCTCTACCAAATGAGCTAACACCCCATCTCCTTTCTTGTTAATTATATCACTATTATATCACTTCATCCGCAATGTGTCGAGATTTTTTACTACATTGAGATCAATATATTCTTCTTCCCCCTTATATCCATCAAGTTTACCGTGGTCATCATACTGCCAGACCACCCAATCATCGCCCGCTTCGATATATACTGGCCACAGCACACTTCGCACCCATCTCGGGTATGCCGAAAAATCATCTTTCAGATATTTTTCATAGTATTCTTTCGTTGCATAGATTAGCGGCTTTACTTGATATTCTTCTTCTATTACCGCCAAAAAACTTTTCAGGCTCGCCACCACCTCAGACTTCTCGGGTGGTGATTTCTTCTCGTCCCGGGAAAGCTCCATGTCTACAACCGGCACCAAGCGCCCAGTCAAATCCCCCACTGTTTCAATATAATTCATCGCTTGCTCCACTCCACTCACCCCATACGAAAAGAAGTGATACGCACCAGAGGGCAGATTAGCCTCCTCCGCCGCTCGCCAGTTTGCCGCAAATTTCGTATCCCTATACGAACCACCTTCCGTCGCTTTGATATAAGCGAAGCTCACATTTTGCTCGGCAAGCCTCGCCATATCCACTTCACCTTGATAGGATGACAAATCCACCCCTCGTGTCATTCCGCCGACGAACCAATGGTTGATGTTTATCTGGTGATTCACCACCGCTGTATACCCCCAAAATCCTAGCCCACCGAGTATGGCAAGTAGAATCAGAGTGGTAAACAAGCGTTTCATCATTATTTCTCAACTAATTCCGCCGCATCGAGATCGAAGTCACTCATCGGTACTGCGACAATCGCAGGATTCTCATAGGTATTATAATAATATGTTTTACTTGCCGCCGAATATCCACCCGTATAGACCGTAATCTCGCATTTACCGTCCGCCATTTCAGCCGCGCCATCAACCATGGCCACCCCAGTTAGCGTGTGGAACAACCGCGAAACGTTCTCTTCCTCAGTCGTCTTGACCGGATAGTGCGTATTGAGATACGCCACTCGCACAAAACGTGATGGTGAATAATAATCTCCCGGCAGCCCACGCATCAGCGACCCCGAACCAAACGCCTTCATCTCCGCCTTGCTCCAATTAATCTTTGCCGGCATCTGCGGGAACAAATTCATGTAATTGCGCAAGTTTTCCTTGTGCCAACCATAGCCCGGCTGATTCGTCAGCACGTCGACATCGTTACGATAAATTTCCATGCCGTTCGCGGTGTACTCAACCACAATCGAGCGTTTACTGTCTCCAATGATAAAATGCAGTTCCGACACTGGAAACTTATCGTTAATCGGCTTCGCCACGATGGCTACATCAGCAAGTGCCTTCTCTACTTCGTCTACCGATTTGAAGTTCATTGTCACCCACAACGGGAATTCGTACGCCGCCACATTAGTTTTACCGTAGGCTGCTTCTGGCGCATAGGAAGCATACCCCGGGAAGTTCAATCCGGCAATCGCAAGCCCCACTTCATTTGCGCAATCAAAATAAAGCGGCGTATTTGCTACTACGATTGCCATACCGATAATTGCACCGTGCTTAGGACTTTGTTCACCTAAAAAAGCCGACTGATATTTATAACCACGCGGCGTTACCACTACTTTCTGCCCGTATCCAACCGACCAATCGAGATTTCGCCCAAAATACATATTACCCTTAGCATCGCTAAACCTCACCCCAGTACACATATTACCTCCTTATTAACTACTACCATTATAGCACAAACTGCCGAAAAGAAAATAGCTATGTTATATTTGGTCCACAAAAACCACAAGCCTTGACCCATCACCATAGCAAGTCATGATAGCAATGTCGTGACCGCCACCATTTACTAGCCATAGCATCTTCTGCGATGTTTCGTTATATGTGTAAACTTTCGCACCAGTCACCTTATAATCGCGCGTCTCGCCATCCATCGTAATAGCAATCCGCTCCCCCACTAACGCCCCAGCATCATACCTCGCCCCCAACACGCCAAAAACGTGCATATAATTATGTGCATAAATAAACTGACCGCTATTATAGTACCAGCCTACTGTCGCCTCACGATTTCCTAAACCCTTGCCCGCCTCTTGATTCGTCCGGTCCGTCTTGATTAGCTCCACGTTATTCCCAAATAATCGAATCTCATCACGCCCCATGGTCGATTCATTCGTAGAAACGTCATCATTGGAGGCTATTGCAATCGTCGGACTCGCTTCATCAGCCGCACCAACATTCTTGGTAGCCGATGCATCTGGCGCCGCATTTGAAAGCAAATCAAAAATCGGTTCTACTACCACTGGTGCCTCTGGCAACATTTGAAACTCAGTTTTAAGTTCCGGCGAAATAATCGTTTCCGTCACGCCAACATTACTTATTCCAGTCAGACGCACTGAATCCGATGCCGACATCATCTCGGGATTCGCCATAATCCCAATGAATGACGAAACCAGAACAGCCAGAATAGCACTTCCGATTTTCATTTTGTCTCCCAACTCTATTTTATATTCCTATTATATCACAAATTTCAAAAAGTACATAGATTTATTATAACATTTATCTGCACACTAGTCAAGACACATTACAAAATCTTTCTCGCACTTGTCAAGCATAACCCCCATCCCGTAGCCACCATTATAGTTCTTGCAATCATCATATTTTTTTGTTATACTTTTAGAAACGGAGGTAATCATATGAGCAAATTCGACGACCAATACATTGACCTTTGTCAGCGCATCCTAGATCATGGCGAAAAAATCATCAACTATAAAAAAATCGACGAGCGCGGTGGCGCCGCCGCATCCGCCATCCCCGACCACCTCGCGCAAGGCAGCAGCGAAGTCCAGACCATCCGACTACCCCACCAGATTCTCCAATTCGATTTATCCGAGGAGTTCCCTATCCTGACTTCTAAAAAAGTCGCTTTCAAAACCTCCACTCTCGAGATGCTCTGGATCTATCAGCAAATGAGTAACGACGTCCGTTGGTTGAGGGACCGCGGCATCAAAATCTGGGACGAATGGGAGATTAGCGAAGATGGTACATATATGGGTCGCGATATAAATAAACTATTCGCAGAAACTCACCCCGGGGAGCCTGCGACTGATTTCGCCCACACAATCGGCACTGCTTACGGCTGGATTGTCAAACGCTACAATCTCATAGACAACCTCATCGAAACCCTGCGCAAAAATCCAGGCAATCGTCGTATGATTATGTCACTTTGGCAAAACGAGTGGCTGCCCACCGCCGCCTTGCCTTCTTGCGTCTGGAACTCCCAGTGGAACCTTATAGACGGTCGCCTCAATCTACTAGTCACCTCCCGCTCGACCGACGTTCCGCTTGGCTTGCCATTTAACATTTCCCAGTATGCCGTGCTCTGTCATCTGGTCGCCCAGTGCATCGGCGCCCGCCCTGGCCTTTTCACTTTCATCACCAACGACGCCCATATCTATATCAATCAAATCGACGGCATCCGCGAGCAAATCGCCCGCTACGATACCGCTACTAAGGACGACACTCTCCCACCACCACCTACCCTCTGGATCAACCCCGACATCCACGAATTTGCCGACTTCGACTCCTCGCGCGATCTCACCGATATTAAACTCAAAAATTACCGGCATCTAGGAGCTATCCAAATGCCAATTACGGAGTAACTTACATGGACTGGTGAGGAAGTTTTAGGACTGCCCCGAAACTTTATGACATAAGAGAATGTAACGACAGGACCCACCCAGAGAAAGGATAAAATGATTAGTATCATAGCAGCCATCGGCAAGAACAACGAACTAGGCGTCGCAAACGATTTGGTTTTTCATATCAAAGAAGACATGCGTTTCTTCAAAGCGACCACAATGGGTCACCCCGTCCTCATGGGCCACAAAACTTTCGACAGTATTGGCCGCGCCTTACCCGGTCGCACCAACTTCGTCGTCACCCGTCATCCAGAAACTTTACCAGATACCGTCGAGCCAGTCCGCGACCTGCGCCAATTTTTAGAAAGTTGGCAGGACTCTGAGGAAGAGCTTTTCATTATCGGCGGCGGCATGGTCTATTTCGAAGCCCTACCATACGCAAAGCATCTCTACCTCACCGAAATTGACACTACCGCCCCCACCGCCACCGTATTCTTCCCCACTTTCGACAAATCAAAATATTCCCGCGAAATAATCAAGAAAGGAAAGGACGATGATTTAACCTATTCTTTCGTCAAATATACATTGAATTAAAGGAGTTTTATGAAAGATTTAGTTTTTGATTTAATTGACCAAGAAAAAATCAGGCAATCCGAAGGCCTCGAACTTATTCCAAGTGAGAATTACGTATCAAAAGCCGTCCTCGATGCCATGGGTAGTATCATGACCAACAAATATTCCGAGGGTTACCCTAGTTTTGATGGCCTCGGTTATAACGACGACGAATGGAGTGAGAGCAAAATCTCCGAAGCAGTCTTGCCGAATTACCGCTATTACGGCGGACAAGTCAACGTCGACCGCATCGAACGTCTCGCTATCGATCGCGCTTGCCGGCTCTTCCATGCCGACCACGCCAACGTTCAGCCTCATTCTGGCGCCCAAGCCAACAACGCCGTCTACTTCGCTTGGGCGGCGCCAGGTGACACCATTCTCGGCATGAGTCTTCCAGCCGGCGGCCACCTCACCCACGGTGCCCCCGTCACCCTCTCGGCCCACATTTACAATTTTGTCGGCTACGGCGTAACCGAATCCGGCGACATCGACTACGACGACTTAGAAGAAAAGGCCCTCTCGGAAGATCCCAAAATCATCCTGATTGGCTATTCGGCGTTCATGAAAATCCCCGATTTTGCCCGCGTAGCCGCAATCCGTCAGAAAGCCACCGAGAAATTCGGCCACGAAATCCTTCTCATGGCCGACATGGCCCATGTCGCCGGACTTATCGCTGGCGGCGTTCACGCCAACCCACTCGACTTCGGCTTCGACGTCATGACCACCACCACACACAAAACTTTGCGTGGTCCTCGCGGCGGTCTGATTCTAAGCAAAGGTCGCGTCGCTTCCCCACTTAAAAAACCAGCCCACACCCTAGAAAACATCCCTATCCTCATCGATCGCGCCGTCTTCCCTGGCACTCAGGGTGGCCCGCTGGACCACATTATTGCCGCCAAGGCCGTCGCTTTTGGCGAAGCCTTAGCGCCAGATTTCAAAGATTACGCTCGTCGCATCGTCGAAAACGCTAAATCTTTGGCCGATGCACTCATGAAACATGGCTTTGTTTTACAAGGCGGTGGCACCGATAATCATCTTATTCTTATCGACATGGTGAAGTCATTCGGCATCGATGGCAAACTCTACGAACGCGCCCTCGACGAAGCGGGCCTCACCCTCAATGCGAACTCCCTTCCTACCGACAAGGGCGGTGCCTTCCGTCCTTCCGGCGTCCGCCTCGGCACCCCAGCCATTACCACCCGCGGACTCGGCCAGGCCGAGATGCAACTTCTTGCCGACTGGATGAAACAAGTCGCCGATATCTGTACCGAAGCTGGCTCCGAAGCCAAACTATCCGATTACGCCTCAGAACTCACCCAAATCAAATCCGCCGTTGCCGATCTCGCTGCCAAGTTCCCTGTTCCAGGCATTTAAGAACGCCCTGTCCAGCATCGCCCCCATTTGCCACTAGTTCATATCATCTCCTTGACAAATAAGCAAAAGTGCGATATAATAGAAATAGATAGCGACCTTGGGAGGTCAAAATCGTATTCTTTATAAGGAGGGTTTTCTATATGAGAAGGCTCAAAAAATTAGTATATCCCCTGGTTCTGACAGCGATGCTTCTTTGCCTCGCCGCCCTCGGCGCCCAGCCCACTCACGCCGAGTGGAGAGGCGGGTATTTCACCGACGCCACCGCCGCCGCAGTCAATACCGCGTACGAACTCGGTATCGTCCACGGCGATGGGAGCGACAAATTCCGTCCCAACGACACCATCACCATGAGCGAATTCGCCCAGATGTGCTATAACGCCTTCGGTCCGCCGCCGGCGGAAAATACTATCGGAGAATGGTGGGAGCCGGCCGAGTGGTGGCTCTTCGGAGCTACCGTCCAGCCGTGGTATTTGCGAGTCGACGTCGATCTGTATACCCGTCTATGCGAAGTGTATGGGTACGACTTCGACCCAGATGCCCCCGCACCCCGAGGATGGGCAGTAAATATGCTATACTTGCTCCACCTGCCCCAATCTGGAACATATCCGACGCCCGAAATCCGCGACGACGCTCTGCGGTGGGCAGCAGACCGCGGCTACGCCGGCTTCGATACGCACGACAGCTTCACGCGCATCGAAGCTTGCAACCTCATTCTGGGGCTCTGTGAGCTCTCATAAATCCAGTCCTTTGCACTTTTAGGAGCGCTTCGCGGCGCTCCTTTTTCATCTCATTTTTGCGTCATTTTCTACAACTTTACCCATTTTTTCGCAAAATATGATATAATATCTACATGGGGTATTAGCTCAGCTGATAGAGCGCCGCATTCGCATTGCGGAGGTCGCGGGTTTAAGTCCCGCATACTCCACCACGTCTAGACCGAGATCACACTCTCGGCTTTTTGTTTACCGCTAGCGACATTGACATTTCAGCAATTTTGTGCTATAATCGTAATGATAAGGTCAAACTTTGTACATTAAAAGAGGAGGAAAAGGATATGTTTTACAGAGGGAAGCATCTGCCCAAAAAGGTCGGTCACCATCCGGAGACTTACCTTCCGCTGCTCGTGGCGGCGCTAATCGGGGTCATCATGATCGCTGGCGCCATCGTAGCCGAAGTTCATCTCAGCAAACACGCCAGCGCCGTCAACGTGCTGGTCGTGGATGAGGCCGAAAAGGGCGTGGAGCTCAGCGTTCCAATCTCGAACGCAATCTCCATGCCATCCGACATGACAAATGGGCAAGCGCCACGCAAAGCGCCCAACATGCCGGTAGTGGTTGGAACAAAATCCACCACGAAGCACCAGCCTGCCCCTGCCACGCAGGAGCCGTCCGAAGCCGTCGCCGTCGTTACTTACACGGTGAATCCGGCGGATTACGCTGACCGGGCCTGCCCGCTCTACATCCGCCAAATGATGGCACAAATCTTGTTCAGCGAGGCAGAATGCGTCGTCTCCGACGCCGAGAGGTCTATGTGCATCTGGACCATGTTTGATCGGGACGACTCAGGAATTGCCTGGTTCGGTGGCTCATTGGAGCAAATTCTGACCAAGCCCGGGCAGTACGAGTACCACCCCGAAGTGCCGGTGACGGAGCGGAATCTCGCTCTCGTCAACGACGTCGCCGGACGATGGTACCTCGAGCGCTGCGGAGCGACCGATGTAGGTCGCACCCTGCCAGCGCACATCTGTTTCTTTGAAACGGCGGCGGAAGCCGGTTGGCACAACCAGTTTTATTGGCTAGAGAATGGCGTGTGGGGGACGCGCCACAACTTCGACCACCACAAACCAATCGCCAACCCTTATCAGGGTGACAAGCCAGACCTCGTCACCATCAACGCTTCCATCATGGAGGCGTTGATGGATGCCGTCCTCTAACAAAAAGCGCCCCCATTCGGGGGTGCTTTTCCGTCCTATAAATTGCAGAGTCCCACAGAGTCCCACAACTTATATAGACTAACGCTTGCTGAACTGTTCTTTCTTGCGAGCTGAACGTAAGCCGTACTTTTTGCGCTCCTTTTCGCGCGGATCGCGAGAAGTAAGACCAGCTTTTTTCAACATAGGGCGAAGATCCGGTGCTTCAAGCACGAGAGCCTTCGAGATGGCCAGTTTGATTGCGTCCACCTGACCAGCCAGACCACCGCCCTTAACCACGATTGTAATATCGTAGTCTTTCTGTTTACCAGCAATTGCTAGCGGATCAGTAACCTCAGCAAGATAAGTCTTATTACCAGACAAATAGTCTAGTGCCTGCTTACCATTGATGGTCATTCCGCCTTTACCGGCATAGAGACGTGCCGTAGCAGTAGCCGCCTTGCGGCGCCCCAGACCGTAAACATATTTTTTTGCGTCTGCCATTACTTAATCTCCTTTGGGTTTTGTGCCGCATGTGCGTGCTCCGCTCCTTCAAATACACGAAGACGAGCTAGACGGTCGGCTGCCAATTTATTCTTCGGAAGCATACCCTTGACGGCTTCACGAACCGCGACCGCAGGATCCTTCTCGATGACTTCTTCAAGTTTTAGCTCGGTGAGTCCGCCAGGAAAACCACTGTGGCGATAGTATTTCTTATCGACCATTTTGTTCCCAGTTACTTGAATATTTTTCGCATTGGTTACCACCACATAATCGCCGTTGTCGATGTGTGGCGTATAGGTCACCTTGCTTTTGCCCATCAGCTTATCAGCGATTACGACCGCCAATTTACCTAGCGGCAAAGTCGACGCGTCAATCACCCACCATTCACGCTTGATTTCGCTAGACTTTTGAGAATAAGTTTTCATTACTTGTCCTCCTTCTTAGCCGACTTCTTGTCGGTCTTTTCCTCTTGGGTTGGCTCATCGAACGAAATCTCGTCCACAAACGAAATAGTACCCATCTCGGAATTATCACCACGGCGATAGCCCGCATGCTCGATTCTGAGATATCCAGAATCACGCTTAACCTGCGGCGCAATTACGTCAACCAAGAGGTCGCCGCATTGTACGTCATTTAGTCGAGCAATCACTAGGCGTCGCGAAGCCAAGTTACCTTTCTTCGCGAGCGTAATCAACTTTTCTAGATCACGACGAATCTCTTTCGCCTTCGCCAAAGTCGTAGTTATAGTTTGATATTTAATCAGAGAGCACATCAATCCTCTACGGAGTGCCAATCTCTGGTCAGTTTCTCGGCCGAACTTCCGGCCTTTATATCCGTGTCGGTGCATATTAAATGTTTAACTCCGTTAATTTTTCTTTAACTTCGTCCAACGCCTTCTGACCAAAACCTTTGAGGTCTTTCAAATCACTTTCCGACAATGTGACGAGGTCACGAATCGTCTTAATGTCATTGTTTAGAAGCGCATTGGCCGTTCGAGCCGAAAGATTCAGCTCGTCAATCGGGAGCAAAAGCCCCGCATCTTCGTCTTCTTTGTTGCTACCGGGCGCAGGCGTCGATTCGACCTTAGTTGAACCTGCAAGAGCGGTGTACTGATTTACCAAAATCGCCGCCGCTTCCTCAAATGCCTCGCGCGGAGTAATCGTACCGTCAGTATCCACCGTAAGTGTCAACTGTTGCAAATTTGTATCTTGCCCGACACGAGTATTCTCCACCTTATAGCGCACTCTGAGAACCGGAGTAAACACGGCGTCAATCGCAATCATATCAGAATGGATGCGATCTTCGCTTGCTCGCTCAATGGTGAGATAACCACGACCTGATTCCACCACGAAATGCATCTTCAAGGTGTATTTCGGATCGTCAATGTGGCAAATCACTTGATTTGGGTTAGCAACCTCAACCTCAGCCGGCAATTTAATATCGCCCGCGACGACACGTTTGTCGCCATCTTTTTCGGTCTGATTTTCACCCTTAACTTCAAGCGAAAGTTCCACCGGATTTTCAGTATGCATCTTGAAACGAATATTTTTCAAATTCAACATGATGTCGACCACATCCTCGCGAATGCCCGGAATTGCGGTAAATTCATGCGTTGTTCCTTCAATCGAAAAGGCAGTAATTGCTGCACCTTTCACGCTAGAAAGAAGCACCCGACGAAGCGAATTGCCAAGTGTATTACCATAGCCATAATAAAGTGGCCGAATCACAAACTCAGCACTGTTTTCGTCGATTTCCCGCACCTCAGCAAGTTCTGCTTCGTGAATATTTTTTGTCGTCATTTATTCGTCTCCTTAACGTGAGTAGTACTCAACGATTAGTTGTTCATTGATGTTCGCCTCTGCTTCTTCACGCTTCGGAAGAGCAGTCACTTCAATTTTCATCTTCTTACCGTCGGCTTTGAGCCAGGAGAGAGGAGTGGCGGCCGCCGCCCCCATTATATTTGGGAGATTCTTAAAATATTCAGACTTTTCAGACTTTGGACGTACTTCTAGAACATCACCCGGGTTCAAACGAATTGACGGAATATCAAAACGCTTGCCGTTCAATAGAAAATGTCCGTGGCTCACTAATTGCCTTGCCTGGCGACGAGTCGTAGCGAAACCTGCCCTAAATACGACATTGTCCGCTCGCCTCTCCAAAAATTCAAGGAGTTTTTCACCAGTTAGGCCATCAGCCTTCTGAGCCTCTTTCATTAATTTTGCAAATTGCTTTTCGAGAAGACCATAAGTACGACGTACTTTCTGCTTCTCACGAAGCTGCGTAAGATATAGGCTACCGCCGCGTACGCGCATATTACCGTGCTCGCCTGGAATACCAGACTTCTTCGCCATCACCTTATGGGCCTTCGGCGCCAGCGCATAGCCCTCACGACGGCTTTGTTTTACAATTGGAGAATTATCGCGTGCCATTACGGTTTCCTTTCACCCTTCGGTCTGACCCCTCCGTGTGCAATCGGAGTTACATCAGTTATTGAATCAATCTTAATGCCAACTGTCGAAATTGCGCGAATCGCTGCATCGCGGCCCAAGCCGATTCCAGAAACGTACACATCAACCGAGTTCAAGGCATGATTTTTCTTAGCAATGTCGAGCGCTTTTTCTGCCGCTACGCCTGCCGCAAACGCAGTACCTTTTTTCGAGCCACGAAAACCGTTCGCTCCGGCTGATGACGCCGAAAGCACAGCTCCGGTTCTATCAGTAACACTAATTATTGTATTGTTGAAGGTAGCTTGAATATGCACGGCACCAGCGTTGACAATTCGCTTACCTTTCCTTGCTTGCTTACGCGTAGGAGCCGCCGTTTCAGTAGCTTCTGGCGTAGCAGTTGTCTTTTTAATATCTTCTTCTGCCATATTTTACTCCTAGGTTTTACTTGCTGCCTTTGGTTGTGCACCACCGACCGCGATCGCCTTACCCTTACGAGTACGTGCATTCGTACGAGTACGTTGGCCGTTGACTGGTAATTTAGCCTTGTGGCGGACACCTTTGTAGGAATTAATATCCTTTAAACGTTTGATATTGTTGCTCACGAGGCGCCGTAAATCACCCTCAACATGATATTTCGCTGAAATAATGTCGTTGATTTTTTGTTCGTCAGCCTCGGTGAGATCTTTCACCCGAGTGGTAGGCTCGATTTTAGCCTCCGCAAGGATTTTTTTACTGGTCGTGCGACCGATACCATAAACGTAAGTGAGAGCAATCCACACTTGCTTTTCGGACGGAATCACGACACTAGCTATTCTAGCCATGTTTAACCCTGCCTTTGCTTGTTCTTAGGTTTTTTCTTATTGATGACACGAAGTACGCCCTTACGACGCACAATAATATCATCAGGCGAGATTTTCTTAACACTGGCACGTACCTTCATAGTGTTAAAATATCCTTTCCTATTATGCTGCAATTCACTTCTGTATCATCGCAAAACCGAAAAGACTTCCAGTCAGCAATTCAATTTCGTAAAATTACAGCGGTTAATATTAATCTTTTAGGCGGAACGAAATACGCCCCTTCGTGAGATCGTATGGGGTTAATTCCACCTCCACCTTGTCGCCCGGAACCAAACGAATGTAGTTTTTACGCATACGTCCGCTCATGTGGGCAACAATAACATGACCATTCTCGAGTTCAACCCGAAACTGGGTATTAGGCAATGCTTCAACAACAGTACCCGTAAGTTTAATTACTTCCTTTTGACTAGCCATAAATTACCTTTTCATTATAGCATAGTTTTACGCTGTTTACAAGATATTTTCGTAACTTTTAGGATTCGATTAATACTGCACGCACGAATTGCCGCGACAAATATGTATATCTTTCCCATGACCAATCCCCCGAACAGCTTATGAGAGTCAATGACTCTCTACCCCTCTCCGGGCTACGCATCGCCGTCGCCATATAACTATCCGAATCGTCTAGCGGAACTTCTTTGTTCTCCACGACGGAGTAGCGAAACTTCTGCCCATCGCCACGCTCAATTACGATCACATCGTCACTCACTAAGTTTGGTAGATACTTAAATACGCCATAAACATTAGGTCCGCCATTATGTCCATCGATCAGCATCGTCTTACCCTCGCCCGGTTTCCCTGACAATTCATACCATCCTACATCAAAGATATTATTCGGCGTATCAAGCGCGCCCTTCTCATTTATACTCATCGGTAATACACGAGAATTAGTTATACCAAGCTTCTCAATTGAAAGATATCGCGGCAAACTTGGCGCCACCGTATATTCCGCTACCTCCTCAGTAGTAGGCACCGTCTCGTCTAATTCTTCATGTTCAGTCTCCACCTGACGTTCGACAATATCACGTTCGCTACCCTCCTTCTCACGATAGTACGCGTCCTCCCATGTTACTAAGCGCACGAAGAATATCAAGAACAGTATCAAAACAACACCTAGAATCCCCCACTTCCAACATTTTTTTGGACTCAGATTCAATTTAAGACTCATTTTTGAAATCATCGTAAGTTATCATTAGGGCTCTGGAATCCACCGACCTTAGATTCTCTAACGCCACCGTTACCACAATGAGAAGCCCAGTACCCGAAATCGACAAACCAATCGGAGCACCAGTAGTTAATATAAACACATAATCAGTAATAAACGGCAACATCGCGATTACACCAAGTGCCAACGCTCCGAACAAATCTAGACGATTCACAACTTTACCCAAATACTCCGCCGTCTTGCTTCCGGGTCTTACACCCTCAATAAAGCCACCTTGCTTTTGCAAGTTTTCAGCAATCTCCTTCGTATTAAATATGATCGAAGTATAGAAATATGTAAACGCAAACACTAGCACGAAGTACATCGCAGGATACACAAACCACTGACCAGTTATGCCATCAGGATACATCGTGGCAAAGTTAGCTGCACTTGGCGCCGAGAAAATCGTCATCAAGTTCTGCCCGATTTCATTTCCCGGATCAAAAGAAGTAATTACCTGTCCAATTAGCGCCGGCAATGAGAGAAAGGCCGTAGCGAAAATCACCGGCACCACCCCAGCGGCAATTAACTTAATTGGCAGAATCGACTTTATTCCGCCGTAAGACGAATTACCACGTACTCGCTTAGCGTAATTTATCGTTACGATTCTCTGCGCCTCGTTCAACTTAACCAAGAAGTAAATCACCACAATCATAGCAATCACGAAGCCTAGAATAATCCAGAATACGGTCGGATTCACCGGCAATTCCAGCCATCCAAATAGGTTGAGCGACCCTTCGCTAGTATCGAATAACGCCGTACCTAGTGACGCCATCGTTGTCGGCAACTGGGAAATAATCGAAGCGAAAATCAACGTCGAGATACCATTGCCAATTCCTTGTTCCGTAATCAATTCTCCCATCCACATCAATATCAACGATCCAGCTGTCATCGACACCACCGAAAGAATCCAGTCACCAGTCGTTGGCACGAACTCCGTAGCCACATTTGCCGACACTACCGACTGATACAAGATAAAAATGTAAGCAATTGATTGGATGATAGCTAGCGGGACCGTCAAGATACGGGTCCATTGATTAATCTTACGCCGACCAGTTTCGCCATCGTTCGACAACTCTTCAAGTCGCGGGATCGCCTTCGTCATTAACTGAACTACAATCGAGCCAGTAATATACGGTGAGAGTCCCACCAAAATTATTGAAAACGATGCCAGTCCACCACCCGAGATTAGATTCAAGAAGTTCGAAAAATCAGACTTTTGCATCAGATTTGATACGGCTTCTTTAAATGTCGACGCATCACCCATTGGCACGGGTATTTGTGCTAACAACCGGTAGGCCACCAAAATACCAAGCACGATCAGAACTCGCCGTAACATATCTTTATTCTTCAGGGATTTGAAAATATTTAGAAAATGCATAAAACCTCTTGTCTATCTTCTATAAGTATAGCACACTTTGACAAATATTGGAATAATTAAAGTAAAAACCCACTCGAAGTGGGCTTTTACTTTTTGACATTTTTACAAGTTTTCTAAATCTTGCTCAGTCGGTTCGTGCTCGGCTGGCGTCTCAAAATCCGCTATCGGAGCTGCTCCAGTACCTACCGGAATCTTGCGACCGATAATGACGTTTTCTTTGAGACCACGCAGATGGTCAACACGGCCATTGATTGCCGCATTGATAAGCACACGCGTAGTATCCTGGAACGATGCCGCCGACAAGAACGAATCTGAGAAGATCGAAACCTTAGTAATACCAAGAAGCAAATTGGTATAAGTGGCTGGTGTCTTGCCCTCAGCTTCTAGACGCTTGTTTTCAGTCACGACAGACGCTTTCGAGGTAATGTCGCCAGACACAAAGTCGGAATCACCCGGTTCATCAATCTGTACGCGCGAGAACATCTGGCGCACCAAGATTTCAAGGTGTTTCGGCGAAATCTCGTGTCCCTGTGCAGAGTAAACCGAAAGAACATCATTCATGATATAGCGTTCGGTTTCTTCTACACCCTTATAGCGTAGTAAGTCTTGCAAATTCAGAGAGCCAGTTGTCAAACGATCGCCTGCCATAACAGAATCGTTGGATTTCACGACTAGCTCTGCTTCGCCCGGAATCTCCACCTTCACCGGTGTAGCATCCGAACCGACCAAGATTATCGCATCTTTCACTAGCTGCACGATTCCGTCATGCTTCGCCTTGACGGCCGCCTTGCCCTCGGTCTTCTTAATAAGCGTAGTGCCAGTTTTGACTTTCTCGCCATCCTTGACTTCTGGCTCTCGGCCTTCTAGCGGGATTCTGTCAATATCACCCGCCTGCGGCGTGATTTGGACGATATAACGATTGCCATCTTCCCAAATCTCCACTACACCATCAACCGGCGTGATATAAGCCTGACCTTTCGGCGTTCGCGCTTCGAGAAGCTCCTCGACGCGAGGCAGACCTCGTGCGATTGCGCCAGAACCCGCCACACCAGAACCGTGTTTCGTATCGAGCGTCAACTGGGTACCAGGTTCGCCAAGCGACTGCGCCGCGATAACACCTACTGGCTCATTTGCCGCCACTAGAGCACGCGTCGACATATCTACACCGTACGCCCTTCTCGGCACACCATCTACTGCCGTAGTTGACAGAATCGACTGAATCTTGACCGACTCAACTGCCGGGTCAGCATCTATTTGTTCTGCAACTTCTTTCGTAATCAGCTCATCGGCTTCGAGATAGCCGGGCACAACTTCCGCCGTATAACGACCGGTAATTCTGGCTACGAATGAAATACCAGAAAGCTCAGATTCATACTTGTATACGGTAAAGCCAGGATCCTCCGCTTCTTCGTCGGTAGTAAATACATCTTGTGACACGTCAACAAGACGACGCGTAAGATAACCGGAGTCCGCCGTACGAAGTGCCGTAGAAACCTGACCCTGACGCGCACCTCGTGTCGCAATAAACGACTCCAACGTATTAAGACCCTTCTTATACGAAGATTTCACCGGAAGCTCAATCTCGTTGTTGTTGATATCGACCATGATACCAATTTCCGCCGACGCGAGCTTGATGTTCGAAATGTTACCACGAGCACCAGAGTTAACCATCACCGCGATATCAGTGTCCATCTCGGCGAGTTTCGATGATAGGAACTCCGAAATCCGCTTATCAATATCGCGCCAGTTAGCAATCGTGAGTTTATAACGCTCCTCATCAGTTACCAATCCGTCATTATATTGCTCTTGAATCAAAGCAGTTTTCGCATCGCCCTCAGCGATAAAGTCGTCAATCTCAGGATAGGTCGGGTAGTCATCCTTCGCCGTCGAGATAGAAGCAATCGTTTCATACTCAAACGCCAAATCTTTCAGCGCATCAGCCGTATGCACCATTACTTCTGCACCATACAAATCAAAGATATCCGCCATCACTTTCGACAAATGCTTCTTCGTCTGCACGGAATTATCGTATGGATAATCTTTCGGCAAAATCTCATTGAAGATCACTCGCCCAAGCGTCGTATTGCGAATCTCTTTCTTGGCGAATACCCGAATCGGAGTCTGTAACTGAATAACGCCCTGATCATAGGCTAGTTCCGCTTCATAAACTGACGAAAACGCCTTTGGCTCACCCTGATCGGTTCCTGGTTTGTCATAAGTAAGATAGTATGCGCCAAGCACCACGTCCTGATAAATTGCCAGCACCGGCGCACCGTCTGCCGGCTTCAACAGATTCTTCGACGCCGACATCAATTCCCTCGCCTCAGCCTGCGCAGCGTCAGATAGTGGCAAATGCACTGCCATCTGGTCACCATCATAGTCCGCGTTAAACCCAGACGCCACAAGTGGATGCAATTTAATCGCCTTGCCGTCGATCAACCGTGGTTGGAACGCCTGCAAAGACAACCTGTGAAGCGACGGAGCACGGTTCAAGAGAACATACTTCCCCTTAATCACCTCATCAAGCGCATCCCAGACTACCGTTTCCTTCGCTTCGATCAAACGTGAAGCCGAGCGGATATTCGTTGCATATTCGTTACCAATCAACCAAGAAATCACGAATGGCTTAAACAGTTCGAGCGCCATCTGCTTCGGCAAACCACACTCATTGAGCGTCAGTTCCGGACCGACCACAATCACCGAACGGCCAGAGTAATCGACACGCTTACCGAGGAGATTCTGACGGAAACGACCTTGCTTACCTTTTAGCAAATCAGACAACGATTTCAACTTTCGACGACCGTTAGTCGAATTAGCACCACGCGTACCATGTGCCGCCGAATTATCTATCAATGCATCCACAGCCTCTTGCAACATCCGCATCTCATTGCGACAAATCACTTCCGGCGCATTCAAGTCCAACAACTTTTTAAGCCGATTGTTACGGTTGATTACTCGACGATATAAATCGTTGAGATCTGATGTCGCAAACCGTCCACCAGGGAGTGCAATCATCGGCCGCAAATCTGGTGGAATTACTGGAATTACCGTCAAAACGAGGTCTTCCGGCTTGATACCAGCCGCCTGCATACCTTCCAGAGTTTTGAGACGTTTCTGGATTTTCTTTTCCTTCTGCCCCTTCGACTCGGCTTCCTCGGCATGCAGATCCTCAATCAACTTGTCCAAGTCAATCTCATCGAGAAGTCTCTTGACCGCCGTCGCGCCCATTTCTACCGTGATTAAATCTTCATATTCTTCTGGGATATTGCGATATTCGACCTCGGTGATCACGCCGCCTTTCTTGAATGATTCAAGCAAACCCTTACGATATTGGTAATCGCTTTCAAGTTCTTCAAGTTCCTTCGTACGTTCTTCGGCGAGCGACTTCGTATCGGCGCCTTCTTTCTCTGCTTCTTTTGCGTAGCGAATTTCAATCGCCTCGCGAGCCGCGCTCGTTTGCGATTCAAGAGATTCTAATGTTTTTGCAATCTCCTCGGTCTTCGCGTCGGTCATGAGATATGTTGCAAAGTAAACAACTTTTTCGATATTCTTTACCGTAATGTCGAGCAACAAAGACAACGCTGACGGCACACCGCGCATAAACCAAATGTGCGCCACCGGTGCCGCAAGTGCTATGTGCCCCATGCGCTCACGCCGCGTAATTGACTTCGTAACGAGGTTGCCCTCTTTATCAACCGCCGCTTCACGCGAACGGACACCCTTCAATTTCGAATCGTGCGGATTAATATCCTTCGTTGGGCCGAAAATCCTCTCGCAGAACAAGCCATCACGTTCTGGTTTTTGAGTACGATAGTTTATCGTCTCTGGCTTTGTGACTTCACCATAACTCCAATTCAAGATATCGTCGCGACTCGCTACCGACAACCGAATAGAGTCAAAGTCTGATGCGCTGATAAAATTATCCATCCACGCCATTTTAGAACTCCTCCCCGAGGTCAACCGTGCCCTCATCAAGCTCTTCTGTCATTTCAACAGTGTCACCATCCGTTTCGGACTCGTCCGCCTCTGTTATTTCAATACCTTCTTCCGCCATCATCGCCACCGCTTCGTCGTCGTCAAGATCTACGATTTGTGGCGCCGTATCTTTCTTGTGTTGATCGTAAATAGCAGAATCGTCTTTGTCTTTTTCAATTTCACGCGAGGTCTTCTCGATTACATCGCTTGCGTCCGTCGATTCACCATGATCGAGCAAATCAACTTTTAGACCAAGCCCTTGCAATTCTTTCACCAACACGTTAAAGCCCTCCGGCAATTTCGGACCCTCAATCGGTTCATGTTTGATAATTGCCTCGTAAGCCTTCGCACGACCGTAAACATCATCTGATTTGATCGTAAGCATCTCCTGAAGGGTAGTCGCTGCGCCATAGGCTTCAAGCGCCCAAACCTCCATTTCCCCGAACCGCTGACCGCCGTTCTGAGCTTTACCACCAAGTGGCTGTTGTGTCACCATAGTATATGGTCCAGTCGAACGTGCGTGAATCTTATCTTCAACCATGTGATGCAACTTCAGTATGTGCATAATCCCCACCGAAGTACGTTCGTTGAATGGCTCGCCAGTCAATCCGTCATAAAGTTGCACGCGACCATCACGAGCAAAGCCCGCCTTTTCAAGTTCATCAGAAATCACCTCATCCGGCACACCGTTAAATGATGGCGTGGCCACCTTGTAACCGAGGGCTTTCGCCGCCATGCCAAGGTGAGTCTCAAATAACTGACCCAGATTCATACGTGAAGGCACGCCCATTGGCGAGAGCACGATATCCACCGGCGTCCCGTCCGCCATAAATGGCATGTCTTCTACTGGTAACACTCTCGAAACCACACCCTTGTTACCATGACGACCAGCCAACTTATCACCTACGCCAATCTTACGCATTTCCGCTACGAAGATTTTGATTTGCATAATCACGCCAGCTTTGAGCTCATGACCCTGTTCGCGTGTGTAAATACGCACATCTACAACCTTGCCGGTCGAAGAGCCGTTCATCCGAATCGAAGTATCGCGCACATCCTTAGCCTTTTCACCAAAGATAGCCCGGAGCAACCGTTCCTCACTCGAAAGCTCCTGTTCGCCTTTCGGGGTAATCTTACCGACGAGAATATCACCATTTTTGACCTCAGAGCCGACCGTCACAATGCCATCTTCGCCCAAATGTCGAAGTGAGTGTTCAGAAACATTTGGAATATCCCGCGTCACTTGCTCTGGACCAAGTTTAGTCTCGCGCACTTCTACGTCGAAATCTTTAATGTTAATTGAAGTCAACATGTCATCTTCAACCAAACGATTCGAAATCACAATCGCATCGTCCATGTTGTACCCGCGCCACGGCATAAACGCCACCAAGAGATCGCGTCCGAGAGCAAGCTCGCCATCGTTGACCGACGCCCCTTCAATCAGAGTGTCACCCTTTTTAACTTTTTGTCCGCGCGCGACAACTGTACGTTGATTGTAGCAACGATCGTCGTTAGTTTTCTCAAAATGTTGCAATTTATATTCGCGTTCGCCACCATTTTCATAGTTCACTACCACGGATACGCCATCAGCTTTAACCACCGTGCCATTTCCGGACGCCACGATAAGCTGTGAGGTATTTTTCGCAACGTCACGCTCAATACCAGTTCCGACGATCGGATTATCGTGACGGAGTAGCGGCACCGCCTGCTTCTGCATGGCGCAAGCCATCAACGAACGGTCAACGCGATTCTTCTCGACGAACGGAATCAAACCTGCCGATACCCCAAGAATCTCTTTGTGAGCCGCATCGATATGAGTAACTTTTTTCGCTTCAACATGCGCTGGCGCCCCATGCACGCGAGCTGAAACCCATTCTTCCTCAAATCGACCGTCTTTGTCTAATTTAACTGATGCATCGGCAATCACCATGTCATTTTCCGTATCGGCATCTACATAGACGATCTCATCCGTAACCTTACCGTCTTTCACGACTCGATACGGAGCCTCGATGAAGCCGTATTCATTGATGCGGGCATAGGTCGCGAAGTTTAGCACCAACCCCACGTTACCACCCTCTGGCGTCTCTACCGTACAGATACGACCATAATGAGTCGGGTGAGCATCGCGGACGTCAAATCCAGCTCGCTCACGAGTCAAACCGCCAGGACCCATTGAGGACAAACGGCGCTTGTGGGCCAATTCGGAAAACGGATTAACCTCGTCCATCAACTGCGAAAGTTGCGAAGTAGAGAAAAACTCTTTCACTGCCGCCACAACCGGACGTGAGTTCAAAAGCTGTGAAGGAGTTACATCCTCTGGATTCGCCATTGACATACGGTCAAGAATATTACGCTGTAAACGAAGCATACCCAGGCGGAACTGGCGTTGCACCAATTCACCTACCAACTTCACACGACGATTAGAGAGCGAATCAATATCATCCGGAGCTTCCTGAGTGTTATTTAGGCGAATAATCTCCGAAATAATTGCCACCATATCTTGCATCTGCAAGGTACGGAACTTTGGTGTATTTGGCGTGTCCATATTGAGCCGACGGTTAATCTTAAATCGCCCAACATTAGAATAATCATAGCGCCTCGGGTCGAAGAACATTTTCTCAATCATCGATTTTGCGTTTTCAACCGTAGCGAGATCGCCCGGACGAATTCTACGATAAACTTCGAGCAACGCTTCGCCCTGACTTGAAGTCGTATCCTTGTCGAGCGTAATATCGATGTACTTCCTTTCACCGTTATCAGCATCCTTGAAGGCCTCTTTGATTTCCGACTTCGTCATACCGAGCGCCCGAAGGAATGTCGTCACTGGCAATTTGCGTCGACGGTCAATCTTGACGTTGATTGTCCCATTTGCCGCAGTTTCAAATTCAAGCCACGCACCACGACCCGGTATCACCTTCGCCCCATAATAGCGCCTCATGCCAATCGTCTCGGCATTAAAGAACACTCCCGCAGAGCGAATCAACTGTGACACTATTACGCGCTCCGTACCGTTAATAATAAACGTCGCACGATCAGTCATCCACGGATAATCACCAAAGTAAATATCCTGTTCTTTTTTCTCGCCGGTTACTTTATTTTCAAGTTCCACTAGTACGTGAAGTGGCGCCTCGTAAGTTCCGAGATTATACTTTGCAGTTTTCTCGTCTTCCTTGGGCTCCTTAAAATAATAATCCTTAAACCGGAGAGAGAACTTTTGACCCGTATAGTCATCTATCGGGTTCAGTTCAGCAAAAACCTCTCGCAGTCCATTTTTGACAAAGTCTTCCCACGAATCCGTTTGATGCCCTGTCAAATCCGGAATCGGGAGAGCCTGGTCACCTTCGGTGAAGAACTTTCGTTCGTTCAAGACTGGTTTCGTAGCCATCCTACCTCTTTTGTTATTAGTGTTATTAATCTTTTCGACAATCACGGAAGCGCCCACACTCATCATAGTCGCTCTTGATTATCTCAGCGCCGAAGATTACTGCCTAGTTTCGCTTCGGGAGTCGCCAGCTCCATCAGCTCCAAAAACACGGCACACTACTTCTTAATATCCAGTTTATCACAAAAAACAAAATTAAACAAGTCCAAAACCAAAAAATCGCTCCCTGAATTAAGCGATTTTTTGAACATAGATAAGCTCTCAACTTTATGATTATTTATGTTATAAGCCGACTCGCAGTTAGTTGACTTACTAACTATTATACACGAGCGTAATCAAAAGTCAAGCACTTTTTTGATTTTTATATGTCGAGGTCATCCAAATCCGCAAGTTCTGCACGAGTCTTTTCTGCCAACTCCGACGACTCGGAAGTCTCGCCAACAGCCTCTTCGGCAGTTTCATCATTATCGCTCATCGCATTTGCTACGGCTGCCGCTTCGTCATCACCATCCGTACCGCCATCATGCCATTTACGGCGCGGAGTCTCATCACCTTCTTCATCGGTATTCACAATTTTCAAATTATACCGCGCATCCTGTTTTGTGCCGAGTGCTCTAAGTAGCATACGAATCGACTGCGCCGTTACACCGCGCCTACCGATAACCCGCCCAACGTCCTCCGGGTCGACGGTTAACGACAGTAATACTCCTTTTTCATCAATTTTACGATCCACCGACACTTTATCTGGATTGTTGACTAAGGTTTTAACGATATATTCTACGAATTGTTGGTCAATAGTAGCCATGTTTTCTCCATTTTAAGTTGTTTTTCATATTATAACAAAAAATTAGCCCCCATACAAGGGCTAATTTCTTATGCTTCGGCCGGAGCTTCGGCGGGAGCCTCAGGCTCTTCTTTTGGCTGATTCTTACGAAGTTTATCAGCGTGTTTCGGCGCCACCTTTTTAGCGGGAGCCTTCTTATACCAATCAGGCAACTTTACACCGTTTTTTTCCAAGATAAACGCTACTCGACTAGATGGCTGAGCACCGTTTTTAAGATATTTTTCCACCGATTCCTTATCGAGGACGAGTTTTTTAGTGGCTGGGTTGTAATTGCCGACCTCTGCCACAACGCGTCCCGAAAGTGGGTGACGTTGCGCTTCTTGGACGACTATCCGATACATCGGTAGATGTGCTCGGCCATTACGTTGCATACGAATCGCAAGCATTTTTTCTCCTTAATTTATTAACTCCATCCATTATATCACGGTTTGTTATTTTTCACAAGATACCCGATTAATCCACGGCCAGACGCTTCCGATATATGCGTACCGCCTGCTTCGCCGCATCAGTTTGGGCATCCTGCTTCGAGTGTCCCATACCTGTTGCAATCAACTTATTATTAACGTACATCCCCACTGTAAAAGATTTATTATGATCCGGCCCTTCCTCGCGCAGAGTATGATACTGCGGCGTCGTGCCCTCAGCCTTTTGGATTAACTCCTGTGCATAAGATTTCGGATCACGCCACAGCCCCTCTTCAACAATCTCGTCAATTTTTACAATAATATGTTTGAAAATAAAATCTTTCGCCACCTCGTAGCCTTGGTCAAGGTAAATCGCTCCGATCACCGCTTCGAAGCAGTCCGCCATAATCACTTCGTGCGCCCGCTCCGAACCGTTTTTCTCGCCATGTGAGAGGCGCACTAGCGGCTCATACCCCAGCTCGTAACCAGCCGCACCAATCGACTCAGTTCGCACCAACGCCGACCTGAGCGCCGTCATAATCCCCTCAGGCTCATCAAAATTACGATATAAGAAATCCGAGGTTACAATTTCGAGCACAGCATCCCCCAGAAACTCCAGTCGCTCATTATGGTCATGCACCGTTTCACGATGTTCATTCACATAACTCCGGTGAGTCAGCGCCGTTACAAGCAAACCAATATCGTGAAAAGAAAACCCCAATTTTTCTTTGGCAAACTCTTCGTACGGCGTCACATCAATTTTCAACTTATCCAAAACTCCTCCTTTATGCAATAAAATATCATGGTTAGAACTCGCCCGCCCGAATTCGTTTCTTTGCAATTAGCATTAACTTCTCAATGTCTTCATATTCTACTAGATTCAAAGCCTCCGCAAAAGGAAACCACCGAATACCCCGCATCCATTTCTCGCCAGTTGGCAATTCCCTCGCGTCAATCGACTGCACCAGATAAATCTGTGTCGTCATTAACACCAATTTATCTGCACGTCGATATTTGAAATGGATCTTGCCAAGCCATGTTAGTACGTCGAAGTTTTTCAGACCAGTTTCTTCCTCAATCTCACGTCGCGCCGTCATTTTTGCAGTTTCGCCCGGCTCGATATGACCCTTTGGAATTGTCCATCGCCCTTTGGAATCCTGAATCAATAATATCTCAATATCCTTCCGGTCAGCCGTCAACCGAAAAACAATCCCACCAGAAGTCGGTTCTCGCACAATCTCTTGAATAGCAGTTTTTTTGCGAAAAACCGCCGAAGTTATTTTTTTGAAAGGCGAGTCCTTAACCCGTTCCGTCGGTAAAGCCTCAGGGACTTTATATGTCCGACGTTCGGTCGGCTCACTACTGCGCGTTTCTCTCGCTACCTTGTAGTTCGTCACCTTTCGTATCGGCGTTTGCTTCGTCGATGTCTTTTGCGCCGGCACCTGCCCCATCCGATTCGTCGACCCCCCCGGCATCCGACGTCCTGCGTTCGGTCGCCTTTTTATCATTTGATCCATTGTTGCTTTCTTCGCTAATGCCTAGCTCACGATATGCCGTTCCGAGTACGCCGTTGATAAACCTCGACGAATTATCAGAACCAAAAGCCTTCGCCAGCTCGACAGCTTCGTTAATCGCTACCTTTGGCGGAACTTTATCCCGACATTCCGATAGCTCATATAATCCCATCCTTAAAACATTTCTGTCTATTGCCGCAATCGAACTAATCGGCCACTCCGGCGCCATCGGTTGCAACGCTTGATCAAGCGGCACAAAATTATCGCGTACCGCATGCGTCAAAGCATAAACAAACTCAGTATCGCCGAGAGTTTTCTCGTATGGTTCAATATTTTTGGCAATAATTATGTCTAGATCGACTTGTGGGTCTTTCGCGAGGGTGCGCAGTTCGTATTCGTACAAACTCTGCAAAACAATTACCCTACCTAAATGTCGATTACTAGCCATACGTTAAGCTTCTTTCTTTTTTATTGTTTTAACTTTTAGATTTGGCGTCTTCTTCTTTGTCTCAAAAACTTTGACAGGAGACGTTTTGTTCACTCTACGAGCCAACGTCAAACGGAGATGACTGCGGCGAAGGCCGGTCTTCCGCGGACTGCTCTGCTTTTTCGGTTCAGGCATTTTACTCCTTAATTATATATAAACTTTAAACCATTTTACCACTAAATCGCATTTTTCGCAAGGGCTTTCTTGATTGCGGGCCGATCAAACCCCACTATCCGCATATCACCAATCTCCGTCACCGGCACAGTAGATATTTCAGGATACTTCGTCGCATCCACCTCTTCGTATTTTATCCCTTTTTCGTCCAGCCAATCCATCAAGGCGTGGCAATATGCGCAAGTTGCAGTCGTATATATCTTAATCATATATTCATTATACCATAAATCGCAATACCAGCAGCTACCGACACATTAAACGACTCTTTCTGGCCACACATCGGAATCTCCACAAACCAATCAATTATATCATACAGCGAATAATCTATCCCGCTCACTTCCTCTCCTAGAATCAATACAACTTTGTCCGAAAGTTTCTGCCCAAGTTTAGAATCATTCAATAGTAACAGATTATCCTGCATGATATTGTTCTCCAGCCCCACTACCTGCCAACCATCCTCTTTCATTCTTTGCAATTCTAGGATTATATCATCAGACGCATAAATATCCAACATATTTTCGGCACCTAGCGCCGTTTTATGTATTTCTTTATCTAGTTTCTCTCGGAGATGCGGCAACAATTTCGAATCGTGCACTCTCGGCGTATATCCCGACAAAACCACTTGGGACACTCCAAGCCCCTCACAAGTCCTCAGAATCGCCCCAACGTTGTAACACGACCGTATATTATGTAACACAACTATCAATTTCATAAAAATATGATATAATAAATAACATGAAAAGTCAAAGTTCCGACCTCCTCGCCGGTAAAATAGTCACTCTCCCGACCGAAACCGTCAACGGTTATGCTGTATCGCTCAACTCAAAACAGGCCATTATCGACCTCATGCAACTCAAAGAGCGCGATTTCGATTCCGACAAAATCTTCACTCTCGTTCCGGAATCCGTCTCCGCCATCAGTAAATACGTCATCACCCCACCCGTCGCCAAATCGCTCATTGACCGATACATACCTGGCGAACTCACTATCATTCTACCCAAAAACCCAGATTTTCATCATTTCTATTTTGATGAAATCATGAGGCGCGGCAGATTTAACGGTATCGGCATCCGTATTCCAGATTACCCACTTTTCGCCGAGCTTCTACCCGAAACCGGCCCTCTCCTTCTCACTTCCGCTAATCCACGCGGCGGCACTCCGAAATCCGTCACTGGACACTTACCATCCACTATTATCGACTTCACCGGAAAGCACCCCCGCATCATTCGTCAGGGCAATCTCCATATTGACCCCACTTTATACCACTAGATTTAGTATCCGCGCTTTCGGAACGAAAATAGCCTTTTTTACGCCGTCTGCAATATATTTTCGCACACGCTCATCTCCTAGCGCCAATTCTTTCACTCGCACTTCATCCGTCGCTTCTTCCGTCGGGATAGCCAACTTTGCGCGCAATTTCCCGTTGACCTGCACCACTACCTCCACGGTATCAGCCGTTAGATATTTCTCGTCCCATGTCGGCCATTCATCGTCTGCATCAAGGCGTTCTAGCATTTCGCTCGCGAGATGCGGAGCAAATGGCTTCAAGAGTTTCGTTAGCGCAATCAAATCATCTCTGCTCGCTCCAACTTTATAGAGTTCATTCACATACTCCATCAACGCCGCCACCGCCGTATTGAAATTACACTTGTAGATGTCGGTCGTGACTTTCTTGACGGTTTTATGCCGAATAGCAGCAGTATCCTCACCGGACACCGAATCAGAAATCCCAGTCATCAGATTATAGCACCGATTCAAGAACCGATACACACCGCCGACCGATCGTGGATCCCACGCCGCATCAAGTTCTACTGGCCCGATAAACATTTCATAAGTTCTTAGCGTATCCGCCCCATAACCGTCATTGATTACGTCGAGCGGATCAATCACATTCCCCTTGCTTTTGCTCATCTTTTTACCATCTGGCGCATTGATGTAGCCGTGATAGACTAGTTTTTTGATAGGCTCTCTAAACGGTAAGTATCCTGCATCCGCAAAAAACTTACACCAGAATCTCACATACAATAGGTGTGCCACCGCATGATCTGCCCCCACATATATATCGACTGGCTCCCAATATTTGATTGCTTCTGGGTCCCAAGCATGCATAGTATCATGCGGCGAGGCATATCTCCACAGATACCATGACGAACACGCGTAACCATCCAAAGTGTCCGTTTCGCGCGTCATTTCTTCGACCTGACCAGTTTTTTCGTTAAATAGCTCAACTTTCAACCAATCTTTTGCCTTAGCAAGGGCGCTTCGCCCCGAATTGTCCGGACGATAATCATCAACCTCTGGAATTATCACCGGTAGTTGCTCCTCTGGTATTGGATGCGGATCGCCATCTTTGTCATAAGCTATCGGAATCGGGCAGCCCCAATATCGCTGACGCGAAATCAGCCAATCACGCATCCGATAAGTAACCTTTGGCGTACCGTACAAATCCCTGTCCACCAACTCGGTGTCAACAATTGGTAGTTTCAATGCTTCGGCAAATTCTCGGTCGCGTTCGTCCATCGCCGGCACCGCCATTATCGCACCCGTACCATACCCAGATAATACATAATCCGCCACATACACTGGAATCTGCTCCTTCGTCGCCGGATTTATCGCGTACGAACCGGTAAACACACCGGTTTTTTCCTTATTTTCTTGACGTTCGATCTCGGATTTTTTAATCGCCGCCGTCTTATATGCCAGTACCGCTTCGCGCGTATCATCGTTAGTGAGAGCCATCAGCCCCGCATACTCTGGCGCCACTACGAGGAAAGTTGCACCTTTAATCGTGTCGGGCCTAGTAGTGAAAACTGTAATTTTCGACGCACCGCCGGTCACTTCAAAATCAATTTCCGCCCCCACCGAGCGCCCAATCCAGTTTTTCTGCATGGTTTTAATCTTATCCGGCCAATCCAGGGCATCAATCTCGTCAAGCAATTCGTCAGCATATTCGGTGATTTTGAAAAACCACTGTTTCATTTTCTTTTTCTCGACCTCATGCCCACACCGCCAACATTTGCCGTTTTCTACCTGTTCATTTGCCAGCACTGTCTGATCAACCGGACACCACCACTGATACGATTCTTTTTGATATGCCAGCCCCTTCTTGTAAAGTTGCAAAAAACACCACTGCGTCCATTTATAATACTCCGGATCGCTCGTATTAATCTCCCGCGACCAGTCCACATAGTACCCGAGCCGCTTCGCCTGCTTGCGGAAGTTTTGCACGTTGACACTAGTCGCGTCCTTCGGAGAAGTTCCAGTCTTGATAGCATAATTCTCCGCCGGCAAGCCAAATGTATCATATCCAAAAGGTCTCAGCACATTTAGCCCCTGTTGCGCGTAGAACCGCGTCAGCACGTCAACAATCGTAAAATTACGCACATGTCCCACATGAAGTCCTGCTCCACTCGGATACGGGAACATTTCCGCAAGCATCATTTTAGGCTTGCCTGCTGCTTCTGTCGCCTCAAAAGGCTTCGTTTCTTCCCATATCTTTTGCCATTTGGCTTCAATTTTCAGCGGTTCGTATCTATCCATAATATTAGATTATATCACCTAGCCACCATCTTGTCTAATGTCAGCATGTTAAAACGGACTTAAAGTTTTTTAGTTACCCTCTTATAGATATTGATAAACTTATCCAGCGTTTTTTCAAGATCATGCTCACTTGCAATTTTAACTGACTGTCGCGAATATTCCGCGCGCAACTTATCGTCTGACATGATTTTCACCATCGCATCCGCCATCTCCGACACATCACCCGGACGACAAAGTATGCCATTCTTACCATTTTGACAAACCTCACCCACGGCTCCCTTATCCACCGCGATAAGTGGCATGCCGGTAGCCGCCGCTTCGATAAGCACAATCCCTTGCGTTTCAATCTCGCTCGCCGTTACAAACACGTCGCCCAATCGATATACCAAATATAATTCCGGCGGCAACACTCGCCCGAGAAAATGTATGTCCGGGTGCCTCGCCGCTTTTTTGATTAGCCGCGCCCGGTCCACACCATCCCCTACAATTATTAATTGCGTATCACTCATCTTTTCGGCTGCCATCAAATACGCCTCAATCACGGCAGAAACATTTTTCTCCGGGTCCAGCCGACCGAGGCTCAGGAAAGTCTTACGGTTTTTATCGAGATGATATTTCTCGTAAATCATCGCATCGGCTCGTCCAGGATGGAACTCGGACAGATCCACCCCGTTGCTAATAGCAGCCACCGGTACACTAAAAGGCTTCCTGCGCGACAAAATCAGGTTATCAATCGCCCTCTCGGTCGGCATCGTCACAAAGTCACTCTTGCTTTGGCGATTAACAAAATACGTATTTAGCACGGCGTTCACGGCTTTAGCAATTGGCTTGGGCAGATGCATGGACCCAGTAAAAACTTCCGGCTGATTATGCTCGGTCGTCACGACTGGGACACCGCATTTCCTCGCATACGCAACCACCGCCACGCCAATCGGGTCAGCTACCTGCACATGCACCACGTCGGGTCGAAAAGCATCAATTACGCGCTGAATTTCTTTCCGAGGAAAAGGCGAAATCGAAATACCATGTTTATAGAATAATCTCGGCAACTCCAACCGTCCAATCTTGTTCTTTGGCGGCACACTATGTATCTGATCCGGATAAATCTTCACCGTCATCGACTTCAAATAGTTAATCTTTACACCATCCACAGTACGCACATGAGCCTTACCGTTCTGCGACGGACATACCACCATTACGTCATGGCCGCGTTTCGCCAAACCCACTGCGAGGTTACGAGAAAACACAGCCACGCCATTAATCATCGGCGGATAAGCAGCCGTAGATATTAAGATTTTCATCAGAGCGCCTTTGCTTTATCCAGCTGTGGATCGCGCATCGCATTGATGTCTTCGTACGAACGCTCCACTTCGATATCAGGCACGATGCCCTCATGATTGATTGAATTATCGTTTGGCGTAAACCACTCCGCCACCGTCACTTTCAAGGTTGCGCCGCCAGACAATTCAAGTAGATTTTGCACTACACCCTTGCCATAAGTCTTCTCGCCCAGAATCGTCGCCTTACCATAATCCTGTAACGCCCCAGCTACAATCTCCGACGCCGAAGCCGTCGAACCATTTACTAACACGATGGTCTTCATATCTTTAAGCAACGCTTTGCCGCTCGCCGTTGCAGTTGTAATGTTGCCGTAATGCTTCGATTTCTGAGTATACATCTTTTTACCATCAAGCCAGAGTGAAAGCAAATCTTGCGCCGCCGATACATATCCGCCACCATTGCCGCGCAAATCCAAAATCACTTTATTAATGCCTTTCTTGGCAAACTCCGCCGCCTCTTTCTGCACCTTAGTCCCAGTATCGTTATCGAACCTCGTTACAGTGATTATCGCTGTGTTTCCGTCATATTCCACATACTCCGATACGTTATTTATCGTCTCTCGCTTCATGGTGTATTCTTTTTCTTTGCCATCTCGCACTACCGTCACAGTTACTTCCGTACCAGCTTCCCCACGTAATACTTTTGCGACCTCATCAGACGTTTTCTGCCAAACTTCCTCGCCATTTACTTTGTATAAAATATCACCCGCCAGTATCCCGGCTCGCCGCGCCGGATTGTCCGGCAACGTCCGAAGCACTCGCACATAGCCATCGCGAAGCCCCATCTCCACACCAATCCCCGACCCTACGTTGCCATGCAAATCATCATAAAAATCCGCACTGTCTTCCTTATCGAAATATACGGTATAAATATCACCCAGCGCGCTCACCAAACCCTTCTTCGCGCCCTCGATCACCGCCTCGGTATCTATTACGCCATTATATGAATTTGACAACTTCGTGTACACTTCGTCCAGAACCGTCCAATCCACACCGGACTCCGCCTTAGCACCCAGATAAGGCGCAAACCCACCAAATAAATTATTCCAATTCGCCCCAACTATACCGCCAAGTACCGCAAGTACCGCACCAATGATGATGGCGTTCCCTAAGCTAGTCTTCTTCTCTTTCCACGTATTTTTCGTATTCATTATACAATTATACCACACTTATCGAAAATGGATATAGTTATACTGAGCCGCCTGCGCCGCCGTCATCGTACGCGACCCAAAATCCCCGGACGGATATTCGTTATAATGCCAACCGCAATAGTTCAAATCACCGCCAGTCTGATACAGACAAGTTGCATACGGATTATTATATTCGGTGATATTTACCGAGCCATCAGAGTTAACACTTTCCACCCACCATACATGGCCGAAAGGATATTCCGACGACTGCCCCATCGAATTTGCCTCCGGCGTGTGGTCGACACGCGTCACGGCTCCACCTTTGTCCTTAGTGTTGGATGCCGCCACCCAACCCCAGTCGTACGCATGGTGGTACCCCCAATCAATCGCAATTCTATACACATCCCACACTTTCCACCCGGCATAACTTGTGCATTGGCACCCCGCACCCAGCGGATATCTCCAATCACCATTCAAATACGCCGTAAATCCCAAGTTCTCCTGTGGACAACGATTCTGCCACTCATAAGTATTGAAACCACTATAACTACCACCGCGATAGAGATCCGGATTCCGCGCGATTTCCGCAAGCTCCGCCTCGCGCTGCGCATCAATCGCTGCTCGCGCCGCCTGCTCGTACGCCGCCGCATCATTAGCATATTTCGCGACCAATTGTTGTTGCTCCTCGCGTGAAGCCGCCAGACTAATCTTCATCTGTTTCTGCGATTCAAGCAAGTCCTCAACCTCAGCTTTATCGGCTTCCAATTTTTCCTTCGCCTTGCGCACTTTGGTCGCCGTCGCGCTAATTTGTTGTTTCACCACTTCATTGCGCGCTTGCTTCTCAGCCAAATCCGATATGGAAACCGAACCTGCTAGTATTGTAATCGGCTCAGCATCACCTTCAAAATGCATATTGACCAGAAGCTCTGCCAGTGCTTCCTGCTCATCGCTCAATTTCTGTTCAGTTACCTTTATCTCGACATTCAACGCTTCCACTTGTGCTTCGGTCTCAGCAATTACTCGCTCAGTACTAGCAATCTGCATGTTTAGTTCATTAACCTTATTCTGATACATATTGGAAGTATTCTGCGCCATAGTCGCATTCTCGTTGGCCTGCTTCTCGGCCTCTACCGCCGCCATACATTCCGCACTATTGTAGCACGCCGCAGAAATACCATCCGCCTCACTTCCATTCTGAATCTCCATGCCGACAGCCACGGCAGTCATCACGAACACGACCGCCACAAACAAAACCCTCTGCCCCCACCGCACACGATTTTTTCGTTTGTTTTGGTCCTCCATGCTTCCCATTATAGCACAACCTTTATGTCTTGTGTAGATATTTTGCCACAGCCAACCACGACGAAATCCGACCGATTATCACACCAATCCCCATAAAAATCAAATAGACGAGAATCAGCTTATTTGACTCCAATATCTCCACTATTTGATCTACGTTGATCCCATAGCTCGCAAGCCTCGGTGCCATAAACATAAATCCGAAATACGACACCGTCGCCGCCAAAGCCCCCGCGATAATTCCACAGATTTCAGCCTCCACTAGGAAAGGTCCACGAATAAACTTCTTATCTGCCCCCACCAGCTTCATCATATATATCTCCTCGCGACGCGAGAATATCGCCATCCGAATCGTCGAGAAAATAATCAGGATCGAAATCACTAAGAAAACTACCGCTAGAATAATGCCACCAGTCCTAGCTATATTCGCCCAAGAAGTAATCGTCGCAATTTCCGCCTGGTTAACGTCGTAAGTCGGCTCCAATTCTTTATCCACATTTATCTGGAATAATTCATCGTTCTCCACGATATTTTTAATGCTGTCCAGATTCCCCACATCATAGACCTTAATACGCATCGTTGCCTGCATTTTCGAAATCATCAAATCTTTCATCTCGTCGTCTAGCACATTCAAAATCTCATCACTGTCAGCATTTTCGGCGATAAACTTTTCATACTCCTCTTTCGAAGACGAAACCACTACGCTCTTAATGTTGGAATCTTTCTTGATAATTTCAGTTAAATCTCGTAAAGTTTCCTCGGAAGTATTTGGCTTCAAGTAAATCGTAATGTCAATCTTATCGCGCATCATTTGCGCAGTATTAGCAAGCACCGCGCTGGCCACCACCGTCACGAACAAGATAATCAGCGTAATCGCCATCACGACAGTCGCCGCCGTAGAAAGCCAAATATTGCGCACAAAACCCTTAGTGCCGTATTTTACAATTCGACCACCAGTCCGCATCGGGTGCTTGCCGCGTGATTTCTGGATTACCTTCAAGCCTTTCTTTGAAGCCCTTTTGAGTAACTTCCTGTCTTCTTTCGAATCCGCAACTTTTTTTGTTTCTTCCACCATTAAATCACCTTCCGATTAGCATCCATTCTCTTAACCGCTGACTTTCTCGCGGTCGCGACAGGCTTTGTCGTAGCCACGGCGGGTTTCACCGCGACCACGACAGGCTTCACCTCAACTACGGCAGGCTTCGACTCCGACTCGACCGCCTCCACCTTCGCAGGGTGCGTAGACGACTGTGTAGGTTGCACAGATTGCGCCGCCTGTATCTTCAATGCGTGTCCAGGCACCTGTATAATTCTCTGCGGCCTGAGTGGAATCTTCACCTCGTCCAATTTATAAACCCCGCCGTTCTTCTGGTCGTCAACAATCCGTCCGTCCTTCATTGTCACAACGCGCTTCTGCAAATTATTGACGATATTTTCATTATGCGTCGTCACGAGTATCGTCGTCCCAAAATCGTTGATGCGTTTAAGCAAGCCGATGATCTCCTCCGTCGTCAACTTGTCCAAATTCGCCGTTGGCTCATCCGCAATTAGTATTTTGGGTTGCCTTGCTACGCTTCTCGCAATCGACACGCGTTGTTGTTGTCCACCAGATAATTGATCAGGAAATTTCTTTGCCTGATCCAACAAGTCCACCAGCTCCAAAACTTTCGGCACAGTCCTACGAATTTCTTTGCCACTCATGCCGGCAATTTCAAGCGCAAAAGCCACATTTTCATAGACCGTTCGCCGTGGCAACAGCTTAAAATCCTGAAACACCACGCCCAACCGACGTCGATACCCTGGAATGTGTCGTTTTTTAACGTAATCCAAATCTATACCACCAATGATGATTTTACCGGAATCCGGTATCTCCTCTTTGGTAATCATCTTCATTAAAGTCGATTTACCGGCACCAGACTTGCCCACCAGAAACACAAACTCATTTGGCTCAATATGCAATGACACATCATCAAGCGCCGGTTCCTTATCACCTGCATATTTTTTCGTCACGCCGTCTAGCAAAATCATAATTTGATTTTAGCATAAACGTTTCAAATTATCAATGAAACTCTAAATGAAAAGTAATGTTTTTTTCTCGACTTCCGTCCGCCTGATAGATTCCCACTGGCGAAATCTCCGCTTCCGGATATTTATTTTCTATTTCTTTCAGGACCACCGCATAATCTTGTGTCGTCGTGATAGTTACATCTTGCCGGCCACTTACCACATACTTATCTCGCACGCGTTTTTCTTGTTTCACGCATCGCAAAGTCTCCACGTCCATTTCAAAACCCGCCAGATATTCTTCTAGCTTAAAATTGCGTCGCACCGAATTCTTATATTCGCCAACCACGCCAATACTCACACCATTCACAACCATCATCGCCGCACGTTTTGGCTCAAACGGCAAAGTCATAGCGTTCTTTTCACTAATTGGCACAAAATCCGCTTTTACATTAAGTTTTCTTAGCAACCTCTCGGCATAATGCTTGGCACGATAATATGCCGCACCCACCCCCTTACGCTCCGCTGCTACTAGGCCTAAGTGGATTCTCTCAGTCGGCACCCCCTCGTCATCCATACCCCATCCTTTTTGATAAACTTTATTTATCTCAAAAATCGCAAACTTATCTATTGGCAATTTTTGGTTCACGTAAGCCTTATCTAGCAAACTAGGAGTTAAAGTCTGCCGCACGAACTGTAATTCGGGCGAAATAGAGTTCACAATCTTGTAAGAATTGCCGTTATCAAGCCCCACCTTCCTGAGCAATTTCTCGCTCACGAAACTATATGTCAAAATCTCATTCGCCCCAAAATCACTAAGGTATGTTCTCACCTGCGATTCTAATCGCCAGAGTTTATTACGCTCCGCCGTTCTGTGTCGCGGCAAGGTCGGCTCAATATTATCATACCCATTCAATCTCCCGATTTCCTCGATGATATCTTCTTTAATATGGATATCCGTTCTCCACGCCGGCACCTCGATTTCCAGACGCTCTCGCTTTACCTTTACGACGAACCCAACATTCTCCAATGTCTTTGCAATTTTCTTTTCAGTATATTTTGTGCCAAGAAGAGAATTGATTTCCTCGACATCAATACGGATAGCCGCATTTTTCTTATCATGTGCACGGCTCTCATTCACGCCAGTCACCCTAAATCCATCCGACACAAGTGATGCGAAATCCTCCGCAACGGTAGCGCACTGATAATCTGGCTGCCCCTTGGTAAACCTCGTAATCGCCTCGGAAAAAATCCCGTGTACCATTTGTGTCTTGCGCAAATTATACAGCGAGAAAACCGCCGCCTCCAATATAATATTGCGAGTATTTTCATCAATTGCCGTACTAATTCCACCCATCGCCCCAGCCAATGCCACTGGCACATTATTACTCGTAATTACAATATCACTACCATTGAGAATAACTTCCTTACCATCAAGTAGCGTTAGTTTTTCGCCCTCGTGCGCCAATCTTACTACAATTTTCGGTTCACCGCCTCCGCCCACCGCCACAAACTTATCATAATCAAACGCGTGCAGCGGTTGTCCAGTTAATAGCATCAAATAATTTGTCGCATCCACAATTCTATCTACCGGTCGCATACCTGACTTCGATAAAATCGTATCCGTCCACGTCAGATATTTCTTTTTCAATTCACCGTGTTTCGTCAAAGTCATAGCGAGATAACGACTGCAAATACCTTCGTCGCGAACCTCAATCTTGACGCCATTACCGATTTTTAAATTATCATGCGGCAACTCGTAGTCGAACTTCTCGTTCAATATCCCGGCCACCTCACGCGCAAAGCCAAGCATCCCAAAACAGTCGGGGCGATGCGTCAATGATTTATTTTCAATTTCAAGAATTATATCCCTCAAATCATAAACGTCAGCCAACCCATCCCCGCAAACTGCATCATCAGGATCGATCTCCACGATTCCGGTATGATCATCACCAAAATCCAGCTCATCCGCCCCAGCAAGCATCCCATACGAATCATATTTCCCAAGCATCTTTCGCTTGCCGATTACAAAAGGTGCATCCTCATGTACACTCGCCGGCACCACAGCGCCCGGCGCAATCCATACCGCAAACATCCCCGCACGCACATTTGGCGCACCACACATCACCTGCACCAAGCCATCTTCGTATTCAACCTTCGCCAGATTCGTTTTGTCGCCGACATTTATCTTACATAATGTCAAATGGGTATCCGGTATCTTCTCGGCACTCTCCACCTTTACTATATATATATTATCGTACTTATGCGTCTCATCAATCACCCCCTCCACCTCGACAAGTCGTGCACCAATCAAACGAATCAAATCTTGATCCGACACGCCTATTTTAACAAATCTTTTCAACCAATTTAATGATATTCTCATCTAAAACTCCCTTAGAAAATTAAGATTTCCCGATTCAAAATATCTCACGTCGGTCAAACCAAAACGCAGCATCACCAGCCGATCAATTCCACCGCCCCACGCAAATCCATGATATTTCGTCGGGTCAATCCCTGCTTCCTTCAAGACATTCGGATGTATCATCCCGCAACCAAGCATCTCCAAAAAATCACCTTTCTTGCCACCGAGGGCATGTGGTTTTTCGATCATGAACTCCAAACTCGGTTCTGTAAATGGGAAATACCCTGGTTGTGTGCGAATATTCAATTTCTGCTCATAGTACTTCTCAAAAAACTCACGCAAAATCCCTAACATATCACCCATTGTGCAAGTTTCCGACACATACACGCCCTCACATTGGTAAAAGGTATGTTCGTGTGTCGCGTCAACATCCTCATTGCGATAAACCCGCCCTGGCACCACAACAGCAATTTCTTCTCCTCGCGCCAACCTATCTTTGTACATTTTTAAGACTCGATGTTGCATTGTCGAGGTATGCGCCGGCGGAATCAAGCCTTCCTCAGTCCGAAACGTATCATACCCATCACGCGCCGGATGCTCCTTCGGAAAATTGAGCGCGTCAAACATATGATATTCATCATCGAGCTGACGGCTCTCGATAACATCAAATCCCATCAACTGATATATATCAGTCACTCTTTCAAGTTCCGCCGTCAAAGGGTGCCGAGAGCCTTGCGACACCGGATACACCTCCGGCAACGGCTCATTTATACCACATGGCGCAGTAATGTCTAGTGGCTCTACTTCCACGTCGACCAAAGCCTCCTCCGCTTCGCGTATTTTCTCCAAAATCGCCATCTTCTTAGCATTCAAATCACGGCCGAACTCGCCACGTTTCTCCGCTGGTAATTCACGAATTTTTGCATAATCAGCATTCAGGGCCTTCAACTCCCGTTTTAACTGCTCCAACTCTTCCATATATTATATTATATCACAATCAAACCACATTTACTCGATTTCTCACATCTGCATAAACGATCATGTTCGGCAGAATCGCCCTCACATCATTAACGGCCAATTCACTAACAGACCCCCCATCCATGAGGAGCAGTCGTTCCTCGCCAATTTCTACTGTCGGCTCGCCGAAAGCCACTCGTTCCGTCGGATCATATTTGCTAATAAAATCATAATACTCAATCAGCGCCAAAGCTTCATCCACCTGCTCAACAGTCATCCCCGAAAATCTAGCCAACGTCCCCTCAAACGACGTATCGATCGGATTATCTGTATAATAGCCTTCCAAATATGCCGTCACTGCTGATTTGTATCCCGGATCGGTGCTTTCAAGTAATCTCAAATCCTCGTCATATCTCTGATAGTAACGCATTTCATTATCCCAACGATTATTCACTTCCGACGCAACGCACATCCGTCCATTCGACCAGCCCATATTAGCCTCATCCCTTAATCCAGTAATAATATCAGCGAAATCACCTATTACTGGCATAGCCCCCATAATTTGAATTACCGTATCATTCTGCCCAGATACTTGCGCCGCAATCGTCATATCCCTTACCCCGTACTGTGACGTTCTCTGTCCGCAATAAGTTACATATTTGGCCAGCTCCGAATTCTTTTTGATTTTACCGCTTTCATCCAAGTTATCCGAATACCATTCGTACCACTTTTTATCAGCCGACGGCGTAACGTCACCGTGTTTTATCATTTTGCCCTCATCGTCGAATACTATTTTATCGGGCGTTATTACATGACCATTTTCATCAAACACCGCGTTTTTAGGCTGACTGCCGCGGTTTTCCCACCAACACTTTCCGTTTTCGTTACAAACACTAGCATAATACATATAATATCCTTTCAGATAATAAGTATCCTTATATGCCTGGAATGGCTCCGTTTCTATTGTACTCACATCGGTTATTATATATGGATTGCAGTACGCATCACCCACGGCCCCAGTGGTGCCAAGCAAATCGCAATCGCCGCGCGAAGTTAGGGTATTGGCGATACCGTATGCACTAGTAGTCGGCGTTAATGCGATTAGAGCCGATGACGTCAAACTCGAAACGTTTTTCAGGACATTGCTCACTCCCCCACTTTGATACGCTAGCGGCATCATCATATACGCCATACTCCCCATGAAAGTATATCGCGAAGTTATATCAAAAGGATCCTTCGTTGCACGAATGTATTCCGCTTTGTCAGCAATCACTGCATCCTGCGTATTAAGGTATGCCAATACTTTCGACTCGCTCCCAGGACTTTGACCACCACTAGTCCCATTACCACCGAGATATTTATTTGCGCCGGACATTAGAGCATTACCCAAATCTTCCCCGAACCACTCCGTGGCCGCGTTTTTTATCACTAAGTTCGCGATCTCTTTCGCCGCAATTGGGATAAGCACTTTAAGCGCCCCAGCAACAAGTGCTTTAACACCAGCCTTCAAAGCCTCCTTGCCTGTAATTTCGATAACCTTTATACCCTGCCCGACAATCGGAATAAAACTAATCACGGTAGAAATCACATCAACAGCCGCAAAAGCCGCCTTCGCATAGCCACACGCCTCAAATGCCGCAGCCGTATCCTTAATATTGCCAGTAATTACACTGATATTCGACATGACCGATTCAAAATTAACGTTCTGCACACTAGGATCGTCTGGGTTTACCTTTATATTCGAGAACAAATTCGCCATCCCCTGTGACTCCATCGCTGTCTTCCTTGCCACGACCTTGTCTTCACCATTTACTACTTGCACCGTTTCACCGACCGTCACCAGATTTGTACTATATTCATTAATCGGGCTTTCATTCCCATACCCTGCCTTCATTTTATCCACCGCTTCCAAATAGCCACTAACCAAGTTCAAAAACTGCATACTTTGATAAGCCGACGCAACAGTATATACCGTCATTATCCCTTCTAGCAATGCGCATCCGTAGTCAGCAACCTTAGAAGCCGCTTTCAATGCCTTACTGTTCAAAATACTATTAATCTTACTCAATTTTTCGCTTTGCGATGCATTCGAACCTTTTACGCTGTCGATTGAATCTTCACCCTTATTGCCGACTAACCTGACATCTTCTTCACTTCTATCGACATAGCCCTTTACATTACCGTTGTCGTCTGTTATCTGGCTAACTTCGTCCACATTGTGCGTCCCGTTCTCGTTTTCATAATAATCTCTATGCTCTATCACCTCATTGTCTTTCTCATTAACATAGCCGGCCTCGACACCACTGTCAGTCGTACGAGATAGCGCCTTGCTTTCACTCGCGGTTGCGTCAAACTCCGCCCTTAACTTTGCCAAATCCGCCGCCGTATCGCCCAAACTCTTCGACAGCCACCTCGCCCAACGGTTCCTATTCACGCTCAATTTGATTTCCGTGACATTCGCCATAATTTGATCAAACCATCCACTCATTCCGCCACGCCATCCCTGCGCCAACTCCGTATATGCCATTTTAAAATCTCTGTCATCAAAGGCAGTACTCGCGATTATCGGCGTACCAACATTATCCAGACCGCTGCTACTCTTTATTTCGTCAACCAAACCGCTCCGTCCAATCACTTGGCTGCCCACTACTGGTATATATATGTCATCCTTTTTATAAAGTATCGCTAGCACATTACCATTATCATCCTTCGCGATTCGCATACCTTGCGCCACAAACGATTGTAATTGATAATCAGTCAAATCAAACAAATCAGCCCCGACATCACCGGCCTTATTTTCTACGATTCCAGCAGCCCGATTCAATTGGGAATCCAACCAAACATCGCTCGACTCCGTACTGGAAACGCCGATAGAGTTCAGCCGCTCCGTAATCAACTCCGAAATCGCCACCGGCATCATCGACTGTGCCCCCACCATCAGACCGCCCACTATGGCAATAATCCCCGCAATCACCCCCGCCGGCAACAGCTTTTTAATTCTCGCTTTCACCCCGGCTTTCTTCGGTACCTGTGGGCCTTTTCCGCTTCCTGTATATAAACTATTCCGCCCCCCACTCGCCTCGCCCGCCGCAGCACCCGCCACGCCACTTTTGCCTGCCGTGGTCCTTTTCGCACCAGCCGCCCCCTCAGCCCCTCGCAACACTTGCGCCGCACCACTCACGCGCCGCCGGCGCTCATCATTCTTGCGCAAAAAATCCGGTCGCACCCCCCGCTCAGCATCCTCCATGCCACGATACGGGTCGTTTTCACGCAAATTATCATCCATATATTATATATTATAGCACTAATGTTTATTCAGGCCAAAAATAATCAGCCCTACGACGACCACAGCACCGACCACGACCCACATCCACGCATACTTGCTAGTTTTGCTAAGCTCTTTTACATATTCAGAATCTTCCGCAAAATCCGGATCTTTCTGCTCTGAATTGGATTTTGATGAAGCCTCCATCTTCTCGCGTAAATCCGCGTCAATTCGCCGCGTCAATTCCGCATTTTGGTCGTCTTCTCTATTCAGCATTATTCCCATTTTTTCGCCCTAAATTATTTAACTTTTTTATTATAACACAAAAAAATATGATATAATGTTAATAATATCAAATAAAGGAGGAATAATGGCAACAAAAAAGCCAAAGGCGTCGGGCAAGTCCACCAAGGCAAAAAGCACGACCAAACCGAAAACCGCCGCGAAAACTGTAGAGAAACCAGTGTCCGAGGCTCCTATAACTAATACAGAGGAAAAAATGGAAAAACCAGAAACTACTGAAAAAGTAGAAACATCAGACAAACCAGTTGTCACATCCGCAACCAACAGCGGATCCTGCTTCAAAGGTTTCTTCGCTAAGAAATACGAAGAAAAAGAGAGCATCCTAACCATCTTCAAGAATCATAAGTTCTACGGTGCATTAGTCGGTGAAATCATCGGTACCATGTTCCTGACCGTTTTACTATTCTCAGTTTCTTTCATGGGACTGGCTGGCATTGCGACTTATTCTTTCGCGTTAGTTGCAATTCTCGTCGCCGTCTATGCTTTCTCTGGCGCCTGTCTCAATCCACTCGTCGCAGTTGGCATGATGGCTTCCCGCCGCATGTCCGTCATCCGCGGCATCATGTACATCATCGCCGAGATCATCGGTGCATGGCTTGGCTGGCTCATATTCAACTCTTTCCACCTTTCCGGCGGCGAGACATCTTATGACATTCCGGCAATGTCCGCAATCGCCGAAGGTGGTTTCTGGCAAGTAGCCATGATCGAGCTCGTTGGCGCAATCATTATCGCCTTCTTCTTCGCTCGCGCCCTCAAATACAAGCGCAGCGTCTTCACCTTTGCGGCGACCATCGCCGGTGGCATCGTTCTCGCATTCTTGTCCGGTTACATCATTTCGGCAGCGTTCTTTGGCCTGTCCAACAACTTCATCTTTAACCCTGCGGCCGCTTTAATGTACCAGATTTTCCCCACAGCCGGCGAAAACTTCGGCGAAATTATCGGCGGCGTCGGACAAGCCCTAGCAGCCTATGCCCTCTTCCCGATGATAGGCGGAGTCTGCGGATTCTACCTCTCCGACTTTGCCAGCAAACTCTCCGCAGAAGAATAAAAATATCCCCCTTCAAGGGGGATATTTTTTATGATTTCGGAAACAGCGGTTGCTCTGGCGGTTCAATAGGATTAGTAAATATGGCCTTGATTTTCTCGCTCGCAGTCGGCAAGAATGGCGCCAGCATCATGTTCACGGTCAATAATTCGTTAGTCAAGCCGGTAAGGCATTTTTTTAATTTCTCACTCTCGCCATTTTTCGCCAAGCTCCAAGGCTTTTCCTCGTCGATTCTTCGATTGATATTCTGCACTTTATCCCACACATAGTCAAAGGCCTTCGAGAACTCAAAACTGTCCATCAACTGCTTATACTCGGCAGGTAGTTCCAATTCCACTTCGTCCATTTCAAAATTATTTTTCTTAGCCAAAGTAGCTAGGCGTTGCACTAGATTGCCCAAATCATTAGCCAGTTCATTATTGTAAGCATCTTCAAATTTTTCAGCCGTATAATCAGCGTCCGCAAAAGTATCTACATGCCTTAGGAAATAATACCGGAACGCATCCAATCCGTGTCGGTTTAAAACTTCCACCGGATCCACCACGTTGCCAATTGATTTTGACATTTTCTGACCATCCGCAAGCACCATACCGTGCGAAATCAGATGTCGCGGCAGAGGTAGCCCTAGTCCCATTAACATTGCCGGCCAAATAATCGCATGGAATCGCAAAATATCTTTCCCGACGAACTGTGCATACGCTGGCCAAAAATCCGCAATATCCTTCTCCGGATAACCAAGCACCGTAATATAGTTTGACAAAGCGTCAATCCAGACATACATCACCTGCGACTCGTCACCTGGCACTGGCACCCCCCACGTCAATTGCTCACGCGGCCTCGAAATCGACACATCAGGAGAATCTGCGATCAACTTCAAAATCTCCCGCCTACGATAATATGGCGCAATCTCCATCTCCCCACTTTCAATTGCACGAACAATCTCGTCCTTGAAATCAGATAATCTCAAATAATAGTTTTCTTCCTCCAAGTGCTCGTATGATTTTTGATGATCGGGGCAAATTCCATGGTTTTCTTCATATTCTTTATCCGTCACGAACCTTTCACATCCAGCACAGTACCATCCCTCATATTTCTCTAAATAAATATGGTCTTTTAGTTTATTCCATATCTCTTGGCAACGACGCTCATGATCCGAATCTGTAGTCCTGACATAGTCTGTATATTCTACCCCCAACTGCCGAATGAAATCCTGAAATCTCTCCGCGTTCTCTTTGACATATTCCTCTACCGGTACGTCCAAATCTTTCGCTTTTTGATAGATTTTGCCACCATGCTCGTCTGTACCGGCCTGCAAACGCACATTATTACCAAGCATCTTTTGATATCTAGCACACGTGTCAGCCAGACAATAATCCATCGCATGACCCAAGTGAGGTGCGCCATTAACATACGGAATCGCAGTTGTTATATAGATATTTTTCATATCTACATTTTACAATAGTTACGCGCAAAAAGCAACCTCAGGTCAGGTTGCTTTTCTGTCGTTAGTTCAATTGTGAAATCAAAATCACCACAAGTGCTATGATTATTACAGCCCCCAGTACCCCCACCAAAATCAAAGTTGATTTACTCGATTTCTTCTTGGCCGGCTTGCTCGCATTCAGATTATTTTGCATCATGTTTTGCGTCGCCGGATCATTAAAAGCAACGCTAGGTGTCTGCTTGGCAACTCCACCTACCCCAGCTGACAGAACTTGCCCGTCTTTCGATACCGATACGGCACTGCCAATCGATCCAGGCACCGGTTCCGCCGCTTTAAGCGGCATTTTTAGTTCTTCCTCAACCGGATCCGGAGCCTTCGGACCCTCTGGTATCGTTAGCGGATCAGTAGCTCCGAACGACGCCGGCGTCGTAGCAACATTAGGGTTCGCCACACCAGGCGTCGCCATACTCGGAGCCTGCTGACTAGGTATACCAAACGTCGCCGGGTTTGCCGTCTGCTGAACGCCTGGAGTGGCCAGAGTCGCCGGATTCATCGTTGGCGCACCAGACGGTGTCCCCGTCGCCACCACAAACGTCGACTCGTTCTGTATCGCCGGTATAGCTGGCGCCGTCGGAATAGTAGGGGCCACCGTAGGCAATTCAGGCGAAAAACCCGCGCCAGCCATATCCTCCGCTACACTGGGCATAGGCATCGTATTTTCCGTCGCACCGGACGCACTAGGCATCACCACAGGCGCCTCCGGCACGGCCGCCACGCCCGGCGTCACTATCGGCGCTTCTGGCATTGAATTATTCTGTTCCATATCTTCCTCGCAAATTAGAATATAATATACTATATATTATAACATATTTTCTATACTATAACTTTACTTTCTTTATAGAATCTTGTAATATATTAATTGATTTTTGCAATGCAATCCCCTCAGCTTCCGAAATCTTAATGTCGAGTCGCCGAATTACGCCTTCCCGCCCCACCACGCTCGGCCAGCCAAAAGAAGTTCCAGAAAAATTATCAAACGAACTTACTGGAAGCACCCTCATCTCGTCATTGAGAATCGAGTTCAAAATCTGCACTACGCACACTGCAATTCCGTAATATGTCGCACCTTTCTTCTCGATAATTTCATAAGCTTCATTCTTCACGTAGTCAGAAATCCCACGCATCACATCTTCCGATAGCATATCTGATATTTTTGCTCCCCCTACATCCGCCAGCGACCAAAGCGTCACCTCCGAATCACCATGCTCGCCCACCTGGTACGCATGCACCGATTTTGGATTCACATTGAGATACCCCGCAATTCGCTGGCGGAGTCGCGCCGAATCCAGCACCGTACCAGACCCAATCACCTTCTCGGCCGGCAATCCAGAGAACTTCCACGCATAGTACGTCAGCACGTCCATTGGGTTCGTCACCACCAAAAAGATTCCATTAAAACCCGAAGCCATAATCTGTTCAATCATGCCTTGTAGTATGTTGACATTTTTACGAAGCAGATGCAACCTCGTCTCGCCCGGCTTTTGAGCCGCACCAGCCGTAATCACTACCACGTCACAATCGCGTGCGTCTTTATATGTGCCATTACGCACTTTTACATAACTCGGTGCGTTCGACAACGCATCATTCAAATCCATCGCCTCGCCTTCGGCATCCTTTGCAATAATATCAGTCAAGATTATCTCATTCACTGCCGTACGCTGATTAATTAGCGCGAACGCTATGCTAGCCCCCACATTACCAGTTCCAACAATCATTATCTTATTGTTATCCATACTTACTATTATACCATAAGTATTTTACCGCAATCAATAATTTATGGCCTATTCCAAGCCCCGCCCACCAACTTTTTACCACTCATTAGTCGGCGGTCCAAAGACTTTCAAAATAAAGCCTCAACTCTTCCGCCACAAATTCGTCCCTCGTATACACCTCTTTCAGTTCTTCCATAAACTTTGTCGATTGCCTTTTTAGCCTATCCTGGCGATATCTTTCCCACTCTTCCATTTCTTTCTCGGAGAGAGCCTCTGGAAAGTTCCTACCTTTATAATGCAAAAGAAGCCCCGGCAATCTCGCATCATGAAAATCCGGATGAAAATCCGCCAGTCTGTTAACATCCGCGTTGCGCACTGCTGCTACTTTTATACGATCCGTTTCATCGAGGAACCCATCATATAGCGCCAACTCCGGCTCGCTCACCGGCGGAAACTCCGGACGCGACTCGTTTTCTAGTCTCATCTGTTCCGCAAACTCCGGATGTTGTAAAAGTTTTGCTAAGTTCCGTTCCACCCCTTCGCGCGTCAGTCCAATTTTCTCCCAACCATCGTCCTTATCTAACACCGACATCGGCGCCACCGCTGGACACTTATTATAACATAGTTCCTTAACAATGGGAAACATGGCCTTGTCGCGCCTGCCGAGTTCCTCCTCTACATCATATCTCAAATCATACACTAGTACATTTCCATTTCGACCCGGCGCAATAGGCACCGCCACCGTAGTTTTCTCGTGCTCGGAAGAGTATCTTCCGCTCGCATATACGAAGGGCCTCGGATTATCTAAATTGATTAGTTTTTGTACCTCTCGCTTATCCCGCATTTTGAACAAATACGAGAACAGATCCGGCTGTTTCTCACGAATCAGTGTCGCCACCGCAATTGTCGCATACACGTCAGATAATGCGTCATGCGCGTGTTCATGCGATAGCCCATTCATTTTTGTCAAAAGTTCCAATCGATTCGTCGCCTTGCCTTCATCCGTCACCGGCCAGTTGATGCCTTCCGGTCTGAGCGCACGCGTAAGCCTCACCACGTCCAGCATATCCCACCTCGAACGCCCATCTTTCCACTCCCATTCGTACGGATCATAGAAATTGCGCCACAATATCGCGCGCATAAACTCGTCGTCAAAACGCACCGTATTATACCCCACAGCAACGGTATTCGGCACGAAAATCTCATCCATTGCGACCCTGCAAAACTCAGCCTCAGAAATCCCCTCTGCCAAAGTTTTCTGTGGTGTAATCTTAGTCACCATAATCGCCTTAGGACTAGGCAAAGCGTCGTCCGTCATTTTAACCAAAATATTAACCGGTTCGCCGACTGGATTCAAATCCATATCCGTACGTTGCCCAGCAAACTGCATAATTCTATCCGCATGCCTATCTAGCCCACTAGTTTCCAGATCGTAAAAGAAAAAAGTTTTTCCCATATCACCATTATAGCATGAATCAAGAAAACTACCGCAACAAAGCGGTAGTTTAGGCAAAACCTTTACATGAAGTGTCTACGGCGTCGCCACATTCACTACACTAGTAAACTTCACTACATTAGTATATTCGCCAGCAGTCTGACCTTGCGGAGCATAGGCACCGATATCAAAAGTCGCAGTAGTATCACCAGCCACTGTGCCTGTCGGAGCACTAGTGGTTTTAAGTGTCACTGCCGTAGAAGTATCCGCAAAACCATTGAACGAAGCTCCCTTATCAATCGAATACCCCCAAACTCCGCTCGTAGTTGGCAAGGCGGTAATGTAATCGCTCGACTTATACGGTATGCTCGAAAGCGAAGCAGTTCCATTCATCAGGCTCGTAGTATCAAACTCACCCTCACCGGTTCCGCCGACCGTGGCCTGCAAAGTATACCCGTCAACGTTATTAGTGGTCGTTGTAATAGTAAGCGCACTATTCCCATCAACCACGCTACTCCCAGCATTACCAGGAATCAAGTTTGCAATCGAAACTGCTTCACTGGACAATGCCACATTTAGTGATGGCGTAAACGTAAACTGTACGTCTACCGAATCCTGATATGATAGTGGCACCTCTTCCGCACTCGCACTACGGAAAAACATATCAGGCACAAGCAAACCCCCAATAATAGCCAATAACCCCACCGCTACTCCTGTTGTTGTTATTGTTTGTTTTGCCTTCATACATCCATCATACCACTAATGTTTTTATAATGCAAGTGGTTTTTTATATTTTTTACAATGATTCGTAATCAATTCCGTAACGCCCGTACTGCACTTTCATATACGCTAGATCCAGTTCAGCCGCCAAGGTTTTGAGTGGGTCCTCATTCGCCACCGCCATCACCATAAATCTAAGAGGTTTGTTGAACCCGCCACAAATTTCCATTTTGTCACCATAAGCCAACTCACCGGGAATCGTCATCATACGCACTCCGCCAAGTTTCATGCCAACAACGCCCGCGTTCCACCCCTCAATCATGCCTAGGCTTGCGCTAAGTGCTTTCGTAAATGCCGATGGCGAAGATGTATTGTCTAGCGACGAATCAAATACACTCTCATCTGCACACCAGCCAATATAGTATGCCAGATAATTCGTGTCACCTTCGGCCAGCTCGCGCCCATCACCAACCAGCAAATCTTTCGTCACCACCCCACCAGTATTAGCTGTATTTTCATTATATGCCGCAATCTGATCCTTATATGCAATAAACTTGCCAAAATCTCCCGCCGTTGCCGCCTCAAACTCTACCAACTTATCGGCATACTCCGTTTCATACTGCAATAGTTTTTCGTCGCTTATCGAACCGTCAGCCGCTACCGAATCAGACTTTTTGCTTCCATTTATTACAATCGCCGCATATCCAGCAATTATCGACCCCAGCATCACTATCGCAATAATCAAAATACCAATCCGTTGCTTAGTGGACGTCTTTAACTCTTTTTCTTCCATATACACTCCATTTACTCACCCTATTATAACACAAAATATCTCCCTGCCACGGGAGATATTTTAGTTTTTAAGATTTTATTCAGCTTTCGCTGCTGGCTTTTGTAAAATCGCCACCTGTTTGAAACTCCCACCAGCTTTCTTAATCGACTCCACCGCGGTCTTGGAAGCAAACTGTGTTTCCAAATCGATTTTCGCCGTCAATTCACCACGCGAAATCACTTTCACTTTCACGAACGGGCTAGATATCAATGCGGCTTCCGCCAAGGTATAATTATCAACCTTGCCTTTTAGATCATTCAGTCTATCAGTATAGACAACTTCAGCCTTTGCATGGAAAGACTTAAAGCCTTTGAGCTTCGGTACGGCCTGCATGATTGCACGCTGACCGCCCATGAATCCTGCCGGCATCTTGCTATGACCAGTTCGAGCCTTTTGACCTTTCGTACCACGACCAGCAGTCTTGCCCTGACCAGCCGAAATGCCACGACCTTTGCGGGATGGTCGAGTGTTCTTCTCAACTATCAAATCATTGTATTTCATTACTTTTCCTCCTTCTTTGAGGCGGTCTTCTTAGTGCTGGCCTTCTTCTCGGTTGTCTCCGCACTTTTCACGTCGGCCTTTTTGACGCCGGTCCACTCGCTGCGCGGAGTCTGAGCTTTAAGCCCCTCAATCACTGCGTAAGCAATGTTGACCTTGTTGGTCGATCCAAGCGACTTCGAAATCAAGTTTTTCACACCAGTCAGACCCATAATCGAACGCACGGTACCACCAGCGATAATACCAGTACCCGGAGCGGCTGGTTTCAGTAATACATCTGCGCCAGTAACCTTAACGCGAGATTCGTGGCAAATCGTCTCACCGTCCATATTGAACGTGATCATTGATTTCTTCGCTTTACGAGTTGCCTTATTGACGGCGGTTGTAACATCATTACCTTTTGCTACGCCAATACCGACCTTATTTTTATGATTACCAATCGCCACCAATGCTTTGAAGCGCATACGACGACCACCAGCCACCGTGCGAGAAACACGATCAACCGCAATGGTGATTTCATCATATTCTTTCGGCGCCGCATCCGCCTTTACGCGGTCGCGACGACCACGGCGATCCATCTTTCTACCGGCAATATCGCGCGTCTGCTTAGTTTCTGCAACTTTGTCTTCCATTTTCAGGGTGCCGGATTTGTTAATCACCCTAGGAGCTTTCTTTTCTGTATCAGGCATACTAGAACTCCAATCCTTCCTTGCGAGCAGCATCAGCAAGAGCGCTCATGCGACCTGCATATAGTTTAGACCCACGATCAAACACTACTTTCGAAACCTTCGCGGTTTTTGCCTTCTTAGCAATCTCAGTGCCAATCTTGGCGGCTTTCTCCGTCTTGGTGCCAGTCATCTTGGCTCCTACGGTAGTAGCATAAGCAAGCGTAGTCTGTTTATCATCATCAATTATTTGCGCCGTTATGTGCAAGTTCGAAAAATGAACTGTAAGTCTCGGCCGTTCACTCGTACCGTGTATTTTAGCACGCGTGCGATTTGCTCTAAAAGTCTTATTCATTATTTCTTACCTGCCTTTCCAGCCTTGCGAATGATAACCTCATCCACATACTTAATGCCCTTGCCTTTGTATGGTTCAGGCTTTTTCAGGCTACGAATCTCAGCCGCAACTTGACCGACCTTTTGCTTGTCGATTCCAGAAACGGTAATCTCCATTTTATTAGTAGTCAGCGTTACGCCTTCCGGAGCTTTGTACTTCACTGGGTGTGAAAAACCGAGCGCCATTTCAATCTCCTGACCACCACCAGATAGACGAAAACCGACACCGTTAATTTCTAGTTTTTTCTCGAAGCCCTTAGTTACGCCTTCCACAGCATTAGCGAGTAATGCACGTTGAAGACCATGCCAAGCCCGAGATTTTGGCTCGTCATCCTTGCGGGTGACAGTCGCCACGTTGCCCTCTACCACAGTGGTAGTCATAGGCTGCACCGGCACGATGAGCTGACCCTTAGGCCCAGCGACAGTAATCTCACTCTCGCCGACCGTAATTGTCACTCCCGCCGGAATATCGATGGGTTGTTTTCCGATACGACTCATATCTTCCTTTACATTAATATTAGTACCATTATACCACGCTTTCAAGTAAAAGTAAATACCAGCGGCACTTTGTCACTGGTATTTATCATATATAGCTCGGCCCTAAATGGACTCATTTTGTTTGTGAATTCGCTTACGCTTCCACAGCACAATCTCCATCACCGCAGTTGCGAGAGCCATAACGATTACAGTAGCGACGAGCGCCGACGTATCCACCCTATTTCCATCAACAATGTTTTTTGATCCCGCAAAAACACCCACAGACGACATTAAACCGGCCCCCACGACTAGAGCTATCACCGAAAAAACACGAACTATTTTATGTTTGACCATTATGACCTCCACTTATTACTATCATTATAGCGCTTATGGCCCACTACGTCAATACTAAAAACAAAACAAGATTCATCCCCCCTCAGGCACTACTAAAATACTACTCCATTGTTTTAAAAAAGCGAGCTGAAACCCACTTTCAACTCGCTTTTCATACTAGTCTCTTCCATTGGACTCCCCCCTTCCGGAAGAGAGCCTAATCAATTTACCAGACTTTTACAAGAATCTCGCCACCGAGGCGGTTCTTCTTAGCCTCACGACCAGTCATCAAACCCTTCGAGGTAGATATAACTACCATACCACGGCCAGATTTTACCGTCGGAATCTGATCCGCCGCCGTATAAACTCGACGACCCGGCTTCGAAACCTTCGTAATCTCATTGATGGCTGGTACAGTACCAGGCTGATTGATTACTACATGGAGCATCCCGCGCGGTTCACCATCAATCACTTCACATGAAGCAAGATAACCATTCTTCGCTAGAATCTCCACTACTGCAACTTTCAGCTTTGAAGTAGGAACGAGAATCTCAGTCTTCCCGACCATTACAGCGTTGCGAATCCGCGTGATGAGATCGGCGATTTGATCCGTTGATTGTAATGACATATTTTCTCCTTTCTCCTACCAACTACTCTTAGTTACACCAGGAATCTCACCTTTACTCGCTTTTTCCCGGAAATTAATACGCGACAAGCCAAATCGACGCATATATCCGCGTGGACGGCCGTCCAACAAATCGCGATTTTTGAGCCGAGTTGGCGAAGCGTTGCGTGGAAGTTTCTGCAAACCTTCCAAATCACCAGCCGCTTTCAGTTCGGCGCGCTTCTCACGATATTTTTCATTCATTTTGCGTCGTTTTTCATCACGGAGCACAGCAGACTTCTTAGCCATACTACTTATCTCCTTTCTTCTCAAACGGCATTCCGAAAAGTTCTAGCAATTTAGTGCTTCCTTCCTTTGAACCATTTTTAATTACAAACGTCATTTCGAGACCGTGCAACACACTAGCATCCTCAAAAGTAATCTCCGGGAACACAGTCTGCTCTTTTAGTCCCAAATTATAGTTGCCCTGCTTATCAAACGCCTCACGGCTCACACCGTGGAAATCGCGTACATGCGGCAAAGCAATATTAATCAAGCGATCGACAAACTCGTACATCTTATCGTTACGTAAAGTAACGAGGTAGCCAACTGGCGCCCCCATGCCTTTACGAATTTTGAATGTCGCGATCGACTTTTTTGCCAATCTTGAAGTCGGTGCCTGACCGGTAATCTTTGCCAATGTCAGTTCTACCGTCTCGGTATATTTCTTGTCCTCACGCTTCTTGCCCACGCCAGCCGAAACAATCACCTTCGAAAGTTCTGGAACTTGATTTATGTTAGAAAGTCCGAGTTCTTTCGCAAGTTTTGCTTTTAGCTCGCCGGCATAGAGAGCTTTGAGGCGTGGTTGTGCTTTGGTTTTCGCAGTTTTTGCTGCGGTAGCCTTAGCAGCCGTTTTCTTTTCCGCCATTACTTAGCTCCTTTCTTTGCCTTAGTGTCTTTCTTTGCCTTAGTGTCTTTCTTCGCTGCGGCTTTATCAGCCTTCACCGGCTTAGGGGAATCACCCTCCTTTACCAGCTTCAAATTCGACAGATCAATCCCCACATGAATAGTTTTCTTGCCACCAGCCGGGTTGAAATATGATTTTTTCAAATGACGTTCAATTACGCCAATACCTTCTAGGCAAGCCTTGCCATTCTTGCGATCAATCTTTACGATTTTCGCCTCGGTACCTTTATTGTTGCCGCTAATAATCTTTACTGTATCATTGACTTTCATTAGAGTACCTCCGGCGCCAAGCTAATAATTTTCGAGAATCCGAGATCGCGAAGCTCGCGAGGAATCGGGCCAAAGACACGAGTACCCTTAGGAGTCTTGTCTTCGTTTACCAGCACAGCGGCATTTTCGTCGAAACGAATCGTAGAACCATCCGGACGACGAATTGGTTGTACTGTACGCACAATCACCGCCTTAACTACTGCTTTCTTCTTTACGTTACCAGTAGGCGAAGCGTCCTTTACGGAACAGGTGACAATATCACCAACCCGTGCATATCGCGCACGCGTACCACCGAGCACGCGAATCACCCCGAGCTCTTTTGCTCCACTGTTGTCAGCGACTTTAAGTCTAGTCTCTTGTTGTATCATTTTATTCTTCCCCCTTTTCTACCTCATCGGCGCCAATCTTTTCTGGCTCGATAACAGTATTAACATCTTCCTTCAACTCAACTTTGCCACGAGATTTTTCGATAATCTTCGTAAGCGCGTAAGTTTTAGTCTTCGAAAATGGTCGCGTCTCGACAATCTCTACGAGATCGCCGACACCTGCCTCATTCTTTTCATCGTGGGCAGTATACTTACGAGTTTTCGTATATTGCTTACGATAAAGTGGGTGCGTTTCCCGACTAACGATGGAGACGGTAATGGTCTTATCGCGCTTATCGGAAGTCACAGTCCCAATCAAAGTGTGTGCCATCTTAAAACTCCTCTTTCTTTACAATCTTGCATTTCACTGGCAACTTATGCGAAGCCAAGCGAAGCGCTTCTTTGGCCTGTTCATCAGTAACGTCCGCAATCTCGAACATTACCGTACCAGCCTTAACTTTTGCCACGAAGAACTGTGGTTCACCCTTACCAGAACCCATCTTTACATCAAGTGGCTTCTTCGTAACTGGCGTATGTGGGAAAATCCGAATCCAGATTTTACCACCGCGTTTGATATAACGCGTAATTGCTTGACGAGCCGCCTCGATTTGACGAGAGTTCACACGCTCGTTGTCAAGCGACATCAGGCCATAGTCACCAAACGCCACAGTATTGCAGCGAGTAGCTACGCCCTCGTTTTTACCCTTGCGAACCTTGCGGTGCGCTGTCTTTTTTGGAATTAAAATAGCCATAGTTATTTCTCTCCCTTATAAATCCATACCTTAACGCCTACGATACCAGCGATGGTCGGTGCATGATGGCAATGAAAATCAATATCCGCGCGCAGGGTGTGTAGTGGCACCGATCCCTCGATGAACTTCTCGCGGCGCGACATCTCAGCGCCGTTCAAGCGCCCGGACACCTCGATACGCACACCTTTTGCACCAGCGTTCATTGTAGATTGAAGCGCCATCTTAACTGCACGGCGAAAATTCATACGTTTTCCAAGTTGGAAACCAATATTTTCCGCCACCAATTTTGCGTTAAGTTCTGGTTTTTTAACTTCTTCGACGTTAATCCGAATTGGACCTTCGACGATTTTTTCGAGCTGAGCTTTGAGCTCATTGATGCCCGCACCTTGCTTACCGATCACCGCACCGGCCTTAGCGGTCAAGATGGTAATCGTAGTCAGGTTAGCGGAACGCTCAATGTTGATTCGCGCAATCGTCGGACGAGATTTAAAACGTTCTTCGATAATTTTGCGAATTTTATCGTCTTCTGCTAACCAACGACGAAAATCAGCCTTGCGGGTAAACCACTTGGACGACCAGTCCTTAGAAATTTGAAGACGGTAAGAGATGGGATTAACCTTCTGACCCATATTACTTTTCTCCTTTTTCTTTTGCCTTCTTATCCGTAGGCTTCTCGACCTTGTCAGCCTTCTCGACTTTTTCGGCAGTCTTTTTTACTTTTTCTTCCCCAGCAACCTCTACGAAGATGTTACTGCTGATTTTCTCAAACGGCAAAGCACGTCCGCGCGACGCTGGAACATATCGTCGCATCCGCGAACCACTTGTTACGAAAATTCGTGCAATCCGAATCGACTTCGGGTCAATTGACTTGCCAGAATTATTCAACAAATTTGCATTTGCAGATTCCACCGCTTTGAGCACTGCACGCGCTGCGCGGCGAGGAGTGTTCTCCAAAATCACTACTGCATCCGCCACGTAGCGATCACGCACGAGCGAAGCAACGATGTTGGTCTTGCGCGGTTGCGAATCGATCCCCTTTTCATATGCATGTGCAAAATAAGTAGCCATGATTAGTTACCTCCCTTCGCTGCTGCGGCTTCTGCGGCCTTCTTGCCACCGTGACGCTTAAACTTCCGGGTAGGCGCAAACTCACCGAGTTTATGGCCGACCATGTTTTCCGATATAAATACCGGAACGTGAACCTTACCGTTGTGCACAGCAATCGTCCGCCCCACCATTTCTGGCGAAATCGTCGACTGTCTTGCCCAGGTTTTGATCACAGTACGGTCTTCCGCGGAGAGAGCAGCCACTTTTTTCGCGAGTTTATAGTCCACAAATGGACCTTTTTTCAGACTCCGAGACATTATTTCCTCTTTCCTTCGTGGCGACTGCGCACGATCATCTTATTAGTTTTCTTATTGTGACGAGTACGATAGCCAAGCGTAAGCTGACCCCATGGAGTCCTCGGCGCTTTACCAGAACCGTGACGGCCACCGTCACCACCACCGTGTGGGTGATCCGTAGCGTTCATCACGACACCACGCACCGTTGGGCGAATACCCTTACGGCGACGCCGTCCTGCACTACCAATTTTGACGTTCTGATGCTGTAAATTGGACACAGTGCCAATCGATGCTTCGCACGTCGCAAGCACTTTGCGCACTTCGCCAGATGGCATTTTGAGCGTAGCGTAGCCGTTTTCCTTGGCCATTAGTTGCGCCGAAGCACCAGCTGCACGCACCATTTGCGCACCCTTGCCAGGTGTTAATTCAATTGCATACACAAAAGTACCAACCGGGATATTTTCAAGCTTCAAACGATTAGAATCTTCTACTTCGACCTCGTCGCCGGTCTTGAAAGTCGTACCCTTAGTCATCTTCGTATCAGCAAGCACATAGTAATATGTACCGTTCTGATCTTTTACACGAGCAATTCGTGCGCTACGGTTTGGATCGTACTCAATTTCCTCAACCGTCAGAGTCAACCCCTTCGGTAGGTTATACGTTACGATACGATAATGACGTTTTACGCCACCACCACGGTGACGCACCGTAATACGCCCTTGGTTATTCTTACCCGCCTGCTGCTTCTTTGCTTTAAGCAACGACTTCATCGGCTTATTCGTAGTAATCTGGTCATAATCCTCTGTCGTCTTCTGCCTTTGCGCCGGAGTAATCGGGCGATATGCTTTAATACTCATTATTTATTCTCCTTGCCTGCATTCTTGTCGGCTTTGGCGGCTTCCTTGTCGGCTTTTTTCGCCTCTTTTTCGGCCTTCTTAGCTTCCTTTGCGCTGACTTTATCTTCTTTCTTTTCGGTTTCTGGCTCGTCAAATACTTTAATTGAATCACCTTCCGCAAGCGTCACGTAAGCAAATTTCTTATCTTGACGATGCGTAATGCCAGGATAAGCATGCTTGCCCTTGCTAAACTTGGTTTTCTTTCCGTCACGAATCAAGGTCCTGACGTCGACAACCTTCACACCGAACTCTTTTTCCACCATCGCAGCTACCTCTTGCTTGGAAGTACTGAGCTTTACTGGAAAAACATAAGTTCGCTTAGCCTGTTCAAGATAGGTCTTTTCCGTAGCACGTGGCTCTATGATATGTAGTTTCACTGCTTCCGCCATTACTTATCTCCTTTCAGCCAATCACTTATCTCATCAAGCGATTCCTCAACGATTACTATCACGTCCGCATTCATAATGTCAAACACATTCAAGTAAGTCGGGCGCACCGCTTTCAGATTGGTGATATTGTTCGTCGCGCGAAGAGTGAGTTCGTCTTTCTCCGGCACAACAAGCAATATATTTGACATAGTGTCAACTTTATTATCAGCCAAGATTTTAATGGCTTCCTTCGTCTTACCATCCTTGATCACAAACTCAGGAATCACCACCACGGCTTTTTCCGCATTTTTCATCGAAAGAGCCTGGCGCGTTGCGAGTTGCTTCGACGAGCGGGCAATCTTCTTAGTGAAGTTCTCCTCACCAGTACGACCGAACGCTACGCCACCATGCCGCCAAATCGGGTTACGGGTCGAGCCGAAACGTGCTCTACCAGTACCTTTCTGCTTCCATGGTTTCTTACCGCCACCGCGTACTTCTCCACGCTTCAAAGTTTTAGCGTGCGACGAACGAGAATTGGCAAGATACACATCGTAAGCGAGTTTCACGAGCTCATGGTTTTCTACATTCAGTCCAAAAATGTCTTTGTCTAACGTCGCCATATTACTCCTTTCCCTCCACGGTCACGATGCCCTTCTTGGGTCCAGGCACGGCGCCCTTCAAACCAATTAAGTTGTTCGCCGCATCAATATAAGCCACAACCAAGTTCTTCACGGTAACGGTGTCATGGCCCATACGGCCAGGCATCCTTTTACCCTTGAAGACTTTTTGTGGATACATCGAACCAATCGAACCAACCTTACGGATATCTCCTTTGAAACCGTGCGTATTGCGCGATTCCTGGAAGTTCCAACGCTTCACCGTACCAGCATAACCTTTACCTTTGCTAGTACCAGTTACCGCGACCTTGTCGCCGATTTTGAAACTTTCGACCGTGAGGGTATCCCCAAGTTTCAAACCTTCCGGAAGTTCGTCTACGCGAAACTCCCTGATGGTCTTAGGATTTGTGTTGAGTCCAGCCTTTTTAATGTGGCCTTCCACCGACTTGCTCAGATTCTTACCCTGACCATAGCCCACTTGCACAGCATTATAACCATCGGTTTCGACGGTTTTTATCTGAGTCACTGCGCACGGACCGGCTTGAAGAATCGTAACAGGAGTTACGACGCCATCTTCACCGATAATCTGGGTCATACCAATTTTGGTGCCGAGAATGACTTGCATTCTGTATCCTTTCCTTTAATTTTATAACACTCTTAAAACTAGATTTTCGAGCCGGTATCCCTAGTAGAGTGTTTTAGACACTACGGACCTAACTCCATATCTAGTTAATACCCCCATTATATCACACAATTTTATTCCTGACAAGATAATTATATTATTATTTATGCCAAAAAATCGAGATATTTTTCACCAAACTCTTCAATCTCTCCATTCAGCACCGCGTCAACGTCGGTAGTCTCGTATCCGGTCCGCGTATCTTTCACTAGCCTATACGGTTGCATCACATAGTTACGAATTTGCTGCCCCCACCCCGCCGATTCGCCAGCACGCAGTCCGTCAATCGACGCCGCATGTTGTTCCATCTGCATCTGCGCCAATTTACCACGCAAAATCTCCATTGCTTTTTCTTTGTTTTGAAGCTGTGAGCGCTCATTCTGAATCGCCACCACTGTATTTGTCGGCAAGTGCGTAATCCTCACCGCCGAATTCGTCGTGTTCACCGATTGCCCACCATGCCCGCCAGAATGGTACACGTCAATCCGCAAATCCTTCTCATCAATCGCTACTGCCTCTGGCTCAGAAATCACCGGCAACACCTCCACCAAGGCAAACGATGTCTGCCTGAGATTATTTGCATTAAATGGCGACAGTCGCACCAACCGATGCACGCCATGTTCAGACTTCAACCGCCCATACGCATTAGCCCCACTCACCTCATATACCGCAGTCTTGATTCCTGCCTCTTCGCCTTGGGTCCGCTCAATACAAATCGCTTTCATGCCGGCCCGCTCAAAAAACCTCAAATACATCCGTTCCAGCATCCCCGCCCAATCCATCGCCTCGGTACCGCCCGCCCCCGACGTAATCCGCACTATTGCATCATTTTTATCATATTGTCCAGTAAATCTGAGTGATTTTTTAAGTTCGTCAAGCTGCCCCTCCATCGCTCCGACTTGCCCTTCGATTTCATCCCGGAGATCCAATCCGCCCAACTCTATCAGCTCATGTAAATCTTGAATCTGCGTGCAAAGGAGCACCCACGGTTCCGTCTCCTCGCTGAGCCGCGCTAGTTCCTGATTCTTTTCCGTCGCCAGTTTTACGTCTCGCCAAATTTCCGGCTCCGCCACTTCCACTTCGAGCGCTGCGACTCTGCTTAGTTTCTCGTCAATCGCCAACTTATTATATACTTGATGGTAATCTTCTTCCAGCTTACTTAGTCGCTTCTTCAAATCCTGCATAATATCATTATATCACATCTTGCGAACATCCCTAGATTATGCTAAGATGAAACGATAGGGGCGCATTTTGACAAGTTTTGACAAGCGCCCCTATATTTATCATATGATTTGGAACGAATTACCACGACCATTTTTAATTTTAGCGCCCATGGAAGGCGTGACGGATATTTTGTTCCGTCAAATAATCGCCGAAGCCGGGCGTCCCGATCTATTTTTCACTGAGTTCACCAACGTTTCAAGCTACGCTTCCGAAAAAGGTCGCGAAAACGCCCTCGAACGCCTTCAAATCGCCCCTACCGACGCTCCGATTATCGCCCAGATTTGGGGCAAAAATCCAGCCCATTTTGCGGAAACTTGCCAGGCGCTTACTTCACTCGGCTTCTCTGGTGTAGATCTCAATTTTGGCTGCCCCGACAAGAATGTCAACAGAGCTGGCGGCGGTGCCGCGATGATTAGAACGCCCGAACTAGCGGTAGAATGTTATCGTAACGCCCACACCCATACCACCCTACCAGTATCCGTCAAAACCCGCCTCGGTTGGAACGCGCCAGACGAATTCAAAGTCTGGCTCCCTACTCTCTTGCAAGAACGCCCTGCCGCCCTTACCGTACACCTCCGCACTAAAAAGGAGATGAGCAAGGTGCCAGCGCATTACGAACTCATTCCCGAGATTATCAAGTTGCGCTCCGACATTAGCCCCGAAACAAAGCTAATTATCAACGGCGACATCAAAAATCGTGCGCATGCGCTCGAATTGCATCGTCAATACCCCGAGGTCGACGGCTTCATGATTGGTCGCGGAGTTTTCACTAACCCATATTGTTTCACCGACCATATCGGCACGCGCGACGAATTAATCAAGCTTTTGAAATTGCATCTGGATTTACACGAAGAGCTTGCCGATATAGGTTTGAGGAGCATTCGCGACAACGGGAGCGAACGACGAAGCTCACCCCGTAACGACGGGCGTGAGCGAGGAGGCGACGAAAACCTATATCGGCAAACCCCTCCCTACGACCCCTTAAAGCACTTTTTCAAAATCTACATCAATAATTTCCCCGGGGCGTCCGGTTTAAGAGCGAAGTTAATGGAGACTCACTCAGTAAATGAAGCCTGGGAGGTACTCAAAAATGCGGGATTATAGACTATCGCAACATTTTCTCCGCAGTCCACGCCTCGCGCTAATCTTAATCGGGCACTCCAATCTTAAAAAACGCGACATCGTGCTCGAAATAGGTGCCGGGTCGGGAGTCATCACGAGCGCCCTAGCGCATCGAGTAAATCGAGTAATCGCCATCGAACCCGACCCGAAAACCGCCGCAAAACTTCGCGAGAACCTAGCAAAGCGCAGTATTGAAAACGTCGAAGTCGTCGAACAGGATTTCCGAAATTACACACTCCCAGACGATACATATAAAGTTTTTGCCAATCCGCCCTTTCATCTTAGTTCAGAGATTATGCACTCCCTCATCGAAGCGAAACACCCGCCAGAGGCGATTTATCTAATCTTACAAAAACAATTCGCTCTGAAACTACTCAACAACACCCGGCACTATACCTCCAAACTAGGCTTTCAACTCACTCGCGATTACGACACAAAAATCCGTTTGCCATTAAGACCTACCGATTTCACTCCGCCACCAGCCGTACCATGCGTATTTTTTGAAGCCAAACGTCGCAAAACTGTGCTATAATTAAAGTACTCATGCTACACTTCGGTCACTGGCGATGAGAAAAGTTTATTGGTCTCGTGGTATTGTCATTTATGCCCCTGACTATGAGCCTCTTTGGCTCACATAAATGGCTCTATAAATCTAACATTTAAGGAGCTAGTTATGAAAACTTTAACAAAAAATAAAACAGAAAGAGTCGAGGTGATGGCGCTTTTCGGATACGAAATGACGCCGTGCCAGCCACTCAGCTTCAAGCGACGTGGTGATAGACGTGAAACCGAAGTCACCGAGCTACTCCGCACACACATTCACTTTGCGGGGCAAGCGACTTTGCACGTCTTCGACGTTCTGGTTGGCCGGGAGCACATGACGCTCGAATTCAATTCGCGCGACCTCTCCTGGAACCTCACACAATAAAATCAGCCCCTCCGGGGGCTGATTTTATTACGGCGAAGTGGTATAATAATCTCATGAAAATCGCACTACTAGGCTACGGCAAGGAAGGCCACGCCACCGAACAATACTTCAAATCGCACTTCGACGACGTATCTATCGACATTTTTGAGAACGAAACCCCCGAACAATTGCATCAGAGAGATTATTCACACTATGATATAATTTTTAGGAGCCCCTCCATCCCTCCTCTGCATCTTGCCAACGAATCTTCCGTCACTAGATATTTCTTCGACCACTGCCCCTGTCCCATCATCGGCGTTACCGCCACGAAAGGCAAAGGCACCACTTGCTCTTTCATCAAATCCCTTCTCGATGCCGAAGGCTGCGACGCCTACCTCGTCGGCAACATCGGCGAACCCGCTCTGAATGTCCTCGATTCCCTCACCGCCCACTCTGTTGTCGTTTACGAAATGTCTAGTTTCCAACTCTGGGATCTCGAAAAATCTCCTCATATCTCCGTTATCGGTCAGCTCGAGCCCGACCATCTCAACGTACACCGAGATTACGCCGACTACCTCACCGCCAAATCTCATATCACTACCTACCAGACCGCCGACGATTACTGCATCTACTATGCCAAAAATCCCGAGTCCGTCCGTATCGCCGAGTCATCTCCAGCCGGCCACAAGATCCCTTATCCATTCACGATTCCGGACGATGTTACATCCGCGATTCATTTACCTGGGCGTCACAATCTCATGAACGCCATTGCCGCCATTGCCGCCGTTGCCAGTTACAAAAATATATCACCAGACGAATATTTACAACAATCTACCGCCACCATCCAGCAAGGCTTATCTAATTTCCGCGGCCTGCCTCATCGCCTCGAATTTCTCCGTACATTAAACGGCGTTTCCTACTACGACGACAACTTCTCCACCAACCCTTCGTCGCTCCGAGTTGCTATCGACGCCTTCCCAGATGACCATATTGTCGCTATCATCGGCGGCCGCGACAAGACCGGCAACCAAGACCTCGCCGAAATCTACGAGATCTTGCAAGCCCCTCAGGTCGCACGCGTCATCTTACTCGGCGAATCTGGTCACGAAATTGCTCGACGCTACGACGACCCACGCTTTACAACCGTAGAGTCGCTAGCCGAGGCCATCACCACCGCTCGGTCCACCGCTGAATCCAACGCTTGTCGCATCGTCCTCATGTCCCCCTCCGCCGCCTCTTTCGATATGTTCGAAAATGTTTACGATCGCGGCGCACAGTTTAAAACACTAGTCGACTCTCTAGACTAGAAATCACCGCTTTCTCAACCGACGACACCGTCGCAAAACCCTTAACTCCCGACCCCGCAAATTCACGCGCCAACTCTATCATGCGCGACTTATCAATCGAACGAATCAGATTGGGCATACTATCATATTTCAAAATCGTCTCATTGACGAAATAATTCTCTGCGTAATAATCGGCAATCTGCCCCACCGTTTGCGCCCCCATCTGGAACCTGCCCAAAGCGTACGATCTCGCCGCCTCGAAGTCGGCGTCCGACACTTCACCATTGAGCGCTCGCATCATTTCCATCTGTATCAATTCAAATAGCGCCTCGGCATTTTCTACATTGACTTCCCCATCAAAATCCCAATATGTGCTCCCGGCATTATTAGCCAGTGACGACCCCATACCATACACCAACCCCCGTTTTCTCGCTGTACCAAAAATCCTTGAATTGGTTGTGCCATTCAATATATGGTTCAAACAGTTCATCGCAAACTCCTCGTCCGGCCCCAAATGCCGCGGCGTCACCAGCGAAAACCCAAAAGTAATATTCGAGGCATCTTTCCGCCTTATCGACACCGCCTCCCCCGAATGTAAATCATAGTGCGGAATCTCAAATTTCTCACCCTCCCGTAGCGGCCATGCTTCAAGCGCCTTGATGATTTTCCTTCGTCGCCCCCGGATTTTACCCGCAATAATGAACAGCATATTCTTCGCCGTATGGGTTCGCCGATAATGCTCACGGATATCTTTTAATGAAATCGCTGAAATCGTTTCCCGTCGTTGCGAAAGATCCAGCACGTCTTCACCCACCGCCTGTTGTACCCGTGGCCAGAGCAACCGGTAATAATCGTTCATGTATCCCGTTAGCTCCGACCGCACATTGGCCTTTTCCGATTTCAATTCGTCCTCGTTGAATCTCGGCTCACAAATCGATACTCGTTGCAAATCCATGATTCTATCCCACTCAAAATCCGCGCACTCTGTTTCGTAACATACGGAAACGTCGCTCGTCCAAGCATTGTGATAAGCGCCGTTTTTCGTAAACTCCGCTTCGTATGCCTGCTCGTCGTGATACTTGGCATTCGCCCCAAAAGCCAAATGTTCCACCACGTGCGGTAATTCATACACATCATGACTCTTTGCATACATCATGCCGGCACGAAACTCAATCCGCGTCGCCATCACGCTAGCCCCCGGCACGTCAATCAAAAGCCCCTTAGCGCCGTTCTTCAACTGTACTTCCTCAACCGAGTGCTTCATATCTATATTGACAAATTATACAATTTATGCTATAATAGAGAGATATACTTATTTTCTCTTGTTTTTCTTCTTTGATTTTTTCTTACCGCCGGCTTTCTTCGGTACCGGGTTTTTACCAGTCACCCCCGCCGCCGGTTTCTTTTTGAACTCCTCGTCCAGATTCTTCTCACCCGCCGAAATCTCATTTACGCCACGCTCCGTCTGCCCCTCTGCCATCTTGGTCAGCTCCGACTCGTACTCTTCACCATCGGTTACATTATCAGCGGCCGCTTCACTCGGTGTAATCGTGAGCAATATCTTCAAAACTTCCTCACGCAGATTTCGTTGCAACCCATCAAATAGTTTCTGTGATTCACTACGATATTCCACGAGTGGATCTCGCTGTCCCACACTACGCCAGTGAATCCCCTCGCGCAAATGTTGCATATTTTCTAGATGCTGCATCCAAAGCATATCGAGCACTTTGAGATAAACCTCACGCTCCACCTTGCGCATCGTTTCTGCGCCGAACTTCTCCTCCTGTTCTTTGTAGGCCTGTTCCACTGCTTCGAGCGCCAATTTCTCACGCTCCTTTTCCTTGCGCTTCAACCCAATCCCATGAATCAGATCATCGTCAAAATCAAACACCGCTTTGAACTGCGCATCAAAATCCTTATTTACTCTCGACGAAAACTCTGTCAGCATCTTGACTTCGTCGCGCATCAGTCTCTTGATTTCCGGATAAATATCGTCCCCCATCAGAATCTTCCGTCGCATCATATACACAACTTTACGATGGCGATTGATTACGTTATCATACTGCACCACATTTTTACGAGAATCGAAGTTGAATCCTTCAATACGTTTCTGCGCCGCTTCCAAAGTCTTCGAGATTGATTTTGTCTGAATCGGAGTATCATCATCCACACCAAGTCGCGTCATCAACATCTTCACGCGATCACCCTGGAATATTCGCATCAAATCATCCTCGCACGATACGAAGAACTGCGTCGTACCCGGGTCGCCCTGACGTCCGCCACGACCACGCAGCTGATTGTCTACCCGCCGTGAATCGTGCCGCTCCGAACCAATCACTACTAAGCCACCGAGCTCCTTTACGCCTTCGCCCAACTTGATATCCGTTCCACGCCCAGCCATGTTAGTTGCAAGCGTAATCGCGCCCTTCTCCCCTGCTCGTGCCACAATTGCAGCCTCGCGCTCATTGTTCTTAGCATTCAAAATCTCGTACGGCAAGCCAAACTGTTCAAGGTAGCGTGCGATCTCCTCATTATTCGCAATCGAACCAGACCCCACCAACACCGGTTGACCTTTTTCGTGATACTTCTTCACTTCCTCGGCAATCGCTTTAAGTTTACCGGCCTTCGTCTTATAGATTAAGTCATCTTTGTCGATCCGCTGAATCGGGCGGTTCGGTGGTATCTGAATCACGTCTAGTGCGTAAATCTGCTGAAACTCTTCCGCTTCCGTAAACGCCGTACCAGTCATCCCTGATAGTTTATTGTATAATCGGAAGAAGTTCTGGAATGAAATCGTCGCAAGCGTCATCGATTCCTGTTTCACTACTACTCCCTCTTTCGCCTCGATGGCTTGGTGAAGCCCCTCATTGTACCGCCTACCCTGCATCAAACGACCAGTATGCTCATCCACGATAATCACTTCGCCGGAATTAGTCACCACATAATCCTTATCACGCTTGAACAAGACCTGCGCTCGGAGCGCCTGATCCAAGTGGTATACCAGTGGAGTATTCTTCGTTGAATACAGATTATCCACGCCCAGTATCTGCTGAACTTTCTCAATTCCCGCATCCGTTAACGTCACCGAACGCCGCTTCTCATCCAAGATATAGTCATCCGGCGTCAGCCTCTCGCATACCTTCGCGAATTGATAGTACTGTGCCGGATTGTCGCCTGCCGGCGCACTAATGATGAGCGGCGTCCGCGCCTCGTCTATCAAAATCGAATCCACCTCGTCCACAATCGCGAAGTTCAGCTCTCTCTGTCGCAAATATTGCACTTCGCTCGTCATATTGTCGCGCAGATAGTCAAAACCAAACTCGTTATTCGTGCCGTAAGTAATATCTGCCGCATAAGCCTCTTTCCTAGTCGCTGGACGCAAATGTCGAAATCTCTCGTCCTCATGCTCCTCATTCTCGTATGCGGGATCGTAAATATATGACGCTTCATTGACAATCACCCCCACCGACACGCCAAGAAAATCATAAATCGGGCCATTCCAACCCGCATCACGTTGTGCTAAATAATCGTTCACCGTCACCACATGCACCCCCTTGCCAGTCAACGCATTAAGATATGCTGGAAGCATCGCGACCAAAGTCTTACCTTCACCGGTTTTCATCTCAGCCACCGCGCCCATATTGAGTACCATGCCACCAATTAGTTGCACATCATACGGCCGCATCCCCATTACGCGTTTCGAGGCTTCTCTCGCTACCGCAAAAGCCTCTGGCAAAATATCGTCCACCGTCTTACCATTAGCAAGAGCATCTTTCAACGCGTCCGTCTGAGCCTGCAACTCTTCGTCACTCATTACCTCATACTTCGGCTCCATCTCGCCAATTGCGCGCGCTTTCTTCCACAAACGCTTCAAAATCTTCTTCTGAGCATCCCCGAAAACCCCTTGCAGAAACTTCGTCAGGGCAGTCTTATCGGCCAATTTGTCAGTCGGCTTCTTCTCCTTCTTTGTCGCCATTTATAACTCCTGTCTTACTTAACTCTTTTCTGTGCTACCCCCAACATTTTACCCCCATCACGCTATACTACCCTTTATTGTATCACATTATCCGCGCCTGATAAAGAGATTTCTCAGACTTCTCTTTTGACGATGTGGCTGTGATTCTAATTTATATCGACGAATTTGCCCAGTCAATTTCGCTTCCACCAAATCCACCCCAGCGAACACATTGGAGCACTCATCCTTTGCCGCCAAAACTTTACCGCCAGGAATCTCCATTGCAACAGATATCTCATACTTGTCGCCACGAGTTTTACCAATTTCATTCACAATTACCTTAGCCACAACATCCTTTTTTGAACCATGCGGCAGATAACGGTCCAACTTCCCGACCCGCTTCTCGACATACTTACGAAATCCATCCTCTACCTTGTAACCATTACCGGTGATTTCGATTTTTTCTATCATAGTTCCTCCTTGTTATTTAAATATGGCCTCAGCACCTCCGGTACTTTCAATTTCCCATCTGGCGTCGCATAATTTTCCAAAATCACCACTAGCGCTCGCGCCAACGGAATTGCCGTACCGTTTAGTGTGTGCACAAATTCAACCGTGCCATCCTTGCGCCTAACCCGCACATTACACGCCTGCGCCTGAAAATCCGTACAGTTTGAACAACTCGTAATCTCCTGGTATTTCTGATTCACTGGCGACCAGTATTCCATGTCATATTTCTTTGCCGCTGGCGCACCGAGATCCCCCGCCGCAATATTTATCACATGATAAGGCACACCTAATCCCTGCCAAATGTCCTCTTCCACCGACAAAATCTTCTCATGCAACTCCTTACTCTGCTCTGGCAGACAAAAGACATACATTTCGAGCTTGTTGAACTGATGCACTCGGAACAACCCTCTCGTGTATTTACCGTAAGTACCCGCTTCTTTCCGAAAACACGCCGAATACCCCGCATAGAACAGCGGCAACTTATCTTCATCGATAATCTCGTCCATGTGGTAGCCCGTGAGTGGCATTTCCGCCGTCGCAATCATCGCGAGATCCTCCCCCTCGATATAATACTCGTCTGACTGATCCGACGTCCGCGGATTGAATCCACATCCTTCAAGCACGCGCGACGAAACCATATCTGGCACCGTCATATAGGTAAATCCATGTTCTAGAACTTTCGATAATCCATACTGCAATAGCGCATTTTCCAGTAACGCCAGTCCGCCTTTCAGATAGTAAAACTTCGCCCCTGCTACTTTTGCACCACGCTCAAAATCAACCCAATCGCGGCTCACGGCATAGTCAAGATGATCCACCCCAGTCTTGTGATTCTCGCCCCACTTTTTCACTTCCACCGAGCATTCTTCACCCCCCAGTGGTACATCATCAAAAATCACGTTCGGAATCCGCTTTAGCAAGTTTCTCACCTCTGTCTCGGCCAAATCAAGCGCCTGTTCTTTTTCCGCCAATTCCGCCTTGATGCGCTTCCCCTCAACGATTAAATCCTCTGATGGTTTACCACCCTTCATCTTGCCAGCCACCTCGTTCCGACGCGTCCTCAACGCTTCCACCTCCGCCAAAATCGCTTTACGTCTATCGTCGAGCGTCAGCACCTCGCGCACGTCTATCTTGTAGCCTTTCTCCCTTGTTGACTTTTCTACTAATTCCAGATTTTCTCGGATAAACTTCGTTTCTAACATATTACCTCCATTATATCACTTTTTCATCAAATCGTATATTTTCTGCCAATCCGCGAGATGCATCTCCGCCGGCCGCACATCGATATTGATATTATTCCTGATAAATATGTCTTTTATATCCTCACGCGGCATATATACCGACAGATTTCTCGTCACTTTCTTGCGCGGTTGCGAGAAACCCGTCTGCACAAACCGCATCACTTCGTCAGACAACACCGGATCATGCGGCGTGAATACTACTACCTGCGAATCCACCTCTGGCGCCGGTTCGAACTCGCTTCGCGGCACTACCGGGCCAAGCGCTATGTCCGCCCGATTTTTACACCTTATCGACAACAAAGTTTCCCTATTATCCACAATTCGCTCCGCTACTTCCTTTTGCATCAAAAGCACGATTTTCTCTGGCCGATTCTCCGCAGTGAGCAATCTCTCGATAATCGGACTCGTGATATAATACGGGATATTGCCCGCCGCCACATACGGCTCTGGCATCCTTTTCAAATCAAACTGCAAAAAATCCTCATTCACTACTTCTAGATTTTTCCCCGGAAACGACCCCGGCAATTTGCGCGCCAGATCCGCATCATACTCCACCGCGACTACTTTTTCAAACTTCCGAAAGAGCGCCGCCGTCAGAGTTCCAAGCCCCGGCCCAATTTCTAAGCAAACAGGCGCCTGTGTTTCTTCCGCAGCAAGCGCCGCAATTTCATCAAGTATCGCCCGATTTCTCAGCCAATGCTGCCCCAACGCCTTATTTACCATCACGCACCGTCCAATCTGTCGCAAGGTCAAATTGCTCCGGGTTCGTCTGCGCAAACGTCCCCGTATCATATACTTTGCCCGGCCCCAACGACGTTTCTACTACCGAGCACCTCGGATAGCGCGTCAGTTCGGCCGCCACTAGCACATATCCATCAGCATCGACTTTCGCCCCATCGTCACGAATTGTATACACTGGCTCCACCCCACACATCGTCGCGGCGTTACGCATCACGAGCGCCATGTTGAGGTCATAGTAAGTTTCCTTACGCTCAATCACTCTCTCGCCCACTCGCACTGTATATATGTTCACCCCCCGCGACGCCGTGAGTGGCGTCCGCTCAATCTCGCTCGCCCCTACCGCCACGATCCGGTTCACCGGCTCCCGCCGCCGCTCCTCGCTCATTAACTCTCGTCGCACCTCAACATTGTTTTCATAGAAAACATCGTAAGTCTTTACTAGTAACCCTACCTCTCCCAATTGCCGCACTTCACGCACTCCTGGCGCCAAATTATAATCCTTGACCGTTTCTTCCGCAAAGCCGATTTCTTCCTCCACAGTCACCGTCCGCCCACCGTTTCGCACCACCTCATACATATTCGCCACTCCCGTTTCCAAAAAATTCGTGTTCGGCGCCGACTTTACTTCGTCGCCATCATATATCGTGAGACCCGCTTCGCGCGCAATAGTCTTCGGATCATAGCTCGCTGTCATCACATATCGCTCCTTCACACCATCTTTAACTACCGCTGGCCGCGAACGGTGTATATTAATAAAGAAATTATTCGTTGTGATTTCCGTCATCAAACCCGGCTCGACTATATCAGTTTCATTAATCAAAATCCCCGCTCGCTCCAAAGCCTCCCCCACCGTCGGCGCATCAGTCTTGACCGTCAGTCGCTCACCCTCATCATAGAAAGTCACAAAATACTCTTCCGCCTCTATGAATGTACCATTTTCATTGTCCGCATAAGTATCTACGCTATGATTCTTCTGCAAAGCAAACGCCCCCACAAACGACAAAATAAATACCGTGACCAGTAACAATACCCTATCAACTGTCCTAGGGAGCTTCATGCTATCTATTATACCACAATCATATTATAAAAAATAGGCTCACTGCGAGGAAAGCCTATTTTCTGTTTATTTCTAGGTGAACTGCCCACCCATTTTCTCTCACGCTCCGGCCTCTCTCAACGTCGATTGGCCCGAACCTTAATTCTATTTTAGCACAACCATCATCCACGTCAATATTGATTTTTGAGATTTTTTATTGCATAATATCAGAACGCCACACTATTGACAATTCCTACATTGATTTTACAATATCAACATAACAGATACAAAAAGTAGGGCGGAGTCCGCTCTCGCCCTACCTTTCCCCTAGACGCCCAATCGCAAGAAAGCTGTTTTACGATTTCAGCCCAGCATCAAAATACATTTTGACGTACTCCCAGCCCCACGATAAATCAAAGCCCGACAACACATAATCATTAAACTTGAAATACGGCATCCCACTAGCTAGCCGCGACATCTTCTTCGCATCCGCCTTCACCACATCCAGCGTCTCGCCATTCTCCACGCAACGCGCAAAATCATCAGAAAGTCCCACTTTCTCACCAATCTCCACCCAGTAATCAGTACCTAGTTTGTTAAACTCGGTAAATGCCGCCTTCCCCGCATCCTTGAAATACTCATTCCATACTTTCGTCACCGCTAGATTATAATAATCCCAGAACTTCCCTCGATCCTTCGCGCAATACGTCGCCACCGCTCCATACCGCGATTCAATGGGGTTCGACTCCCCAAACTCATACAAGAAATCCGACAGCCTCACTTCGAGCAGTATATTATTAGCCGCCAGATATTTCATCAGCTCATCATGATGCTCCACCAACGCATTTTCGAAAGCAATACAATACGGACAAGCAATGTCCGAATAAATCACAAAATAATTCTCGGCATCCTTTTCGCCCAAAGTCATCTCATCATACCATATACGTTCCGCGACCGTCGGTTTATTATTCATACTCACCGCAATCGCTGCCACAATCGCGACCACCACAATAGATAGCCCACCGATCCTCAAAATACTACTTACTTTTGATTTTTTCTCCATCTTTTACTCCACTTTTCCGCTTCTGCAGATACTTTTCATTAACTATTATAACATAAGTTTCCAGCCCGAGGCGTTTTAATGACAAAAGCGCCACCACCACCGCAGCCACTGTCACCACGTTTGATACTATCCCCGCCATCGCCAGACTTCCTGTCGAAAAAATCGTCGAAAGAAGCGGTGTAATCAGCGTAGTTCCGCATGTCGGGCATCCCGCCCCTAGCGCGATTAGCCCCGTAATAATCCCCACTTTTTGCACATTTTCAGCATTACTCGTCGTCGCCTCACCCCTGTTCGCCCCCTCAGACAATCGTGTATTTTCAGCATTTTGCACCCGTTTTTTCTGCCAGAGTAACACCACAAGCCCAATTAAAGCCCCTTGGAGCACTGCAATAGCGAAAATGGGCAACCACTCAGCCACCGGCACACCCACCCCTAGAATCGCAATTATTGCATCCCAAACGATTTTCAGCGCCCCTGGCATCCCAGTAGCCCACATCAGTTGAAACTTCGAAAACCCGCCGCTTAGCAAGTTCATCAGCGTTCCAAACACTACGAACCCCACCAAAAACCCGATGATGAAGCGTTTTTCTCGCGTCGCCAGCATCAGCCCTCGCCCCGCCAGCGCCCACTCGTCACACCATTTTCTGTAATTCCACCGCTTCACTATGCAAATACTTTCACTTCGTATTGACCAGTCTGCACCTCTGTTTCACCAAGTACAATTCCGCTTTTCGCTACCTTCGCCGCATATTTTAGTTTATCACCAAGTTTCTTATCTGTCCCCACCAGCGTCACGCTCTTACCCTCACGTCGCAAATCCGCCGCCACTTTCAGCGCATAGGCTATCTCATTCTCCGAAAGCGGCACTACTGCCACATCCACCGGCTGCACCGCCGCATCCGTCACCAAGCCATTTGCATTGAGTACATAGAACAATCTCGTCAGCCCGATCGAACCACCTACCCCAGGCAACTGCTGATCCGTGAAATACCCCGCCAGGTTCTCGTAACGTCCACCCCCACAAACCGACCCCACTCCTGGGTACTCCGGCAAATTGAACTCAAACACCGTACCGGTATAGTAGTCAAGCCCCCGCACGATTTTCATATCAGCCTTGATTTGCGCCGCCCGACCATCTTCCTCGATCAGCTTCATCACTGCGTCAAGCTCCGCCACGCCCTTTTCAAACGTATCATCCTGCACCCCCATCGCCGTTAGCGCCTTTATCACCTCTGCACGTCCGCCACATATTTCAATAAAATCCAGCAACTTTTCCACGCGGTCGCTGCCCAGCCCCAGCCCCACAAACGCTTCCCGCGTCTTTTCCGCTGGTACCTTCTCTGCATGGTCGATTATATTAAATACCGCATCCGCCTGCGCCTCCAAATTATACTCGGCCAGTAGTCCCGACAAAATCTTACGATTATTTATTCGCGCCACCACCGGCGTACCCAGTTCAAACGCATCAAATGCATCAAGCAAGGTCGTTATCACATCAGCATCATAATACAATGGCAAATCACCCCGCCCAATCACGTCTACGTCGCATTGGTAGAACTCACGAAAACGCCCTTTTTGTGCCCGCTCCCCACGAAAGTTCCGCCCGATTTGCGTCACCTTGAACGGAAAAGCCAAATCGTTCTCATGTTCTACTACATACCGCGCCAAAGGTACCGTGTGGTCAAATCTTAGTGCTTGGTCTGCTCCATCGGCCGCCTCAGCGGTTTTGACAACTTTATAAACCTGCTTCTCTGTATCGCCCCCAGCCTTCGCCAGCAAAATCTCACATCTATCAATAATCGGGGTTTCAATTGCTAAGTATCCATGCCGCCGGTAAGTCTCTGTAATTTTATCTTTCAACGTGTTAAATGTCGCCGCTGCTGCCGGCAATAGCTCTTGCATGCCAGAAATTGGTGCTGTATTTATCTTTTTCATACTAGTAATTATATCACAAGTGTGCTATAATAGTATATATGGTTCTGTAGCTCAGTTGGTAGAGCAGAGGCCTGAAGAGCCTTGTGTCACTGGTTCAAGTCCAGTCGGAACCACCATATCCAGATGCTTCGCATCGAAAACGTGGTTCGCGGGCTTCGCCAACGGAACCACCATTACAAATATGGGTCGGTAGCTCAGCTGGTTAGAGCACGGGCCTTTTAAGCCCGGTGTCGAGGGTTCGAGCCCCTCCCGACTCACCAAGTTCACGAGAGAAATTGAAACTTTGTTTCAATTTCGGCGATCATCAAGGAGCATTTTTGGAAAAGTTTAATTTTCCAAAAATACGACAAAGATGAGCGCGGAATGCAACGAAGTTGCATTTTCCAAGTGAACGCAGGTGAGATAGAATTTCGCGAAGCAAAATTCGTCCTCACCAAGTTACACGTTTCGGGCGGTTAGCTCAGTTGGCTAGAGCGCGTCTTTGACGTAGACGAGGTCAGAGGTTCGACTCCTCTATCGCCCACCATATACCGTGACAGCACTACCGTTATGTCCGCTATTCAATGAATCCTCTCATCAGAGGATTATTTTTACATCGCAGATGGCGAGTCTCGCACCTCAAAAAATACTTCCCCACCGCCAAGTTCATCGACGGTGGAGAAGAAGTCGTACGCGAAGTCGCACGAGTCAAATCACTTATTTTTTCTTAGTGTTCTCTGCGATATCGCGAGAGTTGCGCCAAATCATGATTAGCATCATAAAGAATTCATAAATCAAGCGCACGAATACCGGCCCCAAAATCAGCAAGAAGAAGAACATCCATGGCTGCGTTGCAATAAATGTAAATGACGTCAGAATAACTTCAATCGTAGCAACATAGTATAAAATCTTCACTATTGGTTCTAGCATCATTGTCCTGAAAGACAAGAAATCCTTGAGAATCTTCGCAAACTTGCCTTTCGGTTCAGTCTTGCTATTCACGAATAGGAAGTAAATCAAGATACCACCTATTATTGCCAAGATTGACGCGATAATCATCCAAATCGCCGCACCATCCGTTACAGATGCACTTGCCGAAATAACTACCGGGTCATCATAAGTTGATATTGTGTACATTAAAATAACTCCTTTTATTAATGTTACCTCAATCATAGCATAAATAATTTCTTTTTGCAAAAGTTCTTGTATAATATAATATATGAATCGCATCCCACTTGCTGAACGCATGCGTCCACAAAAACTCGATGATGTTCTCGGCCAAACAGACATCATCGGTGACGGCAAAATCCTTACCGAAATCGTCAGAAAGGGCGAACCCGTCAATCTTATTTTTTGGGGTCCTCCCGGCACCGGCAAGACCACTCTCGCCCGCATCCTTGCCCACGAATTCAAAGCCGACTTCATCGAAATCTCCGCCGTCACCGCTGGCAAGAAAGACGTCGAAGCAGTTGTCGAGCGCGCCAAGACCAACTGGAATCTCAGTACTCGCACCGTACTCTTCGTGGATGAAATCCACCGTTTCAACAAAGCTCAGCAAGACGCTTTCCTGCCTCACGTCGAATCCGGGCTCATTACCCTTATCGGCGCCACTACCGAAAATCCATCTTTCGAAGTCATCTCACCGCTTCTCTCTCGCTCTCGTGTCGTGATTATACAACCACTTGACAAAAACGCCATTCTTGCAATTCTAGAACGCGCCTGTCAGGCCGAGAGCATCACCATTGATGATGATGCTCTCGATTTGCTCGCCGAACTCTCCGGCGGCGACGCACGTTCCGCCCTTGGCGACCTCGAACTTGCCGCATCCTTAGATGATCATATTACCAAGGACACTGTTGTCAAAGCCGCCGGTCGCAAACTGCCCGGTTACGACAAAAAAGGCGATCGCCATTACGACACAATTTCCGCATTTATCAAATCCATGCGCGGTAGCGACACCGACGCCGCCCTCTATTACCTCGCTCGCATGGTGGAATCCGGTGAAGATCCCAAGTTCATCGCTCGTCGCATGGTAATCTTCGCTTCCGAAGACATTGGCCTTGCCGGAAATGGCGCCCTTTCCCTTGCCACTGCCTGCTTCCAGGCTGTCGAACGCGTCGGCATGCCAGAATCTGGCCTCATTCTCGCCCACGCTACTGTCGCTCTCTGCTTGTCCAAGAAATCTCGCGCCACCACCGATGCCTGGTATGCCGCCCTTGACCTCGCAAGGAAAACACCAAACGAACCGGTGCCCATCTGGCTCCGCAACGCCCCCACCAAACTCATGCGCGACCTCGGTTTCGGCAAAGGCCAAAAATGGGAATCTGGTTTTCACCTCGACAAAAACTACCTCCCCGACTCCATCAAAGACATTCGTATTTGGAATAAAAACACAAATCAGTAAGCGTCCTTCTGGTCACACTAGTCTTTTTATTTTTTCCCATATATGCTATTATATAATAGATATGACAAAATTAGAAGACATTGTAAGTTTATGCAAGCGCCGCGGTTTTATCTTTCCCGGCAGTGACGTTTACGGCGGCTTCGCCGGTACATGGGACTTCGGTCCGCTCGGCGTCATGTTAAAGAAAAACCTCATGGACGCTTGGTGGCATTATTTCGTCGAGATGCGCGATGATATGTACGGCATCGACGCCGCTATTCTCATGAATCCGCGCACCTGGGAAGCCTCTGGTCACACCGCCACTTTCGCCGACCCACTCGTCGAGTGCAAGGAGTGCAAATCCCGTTTTCGCGCCGACAAAATCGCGGCCGGCATCGCAGAGTCCGTGACTACCGACGAATTCCTCGCCACCCATACCAAGTGCCCCGTCTGTGGCAAAGAAAACTGGGGCCCCATCCGTAAGTTCAACATGATGTTTAGGACTCACGTCGGCGCCGTCCTTCCTGAGGACACTCAGGACAATCCCGACCTTGCCGCGCAAAACATCGCCTATCTTCGCCCCGAAACCGCCCAGGGCATCTTTACCAATTACAAAAACGTCATTGACACCATCTATCCGTCACTTCCATTCGGTCTTGCCCAGCAGGGCAAGGCTTTCAGGAATGAAATCAGTCCACGCGATTTCATTCTCCGCGACCGCGAATGTTCCCAGATGGAAATCGAGTATTTTGTCGCCCCCGACACCTGGGAAGCCAATTTTGAGAAAATGCGCGCATCCCAGCACGACTTCCTCGAACAAGTCATCGGCTTACCGTCCGACCATATCCACGAGTACGACGTACCCGCCGAGGATCGCGCCCACTATTCCAAGCGCACCATCGACTTCATGTTTGACTACCCTGGTGGCGAGGAGGAACTCATGGGGCTAGCCTACCGTACAGATTTCGACTTATCGAATATCCAGCGCGCATCCGGCAAGTCTATGGAATATCGCGACAAAGTTACCGGCGCAACTTTCATCCCGCACGTCATCGAACCCAGTATCGGCGTCGAGCGTCTATTCCTCGCCGTCCTATCAAGCGCTTATACCGAGGAGAAAGTCGACGGCAAAGACGAATCTCGCATCATCCTGAAACTCCCCGAGAATCTTGCCCCCTATAAGTTCTGCGTTTCTCCACTCCTCAAAAACAAACCCGAACTTGTCGAAAAAGCTCGCGAAGTTTACGAAAAACTCCGCACCAAATACACCTTCGTTACTTGGGATGACTCCGGCAATATCGGCAAACGTTACCGAAAACAAGACGAAATCGGCACTCCGAAATGCGTCGTCATCGATTTCGACACCATGACCGACGACACCGTCACCGTCCGCGACCGCGACACCGCCGAGCAAATCCGCATAGAGATCAACAAGCTATAAGAGATAAAGAAAAGCCTTTCTTAGAGCGTAATGAGATTTAGACCAGATTTCTAAATTGTAAGTTATACAGCCCAACAATGAAAAATTGTCCCCCAGCCCGAAGGGCGACTAAGGACAATTTTTCTTGACTTGTGCTGTATGTTTTACATTTTAGAAGTCCCAGCTCTAAGAAAGGCTTTTCTTGATTTCTTCCACACCTTTTTCGATCGTTTGTGCCAGCCTAAGTTCCGGATGCACAGTCAAATATCGCTCAATCGAATCCGCAATCACCTTTTTCGCTGATTTTACATCTTCAAATGCCTTCACTTCCGTCGTGCCCGGTTTCTTCAAATCTTTATAGTGATTGAAATGGAACTCAATCTGCTTCAAAGTCTGTGCTGGCAAATCTTCCAAAGTCTTGTAGGCATCACCGTTGTTGCGGTCATCCGCCGGCACGCAGATAATCTTATCGTCCACTTCACCACCATCTACAAACTTCATCACACCGAGAATTCGTGCTTTCATCCAGATACCAGTCGTGAGCGGTTGGTCGGTAATCATTAGCACATCAAGTTCATCTCCATCCTCGTCCAAAGTTTGCGGGATAAACCCATAGTTACACGGCTTCGCAAACGCAACTGGCTCTACCCGGTCAAGCATAAAACACGCGTGTTCACGGTCCCACTCAATCTTATGATTCGATCCAGTCGGGATCTCGATCACCACGTTAAGCTCCCCTTTTTCATAATCACCCGGGGTGAGTACTTTGTTAAAATCTGCCATAGATATAACTCCTTTACTTTTCTACCATTATATCACATCTGGCACAGCACGCGACTATTTTGCTAGTCCGCCAGCCGCTCTCATATCGTCGATATTGCGTTGCACCTGTTCCGTCGTCATGCCATCATACTTCGCCTTCAACACGTCAAAAACGATGTATTTACCATTTAATCGCCTAGTCGTCGTCCAATCTCTATTTTTCATGTCTATATTAGAATAAGCCGTTCTTGCTAAATCTTCCGTTCTGTACTCATAATAAACTTTCGCGTCAGTCACTTTCCCGTCATTATAATAATATACTATATGTGTCACATCCGGCTCATTCGCATCGTCCTCAAACGCCGCCATCTCTGGCGTCAGCGACATTACGAGTTTCGTGCCGTCCGATACAAAATAATCATCATTTAGCACCGGTCCGTTGCTACTCACAATACCTACCACAATCGCCACAGCCACCACGGCGACAGCCGCCAGCGAAATCATCAAATACTTGCGTTTATTCAATCTCTTTTCCATATCACTTATCCTTACTATTATTTTACCACGCTTCGCGCCAGTTGCAATATCCGCGGCACCATAGTCGCCGCATTTTTCACTCGCGTCGTCATCGCGAGGTCCGACGTTACCATCAGCCGCATCATCTTTATCTCCGCCGCTCCATATTCACCATCCGCATATCGCGAAAACGCCCTTTCCACCCCATCCCAAGCATATCTCTCGTTTGCCACGAGCAATTCGCCGTCCACATTACGATACAGATTTATCTCCTCGCCAGACACCCGCATCAAGTTTAGTAGAAACCACGCTTCCGTTAGCCCCGCATCGACTCCATCATCTAGCGCCGTTAACCCCGCGTCCACGATTTTGAAATACTCCTCTGCATCCGCCCCCTCAGCCATGATATTCACTCGCCGAAGCATCATCGCCGCAAGTTCCATTCGCGATAAATCTTTGACGATATTGCCGCAATACCGCACCATTTTCACCCCCGTCAACGTCCCTAGCTCGCTTCGTCCGCGATGAATCATCACCTCGGACTTCGTAAACATCTCCACGCCACCTGCCAGTTTCGACTTTGCCTTCCGTACCCCCTTAGCCATCACCGAAAGTTTACCCACCGGCGTAATCAAGTTCAAAATCCTATCCGCCTCCGCGTAATTCGTCCGCCTCAGCACATAGCACATGGTTTTGATATCGTTTTCAGTCTTTTTCATCGGAAGATTCCTAGGCGCTTATTTCCTCTTTCACCCCTGTAAATCTTTCCACGCACCACCGAATATCCGCCGGCTTCATCTTGCTTTTATCGAGCACCTTCACTACGCCGTAGTCCGACAAATCTCGCCCCGCTAGGTCTAGTCCCGTCACAATTACAACCGGCACTTTTGCTGTATCTTCATACGACACGAGTTCATTCAGTAGCGTAAATCCATCCGGCCCTACCAGCATTATCTCCAAGAATATCAAATCCGGCACCCCCTCCGCCAAGGCCTGCACCGCCGCCACCGCATCAGTCATGATTCGTACGTCGCATCCGCCACACGCTCTCGCCACACATTCCGCCATGATTGGATCGCTGTCCACCACATAAATCATCAGAAAAAACTCCTCTGCTCAGACCGTGGCAAACGCACATAGAAACTCGTGCCGTCCCTATGCCGCACCGCCCCCACTTCCGCATGCATATATCTTGAAAATCTCGATGCCGTATATAGCGCCAACCTACTCGCCCCCGGACGCATCGCCACTGGCCCCTGTGCAGCCCCTCGACCTTTTCTTATTTCACGCCAAACTTCCATTGGCAAGGCCGGCCCCCTATCTCGCACCGCAATTTCCACTTTGCCACCGGCATCACGCACCGTCAAGCGTACTTTATCACTCGCCGATGCCGCCGCATTCGCCAAAAATCCCCTCACCACACTAGCTAGCAGCTCATAATTCGCCGTCACCACCGACGTCCGATTCCGGTATTCCACCATCAGCTCCCCCTTATTAAATAATTCCGCTATCTCACGCGTCACTTCACCGCACACCGCTCGCACCCCTACCGGCTCCATTTCAAAAAGCCCATCTTCAAGTTTCGAGAGTCGCATCAAATCATTCACCTGTTGTATCGCTCGTTCACTCACCCCCACCATCTCGGCGCGGATTCGCTCGTTATCCGTCGACATCTCCCCCAGCATCAGTGCTAGCTGCCTTAACGTCGCTAGCGGCATTTTCAGCTCACGCGCCGCCGCCAAAATATCACTTACCTCCGAATCCATACCCCCATTATAACACATTTACCGTGCCCCAGCACCAGAAACCCAGCAATCGACAACTGCGCAAAGCTACGCGTTGAATTGCACTGTTTCAAGCAACCGGTTAAAATCCGTCTCGAACAGCATCGAATCAGTCTGCAATATCACAGTCTTGTCGCGAATCTTGAAAATCACGATAATCCCATTCAACTCCGTACTCGGAATCGTACCAGTGTAGCGGTTCGCCCCCACACCAGCCACCGTCACTGATTGCACCGACAATGTCGCATTTTTTCGCGTAACATATTGTTGATATTGTGCCACCACCTCGTCAAACGACTTATCACGTATTGATAATCTAAGCGCATTTATCGTAGTATTTGACACCGGATCTACTTGTATCGGATTGAAATACGCCTCGAAGTCACCACCTTTCACCGCATCAGACGCCACATATAGGCTCCATGTCTTCGGGTACTTGAACGAAATCCCGCCGTAATCCGCCGGCCCCGAGAAATCACGATACGGCTCCTTCTCACGCTCGGCAAATTCCAATTCTAGCTCCATGGTATTATCATCCACCGCCGCATCCACTGCGGTCTTGATTTGCCCATTCACGTCAGTACTCACATCATTATATTGTAGCGTCATCCAAATAAATAGCCCGATAAACGTAATCGCAATCAGCGACAATATCACAATCGCAATAGTCTTTATGAGACCAGAAATATCATTCTTTACTGGCTCCGGCTGACTCACAGCACCAGCCGTCATCGGATTCACCTGCGGCATCTGCGGAGACTGTGGCATAGATGACATCGGCGCCATCTGTGGCATTGGTTGCATCTGAGGAGATTGCGGCATCTGTGACATATTATAATTATCCATAATCCCATTATACCATTATTTACTAAAATCTTCCGCCAAAACTTCAATTTCGTTTTTCATTTCGGCGAGATCACTTTCTATCTCTTTTGCGAGTTTCATCGCCTCTTTATACTTCGCCGTCGCCTCCTCCAACCGAAAATCATCCGAGTAAAACCATTCCGACAACCGATCCAGTTCAGCTATTTTCTCACTAATTCCCCTCTTTTCCGCCATCTTGCACCTTCCTTTCTTGTATTTTTACAATTTTCGCCTCAATTTCTTCCGTAAATGTTGTAATTTTTACAACACCACCTGGGCTTTTATCGCCAGCGATTATAGCATATCCCCGCTCCAACACCCTTTCAGGGTTTAGCGCCGCTATCAGCTTCCACTTCTGTTGTACTAGCGCCGCATTTTGGTCGATTTTCGCACAAATCACCCGCTTCCAATCGGCGCTTTTCGCCCCTAAGCCCCCTAGCATCGCGTTTATGGCATTCTTCACCGCGAGAGCCATCCCACCCATCTCAGTCATCAGGCGCGCCCTAACGGCCATTTTATCCGGAGTCAACATTTCTGCCGCATTTGACGGCGTCGACGCTCGCACGTCCGCCGCCAGATCGCAGAGCGATTCGTCCACCTCGTGCCCAATCCCACAAATCACTGGGATTTTCGATGCCGCCACCGCCCGCACCAGTTTCTCGTCATTGAAGCATGACAAATCGTCTGCACTACCACCCCCGCGAATCAACGCAATCATCCGTACATCCCCCCGCTCATTGAAGTATTGTAACGCCCGAATTATCTGGTCTGGCGCATCCATCCCCTGTACTTGCGTGTGCGCAACACTCACTTTCATCCCGCCCCACCGCGCATTGATAATCTTCACGAAGTCCGCATAGCCCGCCGCCTGCGTCGACGAAATCACCCCAAGCCTAGTTAACCTCTCCGGAATCCCCCGCTTCCGTGCCGGGTCGAACAGCCCCTCATCCGCCAACTTGCGTTTTAACATCTCATAGGCTTTTTTCAGCGACCCCTCCCCCACCGGCGCCACTTTCGTCACCGTCAGCGAAAACTTCCCCCATTTCGTCAACTTCGGCGTACCTCGCACCACCACCTTCATCCCGTCTTCGAGCGGCTGTCTAAGCCCCCACACCGACATAAAACACGGCACGCTCGTCTCCTCGTCTTTGATGTCAAAAAACACCCATTTTCCCTGATTCACCTTGAAACTCGCCACTTCCCCTGTCACGAGCACCGACGCATACGCGTATTCAAGCGTCTGATTCACTACGGCCACAAAATCACTCGGGGTAAAGCATGGCGCATCACCAGCGGGTGACGCCGCTTGGGGGACCCCCGCGCCAGCGTGCGCGGGGGAATATGCGGCGGCAGGACCCGCTAGATCACTCATGGTTTTTCCCTCGAATCACTTTATAATACGGCACCGTACCAGTCACAATCGTAAACACTAGCGTCAGCACCCGCGTCATCACCGTCACAATCGTCGCCGTCGGAAAATCCACCCCTAGCGCAATCATCACCCCCGCCATCCCCAGTTCATACAACCCATACGGCACAATCCCGTCAAACACCGACCCGATCGCCTCGCCCACCAAGATAAACGGCAGAAGCTCCGGCCGCCCCAGCGAAATCGCCACAATCCAATACGTCGCCACCTCACAGAAAGAATAAATAAATCCCCAGATTATCGGTTTCTTCAAGTATCGCTTGTTCTCTTTCGCGATTTTTACGCTCTCGTGAATATCCGCGAAATACTCGCTGATTTTAGAGTACCGCATCGCGCTCTTGCGATGACCAAAAGTCACCGTCCGCACCACGAAGTTCATCGCTCGCGCCACCGTCTTCGAAAAAAACTCAATTCGTTTCTTACTCGACGCCACATATATCACAAGCCCCAGTATCACCCCCACCCCGAGGTTCATTAGTAGCGACACCGGTATTATCCACATCGCGTTCTCCGGAATCGCATTCAGCGCCAGCAAAATCACAATAGCCACTAGTGCCTGCGCATAATTCACCACCGTCGTCACTGCATAACGAAAAATGTACAGAAACGACGCCTGCCCCGCACTCACCCCGAAAGGATGTAGCCGGTAAGTCAAATACGCCAGTCCCCCGACCCCACCCGCCGGCACCGCATGGTTGACGAAATTAAGCTCCGTCGAAATCAGCAACTTCTCTTTCCACGAAAACTTCCGCACTTTTCCTTGGTTTACCAAATACGAAAAAAATATCTGCCCACACGCAAAATACATATACAATTGCTCCGGAATCAAAAGCAGCAGTACTAAGACATTCGCCTCCGCGAGATGGTTGAAAGTTTCCACCATGTCCGGCCAATTCTGATACACCACATACCCCACCAAAATCACTGTCGCTATCGACAATACCGTCCGAAAAGGAATCAACTTACGCTTTTTCTTCGCCATATTAAGATTATAACACAATATTAAATAAAACCGCCCCGAAAATCAAAATCTCCGAGACGGTTACCTGGTGGGTTCAGCAAGCTAGCAGAATGGTATTGACAAAGTCAAGCTAACGAGATAAAATTATATTAGAGTTTTTAGTGACGTCGCCTTCTTCTGAGGGCGATTGTCAATCTAAGGTGAAGTCGCCCTAGCTTGATGGTTACAGTCATTCAAAACCCTTCCTTTCTACCACCAGATTATTAAGGTAATTTTACTCCTTTCTCATTCCGAGCTTGCCTACTATGATTATAACACAATATCTGGTATAATAATATATGTGAAATACCTATCCGTCCTGGGGCGCGAGCCCGCGATTTCCTTAGCCGAGCTAGAAGCGTTGTTTTTGAATGTCAGGCAAATCGCTCCAAATCTCGCAACATTTGAATCCGACATAGCGCCCGGCATCGACCGCCTCGGTGGATGTCTCAAAATAGCCGAGAAATTAGAAGCATCGCCGCTTGATTATTTGCGAAATATCCCTAGCGGCAAAATTACACTGGGAGTCAGCGACTATTCAGGCCACGCTTCGCGCAAGAATGCCAGTCTGGAAGCGTTAAAACTCAAAAAAATCCTCGTACGTCACGGCCGTAGTGTACGAGTGGTCGAGAACAAGAACGCCACGCTCTCGACAGCTACCTCGCTCCATAATGGACTTTCCGGCAAGAATCCACACAAAATAGAGCTAGTTAAAGTCCAGAATAGCTGGTTTCGAGTAATAGGAGTACAGAACATTGATGCCTACGCTCGCCGCGACCAGGCTCGTCCCGCACGCGACGCCAAGGTCGGCATGCTACCACCGAAGTTAGCGCAAATTTTAATCAATTTATGCGGGCCCTTACCAGCAGGCTCGCGAATCCTCGACCCATTTTGTGGTACAGGGGTAGTTTTGCAAGAGGCGCTCCTGATGGGTTATACTGCCTACGGCACAGACCTCAGCGAAAGAATGGTAGAGTATTCCGAGAAGAATCTAAAATGGCTAGATAAGGGTAACTATACCGTAGAACAGGGTGATGCCACATCCTTTCACTGGCAACCACCCATTGACGCGGTTGCTTGCGAAGGATATCTCGGCCGGCCAATGTCGACGGTGCCGCCCGAGATCAAACTCAAAACCGAAAAACAAGAGTGCAGTGCTATTATTCTGGGTTTTTTGAAGAACCTGAGTGGGCAAATCCGACCCGGTACGCCAGTAGTCGTCGCGGCACCGGCTTGGCTGCGCGAGAATGGGGTATATTCGCGGCTCGAAATCCTTGACGAAATTGAACATATGGGGTATAATGTATCTAATAAGACGCGTGAGGGATTGCTTTATCATCGTGAAAGCCAAATCGTCGCGCGGGATATAATAATATTAAGGAAGAATTAAATGTCACACGTAAAAGCTGGCGGTACCGCCAAGAACGTCCATAATAATGCCGGTCAGCGCCTTGGCGTCAAGCGCTTCGGTGGTCAAAAAGTTAAAAACGGCGAGGTACTCGTCCGTCAGACCGGCGCTACGAAGCTTGCAGGCGAAGGTACTTATATGTCGCGCAACTTCACCATTCATGCTGCCAAGGACGGCGTAGTTACTTTCGTAAAAACGAAAAAGACGCATTTCTCAGGCAAATCATTACCTCGTGTCCGCGTCGAAGTCCGGTAATTCCTTAAAACCGCCCTCAGAACATCTGTGAGGGCGGTTTTTAGTGAGCAGTTTATTTCACAATCACAAACTTATTTTTGCCTTTTTTCACTATCGCAACCTGGTTCACGGCTATATCTTCCGTTACTTTGACTCCGTTCACGCTGACCGCCCCCTGCGCGACGAACTCCCGCGCTTTTTTCTTGCTCTCGGCTAATCCAGTCGTCACCAGTATATCCACTAGCGATTCACCGCGCGCTATCACTGGTAGATACGCCGCCATCTCCGTCAACTCATCCTCAGAGAACTCCGTAAAATCCGTTTCCTTGTCAAATAACCGCATCACTAGATTCTCAATCGCCGCCGCCGCTTCGCGCCCATGCACCACGCTCGTCGCCCCGAACGCCAACGCTTTCTGAGCGATCCGCTTCTCCGGCGCTTCGCGATGAAGTGCCAAGATTTCCTCGATTTCTTCCTTATCGAGCAAGGTGTAGATTTTGAGCAGATATTCTACCGCCTCATCCGGCTGATTCAACCAGAATTGATAGAAATCAAACACGCTCGTATAATTTCCGCCGCCGTTATCTGACGACGCAAGCCACACAGCATTCCCCTCGCTCTTGCCAAACTTCCGCCCCGTCACCGGATCGATCACGAGTGGCGTGCTCCACACGTCCACATCCGCCCCTTCGAGTCGACGAATCAAGTGCATCCCAGTCGTACAGTTACCGTATTGGTCCGCACCACATAGTTGCATCGCCACGCCATATTCACGATGTAGATGCAAGAAATCATACCCCTGTATCAACGTATAGGAAAACTCCGCGTAACTAATACCCGAACCGCCCTCGCCGATCCGATTCTGCACAAACTGCCGATCGAGCAACTGTGTCATCGAAAAGTTCTTCCCCACCTCTCTTAGGAACGGCAAAAACCGCATGTCCTTGAACCAGTCATAGTTGTCGACCAGCGTGAGAGTAGTGCCACTAGCAGCAGCATCACTCGCCCGAAGTATTACATTTTCTACCTGTTCACGAATGCAATTCTTGTTGTGTTCAACTTCATCTAGCGTTTTGAGATCTCGCTCACCATTTTCCTTCGGATCACCGATTTGCCCCGTCGCCCCACCGACCAGCAGGTATGGCTTCCATCCATGTCGCACAAAACACGCGCACATCATCAGCGCCGCCAAATTGCCAATTGTTAACGAATCCGCCGACGGATCCGCCCCCCAATAAAATGTCTTGTTCTCGCGCGCATCCAGCTCCGCTGGATTTTCAACTGTCGTCTCCGCCTTGAACCCCCGATATATTAGTTCCTCTGATAACTTCATATCCCTATTATATCATATTTTGTAGCCTTTTCGGGCCCGACCCGCCCACTCATCAGCCATTTCGTTCAACTCCGTCCCCACGTGCCCCCGCACCCACACCAATTTCACCGACCGTTCGCGATACAGTCGGTACATTTTTTGCACCATTTCGAGATTCTTGATTTCGCCAGTTTTCTTTCTCCAACCGTTCGCTTCCCAGGTCGGCGCCCACTTCGTCAGCACATTGACCCAAAACTCCGAGTCGGTATGTATCTCGCACCCCTCTTCACCGGCATATTCTATCGCCGCGATAATGGCCGACCCTTCCATCCGAATATTCGTCGTATCGTGTTCATTTCCTAGCGCCACCGGCCGCGCCTCGTCCTCGCGAATCGCATCGAGTTCCACCCCTATCGCCGGCACCCTCTCGCGCGCCTCTATCACCGCCCAGCCGCCATCCCCCGGGTTCGGCTCCGCGCTCCCATCTGTCCATAGTATTTTCATGTCATTATTATATCACAGTATCATAGCGCAAAAAAGACGTGTCTGACTCAATCCAGTGTCGCGCACGTCCTTTATAAAACTATAATATCACAATATCATGATGTATCCCACTTTCATCTATTCAATCTATGTTATAATTTCCCTAAGGGGCGACCTCTATTGGTGTCTCCACCATCATCTGCTTCGCCCCCGGCCGCAAGGTAGCATACCATATCGCCGAACGGCCGCGAAACAAGGTGGAGGTCAGGAATACACTTAGCAGAAACTAAGTCCATTCTCCTTTTGACTTTACGGGGCCATCAGGATCCAAGTTATTCCTAAACCCGTGTTCGAATGGTTGTTTTGCGATACGGGGAACTAGGTTAGGGGGAGTACGTTACAGAGTTTTCGGGGTCATACGAGTCGCATTTTTGGCAGCATATAGCAACACCACTTCTCCAATGGTGTACAATTTTCCATAAAAACGAAGTCTGTACGCCGTCCCTGGCGGGAACTACAACAATGGTTCCCTCAACAATGCCGAGAACGGGAACTGGTGGTCGGCTACTGCTAACAATGCTACGAATCGTTACAACCTGAACTACAATAGTAGTAATACCCAGTTCAACAGCAATAACAACAATCGCAACAACGGGAACTTCGTACGGTGCGTCCGTACGTCGTAGGGGCTCTTTCCCCTATAGAACTCCACCTCAAAAGGGCGCCCGCCGCGAGATCGAGCAGTTCTCCGTGCGGGCGCTCCATGTCGAGCCGCTTATTGATAATCCCACCCGACTCCGTCAAATAGTCTTTCCAATATCTTCTTTGACGACATGTGTTTCATGTGCCCAAGATACGACACCACCGATTCCACATCTCTCACTCCCGCCACCGTCTCCGAAAACGCCTCCCTAGCATTACGTATCAGGCGCTTCCCGGGCAGCACTCTTCCAGGATACACCACCGCGCCAAGAAAAGCCACCCCGCGTTCGACCGGCTGGATGTACCGTTTCTGCGGATGAAGAGTCAATCCTATTCGCCGCAGATATACTTCGATATATTTCACCGCCTCTTTCGCTCGCGCCAGCTCATCTTCCGTTACGATAATATAAAAATCATCCACATATCGTCCATAGTGTGGAAACTTCAAATCATACACAATATATCTATCCAGCTGGTCTAAATACACGTTCGATAAAAGTTGAGACGTTAGATTCCCAATTACGATACCTACTCCCGGCGGTTGCTTGAACAAACTCTTTGAATCCGGCAACGGCTCCCATGCCCTCGGCCATCCCTTGCGTTTTACCCCACGACATGGGTCGTCGAAAATTGTTTGCGCCCACAGAAACCGCATCAACTCATACTTCTTTCCATAATTCCCCTTGAACTGCCGATTGAGCCCCCACATCGCCCTCTCGTACAATTTCTTACGCGGCAGACTCATGAAATATCCTTGAATGTCCATTTTAAGCACCCATGTTCGTTTACTATAATTATCCGAAACAGACTGAATATGCCGCGCCAATCTCTCTATTCCATATTGCGTGCCCTTCCCCTCTCTGCATGAATACGAGTCTTCAATAAACATTTTGTCCCACCAATCATACACCGTATTATACATCCAGTGATGAATCACCCTATCCCTAAAACTAGCCGCAAAAATCTCTCTTATCACTGGGTTATGGATAATATGCGCTGTCCCACGCGACGGTCGATAACTCTTATCAAGCAACGAGTCCCTCAGGCTTATTAAGTTTTCAAATTCATTCACCTCAAACTTATGTTCGTCGAAAGTATTTCTTTTACCGCCTTTCCGCGCCTCCAGATAAGCAACATACAATTCAAAAAGCAATCTATTCTCAAACTTCGACAACCACTGTTTTTCTTCTTGATTAGTTAGTATCATTCTCGACTTTATTTATAATTTTGCCCTTGATCAACTGCTTCGCTCCCACCGCAATATCCGCCACCCTAGCACACGCCAATATATCCCACAATCTCAGCTCATTCATCATCGATACCTGCGCGAGTAGCGAATCCAATCCTAGAAGCATCTCTTTGCCAGCTTCATACTCGCCTATATCACCGTGCGCCATCTGCGAATAGAGCTCCACCAGCCGCACCAAGGCATCAATCATCTTTACACCTACTATCTCACGATAAGTCGAATCCATATTCTTCACCTTGCGTGGCACCACCTTTTCGAGGTCCAATATCTGCCGATGAATATCAGGATACAGCACCGTGGCATAGATTACCTTATTCAATTTCTCTAGCTGCTTCTGCTCGTCGCGCAGCATCTCGCGTATCTCTGATTCAGGATACTCGCGATTTAATTTGAAAAAAATAAAATCATCATACCCCTGACGTTTTACCCTCGCACGCTTGACACCAATCCCCGCCAACGCTTCCGCTAGCTGCTCAACATTCGCAATCGAGCATATTCCACTGCCAAACTTCACATCACCCGAATCCAAATCTAACCTGAGACTTGGCTTACGTTTAATGCGTGGTCCGATTTCGTGTACGTAAATAATTGCCGAGTTTCCGCCCATATTATAAAACTTTTGCTCATTCGTATCATGGTCTGACGCTGGCCAAAGGATCAAGAATCCATGATTCTTCTTTTCGAATTCAAATACCCTACGTTTTATCTCACGATATTTTCGATACGACTCACGCCTTTCCGCCTGCGACCTACCACGACCACGGCTATTGTGCCCCTTCGGCGTGCCATCGTTCAATATTTCACGCACCTCTTTTTTATTAAAATCTTCTTTTTTGGCAGTTACCATCTTTCATTCATTCTGCCACCCATATTATTAATATATATAATATACCCCGGTGCCGCGCCCGCCACGGGCGCGGCACCAATTCTCCGGTGGAGGTCTATAGGGGAAAGAGCCCCTACGACGTACGGACGCACCGTACGAAGAACCCGTAGTAGCGATAGTAGCCATCGCTGACGAACTGGGTATTACTACTATTGTAACCCAGGTCGTAACGACCCGTAGCATCGACAACAGTAGCCGACCACCAGAACCCGCTCTCGGGACCGTTGAGGGAGCCATTTCTGTAGAACCCGCCAGGGACGGCATTAAAGGCGGTTAAGGAAGCGTTGGTGGCAATCCATGAACCGTAAGAAGTATTCTGGAATATAGTATAACCATCCGTGCCACTAGTGCTGAACGGTCCAGTTGGCAAGTGCCAGCCTGATGGACAGATGCTCGGGCCACTTGCGCTAACGGCAGTTTGATTACTATTCGTTTTGATATTGTTTGCCGTGGCGGCGGCATAGTTGTACCAGACACCAGTCGTATCATTGCCAGAATCATAGACGCAGGCATAGTTGTAACCATTCGTAGAGTCACAGTGGTTAGCATATGCTCCGAAGCTACCAGCATTGGACGAGTTCAGGCTATACAAATCTATCGTGCCACTTGCACCATTGGAAGTATCAGAAGAAAGTACCATCTTACCAGCCGGTGAACCAGTATTGCCAAGGAGGCGGAGATTCTGAGTCATCCAAACATTGCCATTGATTTTCTTGACGGTATAAGTATTGCCGTCACGCGAGTCCACCAATGTTTCAGACTCAAACTCTGCAAGACTATCAGCATCTTCGCTGGTAAAGTTTTGCATGGTGGCGTCAAAGAGACAGCGGACCGGTAACATCATGCCAGCCCATAATTCACTGTTTGATCCTACATAGGTTGAGATACCACTATAATCAGAAACATTCAATGCATAAGAAATATTGCCCGTAGCCGAGTTAGTTGATGACCATAAGTAAGCTG
>JAFUCJ010000005.1 GCA_017459705.1 Candidatus Saccharimonadota bacterium | reverse complement strand
TTGGTCCATATACCGGTAGGCGTCTTCATGATGTAGATAAAAGCATAAAAGACTATCTAATTTATTATAATTATGTTAGAATACACACAACACTAGGTATGACACCTATGCAAATGTTGCAAAGCTTTTGAGCCCTTTATGGAGGGAGAGCCTTGCCAGCCCAAGGGTATTTTTTTCTCAGCCGGACTTGTTTGCCTATGTAATTATTACAACGCAGGGCAAGAAAAAATGTCCTTATTCGCCCTGACGGGCTGGGGGACATTTTTTCGTTGCTGAGTTGTAATAATTACGGCAAACAAATCTGAAGATGCTGAGGAAAAGTACCTTTGGGTTGGCTAGGCGGCAGGAGGGGTGCTGGGGCCAGACGAGGTGGAAGACGGCGGAGTCGGGGTAGTTGGGGGAGTCGGTGGGGTCGTGCCCTTCCCTGGCTTGGTGTTTGCTGATGATTTCGGGGTTTTGCCGGAGACTTTGTTCTCGACGGTTTTCAGGACATGTTTGGTGCGCCAGAAGTAGAAGCCACCGCCAATAATGCCGAGCACAATGACGATTGCAAGGATGATCTCGACTGGGCCAGTGTTCGGGATAGTGGAGGGGAGATTGCTGCCTGGGTCCGTGCCGGGGTTCGGATTGGGGGTGGGGGTGGGGGCCTCGGGGCAGCCCGGCAGGGTGGGGTCGAGATCGCAAGGGGCGTTTTCGATTTCTTCGACGATTATTTCTGTACATTTGACGGCGACATTAGTGACGGATGACTGCTGGACTTCGCCGTTATACTCGACGGAGATTTTGTTGCTGAGTGTCTGAGAACAATCCGTCATGTCACGATTGGTTTTGGCCTGATAAATAATCTGAACGAGAGCGCCCGGGGCTACGTTGCCAACGTTATAACCGCTGAGGTCAAGAATATCGTCGATTTGTTTGCCGGAAGTATTGTTGACATCGAAAACTTTGGTGCTACCGGAGCGAAGCGTGAGGTCGGCGCTATGCTCATCCTTGAAAATGACGTTGGTCATCGTGGTATTGCCGGTGTTTTTGAAAGTGACGCGGTAAGTGACATAATCGCCGGCATTGACAGTGACGCTGTTGCTCCAATTTTCGCCGTCGGCGGAAACTTCCTTGGTGAGCTCGGAGGTAGTGGACTCGGCAATCAGGGTATAGGTGATATATCCGGAGTACTCGGCGCAACCCGGTATCACGCCGGTTAATTTATTGAACCCGATATAGGTGCCGTCTGCGGAAAAGAGTGCCGTGCTGAGAACTGAGCCGTTCATGGCGCCGGCATTGTGAATGGTGGCGGTGCCGGTCTTGTAAGTCAGGACCGTATTGGGAGATTTGGTTGTGAAATAGGCCTCGTCCCAGACTTTGCCGTCGCGCGGGCGGTCGCCATCGCCGGGCATGACGTAACTCCAATAGATGATGCCGCTGACCATGCCCCGTTCGCCCGGATTGATGGTGGTGGGGTAGCCAGAGGAGACACGAGTGTCAGTGGCAATCCCGTAGCCGGTGGAATTCGTGTTGCTCGCGGCGTCGTTGTGGTAGTAGATATAGACTTCGTACTCTTTGCCGGGAACAACCTCGAGCTCGTCGACAAATTCATTGTTGGTGCCGGCCTCGCGGACACGGACGAAGTTGCGCTCATCGCCAACCGCCACGTTGTCGGTGATGGAATTGAAAGTGGCAAAACTAGCTGGCTTCGCATTGGTGTAAGTGGGGCGATCAGCGGGACCCCAGGCACTAGCCTGCTTCGTAAATTGCCCCGAGGAAATGCCGAAAATGGCGATTAGGGTTGCGGTTAAGGCAAGTGCGGATAGCGGTTTAACGGTTTTGGTAAGTAGAGTGGATAGTTTGCTCATTTCCTTTTCCTTTGTTGTAATGTTTGATTCTAGAAGTCGCCACTATTAAATATATTGGCACGTTCGCCGGCGGTGTCATCGACGTGGCTCGCAGCTTCGGCAGCAGCCGCCGCGGCGGCGGCATCGGCCTCGGCCTGGGCGCGTTCGCGGGCGGCCTGCTCCTCAGCGCGTTGCCGCTCAGCAGCAGCGGCTTCTTCTTGGCGAGCACGTGCTTCAGCTTCGGCACGAGCGGCGGCTTCATCAGCTAGACGACGAGCTTCGGCTTCGGCGGCCTGACGCTGGCGTTCTTGCTCTTCGAGACGTTGGCGTTCGGCTTCGGAGGCGGCTTGTTCGGCGGCGCGGCGAGCGGCAGCCTGACGCTCGGCCTCGGCCTGTTCCTCGGCACGACGACGGGCGGCAGCTTCTTCGGCGGCTCTGCGCTCGGCCGCAGCCTGCTCTTCGGCGCGACGACGGGCATCGGCTTCTTCCTGTTGGCGACGATCTTCCTCGGCGCGACGAGTCCTATCGGCGTTATCGCGGTCCGCCGAAACAGGTGTGACTGGTGTTACGTTGTTGTTGATAGGCTGCTCGGTAACGCCTGCGCCACCAGCGTTCTCTCTTTCGGCTCGTTCGTTCTTGGGCTGATTGGTCGGTGCTGGCGTGGGGGTAGGTGTAGGCGTAGGTGTGGGTGTCGGCGTTGGGGTTGGAGTTGGAATGGGAGTAGGCTCCGGAGTTGGCTCAGGGGTGGGTTCCGGAGTCGGCTCTGGGGTCGGATCCGGATTGGCGGGGCCACCGCCACCATAGCCGTCGTTGTCTGGGGTTGGGTCTGGATTAGCAGGGCCGCCACCACCGTAACCATTATCTTCTGAACTGGCAGGGCCACCACCGCCATAGCCTTGACCCCCATTGTCGTCTTGATGATCGCCGGAATTACCCTCATCATCAGTGATGTTGCTGGTCGGGATTTCATCGGATGGAGGAGTGTTGTCGTTGATGGTGACTTTGTCAGATTCGCCAGTGGTGTTATTCGTGTAGGTGACGACCACGTCGTTGTTGAAGCAACGCAAGAGTGCGCTTATCGTCGTAGTGGTGCCGGTCGGATTAGCATATTCCGAGGCAAGCACGACACGGCCGTCGCTGGTGACCATATAGGTATCGTCGTCGTAGAGATCCTTGTCAGAGACATGCATAATCAAAGTGCTGGTTTCCTCAGAGAGATAAGTATCGCTGGATTCACCAATCTTGTCGCCATTGCCCTGGTCGACGATATAATAGTTCTTCACATTGCCGCTGACGGTGCCTTTTTCAAAAGTGGCGCGGTCGAAAATGCGATGCAGCATGTCCTGGAAATCTTTTTTCTCGTCGTCGGTCATCGCAGCAATCTTGGCCGAGGCGTCACGGTAAGAGAGGTCCTTGAACCCTGGCAAACCGGTAGCAATCGCGACAAAAGCGGCTGGTTCTTTCTCGCTAAACGCGATATATTTATACGCTTCGCCCCATTCCTCAGGAGTAGGGTTATATGGGTCGGCGATAAGGCCGTTTTTAATCATCATGGTAAGGGTTTCGCCGACGTTAGCAACGGACCCGGCGGAAAAGATGTCTGGCATGCCCTTGGCCGCCAAGGATGGATCCTTCGCATAGCTACGATCATGGCCGCCCGGGTTGGAGTACTGCTCAAAACTGCCGTCGATGAGTTCGTCGAGAAACTCGGAGCCAGTAAGGGATTCGGTTTTATTGGTGCGGTTCTCCGGATTATATTTTGGAGCCTCTGGTTCGACGGCCTGAGTGGTCTCGGTAGGAGTGGTAGAGGCCTCGGGTTCCTGCTTGTCGCCGTTGCAACCAGTAAGAGCAACTACGGCAACGCCGGTAGCGACGAGTGCGAGTGCGCGCTGGAAAGCTGGTGATTTTTTGATTTTATTGATAGCTTCCCCTATCTTATTCGGCAGGCGCTCGATGGTGGATTTGAGAGTTTTCTCACCACGATCGCCGTACGTCGCGCGGGCCTCCTCGGATAGCTCGGCGGTATTGTCTAACTCGTCAATTATATTTGGCGTACTGGGCGTGTCAGGAGCGTCGAAGGTATAGCCGACAGCATCCTCGTAAGAAGTATATAGGTCATCGTTGTTGGTGTGGGGGCGTTCAAAATTATTCATTGTCGCCTCCCAGGAATTGGTTACCAAACTCAATCATGGCATCCTTGACGGTGCGGCTTAGGTCAATGCCGGCATCCATGAAAAACTTGGAAAATGCCGCGGGGTCGTCGGAGTGAGCATCAGCGATGTCGCCTAGGCGAACGATTTGTTCCTCGCTTAGCTGTTCAAAAATTCGCTGATTAATGTGATCGCTCAACTTCGCGATAGACTCCTCACGAAGCTCCGCGTGATTCTCTGTGTTTTCCGGGAATTTGCGAGCAATCAGTGCGTCTACAAACTCCGCGAGCTGCTGATAGTCCGCAGCCTGTATTTGTTTTTCCATGATATGATGACCTTTCTAGGAATATCTTAGCATAGGATTTTAGCGAAGTCAACATAACAAAAAACCGAACATAGTGTTCGGTTCTTTGCCTTTCTAACTGTATTGATATGAGCGAGGTCGTTTTAGACAAAGCATAGAAGCATTGTTGCGGCCTCATATACTAAATTAAAGTAGAGGGGGTCTATCTTATAAATGATTCCTTTCATGTTATTTTGACTTTCTTTTTGGTTTTGGTGTAATTTTATGGCATGGTTAGTTGTTATTTTAGTCTATTGTTTAGACTGCTTTTTAGTTCTTTCTAGGTTGTTTAGGCTGCGAGCCTGATATTGTCTATGTCGAGTTTGCCGATAGCAGCTTTACCCAGTTTACGGAACTGCCGGAGGCGAAACTCTTCTATCCTTTCTATGGTCGCTCTGGATAGCGGCTCATTGTTCTGTTTTCTGTTTGCTGGCCAGGCATTTTCATCAATATCTTCAAATTGTGTTTTAAAGTTGATGATTTCTTTTGTTGTAGCCATTTTGCTCCTTTTTGTGTTTTTGTTGTTTTTGTGTTGTTGTTTGTTTGTTAGAATGTTTGTTTTGTGTTCTAACTTATTTTGAGTATAGCACACATTAACAAAAATGTCAATAGTGTTTATGCTAAAAAGTCACAAAAAGTCAAAATAACAGAGGCCTAGCAACCCATTTTTGGAGCTGGACTTGGAGAGTTGTGGTTTTTACAAGGTCCGTCAGATGCGGGCTCCCTAGCCGGTAATGGCTATATTCCTATTAATACATCATTCCACGCACACGAAAAAAAGAACTGCTTATATAATACAGCAGTTCCGCCCGCATGACTGGGCCATTGTAAAAACTACAACGACCCAAATCTATTTAATGCCCCAAAAATGGGTTACCAGGCCTCCATCCTCAAATATTACGATTTTTCCAGTGAGATAGTGAGGTTTTCGCCGTTTACTTTGGCGATTTCGTCGTGGGCGTAGTTGGCGCCAAGCTCGAACGAGTCGGCCTGGGATTCGGTGAGGACGTAATCTTCGTAGCCTTCGGGGAGAGCAACCGAGAGGGACAGCTTAATGCGGTCGTCCATCATAAGTTTGGCATTCTTGCGAGCAGATTGAATTGCGCGAACAAGATCGCGAGCGTAGCCCTCTTTGGCTAGTTCGGGGGTGATAGTTTTGTCGAGTGTGAGCGAATCGCCGTTTTCGACCTGTTTCACGTTGACTTCGTCGGCAATGATCCGCTCGTAGAAATCGTCGAGTTTGTCGCCTAGGTAGGTGAGCCTACTTAGGGGTTGACGGACTTTAATCTGGGCCTCGGTGTCGGACTTGTGCATACGGAGAGCGAGTGCATCGGTAATGATGGTGCGAGTGCGAGTCATGTTCTCCAGAACCTCGCTATCTACTTCGGTTGCCTGAGGATAATCTAGAAGGTGGACTGACTCGCTAGAGCCGGTCATTTTTTGGTAAAGTTCCTCCGAAAGAAATGGGGTAAACGGAGCGAGAACTTGAGCAGTTTTTACAAGAACGGTATAAAGAGTCCAGAAAGCCTCGTTTTTGTCTTCTTGATCGTCGTTTTTGCTGAAGCGGCGGCGCGAGCGGCGAACAAACCAGTTGCTGAGATCATCTATAAACGGCAGGACGTCTTCTAGCGCTTTGGGGATATTGTATTCGGACATGCCGTTAATGATTTTGGCCTTGGTCTGATGCAAGCGCGAGATAATCCAGACATCGAGCGGGTTTTTGAGTGAATCTAAACCTTTGGTAGCTGGACGCCATGAATTCTCAGAATCCCAGCCCTCAATCTCGGCGTAAGTCACGAAGAAGTCGTAAACATTCCAGAGCATAGCGAGCTTGCGGTTGACATCAGAGACATCCTTGTCGAGCAGGGCGAAATCTTCGCCAGAGAGGACTGGGCTGCTGAGGAGGAGGAAGCGAAGGGCGTCGGCCGAGTAGGTGTCCATCAGGACATTCGGGTCGGTGTAGTTGCCAAGAGATTTGCTCATTTTGCGGCCGTCGTTCCCTGCGAGGGTACCAGTAGTAATGACGTTTTTGTAGGCGTTCTTGTGGCCGCGCTTTGCTTTTTCACCAAAAGCGCCGATTTCGGCGAGGGCTGTGTTGACCGTATGAACATAATAGAACCAAGCGCGGACTTGGCCGACGTATTCGACGATGAAGTCGGCGGGGTAATTTCGCTCGAATTTGTCCTTGTTTTCAAATGGGTAATGAAGCTGAGCGAAAGGCATGGAGCCGGACTCGAACCAACAGTCGAGGACTTTTTCGATACGAGTGAAATGGTCTAACTCGGAAATGCCTTCCTGTAACTTTTTCGACCCCGTTCGCTCGCGCCCGTCGTCACGGGGCTCGCTCACTTCGAAATCCTCGTGAGGATTTCGGGACACGGTCTCAAAAGTTGCAGATAAGGCATTTTTTGAGATAACCTTTCCATTCTCAACATAAGCGTCGAATTCTATCTCGTCTACCCATGGGCGGTGGTAGTCATCTAGCTCTTTGCCGGAGTATTCTTTAAGCTCTGCGTAGGAGCCAAATACTTTGATAGCGCCGGTTTTTTCGCCTTTCCAGACCGGCATGGCGGTAGCCCAGAAACGGTCGCGGGAGAGGTTCCAATCAGGGGCGGCTTCGATGTTCTTCGCGAAGCGGCCGTGCTTCAAGTAGGCTGGGAACCAGTTGATGTTTTCGTTCTCGGCTAGCATGAGAGGTTTTTGCCCCTCTATGTCAAAGAACCAGCTTGGGAAAGCGCGGTACATAATGCGTTCCTTGGAACGTGGATTAAATGGATATTCGTGCTGGATGTATTCGATTTTGTAAATGATTCTCTGTTCTTCAAGGCATTTCGCGATAAACTTGTTGGCGGCCCAAATCTGGATGCCGTGTTCGTCGGTGTCGCGGACGCCGAGGGCATGGAGCTTGGCGGCGTACTCTGGTAGATAATAGCCGTTCTCGTCGAGAGTGTCGACAAACGAAATACGGGGCGGGTCCTGCCGAGTGACGCCCTCCCCCTCCGCAGCCGTCACCTGCCCGGACATGGTTTTGTCGTCCGTTGCGGCATGTTTCAGATACAGATCGTAGTCGTCTTCGCCGTAGGCGGGGGCGATATGGACGATGCCGGTACCCTCTTCATTGCCTACAAAATCAGCGGTGAAAACCTGGCAAATAGTGCCGTCGATAGATTTGTATTTGAGGCCGGCGAGGTCGCTACCCTTTAATATATAGGGCGGGTCCTGCCGGCTGCTGTCCTCCCCCACCTCGCAGGCTCGGCGGGGGTCCCCCTCCGCAGCCGTCACCCGCCCGGATAATAAGGTATACTCCGCGTCGCCAAAAACTGCTTCGAGGCGGGATTTTGCCACAATGTAGATCTCGTCGCCAACTTTGACTTTGACGTAGTCCATGTCGGGACTCACAGCCAAAGCGCGGTTGGCCATGAGAGTCCAGGGGGTAGTGGTCCAGGCCAAGAAATACTCGTCGGCATCCTGGCGTTTGAATTTGACGTAGGCGGATGGGTCGGTGACGGTTTGGTAGGCATCGTTGTCCATAGTGACTTCGGCTTTGCTGACCGGGGTGGCAAATTTCGTGTCGTACATCAGGACTTTGCGACCCTCGTAGATCTTCCCTGCTTCGTATAATTTCTTGAAGGCCCACCAGACGGACTCCATAAAATCCTTGTTCATGGTGCGGTAGCAGTTGTCGAAATCCACCCAACGGCCGACGCGGTCGATGGTGGCGCGCCAGAGTTCGGAGTTCGCGACCATGGATTCGCGAGCCTTGATGATGTAATCTTCGAGGGACCATTTGGTGCCAATGTCGCGACGGTCAGTAATGCCGAGCTGCTTCTCGACGAAGTTCTCGGCGGGGAGACCGTGGCAATCCCAGCCCCAACGACGCTCAACGCGGCAGCCTTGCATGGTCCAGTAACGTGGGACGGCGTCTTTTACAATAGAGCTGAGAAGTGTGCCGTGGTGCGGCATACCGGTAATGAACGGGGGGCCATCATAGAAGACGTAAGATTTATCAATCGGACGATTCTCGATAGATTTCTCAAAAGTTTTGTTCTTTTTCCACCACTCAGTGAGTGACTTCTCGTACTCTATGGCCCTAAGGCGCTCTCCGGCTCTGTATTTCATGTATATATTATATCATATTCTGTGGTTATTGAGGAATCTTATGCTGTCTACCGCAATTTGCGCGGTATCGTTGGTGGGGTTTACAACTTTCGCAATTTGCGGTAGAATAGACATAAGGACATAATTTTCCTAGAAATTATGTCGGTTGGTTAGAGCGTCCCCTAGCTCAGAATAATTTCTGTGCTGGGGGTCTCTTTTTTCTCGCGTTTACTACTCCTACCGAGAGTAATCGTGAGAAGAGTAATCTTCAACATGATTTTCCTTTCTGAGGTTCTGGATGTCTAGGATACCGTTTAATGAACCTCCACCCTCTCGCAAATGCCACACTTCGGTCGCTGGTGCATTTGTGATATGCCAAGTCCACTAAACTCGCAGGCCAACCTGGTGCATTATAGGCACAGCGCAAGACAAAAGTCAACCCCCTACCCGCGAGAAATAAGTGCGCGAGCAGGTGGGGGGTTGTTTTTACGGTGGGTGTGTGGTAAAATGGGGATGGTATTGGACCGTCGCCAAGCGGTAAGGCACTGGGTTTTGGTCCCAGCATTCGCAGGTTCGAATCCTGCCGGTCCAGCCAAACGCTGTATAAATCGTTTTTAGCCCCAATTCCCCCCCCTGTAAGGCATTAGTAAGTCCCTTACTCAAAATTGATATAATCTAAGTAATATGAGTTTATTAGAAGCCAAGACCTATATTTACATTGACGTCAGTAATATTCGTCATGCCTGTCTTTGGAGCTGTGGCTTCAACCTCAATTTTATCAAGCTTTACAGCTATCTAAAGGAAAAATACCCAAATGTTCAAGAGGTTCGTTACTATGAGGGTGTATCTTCTAGTGACAAAAAGAAACTGAAGCACTTCCGTTTCTTAAGCGAAAAGATAGGATACAAGATTTGTTCACTCACCCGAAAAGGGTATGTTGAGCCACCAAGATACGAAACTTTCGAGTGCAAAAACTGTAAATTCCCGAATAAAGTAAAAGTGCTTTCAGAAAGCATAAAACTAAAATCGAATGTCGACGTTTATCTAACTTCTGATTTGCTAGAGTGCGCCGCAAGAGCCAAGGAGCCAATAAACGTTGTGATTCTTTCTTGTGACGGAGATTACGCCGAAGCAATCAAAGCCGCCCTTCGACTTAGCCCAGATTCTTGCGTAACTGTCCTAGCTACACCAATGACAGAAACAAATAATTGTTTATCTGTCAGATTAAAACACCTCAGCCGTGAGCTTAATCGCGACAATTATAAACTATCAAACATCAATAACATCAGAGACTATGTCTCTCAGCCTCCCCGAGAGCGGCTAGAGGATTAGGTCAATAAGAAAGAGGACAAAGTCCTCTGGAATCGAGCCACCCGCCATTTCTGGCGGGTCCTCATGAAGATAGCACCGAAGTGGTATCCCCGACGTTGGAGCTTTCGCTCCGGTACTCTAATCTTATCATACGATATGCAGAAAGTCAATATTAGATTATTGCAAAACCATGCGCTTTAGTATCTGGCATAATTAAAATAATTATCCCCCACATGACACCCTTAATATAATTAGCAAACGGAAAAACGGACAAAACGGCATTTTTGTAATATAATTAACTTACTGGGAGCTTAGATTTTAGCTTCCTGGGTTGAAATCCTCTAGTCGTTGACGGATGTCCGGTCAGACCCGATTATCTCCACCAACGGGCGTTTTTTGGTTGAGGATTTAGACTACTTGCGGAGGAGGCGGCGACATAAGAAAGATAATGCCGCGAGAAAAGCTAAAATACCAGCGGTATAGAATACCGGGCTGACGATTTCGAGATAGGACGAGGTGTTTCTGCCGGTGTCCGGGGCGCCAGTATCCTCGGCACCGGAATCTGGTACCGGTATAGCCTCACTACTGATGCCCCTGGCGTCTAGGTGCAAGGTGAAAGTGGCGCTTTCGTACTCGTTGCCGAGCGAAGCGTTTAATTTAACTTCGCGAAACAGTGGTTCGCTCACGTTGCCGGCGTTGATAGCCGAATTATATTTATAACAATCTCCCAAGGTTATGCCTGGCTGATTTGCTTCATGGTCTAGCGTCCAGTTCGGGTCAATTTCAATCTCAAAGGCGTTGGTCGTCAAGACGTGCGTTTCGCCAGAAGCATAAACTACTGATTCCGAGAGACACATTGACACTTCGGTCGGCACTGTGCCGTCATTTCTCACCCGTGGTATCGCACTATAAGTTTCTCCCGGCATGGCCCCTGTGATGTCCTGCCATGGACTGAAATTACCATTGCCATCATCTACCACCTCGACAATTTCGATATCCACTGTTTCCTCAGCAAAGACAGGACAGACAACAAAACTGCTAGCGACAATGCCACTAGTGATAGCAAGACTGATTATTTGGCGCTTACTCATTTTGTTGGCTCTCCTTTCCCTGCTGATATGGTGGAGCTGGCACCATGGGTACCAGCTCCGTAGTGTTTATGTTTAGAGGTTGTTGATGGCCTCGATAGCGTTATTGAAGGTCTTGGCCTGAATGGCATCGGCTTCGACGATAATGCCGAAGGTGTTATCGGTAAGACCAAGTGCCGTGATTTGCGCCTCGGTGGCATCGTTATTGATTTTGACCGTGTTGATTGGACTCCAGAAGCTCATTTCGCCAGCGTTGAGCGGCTGAGTCGTGACGGCGGCATAAACTTTGTAGTCACCCTCGGTGTAACCGGCGTAGTCATCAATACCATTGGCGGTCAAGGCGTAGGCGGTGTAGGTCGTGTTGCCGCTGGTCGCATCGGTGGAGGCTGTTACTGCGGTGAAGTATGGCTGGACACCATCGAGCGTAGTGTTGGTATCCTCTTCGTACGGAGTGCCAGGGACCTTCAAGGTGACATAGTCTGCTACATTAGCTGGGACTTTGTAGCGGATGAGGACATAGGCTGGTTCAGTAGTACTGGTATTCTCAACGTAGGTAAACTTACGGATCCATTCACCCGGGACGATGTCGGCTGCTGCATTAGCTAGGTAGTTAGTTGCGTAGGTCGCGGCGTCACTTTTGATCACTTGGTCAGTAAAGCCCCAATAGCGGTTCGGCGCCGTGTGGCCGTTCTTGATGGCAGAGATATCATTTTCGTTGTCACTATAGGTATTTTGTGCCATACCTGGCGTACAGTAGCGAGCGTTGTTGTAGGACCCAGAAATCAGGCTAGCGTTGCCGAAGTAGGTCGTAGGGTTCGTATTGTAATCACAGTAGTAAGGATCCGACGCTAAAGCAGCGAAGGTTGCGGCCCGTCCAGAGTTTTCACGATGAAGTTGCGATTCATACATCTCGATTTCGACATCGCCTGCCGTAAAGTTATTTGTTTTGGATTCATGATCCGTGAAGTACGCGATCGTTCCGCCTGCCACCAAAGCCGAAGCTCCGAGGACGACTGCGGTTGATAGTACAACTTTTCGATTTAGTTTCATTTTTTCTCCTTTATTATTATTTAATGTTAAACGAAATTAATTATATGTTTCGGCAAATCCCGTAAAGGCGGAATTTGCATCGCTAAACCCGGTGGTCTGAATTACGTCGGAATAGGTCTTGATGCCCAACGAACAATTGTTTGTGTTTTCGTCTCCACTTTCACATGTCATGTTTTCTGCTAAATTAGCCACAGTGGAGAGATTGCCAATCTCGATTGCTGTTACCGGCCACGCGGCAGTTGTGCGCCCCATGCCTAGTGCCGCCTTACCTACGATATAATATTCAGCGTAGGTTGGCGTGTCGTCCACCGACACGGACTGATTATAGGTTATACTATAATTGTCGTTTTCACAGGTGCTTTTCCCAGTATCGTCTACGTCGGGCAAATCACAAGGTAGTGCGAGACTGAGCACATCTCTCAGTACGATTGGAACCACTACACGGAATCTCTGGTAAACTGGGATGTTGCCGTTGTTCTCAGCTTGCGGATAGAACGGGATGTTATCGACCGCAGTGCAAGGTGAGTCGGCCGTTTCGCAATCGCGAACCGCATAGCCATCGACCAACTTGTAGTCGCTAGCGTTAAAGACATGATCGCTACCGCCAGCCTGATCGTTGTAGATGATGAGATTTGTCGAAGCATTACCGACGACGAAGTCGTTAGATTTGCTATCGGAATCTGTAAAGTACGACAATGTTCCGGCCGAGCTTATCAAGCAAATAGACATGACAGCCAGCGACGCCACTGTGATTCTAATCTTGTGATACATTTGCCTCCTTTCTTTGTATTATTAATATTGTTATTTTATCCACTATGCCACACTCTTTTGTTGTAATCTCCTCCTTTCGCCAAGGGTTCTTGGTAAAAACGTCCACGCTAGCAGGAGAGTACCCACCACTAGTGCGATATATATCCCTGGCGGCTGTTGAATACCGCGTGCGATATAGCCAATATACGGAATAGTAACAATGGGTGTGCCTAGTACATTTTTGTAATGTACTAGTTTCGAGTCGGCCACGGCGTTAGCATCGCCTTTGGTCTGGAAACGCCACACGCTAGGATCAGCCTCGTCGATTTCGATTTTGGCGATACGGTGTGTGACTACGGTTTTGTCATCGTTTGCAACATAGGAAATCACGTCACCTGCTTTCAAATTTTGATAGTCTACCGGCTTGACATAAATCAATGCCCCAACTGGATAATTAGGCTCCATGGAGCCGGACATTACAGTAAAAGTTCGGAAGCCAAATAATCTCAGCCCCACGAGAGCCACGGCGACCACCGCTACTACCACAACCGTTATGGTCGTGATCTTCGAGAAGAAGACTTTGATGCCGCGTTTTCGGTGTACTGCTTTCTTTGGAGTACTGATGATTGAGGTAATTCTCGGGGTGGTTGGTTCGGCGATTTCGACAGTTTTGATGGTTTCGGGGGTTTTGGTAGCTTCGACGACTTCGGCGGTTTTGGTGGTATCGACGATTTTAATAGCTTCTGCCGTCTTGACCGCGTCCATCATGGTGACTATTGGATAGTACACTTCGTCGTACATTTCGACTTTTATCGTTTTCGCAGCACAAACTACTTTTTCTGTGACGTCACCTTTATCGGCGACGTGCTCAGATGTAGATTTTGCATGACTTTTCTCTGGACTGTTGCCCTGAGACATTTTACCTCCGTGTGTTTATATAATTATAAACCACTTTGTTTTTAAACACAAGCATTAAATGAAAAAATCTAAAAAAATACGGCAGCGTAAAAAGGCACCCCGAGTGGGGTGCCGGTGCGAAAGGGGCGTCAATATGATATAATAAATATATCATGATACGAATAATAGCTGGCGGCAAGAAACATGCAGCGTGGTGCAAGGAAGCCTGTGCCGAGTACGAAAAACGGCTGAGGAAGCCGTGGAATATAACATGGGAGTTTGTTGATGAGGAAAAGTTGTCACGACGGCTCGCTGAATGGCCATTTGAGAAAGGGCGACACTTTGTAATTTGTTGTGATGAGCGCGGCAAAAATATATCATCGGGTGAATATTCCGAAATGCTGTCCGGTGCGCTAGTGGGTGGTCGTGAGGTGGTAATCTTGATTGGCGGCGCGTATGGTTTTGATGCGGAAGTACGAGAAAAGGCGGATTTCGTATGGGGGTTTTCGAGACTAGTGTTCCCACATATGATTGCGAGGTTGATTGTTGCGGAGCAGATATATAGAGCATCGGAGATTGTAAAGGGATCAGCGTATCACCACGAGTAGAAATCGCCTGGCGAAGATGCGGCAAATCTGTGTGGGCAGTCGTGGTTGGCTGTGAAAAATATGCGTGGTGTGATATAATATAGATATGTTAATACTCGGGATTGAGACAAGCTGCGATGAGACTGCCGCCGCGGTAGTGCGAGATGGTCAGGAGATTTTATCAAACGTGGTAGTTTCCCAGATTGATATTTTTGCCGAGTATGGGGGCGTGATTCCTGAGGTGGCGGCAAGGAGCCATCTCGAAGTAGTACTTCCCGTAATTGACAAAGCGCTCGCTGATGCTGGTGTGGGGTGGGCGGAAATTGATGCAATCGCGGTGACGCATGCGCCGGGACTACTGGGATCACTACTAATTGGAACTTTGACTGCGCGGACTTTGGCGATTTTGCATGATAAACCGCTATACGCAGTGCACCATTTGAAATCACATGTGTACGCGAATTGGCTCTGCCATGATGGCAGTCAAAATAGTGTTTCCGATTGCCACACGCCGCAGTTCCCTTTGCTGGCGCTCGTAGTGAGCGGTGGACATACGCAGATATTATATATGCCGGGGCATAATAGTTTTCAGATTGTTGGGACAACGCATGATGATGCGGTGGGAGAGTGTTTTGATAAGGTAGCGAAGATTCTGGGGTTGCCATATCCGGGAGGGCCGGCGATTGCGAAGGCGGCGGGTGGCGAATTTCCTGGCGACCCACGCAAATATCGCTTACCGCACCCGAAAGTGGCGGGGCTCGACTTTTCGTTTTCGGGACTCAAAACGGCGGTGCTACGCGCAGTACAAAAAGAGGTGGGGGTGCCGATTTCGTATCCGTCGCATAAGTTGGCGGAACTTCTCACACCGCAACAGGTGGCGGACTTTGCAGCATCTTTTCAGAAAACGGCAGTGGAGATTTTGTGTGAAAAAGTTTCCGCGGCACTATGTGAGTATCCGGACGTACAGTCGGTGGTGGTGGCCGGAGGAGTGAGCGCGAACAAGGCACTACGCGAGGCTTTGCCAGAAGCGTATTTCCCTGCCCCCTCCCTGTCGGGCGACAATGGGGCGATGGTAGCGGCGGCGTGTTACTATGAGATAATGTCGGGCGTAAAACCGACAAATCCGTATACGCTCAACATTTATCCGCGGGTGGCGATTTCGTAGCTCGTAGTTAGATAGTTGAAAGCCCCCGACCAAGGTCGGGGGCGATTTTGCGTCGCGTCATAAGCCCAATGTAGCGAGGAGACGGGCGGAGACTTCGGTGGGGGTGCCGAGACCGGAGACGGAGATGATGGGGATGCCGGCGGCGCGGAGGGGCGCGAGAAAATCGGCTATGCGGGAGTCATACATGTCAATCTTTTTCTCCCAAACTTCGGGGCGGTCGTCAGCGCGGCCACGAACGGCGAGACGAGAAAGGAGTTCGTCCCGTGGAACATCGAGGAGAACGATGGATTCGACATTGTCAAATATGCCGGTGCGAAGCATGATTTCGGCGCCTGCGCTACTCCATGGTTGACCGTCAAAAACGAGGTCCTTACCAGTGGCACGAACTGCATCAATTTCCTGCTTGATAGCCGCCGCGAGTTCGGCTTCTGGCACCATACTGCCGTCACGAGTGTAATCTGCAAACTGCTCACGGCAGAGTTCACCAACAGAGCGCCACTCTCGACCGAGAGCATCTGCTAGGAGTTTGGTTTGGGTGGATTTGCCGGAACCTGCCGGACCGAATATAAATATCATAACTACATTATAGCATAGACTATCATAACATTTATTCTTGACTATTATACTAAAATGTGCTAGAATATAGCTAAGAGTGGGTTTTGTACCCAAAAATTGTACCTTGAAAGTTTATTCTAAAAGGGGGATAAAAGATGATTCTGAAAAGGATACTGGCCAGAGTGTCGACCAAGAGGAAAAGTCGGCCGGTGCCCAGCAAAACGGAGCAAGAAGTCGACCTGGACACGCCAGAGGGTGTGTATACCTATTTGGATAACTTACGGGCGAGAAATCGCTCGCTCAGCGTGCAGGTGACGTTAATCGGACTACTGGGACAGGTTGACGAATTGAGGACGGCACAGGTGGGCGTCGAGGAATTATTCCGGATAAGTCACATTACTAAATTTGGCGAGATCAGAAAACTGCTCCAAGATGCCGAGAGGGCGCTCTGCATGCACGGCATGAAGCAGTTAATCAGTGATTACGTCCTGGGGGGCGAGGAGCTCTTGTTGGCGTACGCGCCGAAAGTGACTATCGAGGGGTATCGCCTCGTGGAGCAGACGAAGGAAACGTTGATTGAGGTGTTGAAATACACCAACGAGGAGGGATCTCTGGACGATGTCAAGGAGAAAGTCCGGGAGCTCGATGCTTCCATTAAGGAGATGATGAAAGTAGAATAAACGCACTCCCCCGACCCATGGTCGGGGGATTTTTGTGCGGCGGATAGTATTTGTGCTATAATTGTAGTATTGTTGGAGGTAAATAGCAGTTAGATGGCGGCCGCGAGTTTAAGACAGACGAAGATAAAGGTGCTTCTATCGCTGAATGCGGCGGCGATTTTGATTGCGGGGGTGCTGATAGCGGGAGCAATCATGCTGAATGGAGGGGTGGATTTTCGTGTAGTTGGCGAGCGGAGCGACGACAATGGCGGAGCGGTCGAAGAGCCGACGCTAATTGACGCCGAAAGCAACGACGAAGTAGCACTAACCGAGGCACAGAAAGATTACATAACGTCCGTACGGACGGCGGCAGGTGTTGATTCGGCGCCAGTACCGGATGGCGAATTGTGGGCGGAGGACACAATTACGATATACGAGTCGGCGAATTTCGATATTTGCGTAGGTGGAGAGCTGTCGGGGCTGGGGGATATGTACTGGCAGACGAGCAATACAGAGGTGATATCGGGGTTTTTCTCGGGGGCAAGAACGTGGCTCGGATATTCGGACGACACATGCAGGTTTCCGGTTATCGTAGGAACGGGACGCACGGTGATTACGGCGGGTACTTATGATGGGGCGCGACGTGATTCAATCGAGGTGGTCGTGGCGGAAATACCAAAAATCAAGTGGGAGTACGAAATCTTGTCGCTAGTAAATCAGGAGCGGGTGCGAAATGGACTGGACAAACTGAGCTGGGGCGATACATGCACTGAGGCGGCGGAGATACGCGCGGAGGAATTGGTGACGTTATATTCCCATACGCGGCCGGATGGCTCATCGTGGAGTACGGCATGCGTAGAGCCGTCAGAAGCGGCAGTATATGTAGAGGGCGAAAATTTAGTAGTAGGAAATTCGGCTGTATCACCGGAGACGACAGTGGCAGCCTGGATGAACTCGGAGAAACACCGTGAAAATATCTTGAACCCAAACTTCACCAAATTGGCGGTGGGGTTCTACTTTGACCCGACATCAAAATATAAGACACACTGGTCGCAGTATTTTTCAAATTTCTAGGGATGAAATGGGAGTTGAAAACGGATAATACCTATGCTATACTATAATTATCAAGGAGGTGACCTGTGCAGTTAATCACATTACTCTTAATTATCGTTGCGATATTGACGGCGTTGTCGGGGATTGCGGTGATTTCTGGGGCGCATAAAGGCGACCGAGTGCAGGCATTCTTGTTTTTCTTTACGACTATGGCGGCGCTCGCGTGGGCGGTAGGTATTGGGGTGTTTCTTTCCCTACCGGTAGATACGACTCCGGAGGTGGCGAAAGGTTTTATTGCGACTATTTACGTTTCGGCGCCGATAATGTGCTGGGGACTGATGGCGTACACCTGTCACAAATACCTGCCCGGGAAGATTGGCATGGGGATACTGGGAGTAATCTGTGCTGTATTTGTGGTACTGGTACTATCGAAGCCGGAGCTGCTGTATAGTAGTTATAATCTAAGTGAGGCGACTGGTAATATCGTCCATGTCAAGCAAGATGCGTTCTATATATTATATGGTGTGTATCATTTCGTGGCGGTAGGACTATACATGGTGGGGCTATGGTGGGCGGCCCACTCGGCGAAATTGGCGCGCGTAAAGAAGGCTAACATCATGGTACTGATAGGCTTTACTATTACTGGGGTGCTAGCGTTAGTGTTTGATTTTATTCTACCGTATTTTGGCAAGTACGATACAATCTGGGTAGGTATACTAGCGATGTCAATCGCGTGGATTTTTCATTACTACGCAATCTTGCGGTATAGATTGCTGGATTTGTCTAGTCCATGGCTAAAAGGGTTTTCGCATATAATCGTAATGTCGCTTGCTGCGACGACATACCTCGTGATATTCTTTATCATTTTCTCGGCATTATTTAAGGTACCGTCGCCGTCGGTGCAGGTCATTGTATTAAATATACTAATGATAATGGCGGTACTGCTGCTCTTCCCTGCACTCAATGAACTAAGCACGTTCATTGGGTCGCTATCGTCGATGGACGAAGTAGATGTGTCGTATATCGTCAAAAAGATGACAGGGCTGGTAGGATATGACGTGAATCTGACGGAACTAGCTTCGTTCTTGTCGGATCATTTGCATTTTCAATATGTGGGAATAGTGATGGGAGATGAGGTATACGGTTCAAAAAAGGTGCGGATTTCGGAGGATGTGGTCCGTAAAATATCGTCGCTGAAAAAGAGCAGTGGTGGGATTTGGCTAGAACCCGACGCCGAACTCGCGGCAGCACTAAAAAAGCTAGAAATCGCGGCAGTAGCGGAGCTTCGTGACAGTAAGGGGCGAATCGTGGGACAAGTATTGCTCGGACGGCCCAGCGGTCGGATTAGCATGGAAAATCGTGATTTGGTGCCAATCGAGATAATCATGCAGATAGTACCGGTGGTAATTAAGCCAGGCGACCATAGAATCAAGAAACATTTGTTGTAAGCGTAAGCATTGTGGACATGAAATACCCCGGGCGTGATGTCCGGGGTAAAAATGTGGAGGTTTAGCCGAGATATTTACGCAGAGTGAAGCGGACGCTGGTGCAGCCCCACGGCTCGACAATGGTGATTTGCGGATCAAGAATCTCCATGTGGGATCTGCCACTGAGCTGCTGATTGACGGCGGCAACGGTGGCGCGCCCCTGCTTGATAGCGGCGTCGACAGAATCGAAAATCACCATCGGATGATTCGGGTCGTAGGGCCAGTTCTGGGTCTTGATGACACGACGGATGGATTCATTCCAGAGCAAATAGTCGTACTTCATGTAGCCGCCAAGTTTCAACAGAGCGGCACCACAAAGAATTGCGCCGGTCATCTGATGCTGATTAGCTTCGTCCAAGTACATGCTCACGCCGTACATCCAGACTAATTGCTGACTACCCAGGAGTTCCCTGTGGAACGGTGCCTGACTCAGCGGTTCGTGAATATAATTGACCATATGCCGATAGGCGGGATCCGGGAAAAGCTCTTCCAGGGGACTGACCGGGCCGTCGTCGAAAACCGTGAGTGGCATACTGACCGGCAGACCATGCAACCGTTCGGGAATGTTGCCGCCACCGAAAGAGGTGGCGCGCTCGATGTGGTGCGTACGGACAAATTCGACAATGTCGCGGGATTTCTTACGCTCGTTGATATTCATCCCCTCGAAGAAAGACATTTGGTACCAGACGTCATTCTGGGGGACTTTGCGGGAAATGCCGTGCAAATCTTTGCCGTAGTTGTGCAAATAGCCCATAACCTCGGCGATACGGCGATCCCAGACAGCGAAGTAAAACTGCAACATGAAGTCACTGCTCGGCACGTCGAAATATTCGAAGTTGCGGAGCAGGCCGGGGTCTTCGAGGTGCTCCTCGACCTCGCCGAGACGGTATTTGATTTCGTCCGACGAGAAACTGCTACGAGTCGTCAATGCTTCCTCGACGCGGTGCATCATTTCGCTTTTGCGGGCGCGCCCCATCTCGTCGGCAGAGACGGCGGTAACGCGGCCGGTCTGATAACAATCGGAAAGATTTGCTTGATCAGTCGCCCAGGCCTTGATCATTTTGGCGGGCAGGATGCCGTAGTCGAGACTAGCACGCGAGCCTCTCGGTGCTTCCCATGCATTATGCATATTGATTCCTCCTCTAAAATACTTAGGTGTACCACCCTTTGACCTACCTTTGATGATTATAGCACGAAAACAGTGGTGACGCAAGCGAGCTAACACCGCGCATGGAAAAGCCCCCTTCATCAGGGGGCTTAAAGGTGCGAGAATTAGGAGGAAGATGGCTGTTAGAACAGAGTAAAAATCTTGTCACGAAGGGCGGGACCGAAAGAGACGACTGCGAGTGGCATATGGAAATATCGTTCCGCGATGGATTTGGCACGCTCGTAGGCGCCGACTACGCTGCCGATCTGGTCGAGATGGGTGAGGCAAAGGCCGTGCCACTCGATATCACTGCAGCTACTCAGGGCGTGATTGATACGGGTGCGGTTAAGTTCGCTAGCACGATGGACCGCCAGATGGGCAATATCGCCCGTGAAGCCGGTTTCTTCTAGCATCTGGACTGAAATGATGGGCAGGGTGCGAATAGCCAGATCAGAGGGGCTGAGGCCAGTTACGGAATCGGTCAAGACGCCGTACGAACATTCCAGGATGGCGGTCTGGTGCTTGGCGAGTACAGATTTGAGACTGCAAAGACGCAATTTGCCACCGACGTTGACAAATTGTTCGACGAGCGAGTCGAGATATCTGTCACTGTAGAGAAAATCGCGCGCACTGCGCAAGAGTCCAATATCGCCGGGAAGTACTGACCCAGCACCGACATTACGATAACGCTCACGGTAATAGTCGGCCTGCGCCGTCAGAAGTTGTTTCACTCGATCGCGCGAGCGAAGATCCTTGGCGTAAATGCAGAGCTCGGGATGGGTGGTCTGCATGCGATAGGCCCGACCAACGCCAGAACCGGCAACGCCGCATGGACGGCCACAGAGCAGATACTCCTCGATCTCCGAAGCGAGTCGGTGATAACTGGTGACAACCAGACATCCAGCGTCGCATGTGAGTAACTCGTATGGTGCCAAAACGCCATAATCTTTCAGGACAGCAGCCTCGCTGGCAAGTTCTACGGGCGAGATGACCATTTGGGGCGTAAGGTAGGTGTGAGTCCCCTCAAAAGTACCGCAGCCCCATTGGGTAAAGTTAAAAACTCTACCGCCCCGCAAATAAACAGTGTGGGAACCCTGGGCGCCGCCACGTTTCATGATGATGTCGGGTTTCACGCGGTGGTTCAGGGCATGAACGATGCTTCCCTTGCCACTGTTGCCAGGACCGAGATCGGTCACAATATAAATCTTGTTGATAGCGCATCACTCCTAACACGTAAAATACAATGCTCACGAGGATTCTTGTGGCGAATCATAGAGCACTTAATTTAATTATAACATTTTTATTGATTATTTGTCAATGATAAGCATAATGGAGGGCTGAAAAATTGTGGCGGCTTGCTTTGATGAAGTATATCGTCGTCGCGGCGCTGGTATTAGAACGGAAGGGCAAACTCGAAGAAAGTCCGCGAGAATGGGATAAAGAGGGCGGCGAGGGCAATAATGATAATGCCGGCGAGGAGGGCGAAGCGGAGTTTGTTGAGAGGGCGAGAGATGAGATATACGAGAACGACGTCGATGACGAAAGTAATAAAATACGAGAGCGTAATTAAGTATGAATGTTCTAGATTTGCAAAACGTGCGACGATGGACAGAACGAGCATGGCGATAGAGACGGTGATGCCTATGGGGATGGAATAGTGAGTAATGTTGTATTTGAATTTGTCTTTGGGGCGAGCGGTGTTTTTCTCCAAGGCGAGGATAACGCCGGGGGCGCCAATGCAGAGGAAGTTGAGGAGCGACATTTCGATTGGGCTGTATGGGTAGCTGAGGGGTAGCACTACGAAAAGAACGGCGAGGATAGAAGCATAGACGGTCTTGGCTAGGAAAAGCGTCGTGGAGCGTTCAAGGTTGTTGATGGACTGGCGACCCTCGTCGATGATGGCAGGGACAGCTTCGTAGCCGGAGTCCAGCAAAACGAACTTGGCGGCGCGGCGGGCAGCATCAGCACCTTCACCGATAGCGATAGACACGTCGGCTTCTTTCATGGCGAGAATATCGTTAACCCCATCGCCAGTCATAGCAACAGTGCGACCTTCTTTTCTGAGGGCAGCGACGAGCTGTTTTTTCTCAGACGGCGTGACGCGAGTAAAGATGCCGTAATCTTTAACTAATTTGGTGTAGTTTTTGGATTTGAGTTCAGAGAGATTGACGCCATGTAAATCTTTGACCCCGACCCGATTAGCGATCTCGGTGACAGCGCCCAAATCGTCGCCGGAGATGATTTTGATGTCGATATTATTATCGTAGAAGTACTTAATGATGTCGTGGGCAGTGGAGCGTATTTCGTCGGTCAGGTGAATGACGCCAAGCAAATCAGTTCCGTCGCGCATGACTACCAGAGTGCGGTAGCCACTGGATTCGGATTTGATTTTATTGATGATTTTTTTATCGCTGGTGAGAAAATCGATAGCGCCAAGGAGATATTTAGTATCACCAACGCGGATGCCAGAATATTTGCGGTCAGAGGAAAACGGAATGACTTCGGTGATTTTAGTAAATTCGCTTGTGGCTTGAAATTTGGGGTCTAGCGCAAGAGATTTTTTCAAGGCGCTAGTGGTGGCGTTGTCGGCCTCGGTGGTGCTTAGAATTGACTTGATGGCCTTGTAGAAGGATTCATCGCGGGATTTGTAGTCGTGGACGGTCATTTTGCCGGTCGTAAGGGTGCCGGTTTTGTCCAGACAGAAGCAATCGACGCGCGCGAGAGTTTCGGTGGCGTAGAGGTCCTGGACGAGGACTTTCTTGCGGCTAAGACGAACAGTGGCGAGGGCTAGGACGGACGAGGTGAGGAGAATGAGTCCCTCTGGAATCATGTTGATCAGAGCGGCTACGGTGCTGGTGACTGCGGTAGTGCCGTCGGGCTCGGTCCGGAAGCGGCTCCACAAAAGTAGGGCGCCAATCGGGATGAGAGCGTAACTGATATACTTGACGATATTGTTCATGAGGCGAAAGAGCTTGCTGTCGGCAGTCTTGATGGCGGAAGCCTCGGATTGGAGTTTGCTGATGAAGCTGTCGGCGGTAGTGCTTTCGACGAGAGCTTCGGCGGAGCCAGCAACAACGAATGAACCGGAGATGAGGCGATCGCCTGGGTGTTTTTCGATGTTGTCTTGCTCGCCAGTAACGAATGACTCGTTTACTTCGATAGTTCCCTGTTTCAGACGGGCGTCGAGAGGAATCTGGTCGCCCAATTTGAGGATAAGAATGTCGCCTTTTGAAACCTCATCTAGGGGAACTTCGGTAGGTTGGCCATTTTTCAAGATGGTGGGTTGTTTCTCGGAAAGGAGTTTTAATTTATCGACGATTTTCTTGGCACGGACTTCGTTGATAATGCTAATCAGGGTGTTCGCGATAGCGACGCCGAGAAAAAGGGCGTTTTTCGGAGAACCAACGATAAGGACCATGACGGCAAGGATGACGTTGACGAGATTGAAGAGAGTGAAAGTGTTTTTGAAGATAATCTTAGCGATGGAGTGTTTCATAGGAATATTATAACACTTCGGCAGAGAAAACCCCAGACGAGCTGGGGTTCAGAGAGGGACAATCTGTATTTATCGGATTATTCTGACGCACGGGAGCGATTTGGGAAGCCGAGGCTCACGAGGACTTTCTCGGCGATGTCGGTAGAGGGGGCGTAAAGACTGACCGCAACGTCTCCATTGGTAGCAACATAGTAGACGTTTTGCTCATCTGGGAAAGCTTGGTAGTATTTGAGGTAGGTAGAGGAATTTTCGAGGACGATGGGGGCGTTGGAGGACGAGGAGCTTTCAAGAATGGTGGCGAGATTGGATTTGGCGTGGGCGAGGTAATGTTCGCCGTCGTCGAGGTAAAGTTCGCTAAACTCGATGCCGGTAGTGTGCGGATTGCCGTTGTAGCCGCAGGTATAGGACAGGAGTACGTCGTAGTCCTCGGGGCGGGAGGATTGCTCGGAATCTACCCCATAGCCGGCAAGCCAGTATTCGGCGCTGGCATAGTAATCGGCGCCGTTGTATTCGGCACAGACGGCCTGAGCGCGGGCCAAAGTCGGGGTCTCGGTGAGGGCGTGGAATTTGCCGATATTAGTGAGTGTAAGGGCGCCAACAGCGCAAGCACCAAGTGCGGCGCCGACCACGCCGATACAGACTGCGGCGATACATGGCACGCAGGGCGTGGATGTGGTGGACTTGCCACGAGTAGGCGCGGGCGATTTAGAGTTGGTTTTGGTGGATTTTGATTTGGTGTTTGTTTTGGTTGTCATTGACCCCAGTATAGCACAAGCGGGATAAAATGTCAAGACCTTTAACCTGACCCCTTGGCGGCAATTGCCGTGGCAACCGGTGTGAGCCACAGATTAGGGTGAGCTTTGTGCGTCGGCCCGGCTATGAACTTGACTATGCTAAACAAATAGGGTATAATGGTTAGGCTAGGTCGCATTGCGGCCTCGTAATTTTCTATTATGGTTTAGGGGGTTATCCTATGACTGGCAACATCTATTGTGACTACTGTGGAGGCGGATTGACGCTGCCGGAGATCGAGAGGGGGATTGATTTTATCCAGAAGGATGAGACGCGGTTCGTGGCGGCGACACATTGTTCGCCCGAGCTGGTGCCGCACCACCTCAATACGAAATGGCGTTTCTCGGCGGACTGGGCATATGTGCTCGCGGCGGTGATGGTCGATGGAGTTGAGAAGGCCGAGATCGGACTCGTAATCACGGCGCTCTTCGGTGCGGAACCGCGGATTCGAGCGAAGGTTATCGAAGTGGTCAGCAAGCGCAAAATCTCATTGACGGCCTTTCGGCGGTCGCTTTGTGGGCTTGAAGATTGGCAGGCAATTCAGACGCTGGTGTCGATGTGCGATGAGATTCCGCACCGCGAGATCAGGGCGTTGCTTGCATCGGCGGCGGCCGAGGAAAGGACGGCGGGGATTTTCGCCTTGGAAGCGCGTATCAACGCGCGCCGACGGAAGGGTTGGTTCCTGCGCGATTGGACGCGGTTCGAGAGGGCGTTGAATGATCCGAGTCCTATGGTGGAAGAAGCCGCAATCAGTATTTGCGTGCGGCACAAGATGCCGGAAAAGATTCTGAAACGCCTCTGGGAGGACGGAGATGAGCATCTGAAAAGCGCCGTGATCAAGATTACGGTGCAGACCGGTGCGGGGTCCTGGGCGGTGCATTATGGGCTTTATAATGAGTCCCGGATCGTAAGACTGACGGCGGCGCGCTGGGTAGCGATGACGAATTCACCGGATTCGCTGATCAAGATGTGGTGCGATTCTGGTGAGGCCACTCTGCGCACTGCAGCGATGTATGCGTCGAGGGGTCGGAGCGGAATCGCGGACAGCTATATTCTGAAAGCCCTGCACGACAGAAACGCGGAAGTTCGCAAGGCGGCAATGTATGCTAGCAAGGGGCGGACTTTCGGTCCGGTATACGAAGCGGTGGCGCCGAATGTGGGGTACATCCCGTGCCTTTACGGGACGATTCTCACGGTGGAGATTCCGGAAACGGCGGAAGTACGCGGCAAGGCAAACGGCGGAATGTGCCGGACGAATGAAGCGCGAGTGGCGCACGTCTACCGGGGGTTCGGTGGAGGCAACCACGGCGTACTGCGCGAACCCGGCTTCCCGATTTGCACCTGTGGTAGCAAGCTGCTCGACCAGTGCTTCGACTACTGTGCTGGCGGCGAGGGAGAAGGCATCCATTTCTTCTGCGACAAGGCAGAGGCTATTAGCGTCGCTCAGACGATGGCCTATATCTAAGCGTCGCCCAGGCTATGACTTGCGGTGAAGCGTCGTCTTGGCGGTATAGACTACAACTAAACCATTAAAATTGGCTCGTCCATTTGGACGGGCCTTTTTCTTGCGAGGATGTAATTGTGGTAATATCCGGCGGTGATAAACATAGCGGGCATCACTAATGGCGGAATCTGCGAAGGAACTGATAAAGGCGATATCTCAAAGGGTCGGTGGGTAAATCGTAAGTGCCGGCGTATTTGACCTCGCGGCCAGCGAAAGTTTTCTTAAAGGCGGTGAAGCCAGCCCAGGGGTGCGTAGCTGGCGCCCCCTCGGGAGCAATACCCCAGAAATCGAAGGTTTTTTGACCGTTCTGTACGGCGTCGAGGATGAGCTCGATGGTAAGGATGCCGGTGGCGTGCAGTTTCCTGCCGGTTTCGGATTGGGCGCCTTGAAGATTGTAACGGGTGGTGGCGTCGTCAAAAACGAGGCCGGCGGCAAGGACATGATCAACGTCAGTCTCGACGGGTCCTGCCGCCGAGGGAGCATCCTGACGGGTCCTGTCGTCGCTACACTCGACGGGTCCTGTCGCCGCATTTTCCCCCACGCGCGCTGGCGTGGGGGTCCCCCAAGCGGCGTCACCCGTCGATGCAAGCATTGCGGGCGACATATGCTGCAACAATAGGTAGAGGGTTGCGAAGTCTTGCTCGAGCTCGGTTTTTAAGTAGTCCGCGGTGAAAGTCGTGATGCCTTTCTCGGCGGCGAGGGCAGATTGGAGCTCGACAAGGTAGTGAATATCGGCTGGGTCGTGGGATTTTTCGATGGTGATTCCCTGCTTTGCCATGTTCTTGTAATAGCGAAGTAGGCGTGACGGGAGGAGGGCTTTTATGGATTGATCATCCAGCGGGTCCGCGGTGGAAATATCTGGCAAATCTAGTACCCAGGTCTCTGCCGGTTCGACATCTTTGACTTTTTTGCTGTTCATAGGAAGGAGGGCGCGATAAGCGGCGTCTTGCGGTTCGAGGCGGATAAAAATGCAGCGATGATTCCTCGCTAAATCAATCAGCGAATTAATCGCATCTAGAAATCCTTGGTCACTTTTCGCCACTGGTCCATAAGGAAGAAAAAGGTAATTCCCTACTGGGGTGTGCTTCTCGATGGCTAAATACTCGAAGTCTGATTTTTTCTCAAAAAAAGTTTTATTGCCTAAATCCTGCTGTAATTTTTGCCATTTTTTCGTCTGCGTAATTGGTATTTTCATCTGTTTTCCTGCCCCGCCCGACATGCAAAAATTTGACTGCTTATGTTTTTTAGTACATAGCCATATTTTCCGTGAAGCGTTTTGCTGTCCGGGTCGACTTGATTTCGGTTGCCAACAGCGTTGTCTGCTGGCGGTTCATCAAACAGATCCTTGCGGGATCTCCCAATCGCTGTGTGAGGTGGGCGATTGTTAGTTCAATTTTAGCGCAGGCGGTTTCGTTTGTCAAGTGCGGTTGCTAGCAGACGCGGGTGCTAGCCAGAAGGTGTTATGGTTATTTTTACCACAAGCTGGTTGTGGACAAGTCGGTGGGGAAGCGGTGGAAAATCGTCGCCCCCGATAGGGCAGATTCTAATCGCCGCGTGGTATAATTGCTATATGGCTTATATACGGAAGTTCAAAACGACGTCGGGGGCGACTGGGGTGCAGGTATGCTACAAGGAAGGGAACCATGTAGTGCGGACGGTGCACGTCGGGTCGGCGTCAAGTGAAAAAGGTCTAGTAAAACTCCTGCGCAAGGCGCAGGGAATTATCGATGCAGAAAAGGGAACGCCGATGTTTGATCTGAATCGGTTTAATAAAAAATAAGGGAATCATGGAAAAGCCCCCGGCGAATGCCGGGGGCTTTGCATGCTGGATTAACGCCCTAGATGAGTTCAAGTTGGGTTTTCAGGCGGGAGATGAGGTCGGATTTTTCCTTGATGGCGTCCTGGGTTTCCTTGACGAGGTGGGCAGGGGCCTTATCGACATAATTTGGATTTAGCATACGGGCATTCAGACCGTCCAGCTCGCGACCAACGGCTAGGATTTTGTCGGTCAAGGCGTCCTTGTAGTCCTTGACGACCTTCTCGGGGACGTCGAGGTAAAGCTCGTGGTTGGCTAGGGCAAGGCGGAGGCCGCGTGGGGCGCCGTTTAAAGCGGTGACAGCGGGGACCTTAGTAAGAGCCTTGATAAGGAGCAGGTTATCCTCAACAAGACTATCGTTATCGAATAGTAGTGCGTATTTTTTGGCGTTATTGGTGCCTGGTAGGGCCTGCAAGGTGGTCCTGACTTCGGAGACGACTGAGATAAGGCTTTCGAATTCGGTTGCGCTTATCGGGTCGTATATGAGCTCTCCGGGCCATTTGGCGTTAATTATCATACCGGAAGTCCAACTGAGGTTTTGCCAGATAGCCTCGGTGACAAAGGGAGCAAAGGGATGGAGAGCAATCAGAAGGTGCTCCAACGTGGTTTTGAGAAGCGGGACGTTACGGTAGATTTTTTGGGATTCGAGGAACCAATCGGCGTATTTGTCCCAGATGGTCTGGTATAAGGTCTCGACGGCCTCAGAGAAGCGGTAGGAGTGCATGCCGGACGCGACGTCTGCTAGACACTGGTTAATCTCGCGGCAAATCCAGTCTTCGCCCTGGTTGTTGGTCGTATAAGATGAGGAAACGGAGCCCCTCGTCGCCTCCTCGCTCGCGCCCGTCGTTACGGGGCTTGCTTCGTCGTTTGCTCCCGTTGTCGCAAATGCGCCTCGTGGCTCTGTTTCCTCGTCTTCGTCAACCACAGATTGAATGAGACGAGAGATGTTCCAGAGTTTGTTACAGAGGTTGCGGCCAGAGACAACGGAGTTTTCGCTAAATGCTTGGTTCATGCCAGCCGAGCGACCGCGGAGAATACCTAGGCGGAAAGCATCTGAGCCATATCTTGCCACCATGTCCATCGGATTGATGACGTTACCTTTGGATTTGCTCATTTTCTGGCCGTGGGCGTCGAGGACAAGGCCATGGAGATAGACTTCCTTGAATGGAACTTCGCCGGTAACGTAAAGCCCCATCATAATCATCCGGGCGACCCAAGCAAAAAGGATGTCGGCGCCGGTTTCCATGACATTGAGTGGGTAGTAAGGAGTGGGATTGTCCTCAGACCAGTCGGTGCAGACGATTGGCCAATGGGAAGAGGAGAACCAAGTATCAAAGGTGTCTTCGTCGCGGACGTAGGTAACGCCGGATTTCTCGATGGTTTTGAGATTGGTGCGGCGGTCAAAAATCCATTCGGGCTCGTCGGTGGCTTCCTCTGTAACCTTTCTGAACATAGGAATCGCAATACCCCAAGGGATTTGACGAGAAATGTTCCAATCTTTTAAGTTTTCGAGATAATTGATAAGGACACGTTGTTTGTTTTCGGGGTAGAAAGTGATTTCGCCCTGTTCTAGGTGCCTAATAGCATCACTCGCCAGGCGCTTAACGTCGACAAACCACTGTTCTTTCAGGGTTGGCTCGAGAACGGTGCCGCACTTGTAGCAATGAGCGACGCTGTGAGTGATTTTTTGTTCGCCGCGGAGCAGACCTGCGGATTCGAGGTCTTTTAGAACTTGTTTGCGACATTCGGTGGGGGTGAGGCTTATGTATTTATCAGGAACGTTGATCATATGGCCGTCCTCACTTATGACTTGGAGGCGATCTAAATCGTGCCTGGTGCCGACTTCAAAATCATCGAAATCGTGGGCAGGGGTAATCTTGACGGCGCCGGTGCCATACTCGGGGTCGGCGTGTTCGTCGGCGATAATAGGAATCGTCCTGTCGGTGAGAGGTAGGTGGACATGCTTACCAATCAGAGGTTTGTAGCGGTCATCGGCTGGGTTGACGGCGATAGCCATGTCACCGAAAAGGGTTTCGGGGCGAGTGGTGCTTACGATAATACATGACGATACAGGCATTTCGCTCGCCTCCTCGCTCACACCCGTCGTTACGGGGCTAGCTTCGTTGTTTGCTTCCGTTGTTGCAAATGCTCGCAAAATGTCCGCATCGTCATTTTTCATCAGTGGATACTCAATCTCCCAGAGGGTGCCTTTTTCGTCTTTATGCTCGACTTCGATGTCGGCGAAGGCGGTTTGGTGCTTGGGGCAGAAATTAACGAGTTTTTCGCCGCGATAGATAAGGCCGTCGTTCCACATTTTTTCGAAAGTGGTGTAAACGCGATCGATGACGTTTTCGTCCAGGGTAAAGGTGAGGTCACCCCAGGAGCAAGAAGCGCCGAGAGCACGGAGTTGCAACTCCATGTTGCCACGCTGCATGGCAACGAAATCCCAGACGCGCGCATAGAGAGTGTCGCGGTCGAATTCAAAACGGGTATGACCGTCTTTTTCTAGGGTGCGTTCGTAGACGACCCAAGTTTCAAAGCCGGCATGGTCGGCGCCGGGAATGTACCAAGAGGATTTACCATTCAAGCGATAGAAACGAGTAAGGGAATCTTCTAGGGCGACAGTAAGGCCGTGGCCGATATGGAGATTGCCGTTGGCATTGGGTGGTGGCATAACGATCGAATAGGTGTCCCTGGATGTGATACTAGCCGATTCTCGCGCCTCCTCGCTCGCGCCCGTCGTTACGGGGCTCGCTTCGTCGCTTGCTCCCGTTGTCGCAAATGCGCTCGAATCGGCTAGTATCACATCAGTCTCAAATCGATCGTCGATGCCGTCGTCATTGTTATCAATGGGAACTGTGGGTGTGGTGGGTTTGAAGGCACCGCTCGTCTCCCAGGCGGCGTAAATATCTGGTTCAAACTGACTCGGTTCGTAGCTCGATGCAAATTTCATATTGTCCTCTTTGTGATATTATTTATATTCAAGTTTTGAGCGAATTTCCTCAAACTCCTCGGGGGTGAGTTCGAGAGTTTTGCCGTATTGCCAGTTGTCATCCTGGGGCATGAGATGGATATGGGCGTGAGGAACGTCAGTGCCGATGATTTTCCAGAGAGTGCGGTGACCGAGCTTTTGTTCCATATGGACGGCGAGTTTTTTGGCGACGTGCATGAGGGAATCGTAGGTGGCGTCGTCCAGGTCGTAGATTTTGTCGACTTCTTTTTTAGGGATGACGAGCGTGTGGCCCTTTGTCTCGGGATGAATATCGAGGAAGGCGAGGACTGTGTCATCCTCGTAGATTTTGTAGGCGGGGATCTCGCCGTTTACGATTTTAGTAAAAATACTAGGCATGGGTGGGCTCCTTTCTGAGAGTTATATAATATATGGCGATAAAGATGGCGGAGAAGATGAAGGCGCCAACGACGTCGGAGGCCCAATGCTGGTTCGCGAGGACGCGGCCGACGGCAGTCAAGGCGACAAGGATGAACATAAGACAGTCGAGGATAATGAGGAGAGGTTTGCTCCTGATGTACTTCGGCAGGTTGATGGCGGCGAGGGCAAAAACGGTGGCGACGAGCATCGTATGGCTAGAAGGGAAAGACGGCTCGCCGGTGCCGTTCGGGCGGGTGTTCCAAATGAGAAAATGATCAAAAACGAAATAAGTGATCACCATGAGGGCGGTAGGGATGATGGCGAAGCGGAGGTTGCGGTCGATTTTGGTGAATCTTTTGCGCGTGGCCCATTGATAGATGCCGAGCAAGCCAAAAACACCGAGAACGGCAATAGCAGCAATAAGAATGATATTAGTGATTGTATCCCAATTCATGATATTATTTTATCATATTTAACGGAAAATAAAAATAAGGCTAGGTGGTGATTTGGCGAAATAAAATAAGGCCCTGGTGGGTCTTCTTTTATTTGGTATGCCCGACAGGATTCGAACCTACGACCTTTTGCTCCGCAAGCAAACGCTCTATCCAGCTGAGCTACGGGCACACACTTTCGATGCACCGGCGGACCTTTAGGGTCGTGCGGTACAAATGTGGATGTTTAGTTAACGAACATCCACCTAGAAATTAAATGAGCATCACTTTTGTAGTGACAGTACTATTATAACATATTTTTAAGATTTGTGTGGATTTTTATGAGATTTTGTGATAGAATGATAAGTGGAAGCGTGGCCGAGTGGTTGAAGGCGCACGACTCGAAATCGTGTGGGCGGGTGACCGTCTCGGAGGTTCGAATCCTCTCGCTTCCGCCACGTTGCTTACGCAACGCATCAAAAAGCGAGACTCGTATATCGCTTCGCTCAATGCGAATCCTCTCGCTTCCGCCAAGAATGAAAGAAGAGAGTTAGCTCTCTTATTTTGTTTCTGGGGGAATCGCTGAGGACGAACGTTTGTTTTTATATGGGTTCCCAAGGTTATTGCAATATGATATGATTGTTTTATGTATGAGGTGTTTTTGGCACGAAAGGTGGTAAGTGCAAATGCTTGGCGGGATTTTTTGGATAGACTGGCTCGACTGCATCATCAAGGCGAGCGGACAGAGATTATAATTAGCTTTGATGGGATATTGGCACGGATTTTCGTGAAGTCACGGCGGGAATTACTATGCCGCCATGGAGAAAAACGGCTCCGTAAAGATTCTGAGATTGCATGGCGCGACGCCGGATATACTAAATCTGGACTTTCGGAAGGCTTTTGTGCTGGCCAAGCCGCCGAAGTATCTGAACGTGGCCAAAACTTTGTCGTTGTTCTCGTCGGAAACTAATGGAGCAATTTTGGAATTAAGGCAATTTCCGTATTTCAACGAAAAACATTATCTTGTATTAAAAGATATTGATTTTTATAAACATACAGCGGTATTTGGAGCAAGTGGGGCGGGGAAAAGCAAATTTTTAGCGAGTTTTATCTGCGAAACAATGGAAAACTATGGTGACAAATATCATTTTCTCGTGATAGACCCGCACGATGCGCTCAGAGATGAGATTGGCGGGTGCGACAAGGTAAAAGTTTTCGACTACACAAATAGCGACCGGGGACTTGATCTGTTCGTTGTGAATGGCGAAAATATCGTAAACAGCGTAGAGATGATGCTAGGACTATTGAAATCCCTTGCGACGAGCTGGAATCCTATGGCGGAGCGTTTGGCGCGGGCTTGTTTATATGCGCTGATAGAAAAAGGCGAGCTGAGTTTACAGAATCTCAGAAGAATGCTCACTGATACGCAATACAAAAATATCACGCTCGCGAGTGTGGAGAAATATCTGCCAGAAAGTTTGCAAGAATTTTTTGGGCAGGACTACAACGAACTGAGAACCCGATATCATGATGCGACTTTTGCACTCATGGTGACGCTGATAGATGAACTACAACTGACACCGGCGATTTACCGACAAAATAGTCGGCGGCTAGAATACGAAATTGTAACGAATAAAGTAACTCTGGTGTCACTAAATATCGCAAAGCATGGCGAGCGCGCGGTAAAAACCCTGGCTGGCCTCATTATGAACCAACTTTTTGCACTGGGCATGCAACGCAGACTGAGTGAGCACATTATACTCGTAGTAGATGAAGTTGCGGTGGTTGAAAACCCAGTGCTAACGAGATTTTTGGCGGAAGCGCGAAAATATAATATTTCCGTAGTGCTAGCTGGACAATATTACACACAGATTTCCAACGAACTAAAAACTGCAATCTATGCCAATGTGGCGAATTATTTCTGTTTTCGGCTGAATTATGATGACGCGGAGCATCTGGTGGATTATTTGGATATAGAATTGTGTAGCGGGGAACAGACGGAATTTGCAGACGCGAAGTTGACGACATTTCAGGATGGCAATACGTCGCAGAGAGAAAAGGCGCGATTGCTGGCAATTTTGCCGGATCGTCATGTAGTGGCGAGGTTGTCGCGATGCGGAATGTTGATGCCGGCAGTGATGGTTTATGATTCAATTAGCGGTGAAGAAACGTGGGCGGAAAGCATGAACTCTACGAGGTATATTACGCAAAGAAATGAAAGCGAGCGTGAAACGTGGATGTTGCCGAAACGAAAAGTTGAATCCATAGACGACATAATTGAAATTTGGCGGGAAACAAACTTTACGACGACTGAGAGAAATTTCAATTCGGTGGACGTGGCACAGAGTGACACGGTATACGAAAGTGAAAAAGTCTGGCGCAGTGCAAATTGTAATCGTTGCAAAAACATCGCATTTTGTGATTCTTGCCACGCTTCGGAATATACAGTAGCATCACAACGGTCCGGGGCCTGTGCTTATTGTCTCAGGGTGGATGACTCGGCGAATTGTACAAATTCATACAATGTGATTTGCTCTGGAAAAATCTCAAATTCGTTTTTTATCCAAGATGCGAATTCGCTCCATGAATGTATGTTTTGCTCGCATATTACTAATAAGAGATACTGCATCGCCAACATGCAATTTGAAAAAGATGAATATTTTGAAATTAAAAGGCAAGTGATTCAATGGATTTTGGGTGGTAGGTAGATTTTGGTGCGGCGTTTTTCTCCATAGATCGTTGTTTTAAGTACCATCAAATTGTTTTCTATACTTTGTAGTTTTGAAGCAACCACAAAGCAAATTACCTCTGTTAATTCCCAATTCCGTTTATGTTTTTGAAGCAACCACAAAGCAAATTACCTCTGTTAATTCCCAATTCCGTTTATGTTTTTGAAGCAACCACAAAGCAAATTGCAAAATGCTAGAATGCATCGTTTACGTATTTCGGCATGTATTTACGGCTACGCGTGCCAGCCTGTTCGTCAAAAACGACAATCAGTCCAGATTTTACGGCTTGCGATAATAGAGTAGAAGCCATAGAGAGATTATTGTCTGGAATATGAAAAAGCTGTCTTACAAGGGTGTTCGTAAGAAATTGCTTTTTGACCCACAGCAAGCATGCGAACGTATAAAGTGACCACATACGCTCTTCGTTCGTCATATTAGCGAGCGTTTTTTCTTGCATCAGGATTATTCTGGTCGTATCCTGAGTAACTTCTGGCTTTGGTGCGGGGAAGCTCAACTCGCTTGCTTCGATAGCAACCTTATCCCAGCCGGATCCCTGTATTTCACAAAGTCCTACCCTATAAAATTCCTCGGCCATTCTTTGGTTTCTGGTCTGAGGCGGGTAATCCAAAAATCTGTCTTCTGGGACTAGCGGTGCGCCAGGATTGATGAATTCTATCCGATCTGAATAAATTTCTATCATGGGATGCATGACGTTTGTGGAGAGGTCCTGATGGACGATTGTATTGGCGAGTAACTCGCGTACAGTGAGCGTCGGGTACAGATATTTTTCTCTCCGTATCCCATCTTCACCAATTACATCCTCGGAAATAACTTTGTTCATAATATAGTTATGAATACGATTAAATTCAACAACATACCCACCTATGCTTCGTTCTTCGTTTATCAAGTTGAGCTTCGAGTTTCCTCGATATAGGACAATTCGCATAGTTTTAGAAGAAAGTTGCGAGAAGTCATCTAATTTCTTGGCGTATAACAGTGCACCAAGATTGGTTATATCGTAGGTCGTATCTTGGTTATCCCTAATCATGCCACATTTTATTGCCTCCGTAAATAAAAGACTACGTTCTACGTGCACTCTATTTTGTCGCATGGTATAAAAAGTATCAAAATCAAGCAGTGAAACGACTTCATCCTTTGATAAATTTGATTTTGCTGAAATTGTCTCGAATTCCCTGGAGAGGATTTCGCACCAGACTTCTTTTTCGATGGATGGATATTCATTAAGTGGCCTAGTATTAGCGCCGATGCGGATAAAAGCGTTGCCTCGAAACTTTGAGAGCTCCAACGGATTTGACGTAATTATAAAAACAACGACCCTCTTCCCGTTTATTTCGAGCTCTCTAACATCTAACTTCGGAGACGGCTTAACATATTTAGATAACCACACCAGTAGCTCTTCATTACTTTCCTTATCTTTGGTTTTATTTCTAACTTTCGCCGAATATGGCTTAAAGCTTGTCCCAACAAATTCATGGCTGGCATTATCGATCCCCCAAACCATATAGCCTCTTGGAGAATTGCGACGGGTCATTGAGTTTGTAATGGCAGAGATATTCTTTGCGATCATTTCTGAGTCGGCCTGATTTACTTTAAACTCAACGTGTTCTAGCTCGCTATCCATTTTAGAGAAGTTAAAAATGATTTGTGCTATTTTTTGATTCGAAAGTCCATCTTCCATACATGATATTGTAGCACAAAAGAATGTTTTATTCAAATTTGCTTCAAATTTGCTTCAAATTTGCTCAATGCTTTTTTTTTAGTTTCAACATAACATGCTTGACAATATATATATATATAATTGAGGTTATTAGAAGGTCATACTTCTAAGACAAACATAACAATTCTCAGAAAGGAGAAACATGAAAAAAACTATTATTTGTGGGCTCGCCTGCCTAAGCATGGCAAGTATGCCGACTTTTGGAGCGTTCGCTGCGACGTTCGGCGGAGATCCCGATACTGGGTATTTCACAGGCACACGTGACGCTTATGTAGGAGAAATTGATGAAACGGTTTATTCGGTGGACCTTAATTGGGGCAGTATGACTTTTGACTGGAAGTACGCAAAAGATCTCAACAGGTACAGATTTGAATCTTCTCGAACTTGCGATGGCGTTATCTACAAGCATGACGATAACAGTACTGGCAAACAATTTGAAACGGGAGGAATATATTCCGACGCAAATTGTACCACCGTAATAGAAGATGAGCCTGCCGATGGCACCATCGTGCATGTCAAAGAAAATCCGGGGAGTTGGGTATCTGTAAAAGATAATTCCACAAATGGCAAAGTAAAAGTGCTTGCGAGCTTTACGCCTACACAGAAATATGACTGGGTTACTGGTGAGTTTGTGGCTGGTGGTAGCTTTACAGATGGAAGCTCCCTTGCCCATATGAACATTTCGAAAGATAATTATTTGGAAGTCGGGAATGATTTGTATTATTACTTTGGAGAATCTTATGGCGATGGCGTTATCCCGACATTGGATAGTGCGCGCGCAGGTGTTGATGGCATGCATTACGCGCATTTAATGTTGCGAACAAAAGCTGAAACGGATTTATCCAATGTCGATATAGCCACTCATGATAGTATAGGCAGGGTGACTATTAACATCGAACCTGACATGGAATAAAATGCTACGTATTGAGAAGAAAAAGAAATATCCCTTGGTAATTGTGACCGTTGTTGCTCTCGTGGCGATAATGGTCATAGGGGGGCTTATCATAAAACATCTGAATAACGATAGTGATCCCGATTTTGTGATAGTCAAAGTTGAACCGGAAACAAACGAGGCGAAGGGCGGAGCGGATGTATCGCTGAGATATGCTGGATACGTCACACTTCTTCATGATGAAGAAAAGATTGTGCTCAATTTCACCAATCCATCAACATCCAGAAAGAGCCTTGCCTTGGAGCTCGTTGCCAATATCGACGGCGAAGAGGTAATCATTGGGAGAAGCGGAATAGTGCATCCTGGATATAAAATACAGGAATTGAGATATAGTCTCGGTCGCAAAATCCCGTATGGTAAGTATAAGGGAAAATACGTTGTTTATTTTTATAATGAACAGGGCAAAGAAGAAATCATAGGCTCAGAGATTGCGATGAGCGTTTTGGTGAAATAAGGAGTGCCATGAAAAAGAAAAGGCTGTTTTGTATATTATTTGGTATCATATGTCTGGTTCTAGGCGAGAACGTTAATAGCGTGGGTGCCACGAGCTATGCCGTGGATGCTACGGTGGGAGAGGTTGCGTGGAGCGAGTCTGAAAATGAACGGGTCGTAGTGTCCACTCCGGATACTGGCGTTTATAATCCCAATGTCGGGCCTGCGCTATCTATTTCAACGGGCGGAATTGTAGTTTTGACTGCGTCATTTATCGCCAGTATTTTAGCAATCGCGAAGAAGTATTTTGATGGTATAATATAGGGATGAAGCTATTGATGCACACGTGTTGTGCGCCGTGTTCGGTGTATTGTATTGACGCGCTCCGCGGAGAGGGAACTAGGCCGACGGTTTTTTGGTACAACCCGAACATTCATCCGTATCAGGAATATAAGGCGCGACGAGATTGCTTGAAAGATTATTGTGCGGCAATTTCCGTGAAGGCGATTTTTGATGAGGATTACGGACTAGACGAATTTTGCCGTAACGTGGCAAATGACATCCCGAATAGATGCGTGAATTATTGCTACCGCAAGCGGCTCACTGAGACGGTGCGTTATGCGGCGAAAAACGGCTACGACGCTTTCACGACAACGCTACTGGTATCGCCATATCAGAAGCATGATGAGCTGAAAATGGTGTGCGAGGAGCTGGCGGCGATGTCGGGCGTGGAATTTGTGTACCGAGATTTTCGCGTGGGGTTCCGTGAAGGGCAAGCGAAAGCCCGAGAGCTCGGAATGTATATGCAAAAATACTGTGGTTGTGTATTTTCTGAGGAAGATAGATACAGGAAACAAATCAACCGCGACATGGAGAAGGGAATCTACACCTGCGAAGTTGCTGGGAGTAGTGTTTAGAACTCAATAGTCTTGACGCGCGATTTACCGCCGTGAATGATCCTGATGGTGGTCTTCGGAACGCCGAAATGTTTGGAGAGGAGCTTCACGAGAGCTTCGTTGGCCTCGCCATCGTGAGGTTTGGCGCGAAGATAGACCACGAGCTCGCCAGGAGCGAGCTCTATGATTTTCTCCTGCGAAGAGCCTGGTTTGACGGTAACTTGGTGGACAGGCATATTATTCGGCGGCGACTTCGGAATGGAGTTTCTTGAACTTGGCGGATTTCTTGTCAAGTTCGGCGAATTCGGATTCTTTTGGAATATTTTCGATACCGGACTTCATGAAATTGCGAAGAACGCCGACGAGGATGAACGGACGAACAAAGGTTGAGTGAATCGTCGACCAGATGATGACGCCGCTAATCAGAGAGCAGATGACGGTGAACGTAGTAGGATTCGAGACGAGCTCGGGGACACTATTGCCGTTGCGGGCGATAGCTTCGGCAACTTCGGCGCTCAGGCTACCCATGACATCAGGCATGGCTTGCAATATGAGATAAGTAATGCCCGCAAAGATACCTCCGATGATAAGAAGCGAGAGGGCACCCATACCGAATACGCGGCCGAGGTTCTTGGCGAGAGTTTTGCCATGTTTGAAGAAGATGACGGCACCTTCGAGAGTGGCGCGAGTAGCCTTCTCGTCCTTGCGATAAAAGACCCAGCCAAGACAGCAATCGCAGAGATAAGCGACGACGGTCTGGATAGCGCTAGAAATTGTGCCACCGACAGCACCACCAGTATCGCCACCAACAGCCTTGCCGACAGCAGTGATGCCTTGGCCGATTTGAGAGAAGATACCCTTGATAATGCCAGTAACAGCATAGTAGGCGGCGACGGTAGCAAAGCGTTCCTTGACGATTTTGCGACCAGCGGCGACTGGGTTGTCTGGGAGTTTGCCAGTGGTGACACCCTCGGTCATCATGGCGATCTGACCGGCAGTATAGGTGTAGGCTAGGAAGTGGAGAATCAGATAGGCTGAAATACCGCCGAGCACGGCGCCAATGGCTAGGCCGATAAGCCCATTACCGGAAGATTGATTGGCCACGACGAAACCGGCAGCCGAGAAACCAACGAACGCCACTATGGCGAGGAAGTCCCACAGCAAACGCCAGAGAGAGAACTTAATAGTCTTTTTATAGATTTGCGTATTGTTCATAACACCCTTTCAAAAATGTATATGATATATTGTATCACACTTAGTCGGTTTTGGCGATAGTTGGTAGTTATGATAGTTGGGGTGGCGGGCGGTGGGAGTTGATGGCGGGGGATGAGAGTTGACGGCGGGGGATGACGGCGGGGGGATGGCTGACGGCGGAGGGATGATGTTTATGCTTGACTAATCGGCGGTGGTATGGTAGGATAGAGTGTAGGTATTTATGGTGGGCATCAGGGAGAGATTAGATGCCAAAGAAAATCGAGGCAGACTCCTCGTATCAGGGGTCATTAACACTTTCGTACGGCTTGTGGTACGAAAGACTACATTCAATCAGGGTCGCCATATATGGCGCGTTCAAGCGGGGATTGGATTTTGCGCTAGCGAGCGTGTTCTTGATTTTGCTGTCACCATTGTTTTTGGTAGTTGCAGCAATTATCAAGATTGATAGCCCGGGGCCGGTGTTTTTCAGACAAAAACGGACTGGAAAGAATGGGCGCGAGTTTGAAATTATGAAGTTCCGGAGCATGACGGCAGACAATGATATACGAGATAATTCGTGTGCGGATAAATACACGCGTGTAGGCGGGGTGCTACGGCGGACGTCGATTGATGAGCTGCCGCAGCTGATCAATGTGGCGCTCGGGCAGATGGCGTTTATCGGGCCGCGGCCGTGGATACCAGAGTATTATGAGAGGATGAACGAGCGGGAGCGCGGACGCGTGAAGGTACTACCGGGGATTACCGGGCTGGCGCAGGCGAAGGGGCGGAATGGGCTAACGATTTTTCAGAAAATTGATTATGATCTGGAATATGTGAGGAATTATTCGCTGAGGCAGGATATAAAAGTAGTACTACTGACCGTAAAGATGGTGCTGGCGCAGAGTGGGGCGGATGCAGGGAAGGCGGCGGTGCATAATGATTTGAACGACTTGGCGCGGAGGAATGAGGGGGTGTAGGGGGGGCTTTTACGCGCCCTGTTGTTTTTTTAGCTCAAAAATGGTAAAATACACTTATGACAACCAAAGAAAAAAGAATGTATGCAAATATAGAAAAATGGCGCAGTCTGCCTAAGTCAGAGCGTCGTTCAGTTTTGCGCACTCTAAATGTTAAGCAGGTCGCAAGTTCGATGGCGATGGAGGGAGAGCCAGTTTCCGACTTATGGCTACAGAAGAACGCTCGCTAGAAAGTACTACCCGTACTTTTGATACCACCAAAGGCAAACTTACTTATGCCGAACTTTCAGATTTAATTGCTCCGAAATTGTTGCAGTTACTGGATGACATTACGGATTGCAAGTTCATAAACCATTCTTTTGATGAAGATTTAATCAAAAACTTCCATTTTCGCATTATCGGTGATATTATACCCGGAATTGCAGGTAAGTGGCGCAATGTGCCAGTTCAGGTTGGCAACTGGCTCCCGCCCGAACCATACGAGATACCAATTAAAATGCACGAGTATGTCGCCAATATGCAAGCTCGGCTAGACAAATCTGTCACCCTAGATTTACAGATTGAAACCTTAGCCTATGCCGAGGGTGAATTCTTGCATGTTCATCCGTTCCAAGATTTCAATGGCCGCACCATCCGTGCTATTTTGTCCGAACTTCTAATGCGTTTTGACTTACCATTAGTAGATACCGCCGTAAAGCGCGAAACTCCTGAATTCAGGAAATATCAAAACGCCCTCGCCGAATACGATAACGGACGAATTGTCAGCTTAATTGAACTCTGACAGGATCGTTTCAGCAGATAACTCACTAACATCCCCTTTACCGCAAGGGCGCCGGACTATTACGCGCACTTGACGAAGAGTGGGAAGTGTGATATAATTGGAGTATTAGGAAGTTTTTGTTGGAAGAAGAGATGAAAAAGAAGTCGCAGGAGCAACGATCGCCATTAGTGAGCATTGTGATACCAACGCATAATTCTGCAAAATATATTGCGCAGACGATAGGCTCGGTACAAGGCCAGACCTATCATAACTGGGAGCTGATTATTGTTGACGACTGTTCTGCTGATGATACGGTGGGCGTTATCAGTAAGCATGCTTCTGAGCAGGTAAAATTAGTTTGCTTGAACAAAAATCAGGGTGCCGCAATTGCCAGAAATACCGGCACGAAAGAGGCGCGGGGTGATTATTTGGCATTTCTTGATGCGGATGATTTATGGTTGCCAGAGAAGCTGGAGCGACAGGTCAAGTTCATGCAGGAGAAGGATTGCGAGTTTTCGTTTACTGGGTATGAGTTTGCGGATGCGGAAGGTCGACCGAATGGGAAGGTCGTACATGTGCCGGCGACGATTACGTACAAGCAGGCGCTAAGGAATACGACGATATCAACTATTGCAGTAATGTTTGATATGAAAAAGCTAAGTAAAGTTGATATAGAAATGCCAAATATAGCAAGTGAGGATACGGCAACTTGGTGGAAGATATTGAAGAAAATCGAGTGTGCGTATGGACTTGATGAACCGCTTGCGATCTATAGACGTAGCAATGGGACTTTGTCGGCAAATAAGGTGGTGGCGATTTTGCGCATTTGGAGATTGTATCGTAAACAAGAAAGCCTTAACGCGCTTGCTAGTGCGGTGAATTTTGCAGGATATGCAGTGAACGCTGTGAGGAGGAGGGTGTGATGGGGCGGATTATTAATGCGATTAAACAGTTTAAAATGAGAGATTTGCTGGCGCCGTTTGTTTTTCTGTTGCTATTAGTACCATCTTCTGCATTCCGGGTTGTTAATAAACTTAGAAAACGCAATCTATGGCTAATTGCTGAAGAAGGAGAAGCGCGTGATAATGGATATTATTTCTATAAATATGTGAGGGAAAAACATCCGTCGGATTATTGTTTTTATGCGATGACGTTTGATTCTGCCGGCTATGACAAGGTGGCTAAATTAGGGAATGTGATAAAATGGGGCGGTTTGAAGCACTGGCTATTTTATATGTCTGCAAACTTAAATATTAGCAGTCAAAAATCTGGAAATCCTGCCCCGATTTTTTGGTATATCTTACATGTGAAGCTCGGATTATACAAGGACCGCGTCTTCCTGCAGCATGGAATTACAAAGGATGACTCAAAATGGATTTACTATAATCAGACTCGTTTCAAATATTTTGTTTGCGGTGCAAAGCGGGAATATGATTATATTTTGGGAAAATTTGGCTATAAAAAGGATAGTTTACTACTTACCGGATTCCCTAGGTGGGATAGTTTAAAAGATGCTAGCAGGAAGCAAAAACAAAAGTCGATACTTATTATGCCGACTTGGAGAAATTGGTTGGGTGGAGATAAAAACAAGATGTTTAAAAATAGAAATTTTTTAAGTACAGATTATTATAAGAGTTGGTCTGGGTTTTTGAAAAATCAAGATTTTATAAAGTATATTGAAGAAAATAATATAAGAGTTTATTTTTATCCTCATATAAATATGCGCTCGTTCTTGAAGTTTTTCAATTCACCGAGTAGGAATATCAAAATACTATCGCCAGACGATAATATTCAAAGGTTCTTTAGCAAATGTAATTTAATGGTTACAGATTATTCTAGTGTGGCGTTTGATTTTGCATTTCTGAATAAACCAGTGATCTATTACCAATTTGATTTAAAGGAGTATCGTGCGCGGCAGCATCAAGAGGGATACTTTGATTATAAAAAAGATGGTTTTGGGCCAGTTGTTGACAATATGGATGATATATTGCGATCGATCAAAAAGTTAATAAATGCTACTAAAACTGTTGACTATGGTATGCGCGCGAAGATTTTTTTTACCCTTCATGATGCTAGGAATTGTGAAAGACTCTACAATGCAATTGCGAATAATAACAACCACATTCCGGAAACACAAAAAAAGAAAAAAATAATGTATGTATCTAATAAGATGAACTATGGTGGCATAGAGACCTTTTTAATGAATGTAGTTAGAATACTTGCTAACAAACAGAAATATGAAATAGTGTTTCTTACATTTAAGGATTTTAAGTTCGATTATGAGGATGAGATAATCAAACTTGGGTGTAGGATCTTGCGTATTCCGACTACGAGAAACCCAATAAAACGGTATATGGATTTAAACAAGATAATGAAGATGGAGAAGCCGGATATAGTACATGGTAATGTCGCTTTTGAAAATGCCTTAGTGATGAAAGCAGCAAATAAAAATGCCGCCAGGGTGCGAATTTCGCACTCTCATACGACTTGCCCGGATAGATTTGGAAGAAAAATGTATCATAAGTTTTTGGCGAACATGATGCAAAGAAATGCTACGAATTTGATTGCTTGCGAAAAAGAAGCCGGAGAAAACTTGTTTAGGGGATATAATTTTGAAGTAATATATAATGGTGTGGAGATTGATCAATATTTGTTTGATGAGGAAATTAGATTGAAGTATAGAAAGAAGTTTGGATATTCTGATGACGACATAATAATAGGGCACGTTGGCCGACTTTCGAAAGAAAAGAATCAAGAACATTTATTGAGGATACTTAAAGAACTAGATAGTAGTAAATACAAGATGGTTATCGTTGGCGATGGGGATCTTAATGGGCATTTAAAAAAGGTGGCGAGAGAATTAGGTGTTGCGGAAAGAGTCTTATTCCTAGGTAATAGAAATGATGTCTGTTATTTATATAATATGTTTGACATATTTGTGTTTCCTTCGTTGTATGAAGGGTTAAGCATGGCTTTGATCGAGGCTCAAGCAAATGGATTGCCAGTTGTCGCAAGTTCGACAATTTCGCCAAATACTAAGATAAATCGGAACTTTGTTTTTGAAGATATAACAGAAGATTCAAAAAAGTGGCGAGATGATATTTATAAGGCTAAAAAGTCAAGAGTCGTCCCAGCATTAAGAATACAAGATTATTCTATAAACCGAATAGTCGAAAGGTTGGAAAAGATCTACGAGAGGGGTGGTAAATGAAAAAAATGTTCCAGAAAATAATAGCCTCTTCTAATAACCCATCGATTTCAAAAATAAGTTTTGCAACATTGATTGCTTTTTGTTTCTTTATATATACTCCGAGCTTAAAAATACCTGGCGTAATAATGGATATAATAACTATAGGGATTCCGTTATTTTATATTATTTTGAATATAAAGATTTTAACAAAATTTAAACCAAGGCAATGGATGTCTGTAATTGCTATGTTGCTATTAATCGCAATGTCTATTGTGATCCCGCAACTATATGAAACGATGGATTTTTCGTATTTTACGCCATTGGCTTTTTACTTTAAGCGCGGCATAACATACGTAGCATTACTGTGCTTGGTGATTAAAAGACACGGAGGAGAGCACGTTATGAATTACTTTATGCTCTATTTTGCTTTAACTCACGTGATATACGTGATAAGCACGATTCTCTTAGTTATTGTGCCCGGATGGCAAGACGTGTGGTTTACTATATCAAGCAAGGGAACTTTTTTCGATAGTTTGAGTGCTTTGGATGCCAGCCGTTATATGTTTCGTATTGGGTGGCAGGGATTTGCGGGTTTTCATGAAACATTGTGTTGCACTTTCAGTGCTATGTTTTTGATGTATCTAAGATACGGGACACGCTCGCCGGCAATAAGTGCAAAATGGTTCGTGCCCGCTTTTACGATATGCTTTTTGGGGAATATGTTTTATGGTAGAGTTGGCCTAGTAGCAACCTTAGTCACGTGTTCGGCCGCTTTTATACATTGGAATAGAAATAGGATAAAACATATAGTATTTGCAACGGTTACATTAGTCATATTGCTGGCTTTAGGTGGCGCCATATTAAAGACAGTTCCAGAAATGAGCGATTGGTATGAGTGGATGAGTTCGCCGTTTACGAATTTAATAACGACTGGTGATGTGGGGGACAGTTCTTTTAATAAGTTACAAAAGATGTGGCAGGTTGATATTACGGAAGACACGGTCATGTACGGCGATGGACGGTATACAAATGATGGATTATACTACATGAATACCGACGTTGGATTTTTGAGAAATATTCTATTTTGGGGGTTGATAGGTTTTATATTGTCTTATGGGCTAACAGTGTATGAAATTATGGGGCTTAGACGAATAAGTAAAGTACTAATGATTCAAGCTTTTACTGTTTTTCTGATGTTTGAATACAAAGGCGCTGCATATTACGTATTGCTTCCTTTGATCTTCGTTGTAGAGCTTGCGTATGATATTGAAAGCAAAGAGAAAGAAAAATGGCAGCAACTGGGGGTAAGCAATGAAGAAGGTTAGCATAATAATTCCGAATTACAATGGCGAAGAATACATAGGACGATGTATAGAATCAGTTCTTTCTCAAGACTACCCCGAGAAGGAGGTTATCGTTGTGGATGATGGCTCGACGGATAAATCTGTTGATATTGCCAAGAATGCCGATTGCGTAAAAGTGCATAGCGTGAAGCACCTAGGCGTAAACGCAGCCAGAAAGTTAGGACTTCAAAAATCTAATGGCGACTACATAATGTTTGTTGATGCTGACGACTTTTTGAAATCCGGTGCCATTAAGACGCTTGTAGAAAAAATGGAGAAATATGATGTTGACGTCATTAGGTTCAATGCAGAATATTATCCTGACGGTGGAATAGTCATGCCAATTGCCAACGTTGAAGACAACAATATCATTGAACACGATGAAATTATCTCACTACTAGTAACTGGATATAAGCTAAATAGTTTGTGGGGAAAGATATACAAAAGAGAATTATTGGATGGTAATCCATCGTTTAATTACGATTTGAGTTTGGGTGAAGATTTATTAATTAATGTTGAAGCCTGCAAAGACCTAGACAAAATGTTGGCGATTGATGATTCGTTTTATTATTATAGAATGAATAACAAATCTTTAACGCGTAGTAGAGAGCGATGGCGTGTTACCCAAAACATAAAAGATAGGCTTTTTGTAACATGTGAAATGTTGAGGTTTGTTAGCGAGAATGTTTCTGATAACGAAACAAAGCAGATAGCGATTTATGAACAGTTGAAGGCGGTCTGGGAGGTGATGAAGCGTTTGGCGTTGATTGATGACTACAAAAAGGAAGATTTTGAAGCGGATTTTAAAGATTGCATTGCTCAATTAGGCTTATCGGAGGATGATGAAAAGAAATTAAATTGTTATGTAGCAAAGATGGGTGTTTTGGAGAAATTAAAGAACGGGCTACCAGTAAAAGCTATAGGAAAAAAGGATAGCAATGTAGTTTGGAAGAATTTCTGTCGATATCGATTTTTACACAAAATAATAAAGAGGGGGGAATAGCATGTTCAAGAAGTTCAGAAAAACTGCTCCGGCAAAAAATTCAGTAAGTGCGTTTATCGGAAACGTGACAAGCATTTTGACGAAGTTCGTGCTCCAAAAAGTATTCATTGATAGTCTCGGTGTGGAATATCTAGGCCTTAATGGCGTACTTACTAATATTATTTCTGCGCTGAGTATTGTGGAATTAGGAATTAGTAGTGCTATCATTTTTAATCTATATGAGCCAATTAAAACTAATAAAATTGACGTAATTAAGTCACTATTAAGGTTCTATAGGAAAGCTTATTATATAATTGCCCTGATTACGGCTGGTATTGGCGTAATGTTATTACCGTTCTTACATTTTATTGTGCGCGAACCGGTACCTGGCGTGAACATGTATATTGCATATAATTTGATCTTGGCGAGTACGATTGCTTCGTATGTGATGTCATATCGGCAAAGTATTCTATACGCTACGGAGCAGGGGCATATTATTACTAGAATCCAAACTGTTACCAATGTAATAACTGTTCTAGTCCAAATTCTTTTACTGTTACTTACTAATAATTATTATATCTATTTGGTAATTGGAATTATTTCGCAGCTTGCAAAAAATTTCTGTTTATATAAGATTGCCGAGACGAGACATCCAATCTTGCGAGATAAGGATATAAAGAGGCTCGATAAGCTGATTGAAAAAGATATCTTCAAAAAAATGCGAGCAATATTTATACATAAGGTCTCGTCGTTTGTTATTTTTAGCACCGATAACATTATTATCTCAGCTTTTATTAACGTATCTACGGTTGGCTTGTATTCAAACTATCATATGATCTTTTCGGCGGTCGAGACTGTATTTACGCAAACTATTAAGGCTTTGACGCCTACGGTGGGAAATATGCTCGTAGACAAAAATACTGATAAGAACTTTAAAGTTTTTAGCAAGGTAAGAAACGTAAATTTTGCCGTGGTCTTAATATCTTCTGCCGGCATTATACTGTTTGCTGATCTATTTGTGAAACTTTGGTATGGCAGTGAATATGTGTTGTCTGGTTTTACATTAATTACGCTTTTGATGGTACATTTTCAAAGAATGATGCGAGAGAGTTTTGCGGTATTCAAAGAGGCAGCTGGAATCTATCATGAGGATAGATTTGTGCCAGTAGTAGAGTCTCTACTGAACATTGTGGTTTCGGTATTATTGGTGCAGTGGATCGGCCTTCCTGGCGTTTTCATCGGTACTTTTGTAAGCAGTTTGGCTTTATGGTTGTATAGCTATCCTAAATTTGTGTACACGAAATTATTCGGTAGGACATATAAGCAGTATTTTGGTGAAATGCTATTGTATTGTTTAATTTATCTAGCAGTAATGCTATTAGTGTGGTTAGTGAAGGGCTGGGTGGGCATATAATTACTAAGCTACGTTTGTTAAGTTCTGAATTATCTCACTCCGGCTGGAATATTGCGCTACAATACTACGGTTAAGCGTATATTGACAAAAATACGTCTAACCGTGTGGACGAATAGTTTTATCGCACGAAAGTTGACATAACGTCAATAATGATGTAAAATAAGTACAAGTGATAAGAACGGAGTTTGTGAAAAATGAAGATTGCAATTGCGGGGACTGGTTATGTAGGGCTGTCGCTGGCGAATCGTTGTACTGAGGAACTAGGTGACGTAAGAAACAAAGTCTACACGAGGGATTTGTTTACACGAGATTAGGGAAGTACGGATGACACGAATAGAACGAATCGTCGGTGGGGTGCTAGCACTGGCGCTGACGGTCGTGGGCAGTATGGCAATCGTAGCGGCGGCGCGGATGCAGATCGTCCCTCAATGGATGCTTTGGCTAGCGGGCGGTCTAGTTTTGCTAGTTGTAGTGATTGACGGCATAATAATCATGAGGAAGCGGGCGTTTCCAGTCGTGACGCGCGTGATTTGTCTAATGACAACAATCATCACAATCACAATTAGTGGGGTGGGGTTACGTTATACGGCAGCATTTAACACCTTTCTTGATGGCGTGACGACGCCGGCGGTGACGGAGACCACAGGGGAAGCACTCGACGTCACCACGACGCCATTTATTGTATATATATCCGGGAGCGATTCAAGAGAAGGAATCGATAACCCAGATGCACTATCAGACGTGAATATCGTCGTAGTGGTGAACCCGCAAACGGACAAGATTCTGCTAGCGTCGATACCGCGCGATACTTATGTGCAACTACATGGGACGACGGGACTGCGCGATAAATTGACCCACGCGGGACGCTACGGTATCGAAATGAGCAAGACAACACTTGAAGATTTTCTGAATATTACAATAGATTATACGGTGAAAGTGAGCTTCGATACGGTGGTTCGAGTGGTGGACCAACTGGGCGGGATTGAGATATATTCCGATATAGCGATGCGACTTAATGCGGAGAATAAGGCAAAGCCTGGGGGTGTATGTTATTATTCGGTGGGTACACAAGTGGTGGACGGTGTATGTGCGCTAAGATTCGCGCGGGAACGCAAGTCCTACGGCACGGGAGACTTGCACCGAGGGGCGAACCAGCAGGAGATTTTGACCAGTATCATAGAGAAGTTGACAAGTTCGTCAGAATACCTACTAAGACTGCCGACGATTTTGGAAATCGCGGCGGACTCTTTCGAAACGAGCTTCACACGGGATGAAATCACGAATTTTCTCAAATGGCAGCTCGCGGAGGGGACAAAATGGCAAATAGAATCAATCGCGTTGGATGGCGAGGGGACGTTACTACCAACCTATACTATGGGGCCAGATGACCCACGATATGTGATGATTGCTAACGAGGAGTCGCTTGCTAGCATAAAAGACAAAATTAGAGAATACCTATTTACTTTCTAAGCATTTTATGGTATAATGGAATGAAGGGTTTATATGGAAGAAATCAACATCAAAGAGTTTTTTATCTACTTGAAGCGATATATCGCTCTATTTATTATCGCTATAATACTGGCGGTGGGGGGAATTGCGGTTTATGATATAACCATCAAAAAGCCAATTTATCAAGCAAAAACGATGATTGTCATCGCGCAATCAGAAAATAATAGCAGTGCGGCGTCAACGTTGAACGACGTAAATGCAAGCCAGAAACTCACGACAACTTATAGCGAGATTGCTAAAAGTGAGTTGGTGCTAGGGCAAGTAGTGGATAATCTAAAACTCGATGAATCTGTAAAGGAACTCGGCAAGAATGTGTCGGTCAGCCCGGTATCGGATACGTCGATTTTGAACGTGACGGTGAAGGATTTGGATGCTGAAACGTCAGCCAAGATTGCCAACGAGATTGCGAAAGTCTTCGCAAAAGAGGTGTCGAAGATTTACAAGCTCGACAACGTGAGTCAGCTAAGTATCGCTGAGACGCCACAAGCGCCATCCAACAATACTTTGACGCGCGATATTATACTTGCGGGGGTGATTGCAGTAGTGGCGGTGGCCGGTTTTGCGTTCCTAAGATTCTATCTAGACGACACCGTGAAACATGGTGACAACGTGGAAAAGATTTTCGGTTTGCCGGTGGCGGGGCGAATCTCGAAAAATGACGCCAAATTGAAACGTGATGGCGACGAATTGGTAGTCGAGAGATTCCCGAAGGCAATCGTGAGCGAAAACATTAAGAGCCTGAGAACGAATCTCCAATTTACCGCGGTGGATAAAAACTTGAAAACAATTCTCGTGACCAGTACCAATGCGGGTGAGGGTAAAAGCTTCGTGTCGTCGAACCTCGCTGTATCGTTTGCACAGGCCGACAAGCGGGTGCTACTCGTGGACTGCGATCTCCGGAAAGGACGCATCCACAAACTATTCCGCATCCCAAACACGAGCGGTCTATCGAATTTGCTGACTGATGACCTAGCATATCTTGACGAATATGTGCGCAATACAAATATTGCCAACTTGCAGGTGATTACTTGCGGAACATACCCACCCAACCCGAGCGAGCTTCTCGCGTCGAAGAAAAATAGGCGGCTGGTGAAAGAATTGCGCAACAAGTACGATATTGTGATTTTCGATGGGGCGCCAGTAGGCGGACTAGCCGACTCGGTAATCCTATCGAGCATGATGGATGAGACTCTAATCGTGACGAAGGATGCTAATACCGCGAAGAACGATTTGATGGCGACGAAAGATGCCCTCATGAAAGTTGATGCGAAGGTTGCTGGTATCGTGTTCAATATGGTAAGCCGCAATTCATCAAAATACTACAACTATTACTATTACAGCGAATCTGAGAAATAATGATTGACTTACACTCGCATATTTTACCAGGAATAGACGACGGAGCAAAAACTCTGGCGGACGGAGTGGAAGTAGTGCGAGAGCTGGCGGCGGCAGGAGTGAACGACATTGTGGCGACGCCGCATTATATCGAGGAAACGATTTATACTTCACCTAGAAAGCAAAATCTGAAATTAATTCGCGAGCTCCGCAAGGCTCTCGCTGCCGCTGGCGTGAGAGTGAATATTTACCTCGGAAACGAAATCTACATTAACGGAGAGATTCTGAAGCTGCTTGCCGCAGGAGAGATTTCGCCAATGGCGGGGAGCAAACATCTGCTCGTGGAGCTACCAATGGACGGAGATTTTCCGAATTGGGAAGATATTTTGCTGGCGCTGATTCAGGCGGGACATCAAGTGATTTTGGCACACCCAGAACGGTATGCGAGCGTGCAGAAAGATTATGGAATCGTTGATGATTTGGTCGATATGGGAGTACTATTGCAATGCAATCTAGGAAGTTTTGCCGGGCACTATGGCAAGCGAGCAAAGAAAACTGTTGAGAAATTGGCGCGGGATAAGAGGATTTTTGCTATGGGGAGCGATGCGCATAGGTGCCATGGCGAGTTATGGAATGAGGGACTTAAAAGGATGCGGAAATATTATAGCGAAGCAGAGCTACACGACGTACTAGTAGAGAATCCGCGAAAAGTTTTGGTGAAATAGGCGACTAGCATGGTGGGGCTGGTGGCTGATGCGGTGGACGCAAGACTATCGGGTGGTCTGAGGGAGAACATCAATGAGAGGGGAATATAAATCAATGGCAGGATTGATTTTGAAATCATGCATGGAGGCCGTATCACTAAATGGGATGCCGTCGTAACCGCGAAGAATGACGATCGGGGTACACTCGTTGCTTTCACCCATGAGGAGAACTGCCATACTAGTAAGCGGATCGACAAGATCGACCTTGGTGATGTGCATGGGGCGGCCGAAAAGGTCCGGCTCGCCGCGAATATCCCTCAGTGGCTCAACACCGGCTAAGCCAATAGTAATACCAGTAACGCCCCAACGGAGCGGGGTTGTGTGGGAATCGGTAGCGATAATGCCGAGATTTTTGATATGGTGCCTGCTCATGAGATGGTCGCGAATACGTCGGCAAGAGGCGTCAGGATCGCGCGGCCACATGACATAGTAACCGTCAGCGTTTGACTCGTCGATGCCGGCGGCGGGAATAAGGATATTCTGGGTGACGGTGAGGTTGACATGGAAGTCGCCAGTAGCGTTGACGTATGGAAGATAGCGATCGGCCTCTTTTTCAATGAGCGCTTCTTTCGTGGTGTCGGTGATTTTGGCGGTGCGGCCTTCGTGAAGCCCCATGATTTTAGAAGTGATAAAGACAATATCGCCGTCCTGTATGTCTAGGCCGTCGATAATATCGGTAATGTCGTCCTGCGGGGCGTGAACAATGCGAGTCTTGACTGGGATAAAATCTAGTTTCATGAGATTATTATAACATATATGATATAATTGGGGAAAGGAGAAGCGATGGAGAGCGACCCAAACTCGACAGAGAAGAAGATTGAGATATACCGAGGAATAACCGGCGAGGTGGTTTTTGATGTAGATACAGACGGGGAGACGGTCTGGGCGACGCCAGAACAAATTGCACAAATTTTCGGGGTTCAACGTCCGGCAATCGTGAAGCACTTAGGTAATATATACAAGAGTGGGGAACTCAGTATGGATGGAACTTGTTCCAAAATGGAACAAGTTGGGGGAGTTGCTGATGAAGATTTGATAGTCCAGCAACGGACTTGTAAAGAAGTACTGCAAGTTCAGAACGAAGGTGGCCGTATGATAAAGCGTAAGGTACGGGTGTATAATCTTGATGCGATTATCTCGGTGGGATATCGGGTGAATTCGAAGAAGGCGACGCAGTTTCGGGTGTGGGCGACGAGTGTGCTTCGCAAGTATCTCACGACTGGCGTCGTGGTAAACGAGCGGCGCGTAGCGGAGCTTGCGGCGCGACGAGAGATAAAGAAGTTGCACGACGTAGAGGACATGATGGGCATAGTGCGGCGACTAACGGCGCGGAGCGAACTGGACGCCGGCGAGGCGAATGGGGTACTGGAAGTGATTTCGAGATACGCGGGAAGCTTTAAGACTTTGGCCGAATATGATGACGGCAAGATTAATCTGCGTTTTCTGAATAAGACGCGGTCGGTGAAAGAACTCACGGCGGAAATGTGCGACCAGGCGGTTGCTCAGTTAAAACGTAGCGTGCGCGGGTCTGATTTGTTTGGCAAGAAACGCGGTGGTGGGTTTGACGGGAGTCTGGCCGCGATATTTCAGAGTTTTGACGGAAAGGATTTGTATCCGTCGGTACAGGAAAAAGCGGCGAACTTGCTGTATTTTATCATCAAGGACCATCCGTTCTATGACGGAAATAAACGAATTGGCTCACTACTGTTTATTTTCTTTTTAACGCTAAACGATTGCCATCTGACTAAGGCGGGGGAGACGAAGATTTCTGACCGGGCACTCACTGCGATAGCGCTACTTATCGCCGAAAGTGAGCCAAAAGAGAAGCACTTAATCGTATCGCTGGTGTGTAAGTTACTAGAATGACAAAAGTTCGCCCTAAGGAACTAGTAAGATTGAGGTGATTTGTGATATAATAGAGATATGAGTATGCGTGAGAAGTCAAGGTCTGGAAACAAAAACGGTGGGCTGAAGAGAAAAGCGCAAAAAATTAAGGCCGGAGTGCTGAAAGCCTATTATGGGAACCCGACGAAAGACATGAAGCTCGTGGCAATTACGGGCGCGACAGGGAAGACTACGGTGGCGCACTATATACACGAAATATTGAAAGCATCTGGCGAGCAAGTAGCCGTGCTGGCATCCGATCAACCTTTTAAGTTGGGGATGCTACATAAGTTCTTGTCTGACGCATGGAAAGCAGGGGCAAATGTCGTGATTGTGACGGTGCCAGCAGGCGTACTGCGTGATAATATATTCTATGGTCTGCCAGTGCATGTGGCGGCGATGACGAATTTCGTCACATCATCGCTCAAAGACATGACCGCCGACGAATTCTTGGATTCCGAAAAGACGCTGTTTGACATGAAGCCGGAGTTTGTAGTGCTTAACCACGACGACACAAATTACGACAAGTTTGCGGATTTCAAGGGAACGCGTCAGACGCTAGACTATGGGCAGACAGGGAAAGATGTACGGATACTAAACTCGAAACTATATCCCAAGGGCACTGAGGCGACTCTCTCAGTGCAGTCCGAGCTGATGAACGTGGCGACGTTCATCCCAGGCGAAACTGCCGTATCGTATATGGCGTGCGCGGTAACTATTGCGAAAGCACTAGGGGTCGATTCACAATATATGATTGAGGGGTTAGCGAACTGGGAGCCGGAAGAGTAGCTACTGGGTGGGGCTGCTGACCCTAATGGGTGACAAGATACCCGAAAAGGGTCTTGTAATTTTGGCTCATGGGTGGTAGAATTAAATTAGGTTTATTTTATTACTTTCGCTTGCGTGCGAAAGTAATTTTTATCTTGAGCAAACCAAAGAGTAGGTTTATTTCAAGCATCCCAAACCTCCTTTCTTCTTGCCACTCTAGCTATTAAATTGCAGCCCCACACATTCACCTTAGCATATCTGCAAGATAAAATCAACCCCCTACCTAGTATTTGGATTTTTTCGTAGAAAGTCTAGTAAAGGTAAAATACAAAATACCTGCATAGGGCTGTTTCAGTCTAACTAGAACAGAAATAATCTGTTGGTTACGCTTTTGTCAAATGTATACATTTTTAGTTTAGCATAATGTTTTTACGAACGCAGGTCTTGATTTTTGTTGTAAATATATCATAATATATAATACGTACTTAGTCTGGCTATGCGGATTTGTGGTAGCCTAAGTCACGAAGCAAACGAGCGGCGACTTTGATATCTTCAAAATCATGAGCACCGTCAGCACGGAGAATGGTTTTCTCGTGACCTTTGCCGAGGAGAAGAACCAGATCGCCAGGCTTGGCTTTTGACAGGGCGAGTCGGATTGCCTTTTCGCGATTCAATTCCTTAAAGAGGTCCTTGCCGAGAGTTTTGCCTTCTTTCTCGGCCCCCTCGATGAAGCCAGCGGCGATTAGCTCGGGGTCTTCATCGCGGGAGTCGTCCTCCGTAATGATGACGATGTCGGAATAGTGGGCTAGGATGCGACCACGAATGGGGCGAGTAGAGGGGTCGCGACGTCCGGCGCCACCATGAACAGAGATAATCTGCCCCTTGTGACCCTTGACACTATCATAAACTTTTTCGAGGGCGTCGGGAGCATGGGCGTAGTCCACGATGACTGTAAAAGGCTGCCCTTCGTCGACAAGATTCATGCGCCCTTCGACACTAGAAAGGGAAGCGATGCCGTCCTCGATTTGCTGCCTCGTTAGACCAAGTTTGCTCCCTACGATGGCGGCGGCGAGGGAATTATAAACATTAAATTCGCCGGGAATCTGAGTAGAAATCTTGAAATCGGTGTCAGAAATTATATCATGGTATGAATATCTCACACCGGAAACGTTGAGTTTTATGGATTTTGCACGGTTGTCGCCAGATTTTATACCATATGTGGTATAATCGTGCGCGAGAGTACGGTAATACTCTGAGGAATTATCGTCAGCGTTTAGGATACTGAATGCGGCTTTTTTGAATAGTTTGCCTTTCGCCCGGCGATAATTATCGATAGTCTTATGGTAGTCAAGATGGTCATGCGTGAGGTTAGTAAAGACGGCTATCTCAAAGGAAATACCCCAGGTACGGTACTCGGCAAGGGCGTGAGAGGTAACTTCGAGAACGAGAAACTCGGCACCAGAATCAGCGATGGAGCGGATGCGGCGGTTCAGAGTAATCGCATCAACAGTAGTCATGTGTCCTAATTCTGGCTCCAACTTGTCAACACCGTGAGCGACGGTGGTCATGAGTCCAGTCTTGTATCCGGCGGCGCGAAGCATGTGCCAAATCATAAAACAGGTGGTGGTCTTACCATTAGTACCAGTAACGCCAATCACACGGAGATGCTTGGTCGGGTGGCGATATTTTGCGGTGGCGATTATACTTTGAGCAAAATGATAGGGAAGAACGGCATGATTGTAGAATGGGAGTTTTTCAAGAAGTTTTTTCATATTAGCGGTAGTGTTTAAGAGATTCGATAGGGTCTTTCGAGGCAGCTTTCAGGGCAGGATAAGTACCGAAGACAATACCGACAACAAGAGAGGTGAGTAGAGTGATCGCGATAATCTCCCAGCTAATATACGGAGTGAAAGGTGTAATGACCGAGACAAGAAAGGCAAACAGATAGCCAAGGATAATGCCGAGGACTCCACCAAGGAGAGAAAGAATGACCGACTCAAACATAAATTGCATGAGAATATTGCGACTAGACGCTCCGACAGCCTTTCTGATGCCTATCTCATGGGTACGTTCGGCGACCGATACAAGCATGATATTCATAATGCCAATGCCGCCCACAACGAGAGAAATACCAGCGACAATGGCGAGCATGCCAGAAATAATGTTCAGAAGATTGCTTGCTGGGTGTGTAAGATCATTGCCGTAGGCTACGGCAAAATTAGTGTCGCCGGCGTGATTCTGGTGGAGGGAATCAGTAATACCTGAAGCAACTTCGCTTAGGGCACTAGTACTCGTGACGCGAACATTGATCTGCTGAATTTGCGGCGCGCCGAGAAGTTCCGACAAGACACCAAGATCCATGACTAGGGTATTATTGTAGTCGATATTGTTAAAATTGATGGTATCGGTGATTTCTTCGAGGACGCCAACTACAATAAAACGTTGCCCATGAAAAGTAAGCGTGCGGCCAACGGGGTTAGAGGTGTTGAACAAAAGAAGCGACAACATATGCCCGACGACAACGGAATTGCTCTTATTGTTGTCGGAAAGGAAAGTACCATAACGAAGGGCAAGTGGTTCAATATCAATAAAATCCGGTGTAGTACCAAGGACGGTGGCGCTCGCAACTGTATTGTCTTCGTCGGTGATAGTATTTACCGAAAGGGCGATGGGAGCAACGGCGGTAACTTGGGGTATTTGAGCGATGCGGTCGACATCCGAAATCGCGAGATTGGATTTCTGATAGAGATTAGAAGAGGTCAACTCCTCCACTACGGAAGTAACGGTATCCTTGGAAATGGACGGACGAACCACGATAAGGTCGGCGCCGGCACTAGACAGCTCATCACTAATCAGCCGAGAAATACTGCCCGTGAGACTCAAAATCAGAATAATACTCGCAATACCAATGGCGATGCCAAGACAGGTAAGAAATGAGCGCGTGCGGTTGGCATGAATGGATGCGCGCGCAAGTCTAATGTGAGTACGAATGAGAGTAGACATTAATTATTCCTCCTACGGCGGCTACGTTTACGTTTTTTGTTGCGTTTCTCGATAGGTTGTGGAAGATTGTGGTCGGCGACTGTTTTAATGTCGGTATCAATTTGTCCATCTAGCATATTGATAACGCGAGTAGCATAAGTAGTAAGGGCGGGGTTGTGGGTAACCATAATGATAGTATTACCCTCCTCATGGATAGATTTTAGCTCTTCCATAACAACATTGGACGCGCGGGAGTCGAGATTGCCGGTAGGTTCATCGGCTAGGATAATCTCCGGGTCACTCACAATAGCGCGAGCAATAGCGGCGCGTTGCTGCTGGCCGCCAGAAAGCTGACTGGGGTGATAGTATTCTTTTTCTTGGAGATGAAAGCGTGCAAGGGCATCAGAGGCGTTTTGGAGTCGGACTGTTCGCGGACGGTTGATGTACACCAGCGGCAGGGCAACGTTCTCTAAAATTGACAAGTTATCAATGAGGTTGAAGTTCTGAAATACGAAGCCAATTTTCTTGGCGCGAATCTTGGCGCGGCGAGTAGTACTAATCGAGGCGACGTTCTCGCCATTTAGAGTATATTCGCCATCAGTGGCGCGATCGAGTAGGCCAATAATGTTAAGTAAAGTCGTCTTGCCACAGCCGGACGGCCCCATAATCATAATGAACTCACCGCGCCTGATGGTTAGGTTGAAATCTTTCAATGCGAAAGATTCAGTATCTCCATAACCATAGCGCTTAGTGAGTCCTTTTAGTTCTATTATTTCCTCGTTCATGTGTGCACCCAATTTGGCGGAAGTGGCAGGATAGGATATCCTAGGCCATTCCTTCAAATTACCCAAAGTTAAGCAAGCTTAACTTTGACTATTTTGGCGGAAGTGGCAGGATTCGAACCTGTGAAAGCCTTGCGACTTTACACGCTTTCCAAGCGTGCTCCTTAAACCACTCGGACACACTTCCGTCTTGGAACTATTGTAGCATATTTTAGGATGAAAATGAAGATTTTATTTGGCGAGTGCGACAGAAATTAAGCAACGAGGCAGAACCAAATGCTAAAAGCCAGAAAGCTACAAATACGAGGGGAGTGAGATAATATCGCCCGCCAAATGTGACACCGTAAAAGTCTGGCCAGATTTGCATAATTACAACGAATAATATATATGGTATCGCGTAAACGATTACTGGCAACGTGGCGAGGAAACGAGCTCGCCGCGCGACAGGGCGGTCGCCAGTGAGGAAGATGTAGGTGATGGCCGCAAGAATTGGGTTGAAGAAATGCAAGAAGAACATTGGTTCTAGAATCATATCAAAATAGTTTTGCCCACGCATGGCGCGCGCTGGAGCGAGAAAGAAGAGAACAGTAAGACAAGTCACGCTAGTAGCAGTGGTGGCAACAAGATACCAAGATACAGCGGTAGTGGAGAGAGAAGATTTCCGAATGGCGAGAATAGCGGTAACGAGTGCTACAATGGCGAGAAAAATATTGCTGAGGACGGTAAAAGTAACGATTTGCTGCCAATGTTCAGTAACTGTACCGTCAATACGAGTACCTCGTGAACCGTAGGTCATAGCAACTGCCGTCGCAATAACGGTGGTAATAAAGATGAAGAGATTGTTGATAATAAAAATGGTGCGCCTACTCATACTATAATGATAACACAATTAAGTTTTCGATATGAGGTGTTCGTGGGAAGAAATTATAGGTCATAGCGGTAGAAATGTGATATTTGTCTAAGAGCATTTTAACGTCGCGAGCCTGGGTGGCGGGATTACAAGACAAATATATGATAGTGGGTGGGGTGACTGCGAGAAGTTTATCGATCAACTTGGAATCACAACCAGCACGAGGCGGATCGAGGATGACGGTTTGATTACTTTCAATATGATCTAGTACATCCTCTGAACGTGATAGGATACCGAGAATATTACCGACATTCAGAGTGGCAATATTTTTAGTCGCCTCATCAAAAGCATATTTATCTACCTCCACCAAAGTAAGCTCGTGGTCACGAGCGATGGAGAGACCGATAGTGCCGACGCCAGAGTAGAGGTCTAGAACTTTACTGGTGTTAATATGCTTTTTCATTTCTTCAAGAGCCATTTCGTAAACTGGAAGATTGATTTGGAAGAAGCCATTGGGTGAATATGAGTAAGTGTGGCCCAGGATAGTGTCGGTTAACTGTAAAAAAGTAGGGTGAGGTTTGCCATTTTCATAAAGTCCACCCGAAACCTCGCCGTCTTGATTGCACCGAAGCAAGAGTGATTGGTATTTACGCGCCTGCTCGCCACGCCTATTGAGGTCATCAACGATGCGACAAGCAGTATCAAAAATCTCGGGGCGTTCGATGCTGGATTTTTTAACCGGGATTTTACGGTGAGAACCGCGCGCATGGAAGGCAAGCGAGATACGGTTTTCGTCGTTATCCCAATAGAGGGAATATTCCATTTTGTTGCGATAAAAGTATGGGTTGCCATCGGTAAAGATTGATGGTCTGGGGAGTTCAATACCGTGTTCGCGAAACATTTCCACGACGAGAGATTGTTTTTCGGATAATTCGTAATCATAATCCATGATTTGCCATGGTGAAGTAGAGAGGAAGCATTCATCATAGGGAGATATACGGTATGGAGAATGGAGAGATACTTCAGTAGCGATGGCTTCGGTGTAGTGTGATTTGTTTTTGGTGACTAAAAAATCGGTGACTTCCTCGCCGGGAAGCGCATTCCAGAAAAAAATCTTTTTGCCGTCATCAGCAGTGGCGAGAGATTGTCCACCTGGGATTATTTTTTCTACCTTAATCATAGTTTATATTATACCAGAAATATGTTATAATTTATATATGTCAGCGGAAGAGGTCTTACGCTCCAATGAGAAATCAGTGATTTCTGGTGAAAACCAGATTGTTTCGCGTGTGGTAGGTAAGGATTTCGCTAAAAAGCGAGGGAAGAAAATTGGTGCACTTACGGCGGGAGGGTTCATCACGTTGATACTTGGTGTGATATTGGTGTTTTTCTTGACAGGTAACTTGGTGCCGGTTGCTTTCTCGGAGAGGCTAATCGAGGAGACGGATGTACAATATGCGGATGCGGTGGAAAGCAAGTTGTTGGTTTTTCAACAGGCACTTTATAGTCATGATATACCAGAAAACACAATAACACGACTGAAAAACAGCGGCGTGGATTTAGCGGAAGGTGAAAATGGGGAATACGCATTACTTTTTCGTGGGCAAGTCATAAATGCGAAAGATTTTGTGGCGGCAGTTAAGAGTAATGCGGAATTATATGATGCTTTCAACAATGCAACTTATTCGCGAGCCGCATACTGGTACGACGATGCGGCGCGCAAGATTATCCGCAATCTCGGGACAGAACGGAATAATTATAGCGATGATTCGGATTTTGACGAGGTAATGAGCAAACTGACTGGCGAGGGTAGCAATGTGAGCGTAAATAATGTAACTCTGACTACGCGGACCACCGAAGATGGTAGCGAAGAAGTCTACGAAGCGATTGGGGATAATATAAAGTCGAGTGAGGCGGCGGAATTCGTGACTGGGGTGACTAGTAAAAATGTGGCAGGTAGTGCAACCGAGGCAACCTTGAATGCCGCAGACACGCTAAACAAATCGGATATTATGGCGAAAGAGCAGAAGTCGTCGATATTCTTTTTGGCTTTCATGGAAAACATTAGTAAGATGAAGGCTGGGGAAGGGAATGATTCTAAAATAAATGAGGCGATGAATTATTTATACGAGCCGGAGGTAAGCACAGTGGTTGACACTACGACCGGCGAAGTCCGTACAGTTGAGGGAAGCATGGTGGAGTCACCGAGCTTGTATGCAATACTGTCAGGTGAAAAAGTTGATAAAGCCGCGGTGTCTGATTATGCGTCGGATAGGGTACTGAGAACTGTCGAGAATCAGTTGGGGACAACCGCCCCTTCTGAAACCCTTGGGGGAACCGTCACATCAACATCTTCCAGAATTCGGGGGACAGTGGGGCGCTACGTGAGTGGCAATGAGGCAGCTTCGCAGGATACCCTTAAAACGGTGATTCCAACCATCAATGGTTCCATGGTGGAAAATGGATTTAGTAATATCAAAGGGGTGGCCGCTGGCGAATTGCTAGTCGAGGGAGCGGTAAATGTCGGCAAGGCTTTGGCGAGGGCAAGCGGAGCAACTACTGGTGACGCTACGGCGGCTATCAACTACGCACGAGCTACAGAAACAATCTTGGCATTAGATGCGGAGGTGGACAGGAAAAACCGCAGTCCGTTTGATATAACTTCGCGTAACACGTTCCTGGGGTCCATAGTTTACAAACTAGCCGTGTTGTCCAGTAAAAATACTGGCATAATGGGAATGCTAAAGTCTTTGGCAAAAGTCGCGATGAGCGGATTTATTGGCGTCGCAAGTGCGGATGATCAAGAGGATGGGTATCTGACGAGTTTTGGCAATTGTGAGACGCTCGGCAATATCGGTGCAGTAGGGACAGCTGGGTGCTCGTCGGTGATGACTTTTGACACTACCACGCTAAATAACCCATTCGGTGACTCAAACTTTATAAAGTTTGTCGAGGAGAATACCACACTCGAAAATGGGGTACGGAGAATAAAAAACGATTCAACATTGGCGGACTTTATTAAATACAACAATGAGCGTAAGACTCCTGATGGGGTGACCGACGGCGGAATACTAAGTGCTATAAAAGATGGCAGTTCAATACCTTTTGTGTCAGACATAATATCAATGATTGAACTATACCTAGGAACTTCTGATGCAGACAAAAGAATAGCATCCGGGGCGGCGTACGTCAACTCCGCGAACAATCCGGATTGGGAACAATATAAGTATGCACAGAGATATGTGTCACTAGCACGCGCTGCGGAAGCGTTAAGGATGTATGACGGTGATCCGACAGCGTATAATAACATGAAGTTCTTCGAGGGGGAAGAAAACCCAGTCGTAGCATTCCTCAATGATTACTATAAGATTGCTAGTAAGTAAAGTCCTCGACGCTAGTGATAATGACTTGGTTGTTTTTGAAGTTATTCACAAGACATTTGCGACGAGATTCGTCAAGTTCGGAAAAAACGTCGTCGAGAAGGATGATGGGTTTTTTGTTTAATTTATCTGTGATAATGTTCGATTCGACAAATTTAAGTGCGAGAATAATCGAGCGAGTTTCACCACGAGAGGCGGAGCCGCCCGCAAGGTTGTCATTGAATATAAAATCGATAGTATCGCGTTGAACGCCGAAAGATGTGTAGCCGAGGATGCGGTCTTTTTCAAAACTGGATTCGAGGGATTTTAGATATTGTTCTTTGGTGATATGCGGAACAGGGGTAGAGTATGCAAGGTGGACACTATCATTGTTGTCGGCGATTGAATGATAGACAACATTAATGGTTTGATTGATGAGTGCCGTATAGACATCACGATATTTTGATAATGTAGTACCGAGGTCGGCAAGGAGAAGATTCCAAGCAAACAAATCGGTAGGAGAGAGCCGTTCAGATTTAAGAAGCTCATTGCGTTGACGAAGGGCTTTGTTGTATTTACTAAGGCTAGTAGCATAATCCTCGCTAATATCACTAAAAATCCGGTCAAAATAATCACGTCGACGAGAAGGAGGTCCACCGACAAGGTTTAGGTCGTGTGGCTCAAATAGGATGACTGGATATTTGTTCTTAGAGGGGAGACGCTTGGAAGTTTTGTCGACGGTCTTAAAAGTTTTCGTGGTGCCGTCATAGGCAGCGGAGATTTGTTCGCCGGTGTCATAACTCATGGCTATGCGATAAAAAGGTTCACCACGCTTGATGATGTCTGAATCGGTAGCACGAAAACTCTTGCCACGCGTCAAAATATAAATAGCTTCAAGAACGGAAGTTTTACCGCAACCATTCTCGCCTAAAATAAGCGTGGTATCTGGCTTGCAGTCAAGATGATACTGCGAGTGGTTACGAAAATTAGTGAGGCTGATATCTTTAATAAGCATAGTAATTATGAGCTGAGTGGCATGATGATATGAGTGTAGTCGTCATTTGTTTTATTTTGAAGCACTGCGGGACCAATACGACTAGCGAGACTAATGATGACTTCTTTGTCGTCCAGGGAATTAAGGGCATCAATGAGAAAACGAGAATTAAGGTTGATCTTGGTGTCTTCGGTGACTTCTGTTTCAATGGAAGAATCGTTTTCTCCGAGTTCACTGGCGACAGATTTGACGGAAAATGTATTAGGCGCTTTGGCCTCACAAATGATAGAACCGGACACAGAACGAGCAAAGAGTGCAGCTAATTTAGTGACACGAATAAGCTCGTCGCGACGAAGTGAAATATGGATATTGTTATCCTTAGGGATGAGGCGACGATAATCAGGGAAGCTAGCATCGATGAGTTTTGAGATAATTTCAACTTCCCCCAGACGAAAACGGACAAGGTCATCATTAAAGGAAATCTCGACTTCATCCATGTCGTCGCCAATGGAGCGAAGAACTTCTTGCAGGGAGCTAGTGGGGACAATGACACTTATCTCACTCTGAACATTCTTGACGAGTTTCTTTTCGGCGAGACGATATCCATCGGTGGCGGCGATGGCGAGGATATTATCATAAGTATTGAAGTAGATCCCAGTAAGTGCCGGCCGAGTGAGATCGTTACTGGAAGCGATGGCAACCTGAGAGATACCTTGTTTGAACTCGTCGATACCTATTTTGAAAATGACCGCCTTGGTTTCGTCCAGTTCTGGGAGTTCCGGAAAATCGTCTGCTGGGGAACCATTGAGCGACGACTGATATTTGCCTGCGGATACGGTGACTTTGGGGCCATCAGAAGTGATTTTGATGACTTCGCCTTTCGGTAAATTACTGACAAATTCAGCGAAAAGTTTGGCTGGGACGGTCGTAACGCCATCCTTGCTACTGGATACTGGTAAATAATCTACTACTGCCATGTCCAGATTGGTGGTAACGAGAGAAACTTTGCCATTATCAACTCGTATTAAGACGTTATTTAATACTGGTAAAGTAACACGTCCAACGGCGATACGACTAACATTATTCAGAGCTTTGCTTAATTTGTCTTGTGAAACTTCAATTTCCATAAATAGTCCTTTCTAATTATTTAATTATTATTAAAATATATTTGTAGTAGTAATAGTAGGGAGGGTGGAAAAGTGGAAAAGATTGATAATGTGTAGGGGTAAATCGGCTGTGTAAAAGTAAGTGGGAAAGTGAGGAAAAGTGTGTGCGAAAGTGCGGAAATCCACATGTGGTCGTGAATGGGTGGAGAAATACACAGAGATTTTCGCGAATAATTCGCAAGGATTTACACGCAGTTATGCACAAGTTTTCCACAAGTTGAGGATATGTTAAATAGTTAGTCATAGATGGACTCCTTAATCTCGGCGAGTTGGTCGCGGAGGGTGAAGTTGGTTTTGAGGTCGGAACCGATTTTGTTGATGCCGTGCATAACGGTAGTATGGTCTTTGACACCGACTTCGGCGGCGATTTTGGTGGTACTCATAGAGAGTTCTTTGGATAATATATACATAGCGATTTGGCGAGCGGTCTTAATATTGGAGACGCGAGATTTGCTGCACATTTCTTTGACGGTGAGATTGTAGTATTTGGCGATGCGTTCGATAATCTGCTTGCTAGATGTGGGGCGGATTTTGCTGTTTGTATGACTGATGCTGGCAGACCCACTTTTGATGAGTTCTAGTGGAGTGAGATTGCGGACTTCCGACATAAGGAGAATGGTGGATAGCTCGCCTTCGAGGTCGCGGATGTTGGTGTTAACGTTTTCGGCGATATACTCGATGGCTTCGGGTTCGATTTCGGCACCCATAAGTTCGGCTTTGGTACGGAGAATGGCGCATTTGTCTTCGAATTTGGGAAGTTGGAGGTCGAAGGCTCCGGCCCAAGTGAGGCGGGTAGCGAGGCGTTCGTCGACGGTTTTGATTTGTGAAGGGAGACGATCGCTGGTGACGATGATTTGTTTATTGAGTTGATAGAGGTCGTTAAAAATGTTGAAAAACTCCTCTTGGGATTTTTCCTTGTTGACGATGAGCTGAAAATCGTCGATGATGAGACAGTCGAGTTTTTGGAATTTGCGGTTGAAATCCTTGCCTTTGCCGCTTTTGATGGCGTCAACGAAGTCGGAATAGAAGTGTGAAATAGGAGTGTAGAGGATTTTGTAATCGGGGTTTCTGCGGACGAGTTCGTTGCCAATGGCTTGAACGAGATGGGTTTTGCCGAGTCCGGGGCCGCCGTAGAGGAAAAACGGATTGTAGCGGTCGCCGGGTGATTCGATGATGCTGCGGGCGGCAGCATAGGCGACATCGTTGTTGGAGCCAATGACGAATGACTCGATGGTGTATTTGCTGTTGAGTCCGTTATTGAAGGATGGCGTGTTGGATGATGTGGTGGTGCGGCGAGGTTTGATGGAGGTTTCTCGCGCTATGTCGCTAGCGGTGATTTCGCGGGTGCGAACGCGAGGTTTGCTGCCTGATTGGACTTCGAAGTCTATCACCTTGACTTCGAGATTGTTTTTAAGAAGGGCATCTTTGATAATATCGCTAAACTTGACTTTTAACTGCTTAATGTGGAAAGAATTTTTGACGCCAATTACGATATGTCCATTGTCGGTGGAAATGAGAGAAGTGTCTTGGAACCAGGTAGAGTAGTTGCCGTCGGATACTTTCTGTTTAATTTCAGCTAGGACGTTTTCCCAAACGTTGTACACTTTGACCTCCTTGTATGTAAATAAGTATAGCACGGAATGAGAAAGTTTTCCACAGGTTTTTAAGATAAGGGGGAAATGTGGTGTAATATATTTTTAATAGTACAGGGGTGATTTTTCCACATTGTGAGATTTTAGGATGAAAGCCTGTGGAAAAACTCTTGGAAAATGTGGAAAAGTGTGATATACTATATAAAGAATTTGAAAATAATAAAAGTTTAAGGAATAATATGCCGAAGAGAACATATCAGCCACATAAAAGGCAGCGCAAAGTTGAGCATGGGTTTATGAAAAGGAATGCGACTTCGAATGGACGTAAGGTGCTGGCACGCCGTCGCTTGAAGGGCCGCGCTAGGCTAACGGCTTAATGTTAAGTAAAAAATATCGTTTTCACTCACGGGGTGGGGTGAGATACGTTTATCAAAAGGGTAAGACTATTCGTAATCCGAAAATGTCTTTGGTTTTTTGTGAAAACACGCGTGGTTTCACCAGGATAGCGGTGGTGGTATCAAAGAAAGTTAACAAGTCTGCAGTCGGCCGGAACCGGATGAGGCGGCGGGTTTATGAGATACTGAGGAGGAATATGAACTTGATACCTGATAAGACGGATTATATTTTTGTGATTTACGCGCCAGATGTATTGACGATGCCATATGTGAAACTGGAAAAATTACTGGGGGAACTGGTTTCGCAGTCAAAAGTGTGTTATAATAAGAAGTAGATGAAAAATTGGAGTGTGAAAAAAATAATTATTTGGGGGATTGTACTGCTTTTTGTAGTTGGTTCAATATTAGCTGGTGGGCCGTTTAATTTTATTGATATTATTATTGTGCGACCAATTGTAAATATCTTGTTTGTGATATTTAATTTGGTCAAGGATTTTGGTCTTGCAATAGTGATATTTACTGTGCTGGTAAAACTTGCGATGTGGCCACTGACACGTAATCAGTTGAAACAGACTAGATTGATGCGTAAAATCCAGCCGGAATTGACGCAAATACGGAAGAATTGTAACGGTAATAAACAGTTAGAGTCACTTCAAACGATGGATCTCTATAAGAGGTATAATATAAAACCATTCGCTTCGATACTGACTTTGATTATACAATTGCCAATCTTTATAGCGATTTTTTCGGCGATACGGGTGATTGCTACACCTATGCCGCAGGATAACCTGATGAATCGGGCGTACGACATTGTGGCATATGAGGGGTCGGAGATTGGGGCGCTTGAAGAAAAGCAGCAAGCATACCTGAATGATTTGGCGAATACGGACATTCCTGCCGAGGAGAAAACGGAGTACGATTTTCATCCGCAACTCTTCGGAGTGATTGATATGACGGCGCGGGCGAGTGATGTGATAAATCCAGCGCGTTTTTCGTGGAGTGCGGTGTTTATGCTGGTCATTTCGGTGGCGGCGGCAGTGGCGCAGTATTTTGCGACGAAGATGCAAATGCCGTCTGGCAAATCCGAGAAAAGCAAGAAGTTCCGCGATTTGATTCGTGAGGCAAAAGAGGGGAAGGAATTGCAGGATAGTGATATCTCGAATATGACGACTGGGCAAATGAATAAAATGATGCCAATCATGATGTTTATTATCATGGTAAATTTGCACGGAGCGCTTGCGTTCTATTATTTCCTGAGCAATATAATTACTATTTTGCAACAGAAGTTTATACTGAGTAAGGTGCGTGATGATATGGATGATAATACGGACAAGGCTATTTTGAAAGAGTTGAAAAAAACAGAAGGTGGCAAGAATATGCGGGGGAAGATTAAAGAAGCAGAGGTGGTAACAAACAAAAAAACAGGAACAAAAATTACGCGAATTCGTGCTTCGGATATTAAAAAGAAAAGGAGATAATCAATATGAATAAAGATGAATCGGTGAGATTTGCTGCAAAATATTTAGAGGATTTGCTGAGTTTCTTTGGAATAAACGTGGCAGTATCGTCTACGGTGGACGACGAAGTGATACAATTGTCCGTACCGTCGACATCACTTAATTCATTATTGATTGGTAAAAATGCAGACAATTTAAGGGCGTTGCAACATATTGTTTCTATGGCGCTGGTGGAACGTTCTGCCGAGATAACGAGGGTGAATGTCGACGTGGCGAACTATAAGAGGCAGCGAGCGGACAGGATTGCGGAGAAAGCAGAGGGGTGGATCAATAAAGTGCGTCAAACTGGTGAGTCGATGACGGTTAATCTAAATGCCGCAGATAGACGAGTAGTGCATAAGGTGGCACAAGATTATTCTGATATTGAGACTCATTCGGAGGGGGAAGGTAGAGATAGAAAACTGATTATTAGTATCGTCCGCTAGATTTATTGATTATTCGGTTCGTTTGTTTTGGCCGTTTCGTCAGTTTCTGGGTTGAGAATGATGATGAAATCGTAGTCACGGGTGGTGATAGAAGATGGCAGATCGGTGGCGGGGAGGATGGTTCTACCGTAGTGGTTTTCTAAGAGACGTTTGGTGCCTGGTTTGTTGGCAATGGCATAGATGGTGGTGCCTGCTGGATATTCGCCATCTGGTGCATTGTCGACATCGATATTTTTGAAGCCGTCTTCGTTTAGGGCGTTTCTTTCGGTGGCGGCGACACCTGCTACGTCGGAGGCGTTAAGTACAAGGATAGTCGGCGATTCGTAGTCGCGAGGGTCGTTAGATAACTGTTCGGCGACGTAGGCTTGAATGGCACCGTAGTTACCGACTCCGGCTGCCGGTAATACATAGGAGATGCCATTGATCATGCCAGTAGTCATATAGTATATGCCTTCGTTGTAATTTACGAGAGCGATTTGGCGCATGCTGTCGAAATCAAAGAGGTAGGTGAGGTGAGCGAGGGTTTTGAGGTCTGGAAGTGAGAAGTTGGTGCGGAGATTATCGCCTAATGTAGAGGCGAGGCTAATGAGGTCGGTGATGGAGAGGTCTTTCTCGAAAACTTTGTTTTTGATGCCAATGAGGATTTTTTGCTGGGAAGCCCCACGGGTAAAATCACCACCCATGGTGCCGTGCCTGGCACGAGCGAGGCCGAGGGCTTGCTCGCCATTAATGGTGTATTCCTTGCCGGCTTCAAATACGGCCTCGGTCCATCCATAATCGGCGATATCTTCGTCGAGGGTAACGTTAATACCGCCGAGCAAATCCACAATGGAGACCAGTGATCCCCAGTTCAAATGTGCGTAGTATTGAAAATCTACGCCTAGAATCGAGCCGACTTCGGTCATGAGGGCTTCGGCGCCGGCTTGTTCATTATTATCATACATGTTGTTGCACCAGTATACTTCGTTGATTTTGCCAGTGGCAGTGCAGGTGGGTGAGGCTTTGAGGTCGCGGGGAAGACTGAGCATGGCAATATCGCCTGTGTCTTGATTGAGACTGATCATCATGATAGAGTCGGTAAGTTGGGCGCCGTCGTGGACGCCGTTGCCCTCGTCGCCTTCCATGTTGTAACCGCTAGTGCCAAAAGCGAGGATGTTGGTGCGGCCATTGACGTCGGTTCTAAGAGGTTCGTATTTTTCGTCGACAAAGGTAAGGAGATCTAGGACGTTGCCTTGGCCGCCGGTTATCTTGGCGATGATGTCGTTGCCCCAGAACACGCCCCACAAGACTAGTCCAATGGCAGCGAGAACAATGACTAGTAGAATAATCGTGATTATCTTGCGTGCCTTGCTAGGTTTCTTGGACTTTTTGGGTTGTGCGGTATCGTCGGTGTGGCTTGGATTTTTCATGGCGTTGTCTTTGGTGTGGGTGGTTTTGTTGTCTGGCTTGGTAGCGGTGAGTTCCTTGGTATCGGTATTGAAGTCGAAAGCCTGGACTGGTTTGAGAAAATCTTCGACGGACTGCTCGCGGGTGTTTTTGGTGGTGGCTACGTCTTCTGGTGTGGAGTTAAGATTGGACTCGGCAATAGGACTGTCTGTAAGGTGGTCATTTGTGGTTGTCTCGATGACTTTGATGGGGGTTGACGTGGAGGATTTGGTGGGGGATTTGGCGTGAGAACTGGATGATTTTTTGTTTGCAGAAGATTTAGCCGCAGTATTTCTAGCACTGCGGGGAGTGAGCCCATCGATTGATTTATTTTCCTTCATTATTTATAATTATAGCATAATGAAAGTGAAATTGACAAAAAAACAACAAGCAGTTCTGGATTTTTTGCAGGATTTTATGGACGAAAATGGGTATTCGCCGTCGTATCGTGAGATTATGATGGGGCTTGGGTTATCTTCGGTGTCGGCGGTGGCGGAGCATGTGGAAAACCTTGTGGAAAAAGGTGTACTAAAAAAAGAGCCTGGTGAGTCGCGGTCACTCGTGATACTTGATTACAAGCATGAGGAAACGGTGGATTTGTTTAAGGTAAGATTGCTGACGGCGACGGAAGATGAGAGGCGGGTTTTGTTGGCGGCGGCGGAACTGCTAAATCTTGACCTTGAATAATTTGACGCAGGCGTCTATAATTATAATAGGAGTAATGTTTATTTATGGCGACGCGGCGAAAACGAAGTAAGAAGTGGATATGGTGGGTGGTTTTTGTTGTGCTGTTGATAGTGGCGGGAGTGATAGTTTATTTTGTATGGGATGGATATTTTAGAGATAAAGGCGAGAAACGGAATAGTGGTGCGGCTGACGTAACGGCGGTGGAGGACGCAAGTAAAGAGCAAGAGAAGGAGGTTGTCGTGACGACCGACGGAGCGAGCGAGGAGGCGATGGAGAAAAAGGCGGCTACTGATGCGAAAATGCGGGATGGCGGTAGTGAGGTGGTGGGCGATTTGACGGGAGTGATTACTTATGCTGGAGTACTGAATGGGGAGCTTGTGATACGAATGAATATCGACCAGTATTTGTCTGCTGGGGAATGTAGTTTGGCGTTACGAAACGGCGGAATGAATGTGTATAGTGCTACGGCGGAAATTGTGGATTCGGCGTCGACGTCGACTTGTGCAGGATTTAATGTGCCGATAGGTAATCTGCCAGGAGGGGAGACGCAGATTGTGGTGTATATTAATTCGGGGGATAAAATGGGTGAGATAACCGGAGAGGTAAAACTATGAGTGAGGTGGTAATGTCAAAAATGCGTGTGCGGCGACGTGATAAGAGAGCGTGGTCGGGGGTGGTGACGGTGTTTTTTGCGGTGTTTTTGTTTGTTTTTTTGCGAGGAGCAACTAGTGGAAGTGACTCGGAAGTGGGAGCGGCGAGTTTGGCGAATTTTGACCCTGGATATATAATATCTGATTATCAGATGGGGCGGTATGATGCGATGAGTGAAGCGGAGATACAGGCTTTTTTGACGTCAAAGAATTCGTGCTCGTATACAAATTACAATGATTATGTGTGGCTTTCTAATAATTCGATTGCGACGTGGCATTATAAAGATGGGCATTTTGTGTGTTTGTCTGAGGAGCTGTTTGGCGATGGCGAAGTGATTGGGTCGGGAGAAACGGCGGCGCATATTATCTGGCAGGCGGCGCAGGATTACAGGATAAATCCGCAGGCGTTGATTGTTTTGTTGCAAAAAGAGACGTCGCTGATCACTGATCCAATTCCAAATAATTACGATTATCGCAAGGCGGCGGGGTATGGGTGTCCGGATACGGCGGCGTGTTCATCGCAATATTACGGATTCAAGAATCAGGTGAGGCATGCGGCGGCGCTGTTTCATGAGGTGCTAGCTGGTGGATGGACGAACTATCCATTAGGAGATAATTATGTGCAATACAATCCGTCGGCAGCTTGTGGCGGGTCGGTGGTGAATATTCGGTCGCTTGCGACTTCGGCATTGTATCGGTATACGCCGTATCAGCCGAACGCGTCGGCGATTGCGGCTGGGTATGGTACGGGGGATGCGTGTGGTGCGTATGGAAATAGGAACTTTTATTTGTATTTTGAGGATTGGTTCGGAGGGGCGAAGGAAGAAAGAATTAAAGTGCCAGAGATAGATGAACTCTATCAGGAGAACGGTGGCGAAAAAGGTGTGCTCGGTAAAAAGAAAACTGAGGTACTAACTAATGAGCTTAGTGGTATTTACTGGGTCGAGTACGAAAATGGTTATATACTCGGAAAAAGAGAAACTGGGTATTATATTTCAATGGGCAAGATTCGTGATGTGTGGGTGTCGCAGGGATGGGAGTTTGGACCACTTGGATTCCCAAAGAGCAATATATTATCTAATTCCGCTTCCGGTATAGAATGGCAAGAGTTTGAGAACGGGTTTATTGTTGGTAATAAGGATCATGGATATTATGTGTCTATGGGGCCTATTCGTGATGTGTGGGTGTCGCAGGGATGGGAGTTTGGTGTATTA
>JAFUCJ010000004.1 GCA_017459705.1 Candidatus Saccharimonadota bacterium | reverse complement strand
GATGTTTCCCTTGCTAATATCTATAATCCTAGTTTCTCCAGCCCAATCATAAATGTCGCCGAATAGAAATTTGTGGAGTTTCTTAATGTAGTTGAAATCTAACTTCTCCGAAAAAGGGCTATTGGCAAACTCCACAGCTTTGATCCCAGTAATCTCTCGTTCTGCAACGTCTAAAGTTTTCTCGTCTTTGATACCTAGTTTATTGCGTAGAACTTTGCTATCCGGAAAACAATAAAAATCGTCCCGTTCATATTCATAAGATAGAGGAGTCTCGCTCATTAGGACCTCTTGTAGCGGGCAATGGCATTTTGAATAGCGGCATCAAAAGATGTCTTCCCAGAGAGACAATCTTGCATTATTTTTTTCTCACGAACAGAAAACTTCATCCCCTCTAAGGCGAAGTTCGATTCTACGGCTTTAATTATCTTGTCTTCTCTGCTCATTAAATCAATTATACCATCAACAGAAAACTTTTAAAATACTTTAACTTGATATAATTAAAATAATGGCGAGCATAAATATTCTCAATCCATTTACTGGAGCAAGTGACCCCAGAAGACAAAAAAATGGACGCAAAAAAGGCAAAGAACCTATCCACGATAGTAGGAGAGCTCCTAGAGGCCAATATGAGCCTCACAGAGCCAATTGATGATAGTTTGAAGCAGTACTTCGCAAACTCTCCAACAACCTACGCTAAGGCACTTGCTATGGCAATGATAATCAAAGCCATCAATGGTGACGTGAGGGCCGCTGCTTAGGTTTCAAACTATGTAGACAAACAACCTGATCTGGATAGTTTTTTCTCACAACCGGTGACAATTTTCCACGTTGTTCCCAATCGCTCCAGATTAGAAGAATCGTAATTTGGAGCAAGATAGAACAATAAAACTAAACTATTATTAGTTAAAGGCTTATTTCATCCCGGGATTATTTATGGTGTTTAGATTTTAGCTTGACGAAAAACACAATAGTGATGGCTGATATGGACAATAGAATAATCAAAGCACTATGTGCGACATCAAGACTATCCTTTGCGGCGTTTCTCCCGGTTTCTGGGGTTTTTGGATGCCCCGAATCATTATTGGACTGTTCATCCTGAGATAATTGAGGGTTATTGCTTTGGCTTGATGATTGACTATTATCTTCGTCTTCTGGCGTTGGTTCGATGATAGGTTCGGACTGTATGATTGAAAATACTCCGCGGGCAAACCCATTTACGAATAATACATCGACAATATGATTACCATTGGCTAAGCTTGAAAGATAAGAAGGATTAAGTCTGACAATGACGCTGCCATTATTTAATTCATAATCTCTTGCATCTAGCGGAATATTATCAAGTTCGATAGATGTAAAATCTATTAGATTTGCATCTATTCTAATGATGAAGGCGCGCCCATCGGCAATCTCTTCGGTCTCAATATAATCACGAAAAGTGGCTTCTATTCCTGGTTCATATTCCCCTTCCACTCCCATACTAAGAATAGTAAGTACATTCTGTTCCGGCTCAATCTGGCCACGATCCTCATATATGGGTTTGACGGAGATGTTCCCAGCAGTATGTGAAGAATACTGGACTATTCGTTTCGTATTATCAACCCCATCTAGCCCATTGATTTCCCAGGTAGTAAAAACCTTATCAGCATATTCTCTAGCCTCGATCATTATGCGATCATTGTTCATTCTAACGAGTGCCTTTGATGCATTTAACTCGGTACGATTAGTTTTTAACGGAATGTTTAAGCCTATTGCGTCAGTAAGATTAAAGGTTATTTCTGTATCGTCACCCAAGGCTACGCTATTCGCCAACAATCCATACGATACGGTTGAGTCGTTGCTATCCTCAGCGTCCGTAACAATGCTAATACTTGGGTTAGACAGCGTAACTTTGTTCAAGGAGGCAACTCCATAACTATTCCTCGGGCTAGAAGACTTTTTCATCAAATCGATATTTAAGGTAATATTATCCTGTATGGTAATTGGCCCTACGGAAAAAATGCCCAAGAGACTATTACCTAAATCTGGGTACGAACTATTGCTATGATTCGGCCCATTTCCAACAATAGAAAGAGAGGCGTCGTCGTCCCCAGTAATGGTAGTCTTAATTGAGCTATTCGCTGAATAAAGTCCGCTATAGCTAGTAGACGCACCCGAGCGATTCAATACCTCAATTCCACAGTTACTATTATCCTGGATAAATATAGTATTATCGCCCTTAAGGTAAAAAGTAATATTGTCGTTGTTGAGACCATTGATTTTAATTTGTGGGCCACTATAATTATCGAGAGTTATTGTTCCGCGAGATTCGTCCAGAAAAAAGCCGGGTAACGCATCAGTGTTACACCAAACATGCTCAGCAAGACACATTTTGTTGTTTACATCTATATATCCGCTACCCAACGAAGCAAATACCGGAGACGGGAATAGTAGACCGACAAGCGTAACGACGAGTACAGCAAAGGACATCGTCACGATTGAGAAACTATTCATTTTTGTTATTTTCATATTACCTCCCATTATTAATTTCCTGTTGCCCTAAACAAAAGAGCACCGCTTACGGTGTTCTACGACCTTTACGCATCGGGTTTAGCCCCTTTGTGAGCGATGCTCTTTTACAGGCTAAACCTCTTAAAGGTTTACTAAACCAATGCGTTTTTTCGTAGAACAATTTAATTTTAGCACGAGTTTATTGTTCTGTAAAGTAAAATATCCGTACTCTGTTGTTATTACGTGATAATGTCATAGTAGATTGTTACGAGAAAATGTCGCAATCTAGTTCATAATTTAATGTATGAAGGAAGTAACATTATCAATGAAAGAACAAGAAAAATTAGCAGTAATCATTCGTTATTGTGATGGAATGATTACTGGAGCTGAAGCCGCTAGACAACTAGGGCTATCACTTAGGCAAGTGCAAAGAAAGAAGAAGGCATATCTCGCTGAGGGGATGTCCTCCGTTATCCATAAATCTAGAAATAGAACAACAGGCAGAGGTTTTGGTAATGATTTTGCAACCAAGATTATTTCTCTTTATGAGTGTTGCTAGCAAGAAGATTAAGGATACGAGCTTTGCGGCCATGTGGAGCAAACTAGGTTCTAGCATCATCTCCACCACCAACCCACGCGCAAAAGGCCGCATAGAGCGTCTGTGGCGAACCTTCCAGGATAGACTATTGAAAGAGTTGCGGAAGAATAGAATCAGTACCATGGAGGAAGCCAATCATTACATTAATGAAATCTTTTTGCCTAGATACAATGCCAGATTCGCTTCCTCTATTAATTGTAGCAGAAATTACTTTATTCCGGTACCGGAAGATTTTGATTACAATAGCAAACTTGCGGTATGGGACGATAAGATTCTTTATTATATTGACTTTTATAACTATCATCGTATTAGGTGATGAGGGTTATATTTTTGCTTTGCAAAAATATAAACTTCGGGGCGTCGGCTCGAAGAAAGAAAAGCGAGCTTTTCTTTCTTACTCGCGCTCCTACCGAAGGCGAACCCCAAGGGGTTCTCGCCCCTCATCGTCACAATAAAAAATAAGACCTAAAGGTCTATTTTTTATTGTGGTGGGTGATGAGGGGCTCGAACCCCCGACCTTCTCGGTGTAAACGAGACGCTCTAGCCAACTGAGCTAATCACCCGCTATATGTATTATAACACACAAGGCTTCAAAAATCTATCTTTTAGGATATAATATATAGTATATGAAGAAGATTGTGGAGGTCATATCTGGTGGGATGCTCGTGGTGGGAGGCATTTTAACATTTCCGGCAAGGGCAATGGAGCTAGCAATAGATAAAAGTGCCATCGCCGCCAAATTAACAGCGGAAGAAGTTGCCGTTCCCTTTCCGGAAGATTTTGAGAGATGGCCAGAGCCAGCGACAACGAATCAGGGTGGCACAAATACCGCTAGTACGGCGGACGCACGCGGACATGTAATGGACGGTGTTAAAGTAATCTATTACAAAACGATGGTTTGGGGTGATGTGGAGGCAAATTTTAGCGATTTTCGCCGAAAGGTTGCGGAAACGCTGGATGATTCGCGCGGATGGGTACGCGCAGGACTCAAATTCATAGAGGTAAATAGCGGCCAAGATGTAAATGTCATCTTGTCGGACCCTGCGAGTCTAGGCGCGACGCCCGGATGCAGTAGCGAATTGTCATGCACGACTTGGGCCAATCAGGTGATTATCAATGATTTGCGTTGGCGAGAAGGCACAGAGGCGAGTCGCGCAAATGCAATGAGCACGCGGGACTACCAGCATATGGTAGTCAACCATGAAATGGGGCATTGGCTAGGACACTATGCACATATTGAGGGGTGTACGATAGAAAATGGTTTATCGGTGGCCCTGCACCAATCATGCTGCAGCAATCGACAGGGCTTCGTGGTTGTGCGACTTTTAATGCATGGCCGTTAGATGCAGAATTATGGACATTGAGGTAAAAGAAAGGGCAAAAAAATGAAGAAAATAGTCACAATCACCATAGGCGCGACACTGGTTGCGGGCGTAACCATAGGGGTAGGGTTCGCCATCAATACCGCTTACAAAAATGGGCAGGCGGACGGGCGGCAAGCGGCCATTCAGGAGGTCTCCGAAAATATAAAATCACTCGGTGTAGCAGTCGAAGAGAAAGCAAAATATATACAACAATCGAGTGTACTGATGCAGGATGTACCCAGCGAAATAAATGCCGAGGCAATCGACAAATATATCGACAATCTAGAAAAACTGATGATTGGGGTGCCTGACGACGTGCAAACACTACTAGCCAGTTACCTAGACAAATGGAAGCAATTCAAAGAAATCTATGCCAGCGAAGATAATAATGCAATACAGGAATTGTTCAATGAACTAAAAACAGGTGCGGTTGAACTTGCCAAAAACATCCAGTCAGTTTACGATTCCAATATCAGATTAGCGATAGAAAAATTGTAAGGAGACAAGATGAAAGAATATGTAAAAGTAGCGCGTTTGGCGGCGGGAGCGAGCTTGTTAATAGGATTAGGAGATTATGTCTTATTGAAAATTGGCGAGCCGGTGGGTCCTTTCCTGTTTGCATTTGGATTGCTCGGCGTATGCATGCTGGGGCTAAACTTGTTTACAGGCAAGTGTGGGTTCTGGTTCGCGGACGACCTCAAACTGACGCATCTGCTAGTGATACTGATAGTCAATATCGTGTTCGGATATTTGATTGGTATGATGTTCGGGATGATTGACGAGAGTGTCGCCTCGGCCGCTAGCGTCAAAGCGGCAAGTTGGAGCATGTCTGGTGAATATTTTTTGAAATCGGTAATGTGTGGCGCGATTATGTATCTCGCGGTGGCCGTGTATCGCAAAGGGTCACCGCTAGGAATACTGCTCGGGGTGCCACTATTTATTTTCTGCGGATTTCAACACTCGATTGCTAATGCAATCACAATGGGAGCAGCCGGAGTGCTCGACTGCACGATCATCCTATGTGCGGCCGGTAATTTTGTCGGAGCTCTAGCGACTTGGTGGCTATGCGCCGCTACAATTCGATGAGTTCGTAGTCACGCGAACCAAGACCGAGAGATTCGGCGTACGGTAGGATTTCGCGACCTTCGCGGGAATCGATGCGCTCTTGCAGCTCCTTGGCGCCCGGGTCACGGCTATCCCAAATCATATCGATAAAGGCCTGGTCGTTGGCTACTGGATCAAGAGAGGCAACGATGCCGAGATCGGCCATAACTGGATCGCCCTGATGAGCATCACAATCGCAGTCAAGAGAGAGGTTGTTCATAACGGTAATATAGACAATGGGTTTGCCCTCGCTTCTAAGATAGTCCGCAACCGCCGTGGCGGCTTCGGCCATAGAGCGAATAAAATCGACTTGCTCGTATTTGACACCCCATGCAGTGTCGGGATTGGAATCCTTGCCGCAACTGTGGATGTAGGCTTTACCATTCCGCGATGCGATACCAATGGATTGATTTTTGAGGTTGGCTCCGAAGCCGCCCATCGCGTGACCTTTGCCGTGAGCGAGATTGACGATTGCATCGTAGTTTTTAAGATGGTCGCCGACGAGGTCATATTCGAGGTGCTGACCGTGGTTCACCGGAATCTTGAATTCGCCGTCGGCATCCATGATGTCGACATCGGCAAAACTGGTGAAACCGTGCTTTTTAGCTACTTCGATGTGGTCCGCAGCGGTGTTGCGAGCGCCCGGATAAGCAGTATTACATTCGATAATCGTGCCATTTAATGATTTAACGAACGGCCCTATCAAATCGGCTTTCAAGTATCCCTTGGCACCGTCTTCGCCAGTGCTGACTTTGACTCCGACTTTATTGCGACCACCGCCGGTAATATCTACGCCGAGAGCCTCGTAGATTTTCTGTAAGCTCTCTGGGGTAATTTCTTTTGTGTAGTAAACTTTTGATTTTGACATATCAGTAACTCCTGTTTTTTATATTATAACACGCCAGTAAACAATAAATGGAAAACGGGATGCGCTACTATTGTTTGTCGGCCTTGATGATTTTTTTGGTGACGTCGAATTTTTCCATGTAGCGACCGAGCATGAGGCGGGTCTGAGCGTAAAACGCCGCGAGCGATTGATAAAGTATAGAAGTGACCGGGATAAGAATCCATTGAAGGAGCATGAGGAGGCTTCTACCCCTACGATATTTGGCCGGGCGTTTGGGCAGGAGACGGAAAGACACAAGGACGGATACGATAAGACCGAGCGAGGCAAAAGTTTCAACAACGCTGACGATATTTGGCAAGTTGTAACCTACCATAGTGTGAGCGGACATATTCATAATCATCGGCACCCAACCACCAAAAGCAACAATCGGGGCGAGGATACAGAGGGTGATATGGCCATCAAGCAGACGCCAGAACTTCGGGAATAGTTGCCAGAATGGAACTGGGCGACGAGATTTCTGAGTGAAGAGGCGGACACCGACATAGGCTACGTCGGAAGCGCCATAATACCAGCGGCGGACCTGCACGAATTGGGCTTTGACGGTCTTCCAGAAAGTTTCGCCAATCACAGCGTCTTGATAAATAGGGATGCGTATCGGAAGAACAGAATAATCACCGCGGAAGAAGAATAGGCTGCGCCAGTATTGATGACCATCCTCGACGATAGTGCGTTTACTCCAAAAGTCCATAGCTTCGAGGGCCTGCATGGGTTGAGAATGAGAAGCGAAATTGCGTAGAGCATGAGGGCGCATAGTGGAGATAACATTGAAGAAAGAGTTGGACAAAGCAATCACGCGGGCTGGCGCGGGTGCATCCCAGATATTATTCATGAAAAGCGAAACGGGCTGATAGCTAAGCCGCTCGCGGTTCGGATGAGTGATGAATTCGTAGGTAACGGAGTCGAGGTACTTTTCATGCATGCGATTGTCACTATCGAGAGTGGTGACGATAACATTTGCGGAGGAAATACGGTGTTGTTGTAGATATTTAGAGAGATAGTGGCCGGCATAGGTGAGATTCGGGCCTTTGCCAATAACTTCGCCAAGCAGCCCGTCGGGATGCTCGATAAGCACAAAATCCCGAAAAGTATGCTGGTATTTATCATATAGACGACGCGCGGTGGCGGCCATCGCTTCCCCGCCCCGCGCTTCGTACGCAAGCGCGACAATAATACGATCGCTGTCAAAAGTGGAGCGGTCGATGGCGGAAATAGTAGGGTCGATGACGGCAAAATCTTCGTCATAGGCGGCGACAATGACGACATGATAAATATCGGTGGGGTTCGGGTAGCTATCCGGCATGGCGGCGATAAACCTAAGATTTTCAACGTGCTCGCCAAAATGATAGCTACGATTATCGTCGTCGCGTATACGCTCATACGACATATGCGGGGTGGCGAGATCAGCGACGCGACGATGCCAGTCGACTCGCATAGCACGTTTCAAAACCTCGTAGCCCTGAATCGTACGGTAGGCGGTACCGACTGCTTTGACTAGAGTGCTAGTCACTATAATAAAGAGGTAAATGCTACCGGCGACTGGGTCAAGCCAAGACAAGGCAAAAAGTAAAATAATAGCCCCGTATGACATCAAACCGGGTAGAATCTCAAAAAACCGGTACTTTCTCGTACGCTTGCCGCGAGGGATTTCAAGACTAGGAGACGCCATCACCCCTCTCTCGATAAGCGAATTAGAACTACGAAGGCACCGACAATCAGGGCGGTGGTGATGATAATAAAGAACTTGGTCATACCAGCGCCGCGTTTGTGGTAGATTTTGACGGCAATTAGATTATGAAAAACGCCAAAAATGATTGCCAAAATCGGAAAAGTAAGCATATCGGTCCAGAGGCCATCACGATAGCCGCCGATATCGCCATAGCCAACTTTGACAATGGCAACATTGGGATTGAGACTCACGATACCGAAGATCAGGAGTGCAAGTGATCCGAGCGCATTTATAATCATCAAGATCAACATAATGCGCTCTTCTTTATAAATCTTTTTCAAGTCTTCTGCGAAGTATTTCATGGCTAGGTGGTTTATTCTTTGGTGAGTCGGTCGGTAATGGTATTGACCTGCTGGATAAACATAATGTCACCGACTATGCCGATAATCCCTGTGAGGACCATCATCCAGCCAATAAGCTGAACGACGGCGCCAGTGTTAAAGGTGACGAAGATGCCAAGCGCGAGCATAGCAAGAGCGATAATTAGAATATAACTCCATACTTTGACGCCGGCGGCGTGAAGTTTGATGGAAGTGTCGACGCGGACAAGTGATTCGTAAATCATCCAAATACCGATAATGATACGAAAGACGTTGGCAATATCCTCGCCGATAACAATCGCCGCAATACCAACGAGTACGGATACTACCCCGGCAAGCAAACTATTATTAAAGAAATCATTCTGGCCTTTAACGACAAAATAATTGATGACTTGGTAAATCCCGCCGACAATAAGAATGGTGCCGAGAATATTCGCAACTACCACGACAGTAATATCTGGCCAGGCGATCAGCAGAATACCAAAAATCGCAATAACGAGCGATTCGATAACCGCCGCCCAAGCGGATTTTTTTAGATTCATCCCAATTTGCTCTACTGGGCGTTTAATGATTTCCACCTTAGACATAAAATCTCCTTAATTTATATTAATTATATCACAGAAAGCGTAATATAACAAAAATGGAGCCGTTGGCAGGGATCGAACCTGTGACCTGCTCGTTACGAATGAGCTGCTCTACCAACTGAGCTACAACGGCGTCTTTTTATATTATAACACACTTTTTATTTTTTGGTGTTACTATTTAGGCGGTGAAGGAGCTTTTGACGGGCGTGAGGAGTAATGATTTTATCGAGCCAGGAGCGCTTGGCGGTTTGATTTTTGCTGGTCATAATTTCGACTATATCGCCGTGTTGCAATTTGTGATTTAGGTTACTCATTTTGCCGTTGATTTTGACTCCAACGACGTGGTCGCCAATCTCGGAGTGAAGACGGTAGGCAAAATCAAGCGGCAGGGCGCCCTGTGGCAGGTCGATAATATCGCCCTTTGGAGTGTAGACGAAAATGCGGTCGGCGAAGAGGTTGAGTTTTAACTTTCTGAGATCGACTTTCTTCCCTTCGCGAAGTCTGGCGGCGGTCATTTGAAGCTCGGTAATCCAGAGGAGATTGGTGGGGAGATGCTCGATTTTGCCCTTCTTGTAGTTCTCGGTGAGTTTCTGTTCGTTGTAATAAAAGCTGGCGGCGAGACCACGCTCGGCGTACTCGTGCATTTCGCGAGTGCGAATCTGAAACTCGATGACGTGTTTGTCTTTGGTGATGACGGTTGTATGGAGAGACTGGTAGCCGTTTTGTTTGGGCATAGCAATATAATCTTTGATCCGACCGCCCATTGGCGTATAGAGCGAGTGAACAACGCCGAGGGCAAGGTAGCAATCCGTCACGTCGTCGACGATGATGCGAAGCGCAGTAAGGTCGTAGATTTCGCCCATGTTCTGATTGTGCTTGGCGAGTTTTTTGTGAAGCGAGTAGACGGACTTGACGCGACCAGAAAGCTCGAAGTTAATTTTTTCTTTTTTCAAGGCGGCGCTAATTTCCTGCTCGATTTTTTTGAGGACGCGGGCAGCGGACTTGTTGTGTTTCTCGATAAGGTCTTTGAGATAAGCATAACGCTTAGGGTCGACATACTTGAAAGCGAGATCTGCCATTTCGACGCGAAGCAAGCCCATGTTGAGACGATCGGCGAGGGGAGCGAAGACTTCGAGGGTTTCTTTGGCGATTTTGCGTTGTTTGTCGGGAGGCAGGGCGGAAAGGGTGCGGAGATTGTGCAAACGATCGGCGAGTTTGATAATGAGGACACGAATGTCGTCACCGAGAGCAATCATGAGGCGGAGAAAATTGTCTTTCGTTTCGGGAAGATAGGTGTCGATGTCGCGCATGCCGTTGCGGGCGGTGGAGAGTTTCGTGACGCCGTCCACGAGAAAAGCGACAGATTCGCCAAATTCGCGTTTGATGTCGTCAAGACGCAAGTCGGTATCCTCGACCGTATCGTGCAGGACGCCAGCAATAATAGTGTCCTCGTCCATACCCCACTCTTCAAGGATTTTCTTAACGGCGAGAGGATGTATAATATATGGTTCGCCAGTTTTACGGAATTGACCGGCGTGAGCCTTTTTTGCAATCTCTATCGCACGTTTTACACGTTCGGAATCTTGTGCCATGTATATATTATAGCACGACGCTAGGCTAACTTATCTAGGAGTGCGCGAAGTTCGTCGTCGGTCTTACATTTGAAAGAGAGGGTGCGGCCGGTGACGCGGGCAAGTGAGCCGTATTTCTCGGTGAGGGCGTCTTCTTCTTTGTGGTAGTTGTGAGCTTTGACGATTTGGGCGCTGGATTTTTTCTTGTTGTCCTGAATGTAACGCTCAACACGGCGGACGGTCCAGCCTTCTTTGACGATTTTGGGGAGGACTTTCTTGATGGTCTTCTCGTCGGCGGAAACTAGGGGGCGCATGACACCCTCGGTGAGTTTCTCTTCGACCATGATTTTCTTGGCTTCGTCGGGAAGGTTCAAAAGACGCATGGTGCCAATGACGGAAGATTCGGATTTGCCGACCTTGGCGGCAATATCGCCGGTGGAGAGATTGAACTGGGATTGGAGTTTGGCGTAGGCAGTAGCGAGTTCGAGCGGGTTCAAATCTTCGCGCTGAGCGTTCTCGATGATGGAAAGTTCGAGTCGATTTTGTGAATCGAGAGTACGGACGATGGCTGGGATAGTGGTAAGCCCAGCTTCGCGGCTAGCGCGCCAACGGCGTTCGCCGGCGACGATTTTATATTTGCCGTCTTCTTTGGTGACGACGATGGGCTGAAGCACGCCGTGCTCCTTGATGGAAGCGGCGAGCGCGGAAATGGCTTCGTCGCTAAAAGTCTGGCGCGGCTGGTCTTCGTCACGAACGATATCGTCGAGTTTTAGCTGTTTCAATTCGCTGGATGTTTTGTCTTCGGCGGCGGTCAGATCAAACTCTTCGTCGAATAAATCCGTGGGGATGAGCGACTCGAAGCCGCGCCCTAAACCTTTACTCATTTTGTTCTCTCCTCTACTTCTTTGGTGAAATCTTTGTAGGCTTTCGCGCCTCGACTAAACTTATCGTAATCGCCGACCGGTACGCCATGCGAAGGGGCCTCGGCGAGGCGGACGTTGCGCGGAATGGTAGTCCTAAAAGCGAGCTTCTTGAAGTATTTTTTGATTTCGGTGAAGACTTGCGGGGAGAGGGTAGTGCGTTTGTCATACATAGTGGCAACAACGCCGAGGAGTTTGAGGTTGGGGTTCGCTTGCTTCATGACAAGCTTCATGGATTCGAGGAGCTGAGTGACGCCTTCGAGGGCATAAAACTCAGTCTGGACTGGAAGAAGGAGATAGTCGGAAGCAATCATGCCATTAACGGTGAGAAGCGAGAGTGATGGCGGTAAATCGATGATAACATAATCGTAGTTTTGCCGAACGGAATTGATGGCGTCGCGAAGCCGCGTGAAACGTCTGGGTTGATTTGCAATCTCGACTTCGGCGTTGGCGAGCTCTGGAGTGGCAGGAGCAAGATCGAAACCTTTGTATTTGGTGGGGCGAGCGGATTGTGACATCTCGGCGGTCCCTAAAATGACCTCATTCATAGTTACTCCGAGGGTTTTGATGTCGTTTTTATCAATACCAAGACCACTCGTGGCGTTGCCCTGCGGGTCGAAGTCGACAAGGAGGACTTTGTATCTATCCTTATTGAGATAATATGCTAGATTGACAGCGGTGGTGGTCTTGCCAACGCCGCCTTTTTGATTGGTTACACATATTACCTTCGCACTCATTGTATATATTATAACATAAAAAGTATGAATGTGGAGAAAAATAAGCCCTGACGGGCTTATTTTATTAGGCGATTTTAACGATTTCGATTTCGCTGTATTTCTGACGGTGGCCGGTCTCCTTGTGAACACGCTTCTTGCTATGGTAGCGGATGACGCGAACCTTGTCACCTTTGACTTCCTCGGCTACGACCTTGGCTGAAACTTTGACGCCTTTTACCGTAGGGGTGCCGACGGTAGCCTTGTCGCCGTCGATAACGAGTAAAGCATCAGTCTCGAGCTCTTTAGTGCCTGCCGGGAGGAGGTCCACCCGTAGGGTCTCTTTCTCTTCGACGAGATATTGCTTGCCGCCGACGAGGATAACTGCTTTCTTCATATAAATCCTTTGTTAACTCGTACCATTATAGCACAGATGGTAGGTTTTGGCAAGAGTTAGTCATCCCATGGGAAAGCGTGGCCGAAATGACCATAGCGGGCCGTCTGCTCGTAAATCGGGCGCTTCAAGCCGAGCGTGCGGATAATTCCCTGCGGAGTGAGGTCGTAGCCTTCGATTGCTTCTGGTGCACCATCAATAATCACAGTTTTTTCGAGTGGCTGGTCGTAACCAATGGCATAGGCGAGGCGAACTAGCACTTCGTGAGCGTGACGCTTTCGCAAATAGTCCACGGCGATACGGCGGGCCATGTAGGCGGCAGAACGGTCGACTTTAGATGGGTCCTTGCCCGAGAAAGCGCCGCCGCCAATTGGGATGCGCGGGCCGTAATTGTCGATAATGAGTTTGCGACCGGTGAGTCCAGTGTCGGCGTCAAACCCGCCTTGGTTCCAGTCGCCGGCAGGATTCACTAATAACTCTAAATTATTCTCGTTGATAAACTCGTCGATGATGGCACTTAGCTCGTCTTTTGGGACATTTTGAAAACTGGCGACAACAGAGCTAATAGAGCCGTCGGGATTGAGGGTGACTTGGGTTTTGCCATCATAGGGGTATTTGGCGTAAATATGTTCATTGAGCTGACGAGCGAGGACGACTTCACGGGGGAGAAGCTCGGGAGTCTCGTCGCAGGCGTAACCAATCATGATTCCCTGATCGCCGGCGCCACCGGTGTCTACACCGTTCGCAATCTCGGGAGACTGTTCGACGAGCCTAGTGTGCAATTCTAAGTCGGTTCTACCTGTGATGCGCTCAATAATCTTCGCAAGATCTGGCATCTTGGCAATGCTGGTTACTTCGCCAACGGCAAAAACTACACCGTGACCGCCGCAGACTTCGACGGCAACGCGAGCATCAGGGTCTTGCGCCAGATAAGCATCAAGAATAGCATCGGAAATCTGATCACAGAGTTTGTCCGGATGCCCCGGCGAAACACTCTCGGCGGTGCGGTAAAAGTTAGTGGGGTGGGATGAAGTGTGCCTGTTCATAATGTCGATACGAGCGTTATTCTTGTCCTTGACTACTTATCTGGTCAAATTCGTCGAGCGAAGTAATGAGGAGATCACGAGGTTTGTTGCCGTTCTGCGGGCCGATGACGCCAATTTCTTCAAACCAGATGGCGAGGCCAGAAACGTAGCCGTGGCCTTTGCCGAGGTAGGTTTGGAGCATGGCGGTACTGAACTTACCCTTATTTAAAGAAATCTCGACGGCTTTTCGCACGAGTGGGTCCTGAGGATCGAAGGTACGACCGAGAGTGCCCATATCGCCGCCAGCACCAGACATGCCCTTGATGGCGACTTGTTGAGCGATAACTTCGTCGTTATACTGCGGCGGACGTTGAGCGCGGAGAAAGTCGGTGACTTTCTCGATATCTTCGTCGGGGGTCCAGGCGCCCTGAATACGCTCGGGACCGTTCATGGTCTTCTCGGTGGAGAGGAGCATGTCGCCTTGACCTAAGAGCTTTTCGGCGCCGCTACTATCTAGGATGATGCGCGACTCCATGGAATTCGTAACACGGAAAGCGATGCGGGAAGGGATGTTGCCCTTGATGAGACCGGTGATAACCTTGACGATAGGCTTCTGGGTGGCAAGGATAAGGTGCATGCCGGCGGCGCGGCCGAGCTGGGCGATACGAACAATGAGAGGTTCGAGCTCCTTTGAAGCCTGCATCATGAGGTCGGACATCTCGTCGATGATGATGACGATATATGGCATCTTGGCGGTATTTTTGTCGCCCTCTTTGATGCCGTCTTTTTGTTTTTGTTCCATTTTAGCATTGTAGTCGGTGATTTTCTTGACTTTTTCCTCGGCCATTTGCGAGTAACGGCGGTCCATCTCGCCGACAGCCCACTTCATAGCGGAAAGGGCTTTGCTAGTGTCGGTGATGACCGGAGTCAAGAGATGCGGGATGTCGTTGTAGCTGACCATCTCGACTTGCTTCGGGTCAACGATAATCATGCGCATTTCGGAGGGGGCGTTACGGTAGAGGAGCGACATGATGATGGTATTCGTCATGACGGACTTACCGGAACCGGTAGTACCCGCAATGAGCAAGTGTGGCATAGAGGCGAGATTCGCAACGACGGGGCGGCCGGAGATGTCTTTCCCTACCGAGAAAGTCAGCGGATCCTTGGCTTGACGCCACTCGGAGCTTTCAATGATGCCACGAAGTGATACGCTGGCGGATTTAACATTTGGAACTTCGACACCAATAAGTTGAGTGCCTGGGATTGGTGCCTCGATGCGAACGGTCTGCGCAGAAAGATTGTAGGCGAGCTCCTTGTCGCGAGCGGCGATTTTGGCGAGATTGACACCGCCGGGAGCACGCAACGTATACTGCGTGACGCGCGGACCGACGTTGGCGTCCTCCATCTCGACTTCAATACCGAATTCGGAGAAGGTCTTCTGGATGATGAAAGCGTTTTGTTTGACGTTGCCCGGGTCCTGCGGGGATTGTTTCTTGCTGAGGAGATCCGGAGTAGGCATCTTCCAGTCGGGATCGGTTTCGGCTACGAGGGCTTTCTCTTCGGGCTTCTCAATAGTGGGCTTCGGTGCAGTCTCGGCGGGAGTGGCGGGCATATTGATACGAGGAGCCTTGTGCAAGAAGCCACGAACCTTGGCTGGCTTCGCCGCAGCCTCAGCCGCAGGGGCGGCAAGGCCAGAGTTGACTTTGATTTCGAGTTGGCCGAGTTTGCCACCCTTGGCCTTGGTGTCGTCTGAGTCGGCAGGGGTTACCGCTGGCTTCTTGTTGGGGGTGACGAGATTTTTGGTATCCTTGAATAGAGTGAGTGGCGAGACTTGCAAGAGAAAGGCAAAAGTGATAAAGATAAGGACGATATAGATAAAAATAACGACGTTCTGATCGAGAAGATTAATCATGAGATCATTGAGCCATTTGCCGACGATGCCACCGTTACCATTGATGGCGGCGATACCGGATACCCAGAGTAGCATAAGAATACTCGCAAGATAGACGACGATAGCAACACGATTCCCCTCGGCGCGGAAAATCTTGACTGCGAGATATACTAGCAAGAACGGCAAGAAATAGGTCGCAAAACCAATGCCCTGCATGATAGTACTATGGATAGTATTGAGGACTTCCCCACCATGCCCGAACCAAGTAAAGCACAGAAACAACGCCAGAGCAATCATGAGAACTGCGAGAATCTGACGCCAAAAGCCGCCAGGTAGTTCGTGCTGGACATCAGGCTCCTTGTTCGCGGACTTGCGACGCGTGGTGGCCCTGCCCTTGCTACGAGGGGAAGTTTTACTAGAAGTGGTGCGTTTTCTACTTGCTGGCATATATAATATAGTAGCACGGTTTCTAGATAAGCGCAAGGGTAAACGCGTAACTTAGGCTTATGTTTTGCTAAGACCAATGATATAATGGAATTATGAAAGAAAAAATGCAGAACTTGAAGAAAAAAATGACCCCGCAGGTCATCGTCGGAATTATCGTGGTGGCGATTGCATGCATCGCAGGGGCAATCGCCGGAATCAATAGTCACTAGCGAGTGTATTTCTCGTTCAAATCACTATAATCGTAGAGCTCGTTGGCATTGAACCAGAGGTCGATTTCTTTTTTGGCCTCCTCGATAGAGCCGGAAGCATGGACGAGATTCGGCACACCGACACCCTTGGCATCTGAGTAGCCAAAGCTCATGTGCGAGAAGTCGCCACGGATGGTGCCCATCTCGGCGGATTTCGGTTCGGTCGGGCCGACAATCTTGCGGACGAGTGGCTGAGCCTCGACGCCTTCTAGAACCATGGCGATAACTGGGCCGCTCATCATATACTCGACATTGTAGCGGAAAGCTGTCTCGCCACGACGAGTAATCATCTGACCGATATCTTCGTAGTGCATACGGTAAAGTTTCTCGTCTGGCATGACCATCTTCATAGCGACGATTTTAAGACCGACGCGCTCAAAGCGCTGGATAATCTCGCCGACGATGCCACGCTGGACTGAGTCTGGTTTAAGTACGACTAAGGTACGCTGAATGTAATCTTGTGTTTTTGCCATTATAACTCCTTTGGTACATTATATCATATTTCAAAATCCTGCACAAAATGTTATAATGTGCTTATGGATGGAAATAATTTTATGAGTGGGCAGAATCCTGGGCCCATGACGCCGATGAATCAACCCGGGATGATAAACGGGATGCCGGGCGAAGGGCAGATGGGTCCTATGATGCAGGGCATGCCGGGGATACAGGGTATGCCGGGGATGCAGATGGCGCAGGATATGCAGATGCCAGGGATGCAACCTATGCAGGCCGTGCCGGGGACGGAGGCAACGATTACGAGCGGTCCAACTCCGGAGGAGAAAAATAAACAGATTCAGAAAATCGTCATTTTATCACTTGTGGGGTTGTGTGTGGGTATAGCAGTGGTAGCGCTTGCGGCGATAGTGCTAACGAATATCCCGCGTATCGCGACGCTCGAAAATCGCATTGATACGATTTCTAAACAAAATGCAACGATGCAGGAGCAGATTGCAATACTAAATAAGCGCATAGGATACGATATTGATTTGGAGTTCTTTAACGGAGAGACGCCAGGTACGGTTTACACAGTGACACTGCAGCCAGATTCGCGCGAAGTGACGCTCGGTGTTTATGCGGGATGCTCGATGACGAGTGCGGCGGATTGCGGAATGGAACCGGAAGTAGCGATGGCAACCCTCAGCCAGTACGAGTATGATTTGGTGGCAGAGGCGTATGGTAAGATGGATGGTTCGGCAGTAGATTATACCGAGAATATGAAAAATTGGATAAAGGCCATTGAGGCGCTGATTGGTGGCGATGAAGCCGTGGCAAACTCAACGTCGAGCGATTGGGAAATCATCAAGATTTATGATGCAGACGGTGACAATGTGATTAGTAGTCGTGAGTACGGCACATACCTGCTGGCGCAAATGGTGAAGTAGAACATGTATTTGTCGGATTTGATTCAAGATTTTCTGGAGCATTTGGAGATTGAGGCAGGACGATCGCGGAAAACAATCGAAAATTATCGGTTGTATTTGGAAAGGTTTTTGGAGATTTGTCAAGAGATTACGGGGCAGGATGATATTAAGGCGAGCGACCTTGACAGGGATATTTTGCGAAAATATCGGCTGAAACTCAATCGGTATGGCTCGGAAAACGGAAGTGAGGACTTAAAAGTCATCACGCAGGCGTATCATTTGATTGCGCTACGCGGATTTCTGAAATATCTGGCGCGACGGGAGATCAAATCGCTCGACCCGTCACTCGTGGATTTGCCGAAAGTAGTGCGGAAACAGGTGACGTTCCTGCATTACGACGAGGTCGAGGACATGCTCGAAGAGATAGATTTGTCTACGGAGTCGGGACTACGCGATCGGGCGATTATTGAGTTACTGTACTCTGGTGGGCTGCGGGTGTCGGAACTGGTGGGGCTAAATCGCGATTCGATTAACCTAGAACGGCGCGAATTTATGGTGCGCGGGAAGGGTTCGAAGGACCGACCGATTTTTATTTCGGAAGCCTGCGCGGATAGGGTGCGAGATTATCTGGATGCGAGGACCGATTCCCTGCCGGCGCTATTCTTGAATAATTCGCGAAACCTACAGGCGGCGGATACGTCTGGCAACTACCGACGCATGACAGCGCGGAGCGTGGAGCGCATCGTGGAAAAATACGCGCGGCTTGCGGGTATTACGAAGCATGTATCGCCGCATACGCTGAGACACTCGTTCGCAACGGATCTTTTGATGAATGGAGCGGACATACGCTCGGTGCAGTCGATGTTGGGGCACGCGGATATTTCGACGACGCAAATATACACACATGTAACAGATGCGCATCTCAGAGAGGTACATGAGAAGTTTCATTCGGAGACGAAGTAGCGAGGTCACTTGTCAGTAATTGATGACCTCGGGGTCTTGGAGGCGGATGACGGTGGAGATGGTTGATGGGCGATCGGCGCCCGGGGCGAACCAGCAGGTGCGGATGTAGAAATCATAGAAGGCGGAGGTATAAGTGATACTGTTCCCGCCGCCAGTGACGACGGTGGTGGTGTTTTGGTCCTTGATGGCGACGATGTAGATGCCCTCGACGCGGGAAAGCTCATCGCTGAAATAATTTTTTTGCTTGCCGGCGTCGTTGGCGCCAGAATCGAGCAGAGTATCTTCGCTGGTGGTGGCAGTATAGAGCAAGCGTGGGTAGGTAGCGGCGGCGGCAAACAAAACAGAGGAGTTGGCACCGACGACGACTTTGTTGACATAAGTGGAGGCGTCTGCCTGGCTGGTGATTGGCATCGGGTTGCCGAGATAGTGTGAGTTGATAACGAAGGCACTTTGAACATAAATGTTATTACCGTTATTGTCGTCATAGAGTTCAGCGCAGGTAGTGGGATTGTAGCTAATGACAGGGGTGAGGTCGACGTTATTATTAGTGGCATTGTAGGCACGGGCCTTGATGGCGTTCCAGAGACGGAGATATTTCTCGTTGCTGGCAGAGTTGGACTGGCCGCCGGCGATGTAAGAATTGTGGATAAAGCGAAGTGCTTCGGCCTGAGCGTCGATTTGTTCCCTGGTGACGGTGATTTCGAGAGAAGATTGAGCGGCAGAGGTGCTGCCATTGACCACGGAAACAACGCCAATGGCGACAAGTGAAAAAACAGCAATAGCGATAGCTACTTCAATCAGGGTGTCGCCTTTCTTAATCCTCATGGTTATATTATAGCACAATTATTGTATGGTTCGCTACTACGTTCAGTTCATGAAAAAAGCGCCAAGAAGATATCCGAGAACCAAAAATGGACCGAAGTAAATCTGGTGACTATGACGCTTGATGGCGGAAGGGGCGGAGATGAGGCAGGCGGCAAAGTTCGCCGCGAAGAGGGCGACGAGAGCCGCGAAAGGACGGCCGAGAGCTAGACCAATGGCAGTGGCAAGGAGCCAGTCGCCATCGCCGACCCATCTGCCGCGCGACACAAGATAGAGGACGAGGTACAGCCCCCCGAGAAGCAAGGCGGAGCCGAGAGGTTCCAGAATGAGCGACCAAGAAAACTGAGAGTATGGTGGGTGGAGATTGGAAAAACTAGCCCATACTTTCAGAGCTGCTATGATTATAGCACAAATGATGGATATTGTCAAGAAGACGGTTGGCAGTTCGCCATAGAGTCCGTCGTAAATGGCGAGAAAAAGTAGGATGAGAGTAAAAATAACCGTAGCGGCAAAGATGCCCCATTCCAGCGGAGTCGCAGTGTGAACGTTGACGCGTGTGGCAAGAGTCGCGAGGGCGACGGCGGCCGAGAGCTCGGCGAGGATTTCGGCGAGGCCGATTTTTTTACCGCAGTGGCGGCACTTCCCCTTCTGCAAGCACCAGGAGATGAGAGGAATGTTCTCATACCAACGGAGTTTCTTGCCACAGTGAAGGCAAACGGAGCGGGGGCCGAGGGACTTCTGGTGCTTTTCATGACGACGAAGACGACGGACCTGACAGCACAGAAACGAGCCAAGCCCAGCACCGAAAACAAACATGAGAAGACAAAAGAGGACTTGCATACTTTTATTTTATCATAACTAGATTGATATTTTGCGGGATTTTGACTATACTTATATTATGAAGACAGAAAAAGGTTTTACATTAGTAGAAATTGCATTGGTGCTGGCGATTGCCGGAATGATTTTCGCGGCGACGTTTGTCGCGGTGCCGAACCTGTTAGCAAGCCAGCGGGATGCGCGACGGCGCGAAGATATGGCGAGATTTGTCACGCAACTAAAAAACTTCCAGACGAATAACAACCGCGGGGCGTTGCCAGGAACTACGGGTAGCGACAAGACCCGACTGGATGTAGGCCGTACAGTAACGGTGGAGGGTGGGGAGCTCAGCAATAGCGTTGATGCGACGAGCTGGGCAGGGTTCTACCGAGATTTTCTCGGGACGGAGTTTCGTGACCCGGATGGCGACCCATATAGGCTAAGTGTGGAAAACTGCACAATAGATGGCAATCTAAATGATATCTGCAACGCGGCAATCAATAAATATGATGTGTTGGAAATGGACAAGACGATTTATGTAGAAATTGGCGCGACATGTGATGGCGATAAGGCAATAAAGACTGCTAACGCCCGGAAAGTGGCAGTGATATATAAACTGGAACATTCTGGACAATATTGCTACAACTCATAAAGGATAAAGAAAAGGTCACTCGTGCGAGTGACTTTTTCTTATGATATTTGAGATTAGTTGCCTTGACAGAAGGTACCACCGCCTTCAAGTTTGTAGGCTACTGCTACCTTGCGGTCACCAGTGTTAAACACAGTTTGCTCGCCTTCGCAGGTTGCGTTGGTCAGGATTAGGATAGTATAATCCTGTTCCTCAAATGAGACACTATTTCTTTGCTGGCTCGTCGTTGCAGTGCCACCAGAACAGGCAACGCCGTTCTTTTTGCTACCCCCTTCTGGGTTACAAGCAGTAACGTATAATTTATATTGGTCACCGTTTGGATCATCGAATACGTCGCCACCTGCAAGTAAGTAGTTGTTGTAAAACCCTGCCCAGCCGGTAGTAACCACATTGCCGCCAGTGACAGCTTTACCATCGCCATTAAAATCAGACACTGTCTCGCTCGTCGTTCCCGACATGGTCGGCAGCTTGTTGCGGTTGTTGGCTTGGTACTGGATGATCTGAGTAACCAGACCGGAAAGCTGGTCACGGCGCTGGGTATCCTTCTGTGAGCGTTGCAACGCAGGAAGTGCGAGGAACACCATCATAAAGATAAGACCAGCTACAGCGAGCACGAGCACAACTTCGATGATGGTGAAGCCTTTCTTAGTTTTAATGTTATTATTGGTCATAAATATAAATCCTTTCTAGATTTTTACCTAAGTTAATAATAACGTATTATGATGAAAAAATCAATAAGTTTATGGTAAAACTAAGCTGAAACAGAATTGACAAGCGAGTAAATCGGGAGAAGTGTGCCGCCAATCACGACACCAATCATGCCGGCCATGGCAACCATGAGGATAGGTTCAATCATGGTGGAGATGTTGTTGATTTGATTTTCCAATTCTTCCTCATAAACGCCAGCGGCTTTGCCGAGCATCTCGTCGATTTTGCCGGATTCTTCACCAATGGAGGACATCTGATAGACGAGCGGAAGCATATATTTCAGGTCGGAGAGCGACTCGCCGAGTGGTTTGCCGGCTTTGATGAGGGCGAGGGCCTTACTATACTCGGCCTCGACGACAGAATTCGATACGGCGTTGACGGAGATAGTGATAGAGTCAATCATTGGTACGCCAGTCGCGAGCATCATTTCGGCGGTACGAGCAAAGCGCGAGACGTAGAGCTTCTGGAACATTTTGCCAAAAATCGGAGCATGAAGCTTAAACGAATCCATAACCATCCGTCCAGTATGGGTATTTTTGACAAAATAAACACTGCCGACGATGGCCCCAACTACAACGATGGTGATAAGCCACCAGAATTGACCGAAGAAATTAGTCGTGTTGACGAGAAATTGAGTAAGTGCCGGCAGTTCTTCGCCCATGTCGTCGTAGAGTTGAGCGACTTGCGGAACCACCATAATCATCATGAAGGCAAGGACGGCGATAATGACTACAAAGATGATCGCCGGATAGACCAGGGCGCCTTTGATCTTGCTCATCATGGCGGCGTCTTTCTCTTCTTGGTCGGCGAGGCGTTTCAGGGCAATATCAAGAGTACCGGAAGTTTCACCTGCGCGAATGAGGGCTAGATAGACGCCGTTAAAAATCTTCGGATGAGCGGAGAAAGCTTCGTATAGACTTTTACCAGACTCGACGGCGGCGATAATCTCCTCGGCGATTTCCTTCATGCCCTTTTCCTGTGTCTGGTCGGTAACTGTACGAAGAGAAGCAGCGAGTGGCAACCCGGCGCCAATCAAGGTCGCGAGCTGACGCGTAAAAACGATACGGTCTTTGGCCTTGACGCGACCCTTGATGTGAACAAGAGGATTATTTGCCCCCTCCTCCTCAACAGTGCTAGGAATGTAGCCCTGCTCAATAAGAAGTTTGCCAGCGGCACGTTCACTATCCGCCTGGATGCTGCCTTTGATGATTTTGCCAGTTTCCTTGTCCTTGGCTTTATAATTGAAACGTTTCATGTGGGCTAACCTTTGACGTAGCGGTTAAGTTCGTTCATGTCTACGGCATACTCACGGGCGGAGTCATAGGTGATGACACCGGTCTGGACGAGTTTAGCCAGAGTGCGGTCCATGGTCTGCATGCCCTGCTCGGCGCCAGTCTGAATGGCGGTATCGAGCTGGAAAGTCTTGCCCTCGCGGATGAGAGCGCGAACGGCGGAGTTCGCCACCATAATCTCGGCGGCGACAACACGCCCACCGCCAACGGCAGGTATGAGACGTTGCGAACAAATGGCATTTAGCATATTGGCGAGCTGGGCGCGAACCTGGGGCTGCTGATGAGCTGGAAAGACATCAATCATACGATCAATACTCTGCGCGGCGGAGTTGGTGTGAAGTGTGGCGAAAACGAGGTGGCCAGTTTCGGCGATCGTGATGGCGGCCTGGATGGTTTCAAGATCACGCATCTCGCCAATCAAGACGACGTCGGGGTCCTCGCGCAAGGCGGAGCGAAGAGCGGCGGCAAAGCTGAATGTATCGTAGTGTACCTCGCGCTGAACAATCACGGAGCGTAGAGATTTGTGAGTAAACTCAATCGGATCCTCGATGGTGAGGATATGGACGGATTTGTCACGGTTAATCTTGTCAATAAGAGCGGCAAGGGTAGTAGACTTGCCGGAGCCAGTCGGGCCGGTGACTAGGACGAGGCCACGCGGATAATCAGCAAATGTCTCGACGACGGGCGGCATACCGAGTTCGCTCAGCGGAACAATGGCGTTCGGAATCAAACGAAAAGCCGCCGCCATCTTGCCGCGTTCATGAAAAGCGTTGACGCGAAAACGTGCGACGTCGCCAAATGAGAACGAATAATCGAATTCTTTGTCCTTCAAGAAGATCTTCTGCTGGCCCTCGTCCATGGTGGCAAAAATGAGGTTTTTCAAATGTTCTTCGGTCAACGCGGGAGTATTAGGTATGGCAATAAGTGCGCCGTCGATACGCAAAATCGGCGGGATGCCATACTGGATATGTAAATCAGAAGCTTTGCGACGAACGCACTCTTCCAATAAGGTTGCGATTTTCGGTGAATTATTTTGCCCAGTTTCCATATAATATATATTATAGCACAAGCGCTAAGTGATGTCACTAGCGACGCGGTTAACTTCATCTATGGTGGTAATACCAGAGAGGGCTTTCAAGATGCCGTCCTCACGCATGGTGACGGTTCCCTTCTCCTTGGCGAGACGCATGATTTCGGCGGAAGTCGAATGATTCACGATAAGTTTCTGGATGTCTTCGTCAACCTCGATGGTTTCATAAAGACCGGCGCGCCCCTTGTACCCACCTGGGGTTTCGCGCGTATCCATGCCGCGTGAGAGCATGTAGTAGTTATCATTTTTGACTGGAAGCCCAGGGTAACCGAGGTCTTCGCTGACCGAGGCAACCTCGGAATCTTCCTGCGGCAAAAGACGCCCAATGATTTCGTTGATGCTCCGGGTCTCGATTTCGGAGGACTTGTAGAGTTCGTGTTTCTCAGTAACACGACGGACAAGACGTTGGCCGATGACGACGTTGAGAGTAGAGGCGAGAAGAAATGGTTCGATACCCATATCCAAGAGACGTGGCAAAATGCCCGCCGCAGAGTTGGTGTGCAACGTACTAAACACGAGGTGGCCAGTAAGAGCGGCCTGAACGGCCAGGCTCGCCGTCTCGCCATCACGAATCTCACCAACCATGACCGCGTCTGGGTCCTGGCGCAAAATGCTACGAAGCCCTGCGGCGAAGGTTAGCCCGGCGTCGACGTTGACCTGAATCTGATTAATACCATCCATCTTGTACTCGACTGGGTCTTCCATGGTGACGATATTGATTTCGTCGGATTTGATTTCCTGAATTAGGGCGTAAAGGGTAGTGGATTTACCGGAGCCGGTAGGTCCAGACGTCAAAATCATGCCGTTTGGTTTCTTGATACCCTCTTTGACGGCGCGGAGAGCATGGCCAGTCATACCCATTTTTTCTATATTCATAGACGTACCGGTTTTATCGAGAAGACGAATCACGACCTGCTCGCCCCAAGTGACGGGGCTGGTGGCAATACGGAGATCGACCTCCTTGTCGTCGACCACTACGGCAAACTGACCATCTTGGGGGATACGGTGCTCGTCGATTTTGAGATTGGCGAGAATCTTGATGCGCGAAACAAGCGCGGGGGCGACAGATTTCGGCAGCTCCATGACGCGACGTAAAACGCCATCGATGCGGTTTCTGATGATGAGGGAGTTTTCGAGTGGTTCGATATGAATATCAGAAGTCTTGGTGCGAACGGCGTAGCTCAGAATCGTAGTAAGGGCCTTGCTAATCGGAGAGTCCTGCGCGATAGTTTTAGCGTTACTAGTCGGCTGGCCCGTAGTAGCTTCGGCACTAGATTCACGGACCGCCTCGGTGACGCCGGAGAAATCGCCGTGGTTTTTTTCAATCATTTCACGAACGCCACGCTCGCTCGACATCCAAACTCGGATGGGTCGATTGAGGAGATTGGAAAGATAATCGGTAATCTGCACGTTGGTAACGTCAGTCATGGCTACATTCAGAAGTCCGTCTTTCTCGCCGAGTGGCACCGCCATCGCGCGGCGCTGGGCCTCATACGGAATCTTGGTCAAGATATCTTGGTCGATAGTGATGTTCTTTAGCTCAACATACGGTACGCCAATGATGACAGCGGTAGCGTGAGAAACCATGTCGTCGGTGATGACATTTTGTTTTTTGAGCTCAGCGAGGACAGAACCACCGGTGACATCGGTGTCGGTTTTGATTTTGAGAACGAGTTCGCTATCGGCAAGCCCCTCGGCGAGGAGAAGCCCGACGATGCGTTCCTCGGCGGCCTTAGTTAGAGTTGCCATTGGTGGAGCCCTCTGTGGATTGATTGGAGGAATTATTAGCGGTGCCGTTGCCGTTCGTACCATTGTTGATGGCGGAGTCTGCGTCGGAGCCTGCGTCGTCGGATTCGGGCTCGGTGTAGCTTTCGATACAATCGCCGTTGGCATTGTACTGGGCACACTGCCCGACATACACTTCGACGGTCGGATTGATGGAACGAAAATTAAAAATGTCGTCGCTCGGTTCGGTCACACTAGAAGTAACGACGGTGTCTAGGGTCTTGAACGAGAAGCTCTCGATGGTAGGATAGAGCATATTAGTCACAAAATAGGCAATTAGAAAACCGGCGATAGCGGCAATAACTACGACAAATAAATCTTTTTTCATTTTTTGTCTCCTGGTTTGATGGTTTTGTTGGTTTCGGTGATGGTGGACGGTTCCATATAGTAGGCGGTCGCTTGGGCTTGCAGAACTAAGGTGTTATTTGACCCCCACTCAATCGTAGCGCGCTCGATGTTGAATTCGCGGATGGAGCGCTCGATGTTGTCAAGTACGGTTTTGGTACGGTTGACGTCGGCTTCGACAGAGAGGCGTACTGAGAGCGTGTTAAGCCCAGTGCCGAAAGTGGCGGCAGAAGCAGTACCGGTCGGACTGATGGAGTCTGGCTCCCAGCCAGAAATGATGAAGATTTTATTAAGGCTCGCGAGAAGTGCTTCTTCGTTGCGGAAGGCAGGAAGGGCATCCGGAATCACGCGGAGGGCGGAGCATTTCTGAATGAGGGCGCTAGCCGCCATCAGTTCCTCGGTGGTTTCGGCTGCCTCGTAATAGTCCTCGATTTCTTCGTAGGTGTAGTTGCGGTTGGTGGCGGGATTGATACAACTTGATGTGCTTTCCTTGGGTACGGAGTTCAAGGATTCATTGGCGGCGAGGCCAGTTAGGATATTGGAGCGCAGAGTACCAGGAACCTGAGCGGTATCAATACTATCGGGGCTACATTTTTTAAGTTCATCGTCGGTATAGACGGCGCCAGCGGGTTTGCGACAGACGCCGATGTTCTTGATGGCGTCAGAATAAGCAACAATGGAACGATCCTCCTCGGAAATGACACGGGCATTGAAGGAAATTTGATTAACGAAATGCATGATGAGTGAAAAGGCGGCGCCGAGCAAAAGGCTAGAACCGAGCACGGCAAAAATCATGTATTGTTGAGCCTTGGAAATCTTGGCACGTTTCAAGATGGCAATTTCACGAGCCATTAGTTACCTCCTGTGTTTGAATTATTGTAGCATGCAGTATCACCTTCCGGACAATCTGAGGCGCGTTCGCCAAACATGTTCTGGATCTGGACATAAGAGTCGGTGACGTTATGACGGCCAGTCGGACCGATGGCAAGCATGTGTTTGTTGGAGAAGTTAAATACTTCGCTATTCAGTGTGATGACCGAAGAAAAACGGAGGACAAGCTCTTCGTTGCTACCGCGACCATTGGATGAGTCGGAAATCACGATGCCGTCGACACCGTCGGGGACGAGCATACACTCGTTGTTAGAAGTCCAGGTGACGACCTTGGTATTGTCATCGATGGAGCCGGCATAGGATAAACAGGTGCTTTCGAAATGAGCAACGTTTTCAATCGTGCCATCAATAGTGAGGGTTGGCTCGTTTGGCTTCGGATCGTCTTTGTACCACTCGGTAAATTGTGGTGTACGCCAAATCTTGACAACAGTCTGGCCGTTGTATTCCTCGGTGGTGTAACCGCTAGTCTGACGAGATGGGTCGTCGCCATCGTATGACGGATTACAGCCATCGCCAGTGATAAGCCAGTAGGCGTAGATTCCCTTTTCCGGATCGGAGAGGGTCGCACCGTCATTGCCGTTTTCAATCATACAGTAGGCCGGGATTTCGGCGCCCTCGCGATCGACATAATTACCATAATCGTAGCGCATATATTGCATACTTTTCTTGAAAGAGTCAAGGACGTTGTAGTCGATGTAGGGTGGGTTATTGGCGTTGGCCTGGGCGTCAAAAGACAGGGTCGGAGAGTCGGTGGCAAGATTGACGCTAAGCTCGGATATCGTAATGCTATCGCCACTGGTCGGGAGGAGAGCCGAAAGAGTGCTAAAAATGCGAGAAAGGAGTTTTTTGCGATCGGATATGCTGCTGATATTACCGAGCTGATCTTTAATAGTGAGAAAATCACCGAGATCACTGTAACTGCCGAGCTTCGTGGAGAGATTAGTGATGGTCGATTTCTTGGCATCGACGATAGCCTGTTGGCCGCCGGCGATACTGGCAAAAACCGCGACGGTGCCGAGACTAGCGGAGCCGATAACGATACAGAGGAAGAAGATGAAATTACGAAGTTTCAGGGTTTTGATCATCTCGTTTTTGATGTCGGGAACGAGGTTGATTTCCAGAGGAATCTCGCGACTGCGGCCGCCTTGGAGTTTGGCCTGGATTTTGTTTTTGATGTCGGAGAAATTGATATTGAAATTAAGATTAAGATTAGGTTTTTTGGCCATTAGTCATTGCTCCTTTCTGAAAGCCCGATCGCGACGGCAAATTCAGAAGCGACCGGCATAAGGGCATGCTGCTGCTCTGGGGTGGTACGGACTGACTGCCATGGATTACCATTCATGGTGGGGATGTTGGTTTTGGCTTCGAGATATTCGGAGAAAAGCGGAATCATACTGGCATAGCCGGAAAGAACGATACCACCGACGCGACCGTTCAGGTATTTCGTCTGGAAGAAGCGGACGGACTTGGCCAGCTCGGCAGCGTAAGTGTCGAGAGGCATCGAGAGAGTTTTCAAAACTTGCCCCTCAATCTTGTCTTCGGCAAGGCCGAACTTCAATATGAATTGGCGAGCTTGATCTTCGCGGACTTCAAGACCGGTAGAGAGCGTCCGTACCAGCGTATTAAAGCCACCAGAAATCGAGCGGACGAGGCGCGGTTGGTTTTTATAGACGATAACTAGATCGGTAGATTTTTCACCAAAATCGACGATCATGGTAGCATCGATGGCGCCTGGAATAGCGAGCGCGCGAGCCATAGCGAGCGGTTCTGGCTCCATGGCGATAATATTGAGACCGGTTTTCTCGATGATTTCCATGGTGGACTCGGCGTATTCCTTGGAGACGGAGCTAACGAGAATCTCGGTTTTGGCTGGGTCATTGGGGCTAGGACCGAGGATGATATAACTAGCCTTGGCCTCGCTCATGGGCATCGGGACGTATTTGTCAATTTCGTATTTGAAAGTCTTCGCGAGCTCCTTCTCGGGGAGAGTGTCGGCTTCGACAATGCTGGTAAAAGTCTTCGTGGCGGGTAGGCCGATAGCGACGTTTTTGGTCTTGATGCCAGCCTGATTGACGGCGCCCATGATGGCTTCGCCAAAACGACGGTGTCCGAGTTCGGAAGTGTCCTGGGTGAGTTTTGCGTCAATGGGGATGTATGCATAGCGCTCCAAAGTCCAACCGTTCTTCGCATTACCGGAGAGCTGAATGATGCGCATCGAATTCGTGCCTATGTCAAGTGAGAAGAAATCACCCACGCCATGTAATAAGTTCATGTTTTTATTATAAACGCTTGTGATTTATTTTGCAAGTTTATTTTGTGATGGTCCTGTCTCTGTTGCAGGCATGAAGTTAAGAGCCGTCTACCTTGCAAGCCGTAGATGGTAAAATCTTTCGAGATTACCATGCTTCCCTTGCAACTGGTTGTCGCGTTTGCCGACGATGATGAAGTCGTTTTGTTTTAGCCAAAGCTCGAAGCGTTTGATGATGTCGCGACGATATTTCTCGTTCTTGACGACACCCCTCGTGAGCTCGGAGGGGTGAGCTTCGAACTGAGGTTTCAACATGACAAAGAATTGCGTACCATGACGCGCTAAGTTCATTTTAGCATACATAAGCACTTTTGTCAAGGAGATGAAGGAGACGTCGGCCAGAATAATGTCGGGGGCGGTTGGTAGCATCAGAACGGGGCTTCTCATCGCCTCCTCGCTCGCGCCCGTCGTTACGGGGCTCGCTTCGTCGTTTGCTCCCGTTGTCGCAAATGCTCTTCGAAGCTCCGTCCTGGTGCTGCCAGCTGCCACCACGTCGAAGATGTCTGTCTTCTCGTGGAGCTCGATGCGGGGATCGAAGCGGAGAGGGGCTTTCATCTGGTGAGAACCTTTCTCTACCGCGATCACCCGCTTGGCACCGTGTTTCAAGGCGTACTCGGTGAAGCCGCCGGTCGAGGAGCCGATGTCGAGGACAGTTTTGTCGCGGAAATCAAAATTGAGGGCGCGGGCGGCGCCTTCAATTTTGGTATAACCGCGAATTACACTACTTCCTGCCGCGGTACTCATATGTTTCTGTATCTACCGAGACGATGTCGCCCTCTTTGATAAACGCAGGGACTTTGACGATGACGCCAGTTTCCAATGTGGCATCCTTCATCACGGAGCTGGTAGTGTCACCTTTAACTGCGGTTTCAGTGTAGGTGACGGCGAGCCAGAGGTTTTTCGGAAGTTGGAGGTTGATAGGAGCACCGTTGTAAAACTGAATCTCCATCTCGTCGCCATCTTTCATGAAATCCTTGGAGTCGCCAACCATGTCGGCCGCAAGCTCGTACTGCTCGAAAGTCTCTGGGTCCATAAAGTAGAACTTCTCGTCGTCCCTATATAGATATTGAACTTTGCGAGTAGTCACTTCGGCGGGCTCGATTTTCTCTTGGCCTTTGAAAGTCTTGGGGAGGAGGGCGCCAGTAATGAGGTTTTTGACCTTGACATTAACGATGGAGCCGCCGCGACCCATGACTTTTTGTGAGTATTCGACTACCTTGAACGGCTGCCCATCCAAAGTAATAAGGGTGTTTTTCTTTAAATCCGTAGGTCCGTACATAGTAACTCCTTATTAGTTGTTTGCAACGAATGGCAAGAGTGCGATGTTGCGGGCGCGCTTAATGGCTACTGCAAGCTGGCGCTGTTGCTTGGCAGACAGCCCCGTCTTACTGATAGGCTCGATGCGACCATAAGCGTCGATATAACGCTGCAGAGTCTTGACATCACGATAATCGAAATACAAATTTGGATCATTCTTGTATCTTTTCATAGTTTCCTTCCTTCGCTTTTCCTAGAATGGAACGTCGCTCAGATCGATTTCATCAGGTATATCGTCTGGAACGTTCTCGGCGCTACTGCTTGATGTGGCTGGCGCGGCGCTATAACTACTGCCGCCGTTGCCGCCGCCACCATTACCGTTGCCGCCGACAAAATTAAAATCTTCGACGACGATTTCGGTGCGAGAGCGCTTGCCACCACCATTTTTGTCTTCCCAACTGCGTTGACTGAGGCGACCAGAAACAAGTACGCCTGTACCCTTCTTGCCGTACTGGGCGATCATCTCGCCGAGTTTGCCCCATGCAGAACAGTCGATGAAACTGACTTCCTCTTTGTTTTCGCCGTCGTTGCCGCGATATGTACGGTTGACTGCCACAGAGAAGCTACAAACACTACTGCCGCCCGTGGTAGAGCGGAGCTCTGGGTCGCGAGTGAGGTTGCCAGTAATGATGGCTTTGGAAAATCCGCGCATATATTATTCTTCTCCTTCTTTATTTTCTGCTTCCTCGGTGGACTCAGCCTTGTCGGCACGGCGCGCGGCATACTTGGCCTTGCGTGGGTCGACCTTGACTAATTGACTGCGAAGAATCTCGTCAGTGATATTCATAACACTGTTGATTTTCTCCGGAGCGTCCGGTGGGAGCTGCACGGTAAAGAAGTAGTATACGGCGAATTCTTGACCCTTGATAGTGTAGGCCAGACGTTTCTTGCCGTCAGGTTCTTCCTTGACGATGGTGCCACCATTTGTCTCGATAAGTTTGCGTACTTTGTCGAGAGCCGGATCGAGATTCATTTCGAGGTCCGGGTGAAATAGGACTGAAAGTTCGTATTCTTTCATAGTACTCCTTTGGTTAAAGCAGGCGTCGTATCACATGAGGGACGCGCCTACTGAGCTGATATTACATATATATTATAGCACAGGTGGGGAGATGAGGCAAGAGGGACGTTAAGGTCCAATACCTTTGCGACAAAAAGGTAGGTCGTTTACACTAGTAATAGCAACAACTAATATAAAGGAGAACCTACCTATGTCATATTGTAAAGGTAAATCAATAGAAAAGCAACGTGGTGAAGCGATAAAAGAG
>JAFUCJ010000003.1 GCA_017459705.1 Candidatus Saccharimonadota bacterium | reverse complement strand
CGCTTGTCGCCGAGTAAATCGAAAACAGCACGAGCCGAGGCGCTGGAAGCACATCACAATAAAATGGTGAGTTAAGTCCGTATTTGGGCCGGTAGCTCAGCTGGTTAGAGCACGAGCCTCTTAAGCTTGGTGTCGAGGGTTCGAGTCCCTCCCGGCTCACCAAATAATTTAAAGCGGAAACTTATGATTATAAAAAGCGATAAGATAGTCTCTACAGATAATTTCAAAAATGAAAAAGAACTGCAGAGATTTTTTGAGAGGAACTTAAAGATAATCCTTGGAATTGATTTCGTAGAAACGGAATTCGTAGTGGGGGATTTTCGAGTTGATACTTTTGCCTATGATTCAGAAGCAAACGCATTTAAGATTATCGAATATAAGAACAGTAAAAATTATAGTCTGGTGGACCAAGGGTACACCTATTTGAAAATGCTTTCTCAGCATAAGGCTGATTTCGTATTAAGGTATAATCGCAATTGTGGCAAGAATATTGACATTTCTGATATTGACTGGTCACAATCGCGAGTGGTTTTTGTTTCGCCGAGTTATACTAGCTATCAGATGAACGCAGCGGATTTTTATGATGCGCCATATGATTTAATTAAAGTAACAAAATATGATGATGGCATTGTAGATATAGATTTTATTAAGCATACAAGTAATGTTAGTATTAAAGAGGTATCCGCCAATAGTGATGATAAAGCAGATGTGGACAAAGAGATTAAAGTTTATACGGAAAAGGATCACTTACGAGATATCCCTGATAGCATAATAGATTTGTATACCGAATTGAAGGAGAGAATACTTGATTTGGGCGATATTGACATCGATCCGAAGAAATATTACATCGCATTTAAAGGCGCCAGCAATATTTGCGATATAGAGGTGCAGCATAAGCAACTGAAAATCACAGCGAATTTAAAATATCGTGAGCTTGGCGATATTGTTTCACCAAAAGTGAGGGATATATCTCGAGTAGGGCACTGGGGAAATGGTGAGTGTGAGATTAGCGTAAAAAATCAGAATGACATAGATAGTGCAATGCCAATCATTAGAAAATCTTTTCAGAAGAACCAAAAATAGGATAGAAGTGGATATGAGCTTGTTGCTGAAAGAGGATGAATGCGATGTTTGTGGAGCAAAGCTTGATCTGGAAGATATTCCGGTGCATCTTTGTAAGATCTGCCAGGGGATAAAGTAGGAAGCTGGTTCGCAATAATTAAAGTTTGGTGTTGTGATCTTTTAAAAAAGCAAAGAGCATGTTTATCGTCAGTTTGCCGCTAGAATCGTTGTGGAATTCAAAGGTCGGGAAACGTAAGTCTTTAATGACGCCGTTATCGACCATATCTACAACCATTCCGATTTCGAGCGAGTTACGCGATAAACAGTCTGGGTGCCAGGCGAGAATGGCATCGTATTTGCCTTTCTCGATATCTTTTAACATCTGCGAGAAAAGCGGCCGGTTGCCGGATTTCTTCGCGGACTTAGGTTCCTGGATCGGTTCGCCAACTAGAAGCAAACCATGATTATTCGCATATTCTTTGCAATCTGTGATTTGGTCTGGTAATGATTTGGCCTAACGCTTCGGCATCTTCGGAAGATTTACGCACGTAGAGTACGTAGCGTAATGGCTTCTGAACTATGCCGCTACTCGCATTAATTAGCGCTCTATTCATAGCTTTAGAACACGACAGGAACGAAGTCGTCGCACACTCCTTTCTCTTTGCCTAGCCCGCGCGTCTTCGAATCGTCAGGCGACTAATGCGCAAAGTAATTGCTACTTAGTTTTTGACAGCTTCTTTTCGGTCTTCTATGACCGGTTGTTCCTTTTACATTTAAGGTACATACTTTCTCCACCCGAGGTGTTGCCGATTGGCAAGTATCACTTGTAGTGCAGAATCTGCGCATAAAATATGAGGGGCTACCCCCTCTCGTCTTCCGAAAAGCGCAGAACTCTGCACCGCAATTAACATAAGTATATTACATAGGTTCGAAAACACCAAGCATAAGCGTTTTGGAAGTGTGGGGAGATATGTATTTGGTGCCTCGTGTATCTGTTATTCGGTGAGTTCGAACTTGCAATTGTCGCGAAGGTAAGTTTAAATACGAACACTCTGCGAGGATGGCCGCGATTGATTACTTAAACTTTTCCTCGCAGGGAGTTAGTAGTTTTATGAGTAATATTGGAATTTGCGAATACGTTATTGGCGTAATTCACGATAAGGATATTTGGTATTATGTCGGGGAATATGGCACGGACGGGAAGAAGCTTGAACTGCGTCAAAAGTATTCGTCGTTTCTTGCCGACGCTAAACGTTATGACGATATGGATCTTCTGCGTGATGATTTGGGTTTATTGCATGGAAGCGTTACGTGTAAGATATTTGAGATTCAGCGTTGTCCGAAATGTGGCAAAGAGTTTACGGAATATCCGGTGATATCTCGTGAAGATAACGAGACGGAAATATGTCCAGAGTGCGGTAAGAGGGAAGCTATAGATGCGTATCTTGTGAATCAGCGTAACATTTAGTTACTAGTCAGATAAGTTTTCGTAGCTTTTTTCAATATCTGAAGCGACAATATCGTCCAGGGTTTCACCATCACTAGTTTTCCATTCGGTCCATCCATTGGTGGAGTAACTCGTGACAAAGTCTGAAGCACCAGATGGGGACGTAAAAATATTTATGTCTTGCCTCAATATAACATCGTCATTCCAGCCAACCTTTCGGATTTCTTGTTCTCTCTTATTTAGCGTTTTGCCGCCATCTATGTATGGAAAAATCTTTGAGCCGGCCATAACAATAAAGTGCGGCTTTTCATTAATAAACTCGATTCTCATCTTAGCGTCAATATTAAATTCGAAGCCATTATTCATTTTGTAATTTTTCCAAATTAAGTGGAAGACCGTATCGCAAGTACGTCCGCCCGGAATAATACGACGGTAGTCGTTATCTTTTTCTTTTGTGCTGGCTTCGATCTGTCGTACACGATTATCTGGCCCGCTCCAGATTTTAACTGCTTCATATGCTAGTGAATCTGCTCGATTAGAAATCTCGTTTACGCCCCAGTTTTCCACATTACTATAGTTATCATAAATATCGCGAGTTAATTTCCAGCTTGAAGCTTTGTATTGTGGCAACTTTATTGTGAAAGGATCGTTTGAGTTAATAATATTGTCCTTCATATTTAACGGAGATAGGTTACCGATTGTATGTAGGTATTCGCCGTGAATTTCGGCATAATTATCTCCCAGCCTTCGCTTCCAATCGGCGCTTAGCGTTTCTGGCATAATATGCTCAATTGAATCAGGCTTCCAATTATGATGATCATTAGATATATGGTTTTCTAGCTTCCTTTGGACATAATCTTTATAGGTTTTGTAGAAATTATACTTTTTAAATGCAGACATAAATTCCTGGTCGGTCGGCCAGATGTCTTGGGTGCGATAGTTAGAAAGCTCAAAGATTAGCTGTTCGTCGTAATTAGTTTTATCCGATTTCTTTAAAACATTAAGTAGGCTCGTGGAGCTAATTGTATTAAATGCACCACTGGTAAGAACGCCAGTAATGCGAGCCCTAAAGCCCCATGATTCAAGCGCCACTAATGCATTGTTTAACTCAGATGCGCCAAATGAAGGCACGTTGTTGTCATCAGCTTTTTCTAACAAAAAGAGAAGAAGAGGAGCCATCGATGACGTTTTTAATTCCTTTAGGTCGGTCAAGCGTTCGGCCGTTTTGGCATCCAAAGACTTTGATGTGTCTGGTTGTTGAATCCAGGCATAGTATTTTGAATAGTGAGCTAAGTCCTTTAAGGCCTCAATTACTGTAACATGATTCTTTGTGAGATATTTCTTGAATTCGGCATACTCTGTATTCTTATTGACCGAATCTCCTATCTTCATAATTAAATATTTGTTTATAAAGTCGCTAATATTATCGTTGCCAATGCCCTTTTCGACTACCAACCAATAGTCTTTGTAGTAGGATTCTTGTTTGGAATCCTCAATGCCCATGAGTAGATAATTCCTTAAGAGATCAGCAGTCGACAACGATTTCCCGGTCGCATTTATACTCTCAAAGATGATCTGTGGCGATTCTGATCTCTCCTTGTTTTCATTTAGATTTAAATCTAAGGCTACGACTTCAAGGTTATTGATAGCCTTCAATAAATCATCCGTAGATATACCAGAATTTTTGATAAGGCGCTTGAATACTTTATAATTTCGACCAGCATTACTGTCTGAGGATTCATCGAATGTGCCATTAATGATAGACTCGTAAATATCGCGATCTGACTCAATCTGCTTTAGTTTTACACGCTCCTTGGTCGTGCTATTTCTATTCAATAGATATGTTTCCGTGATGGTTTTTCTTTTTGTTTCATCTAGTTCCGTGTCGCGTATTGCGGCAAGTAGTAACATAATCGTAGTGACGCGTTGCTGTCCGTCAATTAAAGCTAGTTCGGAATAGCCTTGCCAGATAACTGAGTCTAAAACATAGTATACGATATTACCAAAGTAGTGGCGCTTGTTAGTTTTAAGAGATTCCAATAAGTCTTCGAACAATTTTTCACATTCTTCTGCACGCCATGAATAATTACGCTGATATACCGGAATGACGAATGTTTTGTCTGCACTATTTATGAATGATAGTATGGATGTTGCATCTGGCTTCATGCGATATTCTCCTTAGTTTATTGAGCTATTAAATTTAATTTTCTTATTCTTCGCCCAGTCCATAATATAAACTTGCTTACCATTATGCTGCGTTAAATCGCCATATTTACAGCCTGGGCATTCATTTTTATGGACGATTGGTTGCTCGCCCCACGGTTTAACATCGGCGGAATATCTTCTTCTATAGTTTCATGTCGACAACTCATTGGAATAACGCACTTAATGCCGCCAAATAGGACGTTATTGGAATAGAGCAAGAACTCGCCCATCATTGGCCAGTAGGTAATATTCAGCGCTTCCGACAGTTGCTCTAAGATAAAATCGCGATATTCTTTGGTGCTTGTCATATTACACTTTTTTCCATCTTTTGAGAGTTGGAAAAACCTTAGCGCAATACTCTTTCATTTGTTCATTAGTCATACCGGCCTGTTCGCCAAACTTCGAGCACATCTCGATATATTCTTCCATGGAAACTTTATCTACAAATTCACCATCTTTGTAGCACCACTTACAATAATCTTTATTAATACGGCCATCTTTTTCAGTAGAGTACATATCTTCTGAAGTTAGTGGCATTGCACAGCTTTGGCAAATAGTTTGTTCCATAAAAGATCCTTTGTTTACTTATTATAATTATACCATTGATATTGTATTTCTTTCATTTTCTTCATTGTCATTGTTTTAAGCCCATACAGTTCCAGTAGAGCCACAGATTCTTAAAAGTTCGAATGGAGCGAAGCGACATCCCTATCTCTTTGCCTGTATATGCATACCTCAGAACTCGCACGGCATCAGCGCCGGATAATCTTTCTTAGGTATAACCTTGATCTTAGCCGTGTATTCGGGGTGGTCAATACACCAGTCCACCACCATGCAAAGCCGAGCAACAACGTCTACTCGCCCCTCGCCAAATGAAAGAATTATTGAACCCGCTGAAAGGTGGTGTTTTTATTTGGCTGAGAGTAAGTAGCTTTTCTTAATGAGTTCGAATATTAGTCCGTTCGGTAAAGTCCCATCAAGCCAAATAGTGATCCAGTTGTTCTTGTTCATGTGATAAGCCGGGAAGATATGGTCACTCGTTTCGGCGAAGTCATAAGTCTGATTTTTATTGAACTTAAGATTAATAACGTCGATTGCTTTATCTTCTTTTAGCCCCAGACTCTTGCTGGATATAGTTGCTACTAATGCAAACCATTTCTTGTTATTGTCATGGCGGAAGACTGCGTAGCCTGGATAGCGATCTGGCCATAAGAATTCTGGATTCGCTCCGTATTCAGATTTAATATGTTCCACTACTATATTCGCTTGTCTTTTCTCGCTCATTTTTATTCCACGCCAATACTTATTGAGATATTTCTATTATCTAGGCTTGGCAAATTGTTAATATGCCCAATTTTTGAGTAGCTATAACTTGTGTCGAATGATTCATAGAAGATTACGAGACAATTATCTCCAAATAGCATCACGTCACCGGCTTCGACATGTTTCGGGCTATAAGTATTTGTTGGTAGAGATTCATTTAAATATACATATTTTTCATTGCCATTTAAGTCATTCATTGAAAGTTCTAGCGGCAACAGTTTTATTAAGGCTGAAGTCGTAGAGTTATTTTCTAAATCTATTCCAAGTTTCTTGTTGTTAATATTTATATAAACTTTATCCATAGTCATTTCCTCATCATCTATTGATTGATTTGTTTCGGGTGAAAGATTTGGATCTTTGTCTGATTCTTTGTTGTTCATCATGATTGTTGTAACGACAACTGAAACGATTATTGCAATCAAGATTGGAATAGAGATAGCTAGCTTTTTATTCATTTAAACCTCGAGGCTTTTCTTTTAGGAAACTCTCGATCTTATCAAATGGAATCTTATCAAGATTATCATACAAATCTACGTGCGAAGCTCCCTCTACGATGCAGAGTTCTTTATTGCCGACTTTGGTGTTTCCGAGTGGATAGACGCCAGTATATGGTTCTGGAGTTACGCCGTTGGTTTTGGTTTCACCCGTAATCATGTCGAATGCCGTTTCACTATTATAACGCGAATGCGCCTTTTCGCCATGGATAATCAAAACTGGCACATCAATCTCACTCGCGTAAGTTAGAATGCGTGTGTTTGCAAGGGAACCGTTAGTCTGAACAGCCCAACCATCATTAGAATTAAGACTGCGTTTGTGGTAGCCGCGTGGTGTTTTGTAATATGCGTGATAATCTTGAAGGAACTCAGGCGCATCGTCTGGAACTGGATCTACCACGCCACCAGCGAGCTTATATTTGCCATTTTTATAATCTTCGGTACGTTGATTATTTATTGCCTTGCGAGCATTTTTACGTGCGTCTTTATTATTATCGGCATCGAAATAACCATTTCCAGCTACGCGCGTCATGTCATACATCGTGCTAGCAATGACGGCCTTAATGCGAGTTTCGAGGCAGGCGGTCTGAAGCGCCATACTGCCCCAACCGCAGATACCAATAATGGCGAGTTTGTCTGCGTCCGCTTCGTCTAGATTAGACAAATAATCTACGGCGGCCTGATAATCTTCTACATTTAAATCCGGGGAAGTCATGTAACGAGTTTCACCGCCGGATTCGCCAGTAAATGATGGATCGAAAGCTAAGGTCAGGAACCCACGTTCCGCTAAGGTTTGAGCGTAGAGGCCAGACGATTGCTCTTTAACTGCACCGTATGGTCCAGAAATAGCAATTGCCGGCAACTTGCCGTTTCTTTCTTTTGGTTCGTATAAATCTGCTGCTATTTCAATTCCGAAATGGTTTTTGAAAGAAATCTTTCTGTGGTTTACTTTGTCGCTTTTTTCGAATACTTTGTCCCATTCGTTGGTTAGTTGTAATGCCATAAAGGTCTCCTTTTAAAGATATAATTGTTCAATATTCTAGTTACTATTATATCATTGACATTGCATTCTTTTATTTTCTCCAATGTCATTGTTTTAAGCCTCTACGGCTCCAATAAAGCTATATTTTCTTAAAAGTTCGAATGGAGTACGAAGCACGATATCCTCATGGAGCGAAGCGACATCCTAATCTCTTTGCCTGCAAAAGTATACCTCAGAACTCGCACGGCATCAGCACCGGATAGTCTTTCTTAGGTATAACCTTGATCTTCGCAGTGTATTCGGGGTGGTCAATACACCAGTCTACAACCATGCATAACCGAATAAGGTAGTCTTCTCGCTCCTCACCAGATGACTTAGAGTCAGAATTTGACTCTTTTTGTCGTGATAACTATAAATCAATACGGTAATATTGATTTTTAGGTAGTTTTGTGGCATAATAATAGATGGAGCGGTTTTTATCGCTACTATTGATCTTTAAAAGGAGTTGATTAACGATGACGAAAAAACACGTCTGGAGAGTCAAAAAAGAGTATTTCCGTCAGCTCAAAAGCGGAGAAAAGAGCCTTGAAATCCGCGTAGGTTATTCGCAGATAAAAAAGGTTCGTCAAGGCGACACTATAACCTTCGAGAATTACGGCCCAAATGAATTTGACGTAAAACGGGTTGCTGTTTACGACAGTTTCAAGAGGATGCTCGAGGTTGAAGGTGTTGATCATGCACTTCCTGGTATGACTTTTAATGGAGCGCTTCGCACGCTTCAGGAAATCTATTCAAAAGATAAAGAGTCGCTTGGAGTATATGTGTTTGAATTAAAGTTCAAAACAGACGAAAAACCTTCTCGTGAGTTTTATAAAGCTTCGGATTTACTCAAAGCTGGCAAAAACAAGAAATTCGCTAAAATTATTGCGGAAGCTTATATGGCAACCGACTGGATTTGCAAAGATTATCCCGACCATTGCGACCACTTTTTCAGCAAGTATATTCCTGGTATCTTCGATGGCGAACGCGAAATTATTACGTGCTATATCGATAATAAAATCGCGGCAGTCGCAATTCTGAAAAAGGATGCTGAAGAGCGGAAAATCAGTACGCTTTTCGTAAAGCCAGAGTATCAGAAGTGCGGAATCGCTACCGAACTACTTGAGAAATGCTTTGCGTGGCTCGAAACAACTCGCCCAGTCATTACAATCGCTGACTACAAACTGGATCAGTTTGCTAAAGTTATCGAAAAATATGGTTGGACTGAGACGGAAGTTCTCGCCGACGGTTATTACAATGACCACTCTCGCGAACATGTTTTCAACGGCTAATCTCTCAACAAAAAGCGCTCTCTTCGAGGGTGCTTTTTTATTATCCTTAAAGCATCTTCAAGCGAATACCAACAACTCCACATTCGGCTTGTTTTTCCGGAGTATAGAACTCACTAAGCACACTGAGTAGCTCTTCCTTTGTCATAGAAGCATCGGCGAGAATAGAAATATCGAAATCCTCAAACAAGTCCTTAAAGGAGTTGTAGCGGAGAAGACCGATAACTTCAGCTTTTAATTTATCATTTTCAGATTTAGAAAATTCAATAATATCTCCAAGCTCTATCTTGCTTCGTTTTTCATCATAAAGGCGAAGCTCGATACGTTTTGTCCCTTCTTTCATAAAATCGAAGTATTTTGGTTGCAAATTCATTTCATGTGTTTTCATATTTTATATTATACCATGGATTCTCTTTCGTTGACACTGTGTTATGAATATTTTATAAAATGTTTACACATTATCTTGATTTAGAACTACATTTACTCCAGTAATTTCTTAAAAGTTCGAATCTCTTTGCCTGCAAAAGTATACCTCAGAACTCGCACGGCATTAGAATAGGGTAGTCTTTCTTAGGTATAACCTTGATCTTAGCCGTGTATTCGGGGTGGTCAATATACCAGTCCACGACCGCGCAAAGTCGAACAACAATGTCTGGTCGCCCCTCACCAGACCGAGACTTCTCGGTCAAATGTCCAGAAATTAGTGATTCGAGAGGTCTTTTTACTCTGCAAGAGACCTCTTTTTTGTCGCTCACTTCTAGGTTCGTAAATAGAAAATTAGTATGTTAATTTCTGACAAAATAAATCACACATGTTATGATTATATTTAATATAACTAGTGAAGGAAGCCATGAAAAGATTGTCAAATTGTATTGTTGCGATAGTTACGCTGCTAGTATCGTTTTTGTCGCTAACTAATATAGCATCAGCGGCAAATAAAAATATCCAAATCAACTCCAATATAGAGGCACGCGTTGTCTTTGGTGATCGCATTGAGGGCGTAGACGAAGTGATCGGCACTGAATTTATGGTTGATGCTTCGGGAATTAGCAGCAATGTGGATGAAAGTATGCTCATGTATGTCAGCGTAGAGCCAGATTTCTTTGCCAATGCGAAGCTGACTTCGGTAAAAATCAATAATGAAGCGCAGACAATCACTTCTCCTAACGGTAGAAATGTCTATATTCTTTCTGTTGCAGATAGCTATACGATTGATATTATGGGTACTGCTTCCATAAATTACAATATTAACTGGAGCAATCCAGGATACACTAACCCGGATACGCCAGATGATGTAAAAATCTTGAACGGTACTGCAAAGGTCGTAAAAGTATATGACAACGATGCCAATATGAACGATATTTCTGCTTCTATCCCTTGCGTAACAACTGGCTGTGTCGATGATGCCACTAAGGAAGGTTTTATTCATTTTGAAAAAGGCAATGTTATCGTCTTTGAATTTATTCCGCAATATGGCTATCAACTAACTAGCGTCCATATGAACGGCTTACCACTTACCCCGCAAAATGATGCTAATCAGTATATTCTAGATACTGCTAGCGCCAATGGGAACGGACATTTCAGTGCAACTTTCACAAAAACTGGCGATGTAGTAAAGACATATTCAAGTGCAATTGCTAGCGGAGTTTTAGATCTCTCAAATGGTGCAATTGACGCCGGTACTGGTGTTCTTTCGGTCAATGATTTTGCTCCATCTGCCGAGCAAGTTGCCAAATTTGCTGAAACTGCTTCTGGGTATGAAATTGCCGATTATCTTGATTTAGATATGCAACAAGTCTTTTATAAAGGCGTAAACGACGATACGGATGTCTGGAGCAATAATCTTACGCAATTATCTGCTGACGCTAACATTAGTCTAAAATTAGCCGAAGGTGTAGACGGCAACGATGTTGTCATTGTTCACGAAAAACATGACGGTACATACGAACTCATTTCAGGAATTTATGATGCAGCTACAAATACCGTTAGCTTTGCTACAGACGGATTCTCGAACTATGCAATCGCTTATCGTACTGTCGCAAAAGCTCCTGATTCAGGCTTCTTTACTCCTGAAATTAGTGGTGCAAAGGAAAGTATTATTGGTGTAGCCGTCATAATACTTGGCTCTGTTGTTGCGCTGTACATAGTCTCAGGAAAAATCAAAAAAGGACAATAGCTCTTACTTTGGCTTTTCGGAGCAGCCAACGCTTATCTATGCCGTTGACATTGTATTTCTTTTATTTTCTTCGTTGTCATTGCTCTAAGCCCTCACAGCTCTAGTAATGTTGTATTGTTCTAGGATATTACCAAAAGAATCCTGTCTTGCTCGTTATTAAATCTTTTAGGCAACCGGAGCGTGAATGGTTTAGCTATATCTGTATCATTCGGCGAATGATATGCGTGACGATGAGAACTACTAGGTTGACTATGACTACCGTCGCGCCGGTCGGGGAAGCAATTAAGTAAGATATTGCTAGACCTAAAACGAAATTGATTACTGAAATCAGAACTGAGCATATTACTACGCGCCCAAATGATTTTGAAAACTGCATGGCAATAAGAGTTGGAAAAATAATTAGGCTGGAAATCAGAAGTGCGCCGAGTAGCCTCATGCCAAACACGATGACGAGTGAACAAATTATCGCAAAAATCGCATCATAAACGTTGGTTTTTATCCCGATTGCTTTTGCAAAATCCTCGTCAAAAGTTATCGCAAAAATGCGATTATGCGCAAATATGTACAGTAAGACGACTACAATCGTTAGGATTAGGCTGAGCCAAACGTCGCTCCACCCGATTGACAATATACTCCCGAAGAGGTAACTATTCAGGTCGATATTTACGCCTTTTGTGAGCGAAATTGCCATGACGCCAATTGCTAGGCTCGAAGCAGAAAGTAGTGCGATGAGCGCATCGCCATTGGCTTTTTTGCTATTGCTGAGTTTTAAGATGAAAAATGACGCGATGACGACAATTGGTATGGCAAACCAGAGCGGTGCAAAGTTGAGCACTGTTGCGATGGCAAAAGCGCCGAACGTCGTGTGCGATAAACCGTCGCCGATCATGGAGTTTTTGCGAAGCACGAGCGATACGCCCACAAGCGCCGCACAAATGGAGATAAGAAGTCCTACAACAAGGGCGCGTTGCATAAAAGTATATGATAACATTTCGGATAGCCAGTTCATCTGTAATTCCTCAGGTAGTCAGAAGTTGAGCAACATTCGACTTTTGATTCTTTGATGCTAATAACTTTATTTCCGATTAAATCTTCGGCGTCTAGATCGTGCGTAATCATAATAATTGTAAGCCCAGATTTGTTGAGGTTTTTTAGCTCATCGTAGAACTCCTTGCGGGATTTATAGTCTAAGTTGTTTGATGGTTCGTCTAGGATAAGGATTTTTGAGGTGGCAGTGAGGGCTCTGGCGAGTAGTACCTTTTGTTTCTGGCCGCCAGAAAGGTTGGGGAAGCTGGCATCTTGCAATTTTGCGATACCAAGTCGCTTCATGGCTTCCGTTGCTTTGAGTTTGTCGCTTTTGCGATAGAATGCCTTCATACCGAGTCGCCCTAGTGTGCCGGATAATACTATTTCGAGGACGGTGGACGGGAAGTTTAAGTCTACTTTTACGTCCTGAGGCAAAAAACCAATTGACCGTTGATCGATGCCTTCTCCGAACGAAATTGTTCCGGCTTTCGGCTTGATGAGCCCTAGGATGGCTTTGATAAGAGTGCTTTTACCTGAACCATTTGCGCCAACAATACAGACAAAATCTTGCTCGTCGATTACAAAGCTGGCGGAATTAATTACTTTGTTCGAGCCGTAGTTTATGGAGACATTTTTTGCGAGAATCGCGTGATTCATATTATTTTAATGCTTCCTTGATTATACTGATATTGCTTTCCATGATGTCTGCATAGGTTACGCCTTTTTCAAAATCTTCACTAGAAATATTGTGTGCCGCGTTTAGAGTCATAACTTTTGCGCCTGCTTCATCTGCGATACTTTTTGCTAGTTTGTCCGATGTCAGCTCAATTTTTAGAATTGTTTTGATGTCGTCGGCTTTTGCTTGATTGATTAGAAAAGCAATGGTTTTATTGCTGGCTTCGGTTTGTTCGGAACAGCCGGGGAAGGCCGCGTAGTAATCTAGGCCGTATTCGTCTACGAAATAACGAAACGGAAAACGATCGCCGAAGATTAATTCCTTTTTATTGCTGGTAGCTACGACATCGCGAATTTTCTGGTTGATATCTGACAGGCGAGAAGCGTAGGTGTTTGCGTTTTTCGTGTAGATGACCTCGTTTTCTGGATGAATCTTGGATAGCTTGTCCCGCACTCCGTTTACTAGTTTGATTGCATTAACTGGGCTTGTCCAAATGTGCTCATCGTATTCAACCTTCTCCTCGTCGTGATGATGGTTGTCGCGTCCTTCATGATTACCATCGGATTCGTGCGTTTCCATGCCATCGGATAATTCTTCTTCTACCACTTCAACTAAGCTCATGAGGCGTAAAGTTTTTTCTTCTGGTATTTCATTATCTTTTAGTAAATCTTCAACCCATTCATCTGATTCGCCGCCAATATAGATAAATAGATCGGCGTTTTTGATATTGACGATGTCTTCTGGTGTTGGCTCGTAATTATGCATTTCGGTTCCAGGTTTGAGCAGCATGGAGACTTCGGACTTATCGCCAGTAACGGCTCGTGCAAAATCGTAGCCGACAAAATTTGACGAGATGATATTTGCTGTCTTTCTGCTTTGGCTAAGTTTTATAATTGCAAAAATACAAATACCTACAATGAGGGTAATTGCTAGTATCCCGCTTATAATTTTGAGCAATCTATTCTTCATTGTTTCTCCTATGCCCTGCATTTATCACAGATTCCGTAAATGGTAATATCTGTTTGGTCTATCTCGAAATGGTGTTTGTTTTTAAAGTGCTCCGAGATGGTTTCTAGCTCATCGCAATCTGTGTGGGTCAGCTTTCCGCATGACTCACATTTCAAAAGACAATGACCAGAGTGGTCGCATTTTTCCAAAACCCGATACCGCAACGTTCCGTCGCTCCCCATGTTTCTGGAAGGGATGCCATCTGGTTTTCATTTTCAATTATACTAAGTCAGACGAAAAAGTCAAATCGTACATCTACTTTTCCGCAATATTTTTTCATTTGCCCACTAGCCATGCCAGGCTCCGTGGCTCGGACTGAGTCTGGCAGGCGGCAACTTGATGGCTGGCTGGGTCGGATGAACCTTAGTTCAAGATAGCGATACCGCAGTTAAGATAAGCGGCAAAAGTGCACCAGAGTAGATAAGGCAGGAGCATCCAGAAAGCGGGGCGGGAGATTTTGTGTGAGATGATGACTAGTGCGAGGACGAGTGCCCACATGACGAGTAACCAAACAAAGGCAAGCCAGAAGAGATCGAGAGCGAAGAAGAATGGGGTCCAGGCGAAATTGAAGACGAGTTGGATGGGAAATGATGAGTCCGCCGCCAAGTGGGACGATGATGGCGAGAGCGATACGCCAGATTTTGCCGAAAGTTGTTAATTGGCTGCTTGAAGATTTTTCTTAGTGTTCATGGTTAAATTATAACACGTTTGGTATAATATAGTTATGGCAAAAAAGTTGGATTATAAGAAGCATTACCAGGAATATCTTGACGGTAAAATAAAGTTGAAAAAATATCAGAAAATTGGCATAGTATTTTTGATTGTGGTGTTTGCTGGATTTGCTGGCTGGGTGTGGGAGTTTGTGCTGGCGGAAATTGAAGGCGGGTTTCAGCATTTGTATATTAAGGGTGGGAACTTGCTGCCGTGGATGAACATTTATGCGTATGGGGCTTTGCTTATTATGCTGGTGTCGCATAAGTTGAAAAAATATCCATGGGCGGTATTTGTCGTGTCGGCGCTAGCGTGTGGGGTGTTGGAATTATTCGCAGGGTGGATCGTCTATACGGTGGGGAATGGTACGAGATATTGGGATTATAGTCATTCGTGGTGGGCGTTTGGTAATATCAATGGGTTTGTTTGTCCGGTGAGTGCGGCGGCGTTTGGGCTGGGGGCGCTAGCGTTAATGTACTGGTTGCTGCCGCAAGTAATGTTTATGGCGCGCAAAATGACGAGGCGGGCGTTCTTGACGCTTTCGATTACGCTATTTACGATAGTGATGTTGGATGATATTACAAACTTGACGCTTAAAAACTTGGGGTTGCCGACGGCGCATAATTTGTATCAAGCGATGGGATGGGTGTACAAATCTTAGATATATGGTATAATATATAGTATAAGGAGAAAAATATAATGTGTGGAATTGTTGGTTATGTTGGGAATAAGAACGCGCAGGATTTTTTGATTTCGGGACTAAAAAGATTGGAATATAGGGGTTATGATTCGGCGGGGATTGTGACGCTGGATGACGCAGGGGAAGCGACTTTGCTGAGGGCGAAAGGCAAAATTGTAAACCTAGAAGAAAAACTTGCCGAGAATAAACGCGAGGATAAGATCGGGATTGGGCATACTAGGTGGGCGACGCATGGTGAGCCGAGTGAGACTAATGCACATCCGCATCAGGCTGGCGATATTTATTTGGTGCATAACGGTATTATTGAAAATTATAAAGAACTAAAAGAACACCTGACAGAGCATGAGTTCAAGTCGCAGACGGATTCGGAAGTATTGGCGGCGCTAGTAGAATCTTTTTATGGTGGTGGGGAATATTCGCTGGTGGATGCGGTGGTACAGGCGCTGAAATTGGTTAAGGGAACGTATGGTATTGCGGTGATTTCGCGGTTAAACCCGCATGAGATTGTGGTGGCGAGGAGTGGTTCGCCGCTAGTAATTGGCGTAGGGCATGACGAAACGCTGATCGCGTCGGATGCATCAGCGCTGGTGGGGCATACGAAGCAGGCGATTTACCTCAATGATGGCGAGGTGGCGTTGGTGACGTCACATAGTGTGGAAATTAAAACTTTGAACGCGGAGCCGGTGTCAGCGAAGGTTGAAGAAATCGAGACGAATTTGGCAGCGATTCAGAAGGGCGGCTATGAACATTTCTTGTTGAAAGAGATTATGGAGCAGCCAGAGAGCCTGAGGGAAACTTTGCGTGGACGAGTAAATGCGACCGAGGGAACGGTAAGGCTTGGGGGTCCGGGGTTGACTGAGGCGCAACTGCGAAAAATTAAACATCTCGTAATCGTGGGGTGTGGTACGGCGTATCACGCTGGTCTTATGGCGGGGTACTATATTGAACAGTTTACGCCAGAGATTACCATTGAGACGGTGATTGCGAGCGAATATCGCTATCGGAACGCTTATATTCCAAAAGATTCAGTGGCGTTAATCGTATCGCAGTCTGGGGAGACGGCCGATACGCTAGCGTGTCTTCGCGAAATTAAGAAACAGGGCGTGCCGACTATTGGTATTGTAAATGCGATTGGTTCGACGATTGCGCGTGAAGTGGATGGTGGAACGTATGTGCATGTAGGACCGGAGATTTCGGTGGCATCAACGAAGGCGTTTACGTCACAAATGATCGCGATGGTGATGTTTGGGTTGACGATTGCTCAGGCGAAGGGGGTGAAGCCGAGCGTACTAAGGCCGTATGTACAGGAGATTGCGAAGTTGCCGGAGGTAGTAAAGGAAACTTTGGCTAGCGTGTCGGCGGAAGTGCGTGAAGTGGCGGCGAAATATGCCGAGTATGACCATGCGATTTATCTGGGTCGTGATACAGCATATCCGGCGGCGATGGAGGGGGCGTTGAAGTTGAAGGAAATATCATATGTTGATGCAAACGCGTACGCTTTCGGCGAATTGAAACATGGGCCGCTCGCGTTGGTGGATGATAGATTTTTCGAGGTGGCACTACTACCGAGTGGGGAATTGTATGACAAGGCGGTGTCGAATGTGCAGGAAGTTTTGGCGCGAGGCGGACACATCTTGGCGATTACCAATGTGGACCGGTTCGATCTGCCCGTGGAGAATGTTGTAAAAATTACAACAGAATTGAAGATTTTTGCGCCGGTGATTATGAATTTGGTGATGCAGCTTTTGGCATATTATGTCACGGTGGCAAAAGGGTACAATGTAGATCAGCCGAGAAATCTCGCGAAATCTGTAACCGTAGAGTAAGCCTAGGTATCTTTGCGTCCTGAATAGGTTTTAGGCCTGCTCTGTGATATAATAGATTAATGAGAGTCAAGTCCGATATATTTTTGCGAATTGCGTTGCTTGTCGGGGATGGGTTGGTGTTGGTTGCTTCGTTTGCTTTGGCGTATTTTATTCGGGTGCATGTGGACCCGCGGCCGTATATGTTTGAATCGCAACTATTTGAATTTACGATAGAGATTGTGTGGCTGGTACCGGTGATGTGGATAGTGTTGGCGGCGCTTGGGCTTTATAAAAAATCCGTATTTATGAGTAGGTCGCGACTGCCGGAGGTGGGGAAGATATTTATGGCGGCTATATTGTCGGTGGCTGCATTGATCGTGTATGATTATTTTACTGGGCGGAATCTGTTCCCGGTAAGGGTAGTGGCGTTGCTTGCGGTGGTGTTTTCGTTTGTGCTCCTGATGTGTGAGCGGGGAATTGTGCGCTTGGTGGCAAGGCAGATTTTTAAGAAGAACTACGGTACGAAGCGTGTGGTGATAGTGGGGAACAATAAAAATACAGAGTATCTGGCGGAATATATTGCTTCGACGCCGGAGTCGGGGTATCGGCTGGCGGGGGTAGTGGCGAATCGGAAATATGTGCCGAAGGATTTGAAGGCACATCAGTATTCGTCACTCAAAGAGGCGCTTCGGTTTGCGCGAGCTGACGTTGTGTTCCAGACGGACGAAAAGATGACCGAGTATACATACAAGCAGACCGTGCAACGGCATTTGCTGTACTATTTTGTGCCGAGCGAGACGGCGCTATCGTCGCATTTTGGGGAGTTAGAACTGGTCGGGAATACCCCGGCGGTACTGGTGAAGATTACGCCATTGTCTGGTGGCTGGGCGGCACTTAAGAGAGGGTTTGATATTGTATTTTCGGTTGTAGCGATTATCGTAGCAGCAATACCAATGATGATAATCTGGTTGCTCCTGAAACTTAGCAGTCCGCGAGCGCCGGCGATATATAAAAGCGAGCGATTGACGCGGTACAACCGACGGTTTTTGTGTTACAAGTTCCGGACAATGAAGCCAGAATATAGTGGAATGACGGCGGAAGAGGCGTTTGACAAGATGGGAAGACGCGAACTAAAAAAGCGTTATCGAAGGAATGGTGATTATTTGGCGGACGATCCGAGAATTACTAAACTGGGGCGGATTCTGAGGAAGGCTTCGCTGGATGAATTGCCACAACTTGTGAACATTCTGAAAGGGGATATTTCGCTGATTGGACCGCGGGCGCTTTTGCCGGGGGAGCTTGCGAGTTATGGTGATAGATCATTGATATTAAGCGTGAAATCGGGTTTGACCGGATTTGCGCAGGTGAGCGGGCGGCGAGATATTTCGTTTGAAGAGCGTCGGGCGCTGGATATATATTATGTACTGAATTGGTCGGTGGCACTGGATGTGCAGATATTTTTCCGGACTATTGCGGCAGTATTTCGGGGCGAGGGGGCCAAATGACTTGGCGTGGCGCCCCACTTTTTGGAGGTGAAATAATATGAAAGTGGCGATTGTGTGTGATTGGCTGACAAATGTGGGTGGGGCAGAGAAGGTGTTATTGCGGGTACACCAACTTTATCCGAAAGCGCCGATTTATACTTCGAAATATTCGCCGCGGGGAATATCGTGGTTTCGTGATGCGGACGTGAGGACTGGATGGTTGCAGATCTTTCCGAGTTTTATGCGACGCTTGCTAGGGCCTCTCAGGATGAGATGGTTCTCGCGGCTGGACCTGTCGGAGTATGACCTAGTGATATCGGTGACTGGGGCGGAGGCGAAAGCGGTAAAAACAGTAAATCCGAAGACTGGGCGACGAGCGGTGCATATTTGCTACTGTCATGTGCCGACGCAGTATTACTGGCAGATGTATGACGAATATATACGCGATCCGGGATTTGGGGTACTGAATCCGGTAGTGAGGACGTGTTTTAAGATTTTGGTGCGGGGGCAGAGAAAGAAGGATTTTGCGGCGGCAGGGCGAGTGGACCAATTTGTGACGATTAGCGAATATGCCAGGGAGTTGATTGCGAAATATTACAAGCGTGAAGCGATAGTAATCCATCCGCCGGTGGAAGTAAAGATATTTAGTAGTCATAATAGCCTTTCCGAGAGCGTTAGGTCAGGTTCATGCTCTCGGAAAGGCTATTACGACTACTATGTCACTACTTCACGACAGGTAACGTGGAAGAGAATTGATTTGGCGGTGAAGGCGTGCGCTAAATTGGGGAGGGAATTGTATGTAATCGGTGAAGGACCCGAACATGATTCCCTTGTCAAAATGGCAAAAGATGCCCCATGTGTTCGGTTTTTGCCACTGATGACAGCGAAAGAATTGGCGAAGTACTTGCGGGGGGCGAGAGGGTATATTTTTCCAAGCATGGAGCCGTTTGGGATAGCGCCGGTGGAAGCGCTGGCGAGTGGATGTCCGGTGATTGCATACGGCAAAGGTGGGGCGCTGGATTATGTGTGCGACGGCGAGAACGGAGTACTGTTTGAGAAACAGACGGTGAAGAGTTTAGAAGAAGCGATATTGAAGTTTGAAAAGATGAAGTTTGGACGTGCGAAAGTGGCGGAGAGCGCGCGAGGGTTTGATGCGGCGAGGTTTGACCAGGAAATAAAGGAACTCGTAGATGAAAAAGTGGGAAAAACTGTATAGATTATTATTCGTAGGATTGCCGGCGGCGCTATATTTGTCGTATTATCCTGTGATAACTTTGGGAAGTGACGCGACGATGAACTTCGAGTTGTCTGTGGCGCTACTATGGCTAGTGGCGACTGCTTTGTGCGGGGTGGGGGCGTTGGCGAGTCGAGGGAAATTGTGGGCGGCGGTGCGTAAATGGGTGCAGCGAAAGTGGTTGTGGATACTATTCCCTGCGTGGGTGACTCTAAGCGTGATATGGTCGCTGAACATGGCGCGTGGGGCGCTCACGGTTGGCGTGATATGGTTAATCATGATTGTGGTGGTTGAAATGATTGAACTGCGCGAAATGGTGGCAGACGAGTGGGTGCGGCGGTGGTTCCCCAGGGTGTTTGTAGGGGCGACACTTTTAGTGTGCGTGTGGTGTGTAGCGCAATGCGTGATGGATGTGATGGGGGTGTCGCGGGAATATTCACTTCTTTGCTTGGGATGTACGAGTCGGACGTTTGGGTTTCCGCATCCGAACGGGTTTGCGATAGAACCGCAATTTATGGGAAATTTGTTGATCGCGCCCGCGATGACACTAGGATATATGTGTTTAAAGAAACAAAATAGTAAAATCTCAGAGCGGGAGTGTTCGCGCGGTGATAATTTTTACAACGGGTCAGGCGGAGTTCGCACGAAATTACAGTTTCGTGACTCACTCCGTGACCGTTGTAAAAATTACTCCGGCTCACACTTTTTATGCTCTGAGATTTTACTATTTTGTTTCTCCGCGACATTATTCTTGACGTTTTCGAGGGGAGCGATTTATGCATTTCTTGTGGGGGTGGCGGTGATGAGTGCGGTAGGGATAGTGAAGAAGATGGGGTGGAAGAGGCTAGCGGCAGTGTGGGGACTAATAGTGGGCGCTTTCATGGTGACGCTCGTGGCACAAGGGGTGATGGCGGAGGTGGGGCCAACTAATGATACTTTTGGTACGGCGGTGGCGAAAGTATTGAATCATCTGTCGCTCGGTGTGGTGGATGTGAGGGGCAGTCAAAGCGATTCTCTGTCGGAAAAAACACAGGCGCCTAGTTCGGGTAGTGAGGTTGTGGAAAAACCTGTGGAAAACTCTGATGAGAACAGAGGTGACGTTGATGAATCGGAAAGTGGTACTATGGCGCGACAGGAGGCGATTTTTGACGGATATGCGGAAGAATCCACCAACATACGCGTAGGGCTGACCAATGCGGCGCTCGCGGTATGGATGCGAGATTTTAAGACTCTTGCGGTAGGAGTAGGAATTGGCGGGGCGGGCGAAGCGTTGTATAAATATGGATTTAATGATTCCCCGAAAGAAATCGTCCAAAATGAATATGCATCGGTGCTGGTTGAAACGGGGGCGGTTGGGGCGATACTCGCGCTTGTGGTGGTGGTGCTCGGCGTGAGATTTTTGGTACGAAGACAGATGTGGGCGGTGGTATGCTTAGTGGCGGCGTACGGCGTGTCGCTATTCTTCTTCTCTGGTGTAGCGAATGCGTTGCAGATATATGTGATGCCGGCAGTGCTGGCGGTATTTGGACTCTCCCAAAGAAAGTCCAGCAAAGACTAAACGAAGAAAAATCCGAAAAGCGCGGTTTCCGGATTTTTCTTGGATTATGATTTTAGTTGCTGTATATGTAGTGGATGAAATGGTGGTACTATGCGCCAAAAATGCATTTTTTGGGATTTTGGCGGATGGAATGGTGGTTCCGCACGCCAAAATTGTAAAAATTGAAGTTTTGTGTTATACTGGTGGATGAAAGGAGCAATATGGATTTATTGAAGCGTAACTATCTGGACGAAATGATCTCGGTGAGTAAGGCGCCGGATATTAAAGTGATTACTGGAGTGCGGCGGAGCGGTAAGTCGGTGCTCTTAGAGGCTTTTCGGGATTATTTATTGCAAAATGAGGCCAATGTGAATATTATTTATATTAAATTGACTTCGTTTGATTTTGAACAGTTGCTTGAATACCATGCTCTGTACCAGTATGCAGAGGAGCATTATATGTCAGGTAAGGTGAATTATTTGATGATAGATGAAGTGCAGATGTGTGAAGGATTTGAACTGGCGATTAATAGTCTGTACGATACTAAGAAGTACAATATTTATTTGACTGGATCCAATGCTTTCTTGCTCAGTAGCGACCTTGCGACGCTATTTACTGGCAGAACTTATAGTATAGAGGTATTCCCCTTTTCGTACAAGGAGTATAAAGAATATTATGACATGGTGGGGCGGGAAGTGAATTTTGAAGATTATGTGATGGAGGGCGGGCTGGCTGGTTCGTATGCGTATGATACGATGGAACAAAAGTACAATTATATTGGTGATATATATGATACGCTGATTATGCGAGATATTCAGAAGAAGTATAATATTAAGAATACCGCTCTGCTTGAGGCGGTGAGTGATTTTATGCTGAGCAATATTTCCAAGCAGACTTCCATTCGCAATATTGCAGACACTTTGAATTCTAAGACTGGTGAGAGTCACCATAGTACGGTGGGGATGTATGTGGAATATCTGTGTAGAGCATACGCGTTTTATAAAGTGCGGCGTTATGATATTACTGGGAAGCAGTATCTAGCGTCGCAGGATAAATATTTCTTATCTGACCATGTTTTTAAGTTTGCGAAACTGGGAACGCGTATTCCGGATTACGGCAAAGTATATGAGAATATTGTGGCGATTGAGCTGCTGCGGCGCGGATATGAAATATATGTAGGGACGCTTAGAGGTGCAGAGGTGGATTTCGTGGCGAAGAAGCGAGATGAAAAATTTTATGTGCAAGTATCGTACGATATAAGCGAGCCGGCGACATTTGCGCGAGAGGTAAAATCATTGCTAGCAATAAACGATGCATACCCGAAGATATTGCTTGCTAGGACGCGTCATCCAGAATACTTGCATGAAGGAATTAGGGTGGTGGATATTGCGGACTGGTTAATGGAGTAGTCGGCCTAGCGGGGTGGGACAACTAGAGTTTGTAGCGGAAGAAATTGGTGTCGTAGATTTCGGCGCCTTTTTTCTGGTAGAAGGCCCAGGCGGCTTCGCGGCCGGAGCCGGAAGTGAAATTGAGCTCGGTGCACTGATGTTCGCGAGACCAGTCTAGCATAGCGGCCCAGAGGAGAGAGCCGACGCCTTGGCCGCGAACGGATTCGTCGGTGACGAAATCTTCGAGGTAGGCGAGGCGACGGACGATAGGCCCCATGATGGCTGAAAGGGTGGCGATGCCGACGAGATGTCCGCCTAGCTCGGCAGATTCGGGAGCGGATTTGTCGGTGTCGTCGATGGCGAGGAGCATGTCATGAAAAGGGGAAGCGATGAGATCCTCGAACCATTCGCGGGGGATTTCCCCGCGGTCTTTACCCGAACGAGAGAGCTGAATCAGTAATTCCCTAATGCGGGTAGCGGTTGCTGGGTCGTATTTGGTTAGTTTAGTGATTTGCATAATTCTTCCTTCAATTCGTTAGCTAGTTCGGTGATGATAGTTTCGTCAGTTCCCCAGAGGGTGATACGAATCTTGGGTTCGGTACCTGAGGGGCGGACGAGGAGGCGACCGCTGACTCTATTGACTTTCTCCTCAAAATGTGATATAATGGAAGTAATGGCGGGATTTTGACGTACCGCCTCTTTTTGTGCGTCGGTGGCGGGGATAGTGAGGGAGACTGTGGGGAGTTTGGTGAAGATGTTGGCGAGGTCGTGCAGAGAGTTGTCGGTTTCGGAGATGATTTTGGTGACTAAGAGGCTCGTCAAAATGCCGTCGCCGGTAGGTTCGCCTGGGAGAATAATGTGGCCTGATTCCTCGCCGCCGAGTTGAATATGATGAGTGCGCATAGCGGCGGCAACGTTGCTGTCGCCAACAGAGGTGATTTCGGTATGGATGTGGTTCTCTGCTGCCCAGTTGAGAAGGCCTTGATTGCTCATGACGGTAACTGCGATACTGTCTAGATGTAAATAGTTTGCGATGATAGCGATAATTTCGTCGCCGGTGATGGTGTGGCCTGCATGATCTATGAGAAGACAACGATCGCCATCGCCATCGTAAGCGACACCGAAATCAAGGTTGTTTTCGCGGACAAGAGATTTGAGTTGTTCGAGATGGGTGGAGCCGCAGTTTTCGTTGATAAGGCGGCCATACGAGGAGTTGGCGCTGATAAGTTCGACTTTGGCGCCGAGGGCTTCGAAGATTTGTTTGTTGATGACAGAGGTGGCGCCGTTGGCGCAGTCGAGGCCAATTTTGAGATTGGCAAAACTGACGTCGCCGAGATAATTACGGAGATGTTCAGCGTAGAGGGCGAGGGCGTCGGTATGCAGGCTGGCGCGATCGGTAGGGGAAATGAGGGTGTAGGTATGGTCGGAAATTAAGGAAGATTCGATAGCGGTGCAACCTTGCTCACCTAATTTGATGCCAGATGTGTCGCCGCGCTCAAAAATCTTGATGCCGTTGTCGATAAAAGAGTTGTGCGAGGCAGTGACGTCGATAGCAAAATCGAAGCCCATTTGATAGAAACAATAATTGATAGCGGGGGTCGGGAGAACGTCGACGGAAGCATAATCGAAGCCGAAAGTCTCGAGGGCGGCGGCGAGATCTGTCAGAATCCATTCGGTAGATTCGCGCGTGTCACCACCGATGAGGACTTTTGCCGGGCGGTCGGTGATGATGGTATTAGCGTAGTCGGCGAGGCCGGCGATGATTTTGGTGATGAACTCTGGGGTGAATTGGCTGGCTTCCCTGCGGATGCCGTCAGTGCCGAAATATTTCATGTTGCTCCTTTGTGATTAAATGTTACTTTTCGGGACGCGCTTCGTCGCGCCCGTCGTTACGGGGCTCCTCGCTCGTTCCGCTCCCGTTGTCTTGGGTTCTCCAGACACCGCTGCCTTGCTCGGAATCCAGAGCAAGCTCTGGATTCACTCGCTTCGTTGCGTTGTCGCGTATGGTCCCGAGAAAGCAACATTCTAATCACATCGATAGTCAATTTGACATCTGCTATGGTGCTGCCGCGAGAGAGATCGGCGAGGGGAACGGTGAAGCCTTGGATGATGGGGCCGGCTATGGTGAAACCGCCGAAATGTTCGAGAGATTTGTAGAGGATGTTGCCAGAATTGAGGTCTGGAGTGATGAGGATATTGGCAGTACCGCGTAATGGTGAGTCTGGAATCTTTTTAGTGGCGACTTCGGGGCGGGTGGCGGCGTCGAGTTGCATTTCGCCGTCAATAGTCCAGTCGGGATGATGGTTGCGGATTTTCTCGATGACGGTGTGGATTTTGTCGAGATCAGGGTTTTTGCCGCCGGAGCCGTAAGTGGAATAGGATAGCATGGCGATACGCGGCGATTCTCCGAAATAGTCGGTGTGAGTGATGGCGGTATCTTCGACGATAGTGTATAGTTGCTCGGCGGTGGGCTGTTTATTGATGCCACCGTCGGCGAGGGTGAGATGGGTGTCGTCTGTGGGATGTTCACAGATAAAACAACTAGAAAAATAATTGGACGCGAGAGGGAGGTGATTTTTGAAAGCGACGACAACATCCCGGGATGAATAGTCGAGGCCAGAAACCATAGAATCGGCGACGCCGGATTTAACCATTTCGACGGCAGAATCGAGATTGTCGGCGGTAAGCCAGTCGATATCAGGAAAGTGTGCGGCGGCTTCGCGTGCGACAGGATTCTCGATGAGCTCGGGAAAAACAATTTTCATAAGATTATTATAGCATATTTTGTGCTTTTAGGGAAGGGTAGTGTGACGGTGTAGCGATGCAGTGGCGTAAAAAGCAGGGTCGCACTGGACCCTGCTTTTATAGAGTAGATTATTTGTCTACGACTTCACCTTCGACGGGCTCGTCTTTGTCGGATTTGCCTGATTTATCAGATGAGTCGTCAGACTTAGAATTGTCCTTGGCGGCTTCCTGATACATCTTGGCGCCGATGGGCATGATTTTGTCGGAAAGTTCCTTGGCGGCAGCTTCGAGTTTGTCTTTGTCGGCTGACTCGTCGTTTAGGGCTTTTTTGGCTTCCTCGACGGCTTTTTTGATGGTTTCTTTGTCGTCGTCACTAATCTTGTCTTTGTATTCGTCGGGCATTTTTTCGGCCTGATAGATGGCGTTTTCGAGGTGATTCTTGACGTCGATGGTTTCACGCTTTTTCTTGTCTTCGTCGGCGTACATTTCGGCTTCTTGTCTAGCCTTTTCGATGTCATCCTTGCTCATATTGCCAGAGTTCTGGATTGTGATGGATTGTTCCTTGCCGGTGCCTTTGTCCTTTGCGGTGACGTTCAAGATACCGTTGGCGTCGAGGTTAAAGGTGACTTCGATTTGCGGCACGCCGCGCGGAGCTGGCGCGATGCCGTCGAGAATGAAACGGCCGAGAGATTTGTTGTCCTTGGCGAATTCGCGCTCGCCTTGAAGGACGTGGATTTCGACCTGGGGTTGATTATCGGAAGCCGTAGAAAAGACTTCGGATTTGCTCGTCGGGATAGTAGTGTTGCGATCGATAAGTGGAGTACGGACGCCACCCATGGTTTCGATGCCGAGAGTGAGTGGAGTGACATCGAGAAGCAGTACGTCTTTGACGTCGCCTTGGAGGACACCACCCTGGATGGCGGCACCGACGGCCACGACTTCATCCGGGTTGACGCCCTGCATCGGGTCTTTGCCGAAAATGGACTTAACTTTTTCGACGACAGCTGGCATACGAGTCATACCACCGACCATGACGATTTCGTTGATGTCGGAAGTCTTCAATTTGGCGTCTTTGAGAGCTTTCTCGACTGGTTCGGCAAGACGGTCGAGAAGTGGGGAAACGAGTTCTTCGAGCTTGGCGCGGGTCAGGGTGTATTCGAAGTGCTTCGGTCCGTCAGCGTCAGCCGACAAGAATGGAAGATTGATGTCGGTAGAAGTGCTGCTGGATAATTCCTTTTTGGCTTTCTCGGCTTCGTCCTTGACGCGCTGCATGGCGGCGGCGTCGCCCTTGATGTCGATACCGGATTCTTTTTTGAATTCGTCGACGAGGAAATTGACGATGATATTGTCGAAATCTTCGCCGCCGAGGTGGGTGTCACCGTTGGTGGACATTACTTCAAAAACGCCATCACCAAGTTCGAGGACGGAAACATCGAAAGTACCACCACCGAGGTCGAAAACGACGATTTTTTCGTCCTTTTTATTTTCTAGACCATAGGCAAGAGCGGCGGCCGTAGGTTCGTTGATAATGCGCTTGACTTCAAGGCCAGCGATTTTGCCGGCATCCTTGGTGGCTTGGCGCTGAGAGTCGTCGAAGTAAGCCGGAACGGTAATGATGGCTTCGGTGACTTTTTCGCCGAGGAAGGCTTCGGCATCGGCTTTGATTTTGGAAAGCACCATAGCGGAGATCTCCTCCGGGGTGTATTCTTTGCCGTCCATCTCTACGGCGACACCGTTTCCCTTCTTGATGATTTTATAAGGGCTGATTTCGCGGTCGCGTTCGACTTCTTTGTCGTCGTATTTGCGGCCAATAAGACGCTTGATGCCATAGATGGTGTTTTTAGGGTTAGTAACGCGTTGACGTTGGGCGACTTTGCCGACGAGTCGCTCGCCCTTCTTGGTGACAGCGACGACGGACGGGGTAGTGCGGTCGCCTTCGCTATTAGTGATGACTTCTGGCTTGCCGGCAACCATGTACGCGAAGGCGCTATTGGTGGTACCGAGATCGATGCCGATAATTTTACTCATATATTATACTCCTTTACTGGCACTCGTTGATATCGAGTGCTAATCTACTATCTATTGTAGCAAACTGGCACTCGTTTGTCAATACTGCTAATCGAAAATTGAAAAAAATTGGAAAAAAGCGAGTGGTAGTATATAATATATATTATATATGGCGGGACTAGGTGGTAAAATCAAACAAAAATTGAGTCAGCGAAAGTGGAAACTGAAAATTAAGACTTGGATGCTGTTTTTGATTCTGGTGCCGCTACTGTTTGTGGATGCTTTTATGCTGAGGCAAAACCATATTAGGATGACGGAACTTCGTGATGCGGTGCTTGCGGCGGATGTGGAGGAGAATGATGAGAAGTTGGCGGCGGCTTTGGCGGAGTTGAAAGAGTTTGTATTTCACGATGTAGTGATAAATGTGGTGGAAGAAAACGGCGTGCAACGAGTGACGTTTGGTACGGGTCCATTCTATCTTGAACATCTGTATATAAGGGCGGCGACAAAAGCGCTTCAAAAGGCGAGAGATGAGATGACTTCGGATAATAATCCGAACGGGAACGTTTATGGACTAGCGGCGGGGGTATGTGATGCGCAGGCAAGGGCAAATGGTTGGAACTGGGCTTCACCTGGGTATATGAATTGTATGATGAGCGAGATTGCAAAATATCCGTCGGCAGGAGAAATACACGATACGATTACGGCGAGTCTGCCGTCGACGGAGCTATACCGACGCAATTACGCTTCGCCGGTGTGGGCTCCGACGCTGACGGGTGCGTTGCTATTGCTGACGGTTGTGATTATTGTTGTAATTTTTATCAGAATAGTGATTTGGATTGTGCTTAGGCTTTCTCTGTTGTTTATCTAAAAATGAAAAAAATCTAGAAAAACCCCTTGACAATTGCGTAAGGGGGTCATAAGATAGAATTATACTAACTAAGGAGGAAGCTAATGGCTTACGAACACACTAACAGTAAGGGAATCAAATACTATCTACACAAATCCGAAGTGACCTTGCGTGGCGGTAAACCACAGACTATATATTTCTTTACAAAAGAAGCTCAGGGCGGTAAGGGTACTCCGTGCGACTTGCCAGCTGATCGTGAGGTGAATGAGAATCCACGAAATGGGTTCCTTACCTTGAAGAAAAAGGCCTAAATAAAAACAAAAAAGATACCGCTTCGGCGGTATTTTTTATTATCTGGTCGGGGTACTTGGATTCGAACCAAGGACACTGCGTGTATAAGACGCATGCTCTAACCAACTGAGCTATACCCCGCTTGTTTTATTTTATCACAAAAATGATATAATATAAAGCATGAGTGGAGCGCGAAATAAGGTGCGGCAGTTGAAATACCGGTTGAAACATGATTTTTTGACGCCGGAGAATGTTGTGCTTGCGGTGGCGGTGGCGATGTGTTTGACGTGGACGTATCAGTCGATTGAGGCGATGAACCGGAACTGGATGTTGACGGAGCGGCTGAATATGGAGCGAAAAAACTTGCAACTGCTGGAAGTAGAAGTAGAAACGGCAGAACTAACAAATGAATATTTGAAATCGGAAGAGTATCAGGAGCTTGCGGCGCGCAAGTTGGCGGGGAAGCAACTTGCGGGGGAGCATATGGTGTATTTGCCGGAGAACAGTGAAGCAGCGAAGAAAAAACATGAGGTCGTGGCAGAGGTGACGGAGGAAACGACGGCGCCGGAGTATTCTAATTTTGAGAAGTGGATTATGTATCTATTTCCGAATAGATGATATAATGGTGGTATGAGTAAACATAAGGGCTTTACGTTGGTAGAAGTGGCGCTGTTTATCGCGCTGACTGGTGTTTTGTTCGCGGGGATTGTGCTGGCCACTAATAATTCGATTGCGGAACAGCGGTTTTTTGACTCGACGCAGAGCTTCGCGGAGTTTCTGAGAAGCGTATATTCGCAAGTGTCTAATCCACAAAGTATAGGTCGTGGAGATAGCGAAGCGTACGCAATTTATGGTAAGATGATTAGTTTCGGGCAATGTTTGGATCTGGATGGGGAGACGCGGCTATGTGACGCTAGTGACAAGCCGGTAGTGCAGAAGGTTTTCGTGTATGACGTAGTGGGGAATGTGCGCGGTACAGGTACTGGACTGGCGGCGGAGATGTTGAGAGGGATCGGTGCGAATGTGGCGATAATAACCAAAAACGCTCAGGGAGATGAAAAGGCAGAGCTCGCGGGGATAGTGGAAAGTTATGAGCCGAGGTGGGGGGCAACTATTGAGACTAGTGGCACGAATTGGCCGAATAATCTGTACAAGGGCACGATTTTAGTGGTGCGGCATCCGGTGTCGGGGACGATAAATACTTTGGTGAGCCCGGTAACGATAGACGTGAACGATATAGTGCTAAATAGAAGTGTGAATGAGGCGCAGACGATGCTTACAAACGTGTTTGATGCAGAAGATGAAAGACAGAGATTTACGAACGCGGAAGTGAACTTTTGTGTCAATCCGGAGGGGTTTGCCGCTGAGGCACCGCTGAGATGGAATGTGAGATTGATTGATAACGCGCGGAATGCTTCGGGTGTCGAGGTGATTGATAGGGATGATTTTCTGGATACGGTGGAAGATGGGGACGACTCGTATAATAAATGCGGGCGATAAAGTTTATGGTATAATATAAATATGGCGCGAAGAATGTACCGTAAGGGCTTCACATTGATAGAACTGTCGTTGTCGATGGTTTTTGTGGGGATATTGACGTTAGCGGTAGCGCTAATAATTCGGGATACGGTTGCGTCGTATCGGCGGGGGCTGACGCTTAATCAAGTGAATACGGTCGGTATGGATATTGTGGATGATATGCGGACAGCGGTGCTGAACTCGTCGTCGAAATCGGTGCTATATGATTGCGAAAAATACTATTATAATAATAATTCTACGGAGGCGTTAGAGAGGTGCATTCAGGATCAAGGATATAATTTTACTTACTGGGTAAAAACTGGCAAGGTGGAGGTGAACGGGGAAACTCTTAATGATGTGCCGCTTTACGGGGCTTTTTGCACGGGAACGTATTCGTATATCTGGAACTCAGGGTATTATGAGACGAGTGGGGCGAAAATCAATGGCGTTGTTGGTAATCGAAATTGGGCGAAGTTAAAGTATAAGTCTGCGGGGAGCGAGTATACGATTGAGGGTTCTACTACGGGCGACATTGACAGGCCTTTTCGGCTGTTGAAAGTGCGAGATGACCAGCGTGGAGTGTGCGCTGGCGTAATCAGAAATAGCGGAGAGAGTGGCACGGAGGAGCTAAGCAAGGATTATCGGGCGCGATATGGGGTGTTGCCGAGTGAATTTGATGGGTTTTTTAATATGACGGACTATGCGGCGATAGCAACGAATGAGCCGCCGATAGATATAATCGTTACTGACAAGACGTACGATCTTGCGATCTATGATTTGTTTGCGGCGCGACCGGCAATATCGTCGACACAACATAATATGTTTTATTCGGCATCATTCATACTGGGGACGGTGGGGGGTGGAATAAATATCTTGGCAAAAGGAAAATCGTGTGCGCCGCCATCTGATTTTGCGCAGGAAAACTTTAATTATTGTGCGATTAATAAGTTTAGTTTCGCGGTACAGTCAGGTGTAGAGTAAAGAAAGGTGTTATAATAGTACTATGAAGAGATTTAAGCAGTTCAAACGTGGAGCAACGTCGTTTTATATCGTGGCTTTTTCGACGTTGATACTAGTGATAATTGCGGCGAGTTTTGCGACGGTGATGATTTCGGAAATCACGCGGACGAGCAACGATGATTTGTCGCAGTCGGCATATGACTCGGCGCTGGCGGGGGTGGAAGACGCAAAATTGGCGTACGCGAATTATCAGAGGTGCATAGCAAACAATCCGAGCCTACTAGATACTGTTAGTGGGTTGGATAGTAGTGGTGGTGTATCATGTAATAATATCGTGTATTGGATGAAAAACCCGAGTTGTGATATGGTGGCGAAAATGTTGGGGCGTGCCTATGTCGAGGGGCAGGGGGTGTTGATTTCGGAAACGATAGAGGGGGATAATATGATGAGCCAGTATGATACCTGTGTGCAGATCAATACAAAACTGTCGAATTATCGAGCAAATCTGACGTCGGATAATAATGTGCGCATCGTGAAAGTGCAATTCGATAATGGGATGAGCGCAAGTGCTGTAAAGAAATTGAAGTTTAGCTGGTATATGAAAGATGCGAGGGAGACTAGCTTGAACTTTTCGAATTTCAACGGTAGTCGTGTGACTTTTTACCCGGTGGGCGAGCAGAGGCCATCGACGCCGCCGACTTTGGTACTACAACTAGTGCAGACGGCTGGAAATTTTCAGCTAGGCGGGTATAATGAGGATGCGAATTCGGGGCATGGGCTGAATGGAATTGCGGTTGGCGATAATACCGATCGTGCTACGCTGTTTCTAGTGCCGACTAATAATGAAAGTGCGGCTTCGGGAAATGCGACGGGAAGTGGGGCGTATACTGGGGTATATAAGGGGAGCAAGAACTTTTTAACCGCTGACCAGGTAGCGAAAACTAATAGTCAGGCGGCGACTATTTTACCGTATGTGGTGTATTGTGGTGATACGACGGCGGATTTTGCATGCTCGGTGGAAATTGAGTTGCCGGATCCTGTTGGGGGACAACGTAATGATGATACATTTATGTTCCTAGTGACACTACCGTATGGCGAACCGGATACGGACTTCGCGATGGAGTTTTACTGTGGGGAAGGTGCGTCATGTCCGAATGCTCAGGGCGACGTGAACGACAATTCTGGGGCTGCTACGATGGCCAATACACAGGTGTCTATTGATTCGACGGGGCGAGCGAATGATTTGTTCCGTAGGGTGGAGACGAGAATTGAGTCGAGCGATACGTCGTTCCCGTATACATATTATGCGCTGGAATTGTTTGGCAATGGAGATACGCTCAAAAAGAATATGACGGTACTGTGTGAGAATAATTTCTATGATAGGGGTACAAATGTCGTATATACTGGTAGTGGTTTGCCGAGTGGTGCTTGGGGTGAACTGGGCGATGGGGGAAGTGGCAACGGGAATTGTTGATAGGGACAATAAAAATCAGCCTGGGTTAGGGGGGTAACCTAGGCTGATTTTTACCCTGAAACGCATTCAGGACTTGGTGGCGGGGGTTCGATTTGAGAGGACCTACGGTCCTCCTTTTGGTTACGAGCCGAGAAGACAACTGAGCTACCAGGCTGCTCTGCCCCGCGATGTTAAACTTGGTGGCGGGGGTTCGATTTGAACGAACGACCTTTTGGTTATGAGCCAAACGAGCTACCAGGCTGCTCTACCCCGCGATATGTGTAAGGTATAATATGTATTATATATCGCGGGGAGAAGAATGTCAAGAGCTTATTTTTTCTTGGTAGATTTTTGCTCGTCGAGGAGTTTTTTGGCGGCGAGTTTGACTGCATAATTCCAGCTGTTGGTAATGTGTGGAGTCGAAGCGATTTCGAGTGCTGTCAAGTGATGGCGAATTGCGATAGAGAACTCCTCTGCCATGAGAGCGGCGTTCGGAGCAACGATGGTGGCGCCGACAACTTTGCCGGAATGGTCGGCAAGAATCTTGACGAAACCATGTGCAAGGCGTTCGGTTTTGCTGGCGGGGATGTCCTTCACAGGAACGATGGCTTTTTTGAATTTGCGGCGGAGTTTGGTGAGGTCGTTCTCGTTGAGACCGACGGTGGCAACTTCGGGATAAGTGCTAGTGACGCGAATGAAACCGCTGTGGTTGATAGGATTTTTGGCGCGATTTAGAATGTTGGTAGCAAGGACCGAAGCCTCATATTCGGCACGTTCGGTGGAAGATTCGCTACCGCTGAGGCAGTCGCCAATAGCGTAGATGTTTTTGGCGCTAGTATGGAAAAAGCGGTCGGCGACGATGCCATCTTTTTTGGATTTGACGCCGGCGTTTTCAAGACCGAGGTCGGAGGCTGGCTCGGAGCCAGTAGCAACGACGATGCAATCGACATTAACCATTTTTTCTTGGCCGCCGGTAGAGAAGATGACGGTTTTGATATTGCCGTTTTGTGAGACGGCGACGACTTTGGAGTTAGTAATGACCATAACGCCGAGTTTGTTGGTGAGATAATCAGTAAGGAGCAGGCCGACTTCTTTGTCTTCGCGTGGAAGGATGTGCGGTGCACGTTCCATGATGAGGGTGCGGGCTCCGAGTTCGGCGAAATATTCGGCGATTTCGCAACCGGTAGAGCCGCCACCGATGATGAAGACGAACTTAGGTAGACGACGGACTTTGATGGCGGTGTCGGGCGTCAAATAGTTGACTTTGTCGAGGCCGGCTATTTCGCTGGTTTTTAAATGAGAGCCGGTAGCAATGATGAAATTAGCAGAGGTGATTTTGTCGCTACTGACTGCGACGGTGTGATCATCGAGAAAATGGGCATATCCGTCGATGCACTCGATACCAGCGTCTTTGTAGATTTGTTTGCTGCCGCCGCCGAGGAGCGAAACGATGTATTCTTGGTGGGAAACAACGGTAGGGAAATTGTAGCGGAGCTCGCGACTGTTGATTTCAGGATACGCAGAAAGTTTGGCGTAAGCATGCGAAAAGCCGAGACTGACTGCATACGGAATGTCGCGAGTGTTGAGATTGCTACCACCATAAGCGTTGGCTTCGATGATGGCGATTTTAAGTTTTTTATTTTTCGCTAATGTGAGGGCGACAGTAGTACCCGCCGGACCGCTCCCAATAACAACGTAGTCGTAATTATATTTTTTGCCCATCTTTTATACCTTTATATTATTATATCACAATTTGCGTAAACATAAGCAAAATCTTTGTGATATTTTTTGAGTTCTTTGATTACGAGGCGTTTCAAATCTTGCTCGGTGATAATGGATTTGCCGTGCAGGGAGGCTTCGACGGATTTTAGGGTTTCGGCGATAAAGACTTCGGCGGAACCTGCGGGGATGCGGAGACCGCGAGCGTGAAGACGGAGAGTTTTTTCGAGATTTTGAAATGTTTTATCCATATAATAGTCCTATACCGATAATAGTTGTGGCGAGAAATAAATAGCAGGCAGGCAGGATGAAAGTGAGGGCGGGTTTCATTTTGGCGCGAGCGCGTTGGATGTCGGCGAGGTTGCTACCGGAATGAAATGCAAAGTTGATGATGAAGAGGGGTAAAACTGTGCCGAGGACGGAAAGAATGATAATGAGGGTGTTGGGCAGGAAAGTGGAGTTTTGCATGATGAGTGTGGCAAAAATGTAGAGTGGCAGGGTAAAGAGGAGCTCGGGAACGCCAACGAAAAAACCAAGCAGAAAAGCGTCCTTAGGCTGCTTGATTGCGAGTGCGTGCCTAGTGAGGTTTGCGGCGAAGCGGCGAGGGATAAAGAGGGCGGTAGAATTATTCGCGCGAACCTTCGTGGGGAGAATGTCGCGGTTAAGTGTAGGACGGCGATAATAGAAGCAGAAGAAAATCAAAGCAAGTGCGGCGATGATGCCTGACAGAATCCACATTGCGACGCTTTGCCTTAAATTGGGTAGATTCGAGGAGATGGCGTAGAGGATGAAATAAGTCAGAAGCCACATAAAAACGGTGAAAAGTTCGACGCCAAAAATATAGCTGAGGGCTAGACGGTCGGATTTTTTGATGCTGTATTTACCAAGAGCGAAATGGTAAAAAATCGAAAAAGTGGCAGATGTGAGTTGCAATAAGGTCTGAATAACCACAACCAAGACGAGTGAAATAACAGGGAGTACTATGCTCATGGTTATATTATATCACGAAAAATGCAGGTGGGGGGTTGATTTTATTTTGCACATGTGCTAACATGTCGGGCATGAAAAAAATACTGAGAAAAATCGTGATTTGCGGTGCGGTTGTCGGAATAATGATAGGCGCTTATTTTGGCGGATTTGTCGGCATGATGGGCGGTGTGATGGCGGCAGAGAATAGCAGTGTAGCGGAGGGCGGTGAAGATGAACTCGGTGGCGACGAACGATGGCCGGAGTTCTTTATTAGGGCGGTGAACCCTGGATATACGATAGACGGATTAAAAAATGTCGGAGAAATGATAGAGATCGGAAGGCGTGATGGGGGAGGCGCCATGGAAGGTGGTGGGGAAGATGCTGGGGTGGATGACCCTGGAAAATTGACTTTGCTCGCTGGCGTGACTGTACGCTATACTACATCAGGCGGGAGTAGGACCGATTTGGTCAAGTTTCCCGAGAACAGTTACATGTCTGGCGAGTCTATTATACTTCGCTTGGCCAGTTCGCCGGATCACGAGCTGGCCAACCTGAATTACACGAAAACTTTGGCGTCGGATGGGACAGTGGAGATTGTGCGGGATGGGGAAGTGTTAGATGTGGTGTGCTGGTCAGGGGCGGATGGGTGTTATAAGCCACTCAAAACTGGTGGCAAAAGCCTGGTGAGAGTGAGTGCTAACGAGTTTGAAATAAGGGAAGATTACGAACCAGAATACAGAGCGGATAATTATCGCGTGTTAGAAAGTGGTGCGGGTGGCGGTAATGATGTGGCGGTGATGATGCCGCAATGTAAAGGCGTGATTTTTTCGGAGATACTTAGTTATTACGCCGAGACGCAGGCGGAGCAATTCGTGGAATTGTATAATACGGATAGTGAGCAAGTATTGCTAGATGGTTGTATGCTGAGATATAAGGGTAAAGTTTATCCTCTGGCAGGGATTGTGGCGGCGGAGGGGTATGCGGTGCGGTATTTGACGGATTTTAGTGTGACAAAAAATCCGACGAACAGCGGGGTAGTGGAGTTAGTGGACGTGACGGGCGAGGTGGTGAGCCGGTTGGAGTATCCGAATGGGCAGAGAAAAGGCACGTCATGGGCCTTTGTGGGATATGATGCGGTTGGCGAGGAATTGTGGCGGACCACTTACAAAGTAACCCCGGGAGAGCCGAATGTTTATCAAGAGTATAAGAGTTGTGAAGAGGGGAAAGTGATAAATGAAGCGACTGGGAATTGTGTGAAAGTGACGGAAGTGGCGGAAAAGGTATGTGCGGAGGGGCAATACCTAAACCCGTTGACTGGACGGTGTAAGAAGAATGAGGAGGAGGCTTTGGCTGCGGAATGTAAAGAGGGGTATGAGAGGAATCCGGAGACGGGTAGGTGTCGCAAGATAAAGGAGAATAATGGCGCGGAGTATGCGCTGGACGAGGTAGAGTTTGAAAAAGATTCGTCTTTCGTGGCGGTATATATAATAGTGGGGGTGGTAGGAGCGGGGATAGTGTATATAATATATGAGTTTAGAGCTGAGATTCGGAGGCTTTGTGGGCGAGTTTGGCGACGATTTCATTGAAGACAGCTTCGCGGGGCTGGTCGCCGTTTACACTTACGAGAAGTCCAAGGTCGCGATAATGTTGGACGACGGGTAGAGTTTTCTCGCGGAACTCTTGAATACGGGTACGGAAAGTGAGGATATCCTGATCGTCTTTGCGGTTGCCGCGGTCGCCGATGACTTTGGAAGTCTGCCAGCGGTTTTCGACGTCGGCTTCGGAGATATTGAGGAGAATGACGGCTTTGATGGCGTGGCCGGCGGAGGCGGCGGCATTGATGACGGAGTTTTCTTCGCCGGACCAGCGGCCAATGGATGAAAGAATGAGCGGATAATCGGCGAGGTCCGGTCTGGCGAAATATGGAAGTACCCATTCGTAAAATACGTCGGTGGGGATGAGAGAACCTTTGTCGGTGAGATGCTGGCGAGTTTCGGCTTCTTTGGCGCGAATAATCAGACCAGAGGAGAGGAGCTTGGCTCCGAGAAGCTCGGCGAGCTGGATACCCTGAGTGTCTTTCCCGGACATTGGGAGTCCGAAGATATTGATAGAACCGGTGCCGAGCCAAGATTTGATAGAATTGATTTGATCTTCCATGTATAGATTATAGCATAAAAACGCCCGGCGGAAAATCCGCCGGGTAGAGTGGAGGAAGACACAGGGTGTCAGGAGTGAAGAAGTGCTAGGCACTCTGTGCCGGGTGAGCTTACGCCATGAGCGGCGTCTTGTAGACGTGCTCGATGTGTGCCCGCATGTCCTGCGGCATGGTGGCGCCGTGAATCAGGTCGCCCCAGGACTGGGCGGCGATGTTGTAGACGCCGATGGGGCGCGTACGGGTGCCGTGGGCGGCGCTGACGATGACTTTGCCGTCCTTCTCCGTGTAGGAGTAGGTGGCGCCGGTGCCGCGATGCTGGCGGCTGTTGTTGCTGCTACGACTGATGTTACGCATGATTTTTCCTCCTTGGAAAGGTGCTTCTAATGCTCCGACCATTAGAAAGCCGCCCCAACATGAAAGATTTATTGAGGTATTTATGATTATAGCATAGTTTAGTGTAAAAAGCAAGACCTTTTCGTAGTTTGGCACTCTTGCATTTTGAGCGCCAATTTTGTATAATGGGGGTATGGAAATAACTCTGCGTCAAAAAGAGATTCTAAGTCAAATAATAGAGGAATATGCTGAGACGGCGTCGCCGGTGGGGAGCGTGACGATGGCGAAGCTATTTAACGTGTCGCCAGCGACAATCCGTGCGGAGATGGCGAGGCTGGAGGGGTTGGGGTTGATTGCGCAGCCGCACACTTCGGCCGGACGAGTGCCGACTGATGCGGGTTATAGGTATTATGTCAATAATTTGAACAATACATCATGGGGGGTACGCGAGGATGCGGCGCGGAAATCTTTGGAACGGGGGACGCACGCCCTCGACGTCAGGGTGGGGGCACAGTCGCGGGCGGATGCGGCAATACGAGGGGCAGTGGATTCGTTGGTGGAGTTGACTGGCAATTTGGGGCTTGCGACGATTGGTGGGCAGTTGTATTTGTCGGGTATTTCGCGGCTATTCACTCAGCCGGAATTTGTGGACACGCGGCGAGTGCAATCTGTGGCAAAGTTGCTAGATGAGTTGGAGCCATGGCTGAGGGAGGCGGCGCCGGGTGAGCCATTGAATATATTTATTGGTCATGAGAATCCGATTGGAAAGAATTCGGAAGTGTCGCTAATCATTTCGCGATTCAAATCGCCGTTTTCGGATCATAGTTATATCGGGGTGCTGGGGCCGACGCGTCAGAATTATTCGCGCGTGATGGCGCTGGTCAGCCATGCAGGGCAAGTGCTGGAGGATATATTATAATATGGAGAAAGAAATGAAGGACAAAAAAGAAGGGGCAAAACAAGTTGAGGTGGATTATGCTGCGCAAATCACGGAATTGACCAATGATTTGCAGAGGACGCGGGCGGATTTTGAGAATTATCGCAAGCAGGTGGAAGCGCAGAGGGAAGCAGCAAAAATTGCGGCGAGAAATGCGACGGTGGCGAAGTTTTTGCCACTTCTAGATGATTTGGATCGGGCGTTTGGTGCGTATGCGGAATTGGCGCCGCTTGGTAAGACGTTGGATAAGACTTTACAGGGGTTGGGGCTTAGTCGGATTCCTACGGAAGGTAATTTTAATCCGGATTTGCATGATGCAGTGATGGTAGAAGGTGAGGGGGAGCAAGAAGTGATTGCGGAGACTCTGCGTCCGGGGTATTATTATGAGGGCGAGGTGCTGAGGCCGGCGATGGTGAAAGTTCGGAGAATATAGCCTCTTGTACATAAGAGAAAACTGTGATATAATTAGGGTAGTATGGCTATTAAAGTTACTAGAAAAGATCAAGGCGAGGCAAACGAAAACATCATTCGTCGTTTCAATCGCAAGGTGCTTCAGAGTGGTATTATGCCGCTGAAGAAGTCGCAGATGCGTTTTGCGAAGCCGATTTCGAAGCGCGAGCGACGTTTGAAAGCGATTATTCGCGAGGCTCGTAAAGCAGAGAAGACCGAACGTATCAAACTCGGACTCAAATAAAAATACCCCCTGTGAAGGGGATATTTTTATGGTATAATGGAGAAAAGGAGTGAAAATGATAATTTTATTTGGTATGGCGGGTTCTGGTAAAGGGACGCAAGGGAAGGCACTGTCGGAGATTTTTGGATGGCGATGGATTGCTACTGGGCAAATGATTAGAGAGAACGGTGGATATAATGAAATTATCGATAAGGGGAATATCATACCTGATGCGGCGATGATTGAAATGCTAGAAAAGGCTTTGGCGGTGACGGATGCCGAGGGGTACGATGTGATACTGGATGGATTCCCGAGGAATGCGGCACAGGCGGAGTGGCTAATTCGGGAGTCGGGCCATAAAGTGGACGGCGGCATTGTGCTTGAAGTGCCAAAGGAAGAGTTGTACAATCGGCTCTATATGCGGGCGGGGTTGGATGGTCGGGTGGACGATCAGGAGAAATCCGTAATAGAACGACGCTTCGAAGTGTTTGAGGAGCATATCGGCGGGATACTAGAAGTATTTAAAAAACATGGCATACCGACGGCATACGTCAATGGTGTAGGTGAAGAAGGCGTGGTGACGGATAGATTGGTGGATAAAGTGCAGAAAATGTGTCCGGCGGCGCGTGAGCAAAATGATGATGTGAATGGTGGCGAGATTGAGAAAAGTTATGGCGAATAAGATGATCAATGTAGAAACGGCGCCATCAAAAGTGGCCGAAAAGATTGCGGCAATGCGTGAAGGGGGTAAGATTTTGGGGAATTTGCTTAGGGATTTGAAAAATTATGTGAAGCCAGGGATGACTGGCAAAGAAATCGACGCGTGGGTACGGAAAGAAATCGTGAAGCGTGGAGCCGAAGTGGCGTACGATATGCTAGATGAGGAGTTTCCGGGAGCGATTTGTATTTCGGTGAATGATGAATTGGTGCACGGTGCGCCAAAAGATGAGCCGCTTGAAGTCGGGGATAAGGTGTCGTTTGATTTGGATATATATTATAAAGGATATTTTACGGATTCGGCTTTTACGATGCTGGTGGGCGATGATGGGTCGCCGGCGGTGAAGCGGATGATTTCGGTTACGGAATCATCGATGTGGGAAGGGATTGATTTAGTGAAGCCTGGGGTGGCGATTGGTACAATTGGCGCGGCGATAGAGAAGGTGTTAAGGGCAGGGCATCTCGGAGTGATTGAAAATTATGTCGGGCATGGCATTGACAAGGAGATGCATATGGCGCCCGAAGTGCCGAATTATGGTAAGAAAGGGCATGGTTATAAACTGGTCGAGGGGGATACTATCTGTATCGAGCCAATGTCGTGTCTAGGCAAGCCAGCGAATTATACCGACAAGAACGACAATTGGTCGGTTAAGATGAAAGATGGGTCGGTTGGGTGCCACTGTGAACATACGATTTTGGTGACGGCGGACGGATATGAAGTTTTGACGTTGCCTGATTAAAATTTTTGACATTAGCGAAATAAATGTGCTACAATTAGGTTATGGATGAGAATAAGCGTTTTGTTACGGGACTTGATGTAGGTACGGAACATGTCCGTGCGGTGATTGCGACAGTGAATAAAGACGGCGCGGTGGCGATTGTGGGGTTCAACGAGGGAGCATCAGCGGGTATGCGTAAAGGTATGCCAGCGAATTTGACTGGGCCAGCAAGCTCGATTGACCAGATGCTGGGTGAGGCAGAGCGTATGGGGGGATATGAGGTACGAAATGCGTATGTATCGATTGGGGGGTCGCAGATTTTATCGACACGAACGGAGGGGATGATTGCGGTCGGTACGGTGGAGCATGAAATTAATCTAGATGATTTGGCACGCGTGGAAACGATTGCGGTGTCCGGGCGGATTCCGGCTAATCGTGATGTGCTTGATGTGGTGCCGCTGGAATATGCCTTGGACGGGCAGGGTGGAATCAAGGACCCCTTGGGCATGTCTGGGGCGCGACTAGAGATGCGGGCCAACGTGGTGTCGGCGCTTTCGCCGAATTGTGAGAATCTAAGGAAAGCGACGCTTGCGGCGGATGTAAAGGCGGATAGATTGATTCCGAGTGCTGTGGCGGCCGCGAAGGCGGTATTAACTGACCGGCAGAAAGAAAACGGTGTGGCGGTGGTCGATATGGGGGCGGCAACGACGTCGGTCGCTGTGTACGAGGAAGGGGATTTACAGTATGTGGGCGTGGTGCCGGCAGGGTCGAATAATATAACGAATGATCTCGCAATTGTGCTAGCGATTGATCCGGAGATGGCGGAGGAAATTAAAACGCGTTTCGTGACGGGAGATTTCGACTCGGAAAAGTCACCAGTAATAAAGATTGGTAAGGAAGGCAAGACTGAGCGGGCGTTTGACCGCAAAGAAGTAGATGCGGTAGTACAGGCAAGGCTGTCGGAGATTTTTGATGAAATTAGAAAGAAGCTGAAAGCGGCGCGATATGACCAAAGACTACCAGAAGGGATAGTCTTGACTGGTGGTGGTGCAAAGATGCGAGATATTGATTTGTTTGCGAAGAAATGCCTAGAAGCAGCGGTGAAAATTGGTGTACCGAGAGGACTCGGGGGCGTGTCGGAGTCAATCGAGAAGCCGGAGTTTGCTGTGGCGGTGGGGCTAGCAATGTTGGCGGCGGAGCAGGGCGAAGTGAGATCGGAGCCTGGCAAAAAGATGCCGAAATTGCCGAAAATCGGCAAAGATATGATGGGGAAGGCTGGCTTCCTCAAAAAGATTTTTGCTAGATTTTGATTTCGTGTGATTTTACCCTTGATAAAACTGGGAAATAGGAGTATATTAGAAGTATATAAAGCGAGGAAAATATATGCCAGAAATTAAACCGACAGAGGTGGAGAGTAAAGCAAGTATCAAAGTTGTGGGCGTAGGTGGAGCAGGTGGTTCCGCCGTGGAACGCATGAAGGAAGTGGGTCTGTCTGGCGTAGAGTTTGTAGCAATCAATACTGATGCGCAGGCGTTGCATCATTCGACGGCTGATATTAAAGTGCATATCGGTAAAGGCCTGGGGGCAGGTGGCGATCCGGAAAAGGGTCGTGAGGCGGCGGAGGAAAGCCGCGAGGAAATCGACAGGGCGCTTGACGGTGCTGATATGGTGTTTATTACCCTGGGTGCTGGTGGTGGAACTGGGTCGGGGGCTGGTCCAATCGTTGCGGAAGAGTCGCGTAAAAAGGATATATTGACGGTAGGTGTTGCGACGAAGCCGTTTTCTTTCGAAGGAGCGATGCGTCGAGCGAATGCGGACCTTGCGATTGACAGATTGGCAAGGCAGGTGGATGCGTTGATTACTATTCCAAATGATAGGTTATTGCAGACGATTGATCCGCGGACGCCGCTAGTGGAAACTTTCAAGATTGCTGATGATGTGTTGAGGCAAGGTGTGCAGGGGATTTCGGAATTGATTACTGATTATGCACTGATTAACCTAGACTTTGCCGATGTGAAGGCGATTATGAAGAACGCTGGATCGGCGTTGATGGGAATCGGACGGGCATCTGGCGAGAACCGTGCGGTCCTAGCGGCACAACAGGCGGTAGAATCGCCGCTGATCGAAGTGAAAATCGAGGGGGCACGGGGTGTACTGTTCTCGGTGGCTGGTGGATACGATATGTCGATGAGTGAAGTGCAGGAGGCTGCGGAAGTTATCACTGGCGCCGTGTCGCCTGATGCAAATATCATCTTCGGTGCGTCGATTCGCCCGGAGTTAGAAGACGAGATTGTTGTGACGGTAGTAGCGACTGGATTTGATTCGGACTACTACAATGAACCCGCGCCAGCCGAGGAGCCAGCAAAGCCAGAGAAACCGGTGGCTGAGGCTAAGGATTTTGCGACGGATAACCGATCAAGTATGTGGGATTCCATCAAGACTGAACAACCGACGGTGGCGGAGCCGACGATAAATGATGATGAAATGGATGTACCACCTTCACTCCGGGATAGACTCAGGAAAAAGAAAAAAGATTAAGGAGCGCTAATGGATACGAAGTTCCGCATCGGTGATAGTAAAGTCCTGGAAAGCCGTGAGACTGTGGATGGCACGATGATCCGACGACGGCGTGAGGCGGCGGATGGGCGTAGATTTACGACTTATGAACGAATTGAGATGCCGCCGCTGACGGTGAATAAACGCAGCGGCAATAAAGAAATCTACGATCGTGATAAGTTGCTACTTGCGGTAAAACGTAGTGTGGGTAAGTTCTTTAATTCGGAGCTAGAAGTAGAGGATGTGGTGACGAGGGCGTCGGATAAATTGTACGCGCTCGGAAATGACCAAATCACCTCGCGCCAGATAGGCGAGGCAGTGCTTGATGTACTGGCGGAGATAAATGAGGTGGCGTACGTGAGATTTGCGAGCGTGTTTCGTGAGTTCAAGACGCTAGAAGATTTTGAAAATATCTTGAAAGAACAGAAAAATAAAGTGCGAGCAAAGGAGTAGTAAGAATGCGGGTGGTGTGCATATATCGTGACAATCAAGATTACACGAGGACGGTGACGGATTGGCTGGAAGATTTTCGGAGACAGACTGGCAAGACGATTGAAACGATGAATCCTGATGAGAATGTTGATTTTTGCGAGGCGTATGATGTGGTAGAGTATCCGACGATTATGGCGCTGGATGACATGGGGGCGGTGCTGGAAATGTGGCGAGGGCGAGAAATGCCATTGATAAATGAAGTTTTGTATTATACAATATAAACATGAGTAAGAAGCAACCGAAGAAAGTTTTTTCTAGCAAAAAACGCAAAACCTACCTCCGGATGCTGAAAAGTCTGATCGGAGCGGGGATTTTTATCGTAATTGTATTGATAGTACTGCAATTTTTTGGCGTGAATGTTTCGTCGATGCTTGCTGGCGTGGGGATTGCGAGCATTATTATCGGGTTTGCGTTACAGGACGCGTTGAAAGATTTGATTCGTGGGCTAGAAATAGTGGCTGATAATTATTTCGAGATTGGTGACGTGATAAAGTTTGGTGACAATATGGGCGAGGTGTTGTCGATAGGGCTTCGGACAACAAAAATACAAGATATGAATTCGATGAATATCGTGTCGATTGCGAATAGAAATCTGGATAAAGTCGAGGTCGTGTCGGAATATATCTATTTGCAAGTGCCGTTGCCGTACGAAATAAAGCCAGAAGCGGCAGAGTTGATTGTGAACGAGATCGCGAAAGGGATTTTGAGCTTGAAAGATGTGATGACGGCAGAATCGCAGGGGCTCGATAAAATTGCGGATTCGATGTTGATGTACCAGATTGCGATTACGTGCGATCCGGCGAACTTGTTGCCGGTGAAACGTGCGGCGCTCGGTGTGGTGACGCGGGTGATGGCGGCACACAAATTGAGATTGCCATATAAGCATATAGATATTAAGACAAGAGAGCGCTAGGGGTGAGAGCGCTAGGGACGCCGGGGCGAGGGTGCTCGCAGGACTAAAAATCAGCCCCGCGAGTGAGGCTGATTAGCAAATGCGTCTATGGTGCTATGCGAGATCGCCGATGACGCCGAGGATACCGCGAAGGGCATAGGCGGTGTCTTCGTGTGAACGGACGGTGATGGTGTCGATGCCCATCTGGACAACCGGATAATCGTTGCCGCCTGGCTGTGTCATGTCGCCGAAATAGAGGATGTCGGATTTTTCGACGTGAAGTTCTTCGAGCAGATGCGTCATGCCGAAGACTTTGTTCATCCCAGGGGTGATGGCATTGATGGAAGTAGTACCACCAATTTCGTAATCAAACTCGGGGGCGAGTTCTTTGCAGCGTGCAACGATGCGTTCGCGTTTCTTGCAATCGGGATCCCAGGCGTATTTGGCTTCGGTGCCGGCGTGCTGACCGAGGGCGGAGAAGGTGACTTGGGAAAGGCGGTTCTCGATGATTTCGTCGCCGTCTTGTAATTTGTCAGCTTCCCAGTAGCCGAGTTCGCGGGCAGCTTGCTCAATGGTGGCGGTGATTTTGGCGACCTGTTCGCTAGTTAGTGGATAATTGTAAACTTGCTCCCAGTCTGTGCCGTTATGACGGTAGTATTGAGTGCCCTGTGCAACGAATAGATGTAGGTGGCTGAGCTGCTTGGCGGTAGGATGTGGTAGGCGGTTAACTATTTGAATGAGGAATTGATCGAATTTCTGGCCGGAAATAGGGCATACCTCGAAATGATCGAGGCATTTGACGAGTAGGGTGGCAATCTCGTCGGTGATGGGGGTCTTGGCGACGTTAAGGGTTTGGTCGATATCAAATGCTAGAACTTTTTTCATAATAAATATATTATAACATGGTATAATGAAAATATGAAAACTTATGTTGTGGGCAACTGGAAACTGAACTTTAATGTGGGCGAGGCGTCGATATATTTGCATAAGTTATTGAAAAAACTGCCGAATTATCGAGATGTCGAGGTGGTGATAGCGCCATCTACGATTGCGTTGCAACCATTGTCGTTGCAGGTGGACCGTCATAAGATGAAGTTGGCGGCACAGAATGGATTTTACCGGGACTACGGGGCGTTTACTGGGGAAACGTCGATGTCGCAACTCCGGGGAATTGTGGACTATGTGATAGTGGGCCATTCGGAGCGACGATATGTGATGGGTGAGAATGATAAGATGATTGCGAAGAAAGTTGCGGCGGCGGTGCGGAATCGGATTACGCCGATTTTGTGCGTGGGGGAGACAGAGAATGAGCGTGCGTTTGGTGAAACGGCGGACGTGATTCGTGACCAGGTGCTCGGGGGGCTATCCGAAGTGTCGGAAGAAGATATTGATAAAGTTATAATTGCGTATGAACCAGTGTGGGCGATTTCGTCCGTGAAAGGGGCGAAATTGGCGACTCCGGACGAGGTGGCGACGGTGGTGGGGCTAGTGCGCGCTACAATTAGCGAAGTGTACGGCGCAGAGACGGGGGAGCGAGTGCCGGTGTTGTTTGGCGGTAGTGTGAACCCGTCCAATGCGGGAGCGTATCTGACGGTGCCAGGAGTGAATGGCGTATTGATGGGCGGCTCATCCTTGATACTGAGTGAGTTTATTGATATAATAGATACAGCTAAACGAGTGAGAGCATGAATAAAAAATACATAGATTTTGTGCCAAAAAAGGCTGGTGTTGGTGGCGGGTCGATTGCTCGGAAGAAAACGACGCAAGCGAAGGTGATTTTGCCGGGTGACGATACGATGATGACGCCCATGCCAGAGGAAGTTTTTAGCTCGGTTGAGCAAGAAGAGCTGAGAATCGAGGAGATTTTTGCGGAGAAGCCAAAGCCGGTTGAGAAGAAAACCTCGCGTAAACTTGGCGTGATTGAAGATTTTTCGGGGAAATTTGTAAGTAAAGATGTGGAAAAGCGACCATTGTCGGTGACGAGTGGTGCTTTCGGCATTGCTGGAAATGCGGAAGCGATGGCGAGCGTCGCGAAGTCGAAGAAGATATCACGGATACCGTTGATTGGCAAGCCGAGAAATAAAGAGGCGGCAAATGAGCCTGTGGCGGTGAACGAGGGTGCGAGTAAGGAGATGGCGATACCGAAGCAGCCTTTTGTGAATACGGAAAAAATACCAAAGCGGCCTCTGTCGCGGAATGTTTATCAGCCGCGAAAAACGATTGAGGAACCGAAAGAAGAAACTAAGGGAACGATTACGATTATTGAAAAACCAGAGCGAGATTCGCGGATTGGACTAATCGTGACGATTATTATTACGATTATTCTCGGGGCGGCGGCGGGTACGGTGGCATTTCTCCTCTTGCCGAAGTAGGGCAAATAGTGTATAATGGTGATATGGTGGGATTAGCTCAGATGGTTAGAGCGTCTGATTGTGGTCCAGAAGGTCGTCGGTTCGATCCCGATATCCCACCCCATTAACAATTGATGCGAGTGTAGTACAGCGGTTAGTATACAAGTTTTCCAAACTTGGGATGAGGGTTCGACTCCCTCCACTCGCACCATTTTTTGTTGTGGACTAATCCGAGCGGGAGTCGAATCATTTTGGGGATGGTGAAAAATCTTGTGGAAAACTCAACTAATTTTGAAAAAACTTCACACAAAATATAAAACGTGTGTTATAATTAAATTGCTAACATTAAATAAATTCATGACAGGCCGATGTTTTAATCGGACCATGAAAGCATGGAAGAGGCATCGTTAGGCTTCGGATATGCTTTGATGGTCACGACCTGAGAGTTTATTTGATGTTAGCACCTAGCGGTGCCTTTTTCGTTATGGCATTGCAAGAGAGGTAACACCTCTATAATATCAGAATAAAGTGAGGTACTATGCAAAGGTCATACGAACAGCAAACCATGCAGAATCATAACAAGAAATATAAGCTCAGTAGCAAATGGCTCTATTTACTGCCATCGTTGGCGCTACTTATTATTACTGTTATGGCGGTTGGAGTTTATATTACGGATGCTACTTTGGACTCTTTTGCTGTGACTAATACCGATGGATATAATTTATCCGTGCAAGATGATACCACTCTCGATATAACTTTGCCTGCCGCTGCTGCGCTTTCTGTCCAGCCTACCGCAGCCGGCGTTTTTGATTCCAAGAGTATAACCGTTGATGTCAGTACAAATAATCCCTACGGTTATACGTTGACCATGTCCGCCGCGTCTTCGTCCCTCTCTAGGAGCGCGGCGGTTGGTGGTTCTACCCCCACTATTCCGACGCTTACCACCGCTTCTTCCGAGGAGGATTTCCCAACTAACTACTGGGGGTTCAAACGCAATAGTAATCAGCTGACGGATACTCTGTACCAGCCCATGCTGGCTAATTCCAGCGTGCCACTAAATGTGACGAACGTCGGGGCGAATTCTAGTGAAACTACCGTGACCTTCGGCGTGAAACTGGATAACGCAACTCCGTCTGGTACTTATAATCTGACGCTTAATTTCATGGCTATCACGAACCCGAACAACCCTGTCTATATGCAGAATATCAACACTACGGATATTGTGGCAATGATGCCAAATGTCGGCGATACAGCGACAATGGTGGATTCTCGTGATGATCAACATTATACAGTAGGTAGGCTAGCTGATGGGAATATCTGGCTGCTGGATAATCTACGGCTGGGTGGGGATAGTGCCATGACGCTCACTTCTGCGGATACCAATATAGCGAGCGGTACTACATTTACGCTCCCGGCGTCTGGGACCGCGAACTTTGACACCACCAGTGGTTATACCAATGCCGCAATTAACACATCACTAAAAGATACTAGTGCTACTTACCGTAGTGATTATACCGGTCCTACTAGTACGATAGGCGTGTTTTATAACTACTGTGCGGCTAGTGCTGGCACCATCTGCGCGGCATCAGGCAGCAATAATAATGACGCGACCTATGATATCTGTCCTGCTGGATGGAAGTTGCCAGCTGGTAATACGGCAAAGGGAAGTTACTCGTATCTATACACCAATTCTACAGAGGGTTACAATAGTGTTCAGGCGGACTTTACCAACGCTCTCCGTACGCCCCTCTCCGGCCGCTTCTACAATGGGCAGGCGCAGAATCAGGGCTCGCTCGGCTTCTTCTGGTCCTCTACGCGCTACGGTGGTAGCAATATGTACCGCCTCTACGTCTATGCGTCGAGTGTGTATCCCCAGAATAACGACAGTCGCTACAACGGTTTAACCGTGCGTTGTATATACGATATGCCTGAAACCATGCAATCTTTCTCCTCAACTGAGGCGGATGCGATGGCGGAGTATGAAGAAAAGACTTTGATGGATGTGCGTGACGGTAATACTTACACCGTCAAGAAAATCAACGGCGATGTCTGGATGACTCAGAATCTCCGTTTCCTCGGCAATACTGGCTCACCGGCTGGCAAGATGGTGCTTTCTTCCGACACTTCCAATGGCGCGAGCGGTACGATAGATTTGTATAGCCTGAACTCGTCCAATGCTGGTAACTTCGGCGCATACACTAACCACTGCGATTCTGCGAATGGTTACAACTATGCTTGTGTCTATGATTCTGGCAACGATACGACTGGTGTATGGTACAACTACGCGGCCGCCACGGCAAATAATATCAAGACAAATAGCAACTCAACAGCTGTTAGCGCGAGCGGTCCAAGCATTTGTCCGGCAGGGTGGCACTTGCCAACTGGTGCGGCGGCAGATACCTCATCCGAGTTTTATAAACTCTTCCAGAGTACAACTGCTGGCACTTGGATTGCTACAAACAATTATTTGAACGCCTTTAACGCCGTCCCTGGCGGGAACTACGGCAATGGTTCCCTCAGCACTCCTGGTTACGGGTTCTGGTGGTCGGCTACTGCTTTCGCTGCTACGGCTCGTTACTACCTGTTCTACAGTAGTAGTAGTACCCAGTTCATCAGCGGTGTCGACGATCGCTACCTCGGGTACTTCGTACGGTGCGTCTTCAACTCAGCCCAGTAATGATAACATCTATCATACCGTGTAGCTCGCTAATACGGACGAACATCATGGATTGCCTCAAAAGCCGCTCTTCCGGGCGGCTTTGGGGGTGATAATTCGGATTTATGTTTTTACCATTGACATTTTGTGCAAAGTGTGATATAATGGAGATATTGCTGGGAAGCGTGGCGACATTGTGCCGCGAGTACCTCAAAATAATTAAAAAAAGGAGGCATTCTTATGCCGAAGCCTGACTCTACCACTATGGGGGGACCGACTCCCCTTCCCGCGCCCACCCCTTTGACCTTTGGGGCTGAGGCGGGATCCCCCGCCGAGAAGACCATCGAGGAGATGAAAAAGCTCATCGAGTCGATGGAAAAGAGTTCCGGAGCCGTGATCACGCCGGAAATCATCGAGGATTTCGGTGTGGTAACGGCGGCTGTGACGGCTGCGGCTGAGAAGATGCAGGCGTTCTACGCCCGTATCCGCGCTGCGGCTGGAAGCAAAACCCCTGTTGTGCGCCCCGTATTCGTGTTCCGCTACGTCGATCGGGACGAGAAAGAGGGATTTATCCCTGCCGACGAGGAGAATGCGGAGCTGAAAGCCCGCACGCGCGACGCCGATGGGAAGATCGAATTCGGATACGCCTACCCGAAGGACGGCAAGTTTGTCGGGTTTACGGCGACGAAGACGATCGACGGCGCTGACGGCGGTCGGGTGTAAAGCCTGACCCCCCACCTACCCTACCCAGTAAGCACTTTGGAACCCCGGTTGACACCGGGGTTTCTCTTATGTTTAGATATATTTTAGACATTAGCACAATAACATGGTAGCGCTATTGACAAAAATGGGCATGTGTGCTATAATGGAATTAGTCTGAGTTATAGGGTGTGTTTTCTGTAATGATGACGACCATTAACAACCGAATCATCTCAGGTTTCAATGAAACCTGTTTATATATATGCTACCCAACAATCCCCCAAACACTGGGGGCATTGCCCCCGATATTTTATGAAAGGAGGCAATGCGAAATGTTGGCATTGTCGATTATTTTCCGAGGCGTCGTCCCCGCGGTGGGGATGTTCTTCCTGCTTATGTGGGCCTATGCAAAGCTCACTATGGACGGGAAGAGCTGGTTCCGGCGGATTCCGTCCGGGGCCACCACAGCGACCCTGTCGAAGTCTGCCCTGTGGCAGGCGATCGGGGTGTCGGTCGGGATGGGAGCGATCTCGTTCTGCTCGACCATCCTGACCGGATGGGCCATGTGGCTCGCGATTCCGATGTTTGCGGGCTGTCTTGCGATTTGGGTGAACCTGTTCATCTGGGTTGCACGTCGGTGTTCTACCGGCTGGGAAATGATCCCGCTCATCCTGCTAACGCTCTTCATCGTGGCGCCCATCACGGGTGCTGCGGGAGCGGTGATTGCGGAGATGGTTAACGTCGCCTTTTGGAAGAACTTTTTCCTTCTGGTGTCTGGGGCGATATTCTGGTCGTTCATCGGCTACATGGTAGCCGGAACGCTGTTCTATCACCGGAAGATGAGGAAGGATGCTGGGCGGCCTAGCACAAAGTTCTTAGTGTGGGGAATCGTCGTAGCGGTGATCTGCGGGCTGGCGTTCGCAGGGGTCATCGTGTCGATGGTTACCGCGGACGGGTCCGGTCTGGCTGACCTTTACGGTCGTAATACGACCACGAAGGTCACGGCGGACTTGCAAGCGGAAGTGCCGGAAATCCCGGAAACCCCGGAAATCCCGGAAATCCCGGCAGAAGTGCCGGTAGAAACCCAGTATGCCTGGAACTTCCGGCACGACGCAGTTCTCCGCGATAATATCAAAGAGAACGATGATTATTTCGGAAATGCAATCATTGATGAAATAATCATGGAAAAAGTTAACGCCGGGGAGCTTCGGCTCCGCGATATCAACTGGTCGGACCCGGAGAGCCTCGTTCAACTCGTCACGGTTGACGAGTACCTGACCAAGGTCGTCGAGCTTATGGCCTACGACCCAGCTCTTGGCGCCGCTTGGATGGGCGCCTATGATGCCGAGAACCATACGCGTATCTTGGGTGAGCCTTCGTCCGAATTGAAGGACCACCCGGACACCCGGATGCTTCTGCTGAATCAGCAGAAAGACAAGTGGGTCCAGGATCGTGACGATTACTGGAGCCATCTCAGAGCGTTCGTGTCGGCATTGGAAGACGCCGACAACGTATATCTGACCTACAAGTCCAAGGGGCTGACGGACCAGATGTATATGGATTCCCACACGGTGGACGGTACTCCTGACATCATCATAATGGAATCGGCTACTGAGTCCGGCATTTGCCTGATTGTGGAGAACTATATCAAGGGTACTACCACGACGGCGCGGAACATCTTCCGCGACGACTGCGGCGGACAGCCCGCCAATATTGCGGAAGCGATGGAAGTGGTACCACAGGCAAACCCGAATAAGAGCACGCCGCCACCCGCGACCACCCCTCCTGTCGGAGGCAGTGATGGTGCCGGCGGTGGCGGTCCCGCCAATCCGGACAATAACGGCTCCGGAGGCGGAGGTCCTGCGAATCCGGACAATAATGGCTTTGGGGGCGGAGGTCCCGCGAATCCGGATCAGAACGGTACCGGCGGTGGCGGTCCTGCCAATCCCGACCAGACTCCGCAGGAATCTCCTAAGGACGTCAATCGCGGGACCCCGATCTCGACGATTGGAGTAAATGATAGCCCCGGCGTGGAGAACGATCCATTTACCGGAACCGGTGTCGGGGGGATGTACTCCTCCGTTGAGGTCAATGACCCGGCTCCGGAGTACAACCGGAGTGGATTCGTGACCGAATATCCCGTTTATGACCACTCACAGGCCGTAAACGAGGGATACCACGACCAGGGGACTCCCGCAGGGGGATCTAATACACCAACGTATCAGCCGCCAAAAGCGCCTGATGCTTTCGATAATCCCGGCCAGAACGGCAACGGCAACGGCTATGGGGGAGCCGATGTCGCGACGCCGGTCAAGCCGCCGACGGAGTTGGAGGGCGTGCCAAGCTACGACCCCAGTCACGACAAGACTGAGATCGAGGCACCTCCGCTCTAAAAATGGGTAGCACAAGCACATTTCTCGGCCTGGCAGCTTCGGCTGCCGGGCCAAACCCATGATTTGAAATTTGAGACGATTCGGTTGTGACAGACGTAATTTAACAATCTGGCTAACTAGATGAAACTACGTTTGTTTTTAACAACCAATAATAAACTATAATTGAAAGGACAAATATGAATAAAGCTTACAAAGCAATTCTTAGCGCTTCGGCTGCGGCGATCGTAGCGGGCGTTTCACTGGTCCCGGCTAACGTGTTGGCTTGGGGCGATTCTAGTAATGGTCGTAAGACTTATACGCTCGAGCAAATCAATGCGGGCGATCTGGGCAATACCATTACTTTTAACTCTATCACTAATGGTAAAATTGGTGATGAACGCAATTTCGTGGGTGCGAAACTCAGCACTAACACTTCGAATGTGTGGAATGCTGATAAACTCACGGTGAAAGATGGTGATACGGTAATCGTACGCCTCTATGTACACAACAACAGCCCGAAAGGGACCGATAACATCGCGCAAGGTGTGTCGGCAAACATTTCGCTTCCTATGTCGGTAGCGAAAGAGCAAACGATCGTAGGTTATCTGAACTCCTCGAACGCCACTCCAAACCGCTACTGGGATGAGGTGGTACTATCGTCGGAAGATAATTTCTACCTGGAATATGTAAAGGGCTCAGCCAAGTATGTCAATACTCAGGGTACCTTTACGCTTTCTGACGAACTTGTGATTGCCAAGGGTGCAACCCTCGGTTACAAGACAATGGACGGTCAGATTCCTGGTTGTTATGACTATGACGGTCAGGTAACGATTGAGCTCAAAGTCCACAAATCGCTCAAAAACTCGCTATCGACCCTCGTACGTATGGCCGATACGCACAATGAGTTTACCGAAGCGGTGGATGCCAAAGTTGGTGACACCGTAGAGTTCCAGATCGAGTATCGTAACCTTGCAAGTGAACCGGCAAATAATGTGATGATTCGCGATATTTTGCCAGTAAACATGGAATATGTACCAGGTACGACTTACCTTTACAATTCTGATGTGCAAGGCGGTGCGAAGGTCAAGGATGATACTTTGACGACTTCTGGTATCAACATCGGTTCGAACTACCAACCTCGTGCGAACGCATTTATTCGTTTCAAAGCGAAGGTGATTAACAAGAATTTGACTTGTGGTACGACTCAGATGGTGAACTGGGCAAACGTAACTGTGGGTGATGATGTCGTGAAAGATGACGCATCGGTCATGGTGACGACAACTGGTTGTGAGAGCAAGCCGGAAGAAGAGAAAAAGCGCGATGATAACGGTGGTACTAAGACCATCGTCAGCACTGGTCCAGCGGAAATTGCTGGTGCGGCGCTTGGTATCGGTTCGGTGGTGACTGCGGGCGGCTACTTTGTAGCATCTCGTCGTAAAAACTAGTTAGCTAGATTGTGTGCGGGCGACTATGTCGCGGTGCTTATGCGGGAATGCGCAGGCGCGGTGACATAGTTTCCGCACGGCCCCGACCGCTTCACGGTGGGTTATAAAAATAAGTCGATGCTTTGCGTTGGCTTATTTTTTTGTGATTTTTGTGATTTTTGTGGTGGGCGAATGTGGTTATGATATAATGGAAGTATGGGTCCGTCATACAATAATTCTTTTGGTAATTCGCCGATTATATCATCTGGACAGGGCGATGTGATTTTGACGCCGTCGGGGATGAGCGTAAAGAAAAATGGGAAGCGGCGAGGATTGATTATCGCGGCGGTGGTGCTGATTTTGGTGGCGATAGGCGTGGGGGTCGCGGCGGTGATAGTAGGAGGGAGGGGGAATGATAAGGGGGCTAGCTATGAGGAGCTATTTAATGTATATGCAAATTATATTCTGTACGGAGAGGAAAGTAGTCAAGAGATAAATGAATATGATTATAATGATGTATATAAAATTGATTCACAGGTTAAAAATGCGGACTATTTGTCGCGTGCGATGACTTATTATCGGAACTTTTATAATGCGGCAGTGAGTGCAAATAGAGCGTTGTTTTGGGACTTGTCACTAGATGCGTCGATGAATGATCTGGAATACCTGGTGGAGTACGCTGGCGGGGGAATAGGATTTATTGCGGAGAGTGATATCGTAAAAATCTATTTGGAGTCAGGAAGCGAGGCGGCGAAATCGGAGGTAGAAAAAGTAACCGCCAACGCACAGAGTGCGATGGCTAGATCGATGCAGGAATTAAATAAAGAGATGATGCTAGCAAAGATCGCTTATTGGGATGTCTACGCTGGGCAGGGTTGCGTGGTAAATGGAGCGTTCAATATGACTTGTGTTGCTGCGATTTCGAGCGAGTTACTTGATGAAGTTGCAGTGCAACTTGGCGCGGTAAAGATGGAATATGATGGTATGCCAATGCGGGCGGTTAATGATTTGAAGTGGCGTTGCGCCGAGATGCGCGAGGCATTGTATGGAGTGAACAATGGGTAGACGAGTCGTGAAAATTTTAAGTTTGACGCTGATGGTGATTGGTTTGCCGTTGATGTGGCAAAGTAATGCGTCGGCATATACAGGAACAGAGCAGAAGGCGTTAGGGTATAGTTTGATGAACTGTTATAACTTGGGCGGCATGGCCAAAACGGTGCAAATGGGAGATGTAAGTGATTATACTGCGGTGGTAATTGGGGGGAATGGAATGAGCGTGGCTATTCCGGCATGGTCTACGAACTTAGGAACAAATGGTGGTGACATTACCTGTCAGGCTCTGTTTGGCGGTACGACAGGGGGAAATGGTTTTTCGGGGCTATTGAAACAGAGTGGATTGCCGACGACTAATATAAGAGTAAATCAGAGACCGAACTTCTTGAAAAAGTTGGGTTATGAGAATACAGGTGGAGGAGGAAAGTGTTTTTCGTTTAATCTTTTGGTGGCGCAGGGTCAGGGCAGTTTTGACGTTGGGCCACCCACTCCATCCGAGTGGACAACGGCATCGGTTTGTGGTAATGATGCTGGAACGGTGAGTAGTGTGGAACTGACAGAAACGGATCATAATAATTTTGCCCTAAGAATGTCTCAGGGCAGTAAGGGGGATACTATCTCGATGGAAATGTATACTACTCCGGGTGTCTATATCACGAAGACTTACGATCCAGCGAGTTATGTAAACTTTGATGCGTTAGAAAATGCTATGGCGACTGATGTTCATGACCATTTTATGGAACCACAATGTGGCGATAGTCAATGGTTGGCTGACGGCGAACTGGTTTGCTATACTAGTGTGAGGCTGCGGGCTCAGAATAATTACAAGACGGAGAAAGCGCGTGATGAATCTGGGGTGGCTACCTACACGATCAGCAAGATGGAGGGAGGCGTGGATGTTGGGCGTGGGGAAGCTAGTTTTACGGCAATGAAAGAACTTTTAGGGTTGGACATCGACAATATATCCGGTTTGCAATTTACAGATGATGAAAAAAACTCCCTATATATGGATTATTTGAAGAATTACTATAAGGCCGCGATATTGTGTGATATTTCTGGTACGACGATTAGCGCTTTGGAGAACGATGGATATGTGCCATATACGAAGGGCGGACAGACGTGTTATGTAAAAATACGGAGTAATAGCGGTAAGGAAGTATCGGTGCTTAATGCACAAAATTATTTTGACGGAACGAAGGCTGGGTATGAGTATTTGCTTGATGTATTGCCGGTTCTAGAAGTGACGCAGACGCCGGATGGCGATATTCCGAACGATACATCTGGTAGTAGTGGCAGTGGTAGTGGTAGTGGTGGGGCGACTAATGACCAAGCGCAGGCTGTTTCTGCAGCGTGTTATAATTCTGGTATCGAGGGGATGACGTGGATTCTGTGTCCAGCAATGAATAATATGTCGCATACGGCGACGGCGCTAGAGAATTTGATTCGAAGTTGGCTTAACGTGGGGACGGACTTATATGACAATAATAGTGGAGCGAAAGCAGCATGGAATTACATGCGCGATATCGCAAATGTGATTTTGATAGTGATTTTGATAGTGGTGATATTCTCACAGTTAACTGGATACGGAATTGATAACTATGGAATCAAGAAAATCTTGCCGAAGCTGGTATTGATGGCGGTGATTATAAATCTGAGTTTTATCGTATGTCAACTGGCGATTGACTTGTCGAATATTCTCGGTGTGGGGCTTGATAATATGTTCGCAGGGATTGGTGAAAACATTTTGGCGTCTGCGGACGGAGATTTTAGTACTATAATGAATGGTTTTGTGGCGCACGTGATAGCGGTAGTGCTATTCATCGCTGGGGCTGGCGGTGCTGCGTCTGGCGTGGTAATGAATGTTACATCTATTGCTGTTGGGGGGATGACGCCGATGGCAATAGTAATGATAGTGTTGGCGCTCATAATGGTTATTGTGGCGATTGTGCTGTTTTTCTTGATGCTGGGCGCGAGGATGATAATCATTGTGTTCTGTGCGGCAGTGGCGCCGATTGCATTTGCTTGTTATATATTGCCGAATACTCAGAAATTCACAAAGAAATGGTGGGATTTGTTCAAAGCGGCATTGGTGATTTTTCCGATTTGTGGAGCGATTGGAGGGGCGAGTTATGTAATTAAGGCGATAGTTGTGACGTCGAATGCGGATAATGCGCATATCTGGATGTGGATTGTTGCGATTTTTGTGCCGTATTTGCCGTTTTTCTTGATTCCGACATTGCTTAAAAATGCCCTGAGCGGACTTGGCGTGATAGGTGGGGCGTTGACATCGATGGGTACGGCGTTTAGGAATGGGGTGCAGCGCGGAAGAGACAACGTGCTGGGTTCAGAAAGGTTCAAGTCGGAGCAGGAGCGCATCAATCGAGTGAATAATGCACGACGAACTGGTTTTCAGTTCAATCGGAGAACAGGTGAGATTTTGCTTGATGATGACAACCAGCCAATGCGGAGAAGAATGAACAGATTCCAGAGGTTTATGGCTGGTGGCGATATCGGCATGAACCGGGCGCAAAGTGCGGCGGTGAAGAATGATGACATGATAGATACGGAGCGCAGAAATATGAGTAATAATATGCAGGATGGTATAAAAACTTATGCGGCGCAACGTACCAAAGATACCAATAGACAAGTAGACCGAATCGAAGAGGGGCGCGCGGGCGTGGCGAGAACTACTGAGGTGTACGCGAGGACGCAGGCTGAGAATCGTCGAGATCAGGAACAGGCGAAATATGATGAGAATGTGGCGCGGACGAATTATGATTATGAGCGACAATTGGCGCAGAATCAACGCAGAATGCAACAGAATAAAATTGACATGGGTCCGGCTGTGGTAACTGATCAATATGCGAGGCGTGTTGCGAGAAATGACCTTGTGAATGAGCAAGCGAAGATTAATGTATTGCCGGCTAGGATGGATCAGTCGTTTGCCGAACAAGTGATTCGGAATGAAGCCACGATGCAGCAGGAGAAGATTAATGCTGGGGCGCCGAAAGTTGGACAGGACTACGCAAAGAGAGTTGCGGAAAATAATAGGATTAACGAGCAGGCGAAATATGACAACGCGCCGGCACGTATGACGCAGTCTTACGCTAATCAACTGGCGGCGAATGAGGCAATGCGCGAGGCGGCAAAGATTCGTGCCGGTGCTCCTACGTTGAGTTGGGATACTGTGAATACGGCGGCTGAAAACGAAGTGCGGATGGCTAATGCGCAACAGGCTGTCGGTGTGGCCGCTATTAATGATGCGATTGCTAGGAGTCGCGCGGAGGCGACACGAGATTCGCAAGAGTATAAATTGGCGCTCGATCAGTTTGCGAATATGGACAAAGCGGCGCGGCAGACGGAGTTTCAGGCATCGCTTGCTGGTGCCGGTGTGGGTTCTGGCGCTAGGACGCGAGCGGCGTTTGACTCACTATTCAAGACTGGTGATATGGCGGAGATATTGTCGGTCATGCAAAGTCCAGTTGCGAATCCGGCGAGTTTGAGCGCGGAAGTGAAGGAAAGTTTGATACAAGCAGCGGCAGCGTCTGGGAATGTGTTACTTAAAGGGTGGGCAAAAAAAGGCGGCTCGATGGATCTCAATAGCTATATTACCGCCGCGGCTGGTGGCCTAAAAGATTATATTAATACTAATGCGGGTGATCATGCGCTCGATAATACGGATAAGGATACGCTTAGTGCCCTGGCGGCGTTGCCTGGAGCGGCGACAGCTTTATCAGCGAAAGTCCTCAAAAATGCTGCAGTTAGTTCCGCGAATCAAAATGCCGTGTCTAGGCAGGCGATTGTGGATCTTATCAATAATAGCGGAAATAAGAATGCGATTGGTGCGGAGTTTAGTGCGAATGATCTGACGAAGATGTCGAGTGAAATTGCCAGTGCGCTTGGTCCGGGGGCGCTAGCGAATGCTATTGCGGATTTGAACAAACCCGGCAACGAGACTATACGGAGTAACATTCCTGAACCGATTAAACGTATACTTGGCATTAGCTAAAAAAATACGTTGATACGATATGAGTCTAGGTTTTGCCAAGTTTTTTGGCTAGGTTTTGCCAAAAAAATGTGCTAGTTTTTGCCAAGTATATCTGTTTTTTAGTTTTTATGGTATAATACACTATATGAATGATAATGTGAAAAAATATTTGCCCAGAGTTATAGAGCCATTGTTCAAGAAGAAACTGGCTAATTTTGGTGCAGTGTGGATTACTGGATGTAAATGGTGTGGTAAATCTACTACGGCTAAGATGCTGGGGAAAAGCGTTGTCGAGGTTCAGGACACCGAAGACAATCAGGGCATTAGGCAGATTGCCGCAAATCAGCCGAGCGTTATTTTGGCTGGCGAAAAGCCGCGTGTGATTGACGAATGGCAAGATGCGCCGGAGCTGTGGGATGCGGTGAGGCATGATGTAGACGATACGGGGCTTACTGGCCAGTATATTTTAACTGGGTCATCTACGCCTGCGGTGCGACGCGATGGCAAAAAGCCAATGCATTCTGGGGCTGGGCGTATTGCTAAAATCACTATGCGTCCTATGAGCTTGTATGAATCTGGTGAGTCGAGTGGTGAAGTTTCGCTCACGGCTTTGCTTAATGGCAATACCGACGTTGCCGGCTCGGCAAATCTGGGGATACAGGAAATTGTGGAGTTGTGTACGCGTGGCGGATGGCCGGCCAGTGTGATTCGCATGTCGAGTGATGGTGATTTAGCGCGTGAATATCTGAACGCTATTGTGGAGAGAGAGGGGAGCTTGCAGGAATTAGAATATTATAGTCCTGGGCGTATGCGAGCCTTGCTCAGGGGGCTAGCCCGTAGTGTCGCAGCTCCCGCCAAGATCTCCACGCTTATCAATGACGTGGCGGCTAATACTGGTAGCGCTATTAGTGATGCTACCGCGGCAAATTATCTTTCTATCTTGGAGCAGATTTACATTGTCGATGATGTTGAGGCATGGTGTCCGAAAATTCGTAGTAAGACGGAAATTCGCACTGGAAAGAAGCGTAATCTAGTAGATCCGTCACTTGCGGTAGCCGCTTTATATGCAACCAAAAATGATTTGATGATGGATTTCAATAGTCTTGGGTTGGTATTTGAATCGTTAGCACTCCGAGATTTGAAAGTGTATATGGAATCGCTTGGCGGCGAGCTGTTTTATTATAGAGATCAGAATGGGGTGGAGTGCGATGCAGTTGCGCATTTGAATGGTCATTGGGTTGGCATCGAGATAAAACTTGGTGCGGATGACGATACAGTTGATGGCGCTGCTGTGAGTTTGTCAAGATTTAAGAACGTAGTGGATACGGAAGAAATGCGCGAACCAGAGTGTCTGATGGTTTTATCTGGATTGGCCAAATATGCATATAAACGACAGGATGGCGTGCTGGTGGTACCGATTGGATGTCTAAAAAACTAATGATTAACTAGCGTAGTCCGTGGGTTTGGCTAAGCCTGTTGGCTTGACTGGCGGCGGTGATGACATGGTCAAAGAGGCAGGAGACGGTGAGGGGGCCGACGCCGCCGACTTTGGGGGTGATGGCGGTGAGGTCAGTACGGTTTCTGACTTCGTCGGCGAGGTCGCCCTTTAAGATGCCCTTTTCACTAGCGGTGCCGGCGTCGACGATGACGGTACTAGGGGAGATGTAATCATTCAAAATAAGTCCTGGGACGCCTGTTGCTGTGATGATTATATCATAATCTTTAAGTCTTGTCAAGTCGGAGCCACGATGGAAGAGTTCGACGTCGTAATGTGACTTGGCAAGCATTGTGTAAAGTGGCGCGCCGACGAGTTTGCCACGGCCGACGATGGCGATTTTGGACTCTGCTAGTTTGACATCGTAGCCGGCGAGGAGCCAGAGAATTGCGGTGGCGGTGGCGGAGTCATAGCTGCCGGAGTTACCAGAGAGACCGTCGACGTCTTTGTGGGGGGCGATGAGCGCGGTGAGAGCATTAGTGGCAGTTTTGTCCCGAATTGGGAGTTGTACGATGATGCCGTGAATACTGTCGTCGGTGTTGGCAGAGAGGATTTTGTCCTGAATATCCGAGGTAGAGGTCGCCAAAAAGTCGATAACTTTGACGCCAATGTCTTCGCCATAGCGGATTTTTAGCTGAACGTATTTCTCGATGACGGGATTATCGGAGTCGCGAATAATGAGCAAAGTAGGTGTGATGGGGCGAAGGCTCGCCACCTGGTGGGCCTGACGTTCCTTGATGAACCCGGCTAGCTCGGTGCCATTTAGGGATTTCATAGTTCGTTTGGCTCCTGTTCTAATTGGTAGCCGAATTTGTCTTGGACGGCGGCGATAATCTCGGCGCGAGCGGCGGCGAGATCGGCATAACCGGTCGCAGACTCATTGATGAGAACGAGAGGAGCCGTACTGGAAACGCGTATGCCATGGAGGAGTTTGCCTTTGAGACCGCATTGTTCGATAAGCCAAGCGGAATTGATTTTGAGGCCGTCGTGGCCATGATAGACTGGGTAGCCTTTGGCTTCGGCGGCTGCGGCGTCGGACTTTGAGAGATAGATATTTTTGAAGAAAGAGCCTGCTGAGGCCTTGTCGGCTGGGTCGGGGAGCTTGTCCTGGCGGATAGTGGAAACAATGTCGCGAATGGAAGCGGGAGAAAAGTCGTCGGTGGGGTGGGATTCCAGGTAGCGTTCAATGGAATTATAAAAAGGGCGAGGCATCGTGCCATGTGCGAGGGCGAGGGTGATGGAAATGACAAAATAGCGGCCGCGGTCGGTGGTGTTCAAAATGCTATGGCGATAAGAAAAATGAAAATCGGAGGCGTTGAGGGTTTTGAAATCGCCAGTTGCGATGTCATAGACTTCGGCGGATTTGAAAGTGTCGGAAATGTCCTGGCCGTAGGCGCCGATATTTTGAACGGGGGCGGCACCGGCGAGGCCAGGAATCTTGGCGAGGGCTTCGATGCCAGTGAGATTCCGTTCGCAGGCGTAGGCGACAACGGCGTCCCAATCGGTGCCGCCAAGAGCATTCAACATGTAGGGCGGGTCCTGCCGAGTGCTATCCTCCCCCACTCGCTGAAGCTCGCGGGGGTCCCCCTCCGCACTCGTCACCCGCCCGGATAATGAATCTACCGTGTTGCTTGCTTCGGAAGATTCCGTGATGCCGCGCATACAGTTTCTCACGATGACGCCATCGAAGCCGGCGTCGCGCGCGATGGTGTTGGCACCGCCGCCGAGAATATAATAAGGCAGGCTGTGGTTGCGTGCAAAATCAAAGGCAGGAATGATGTCGTCGCGAGATTCGATATCGATGACAAAGCGAGCAGGGCCGCCGAGCCGCATAGTAGTAAGTTCTGACAGGGGTATATTCTCACGAATGATCATATTTATATATTATAACACAAAATTACTATGATAGCATAGATGAGGAGTAAAAACAACCCCCCACCCTGTGCTTATGGTTATAAATGCGGGTAGGGGGTTGACTGCTACGTTTCGGTGTGATAGTGTGGCGGTAGAGAATAGGGGTGGCGTAGTTTAATTAAACGTGGTTAGAAGAAAGGAGGGTTTATGGAAGTAGAAATAGAACGTATCAACGTAACTATCAAGCTAAAAATTACTCCTGCAAAGAAGCGGGAGTAACACAAACCTAAATTGATTCTACCATACACGATTGTGAAAGTCAACCCTATTCTCGAATCAAGTTTTATAATATAATTATACATAAGAAAGGACGGTAATGCAAATGGTTAAAAAAGATGTGGTGGCAGATGGTGCAGAAAAGGCTGATAAGGCGGGCTCTGTGGCAAAAAATGATGGCAAAATGGAAGCCTTGAAATTGGCGATGGCGCAGATTACGAAGCAATTCGGTGACGGTTCGATTATGAAACTTGGTGAGACGCCAAAGATGGATGTAGAACTACTGCCGTCTGGCTCCCTGGCGCTAGATTTGGCGCTCGGTGGCGGTTGGCCGAAGGGACGGATTATTGAGATTTACGGACCGGAATCGTCTGGTAAGACGACACTGGCGCTTCACGCGATTGCGGAGATTCAGAAACAAGGTGGTCAGGCGGCATTTATTGATGCGGAGCATGCGCTTGACCCGGCTTACGCTAAGAAAATCGGTGTGGATACGGCAAACTTGCTAATTTCGCAACCAGATAATGGCGAGCAGGCGCTTGAAATCTGCGAAACGTTGGTGCGGTCCAATGCGGTGGATTTGATTGTAGTGGACTCGGTAGCGGCATTGGTCCCGCAGGCCGAAATTGACGGCGACATGGGCGATGCGCAGATGGGGCTTCAAGCGCGACTGATGTCGCAGGCGATGCGGAAACTGACGGGTATTATCTCGAAGTCGCGGGCGACGGTGATATTTATCAACCAGATTCGGATGAAGATCGGTGTAATGTTTGGCAACCCCGAGACGACGACGGGCGGTAATGCGTTGAAGTTCTATGCATCGGTACGAGTGGATATTAGGCGAATTGGGCAAATCAAAGATGGCGAGAACATTGCTGGCAACCGTACAAAGATTAAGGTGGTGAAGAATAAGATCGCGGCGCCTTTCCGGACGGCGGAGTTTGACATTATGTACAATGAGGGGATTTCGAAAACTGGTGATGTACTGGACCTCGGTGTGCAGTATGGGGTGCTGGAAAAAGCAGGAGCGTTTATCAAATATAACGGAGAGACCTTGGGGCAAGGTCGCGAAGCAGTAAAGAAGCTGTTTAAGGAAAAGCCAGAGCTCATGGCGGAGATTGAGGGGCAAGTACGAGAGCGTGCCAAAGTTGATTAGTACTAGGAATTGAATGGAGTAAACGAAATGCATAATGACGAAAAGTGGCAAGTTTTTGCGCCGAATGGCGAGCCGATAGCGGGAGATTGGTGGAGTGCGGCGCTGGATAATCCGGAAGTTGCTGGGTCTGATGCGATTGTCGGTGTAACGGTGGTATTTGTTTACCGAATAAATGCTGACGGCGAGCTGGAACTTTTGTGGCAACGTAGGTCGGATAAGGTGAGTCGTTACCCTGGTGATTATGATGCTTCGGCGGGAGGGCATATTAATCTCGGCGAAACTTTAACGGAAGCGGCGGTGCGTGAGATGCACGAGGAAATTGGTGTGGTAGTGCGGGCCGACGATTTGCAGTTCGTGACGGTGAGGGGGCTTAATAAAAACAGGTTTGCTTGGATATATGCAGTGGACTGGACGGGGCGGATGGGGGAGTTCGAGTTCGACGATGGCGAAGTCAGCGAAGTGCGCTGGGTGCCTTGGCGGGAAACGGAAGATTTTGCACAAAAATACGCAAAAGCGCCGCTGAAAAAGGATATGCTCACGTTCAAAATGTTAGGGGAATGGTTTCGGCAGCAGGGGATAATCGAGAATGGAGATTTATAAATTATCAGATGATATCCCTGCTTCGCGAGCTGAAAATCGGAAGAAAACTAGGCGCTTACTAGATGTCGTGGAAGATACTACGGAACTGAGAATTACTGATGTCAAACAGGGGGTGCGAAATGAGAACCGGGTGAACGTATATGTGGGCGGGAAATATGCTTTTTCGCTAGATATTGCGCAAGTGGTGGAGCTTGGCGTAAAAGTAGGGCGCGTGGTGACGGCGGAAGAACTTGCGGATCTGAAACGGGCTTCGGAGTTTGGCAAAATGTACCAGCGGGCGCTGGAATGGGTGCTGGTGAGGCCGCGAAGCACGAGAGAGCTCCGGGATTATCTGCTACGAAAACTGAAACAATCTTCTCCGGAGGATCTCTCGGGGTTTTCTCAGGAGATAATCGATCGGCTCGTCGAGCGAGGGTATGTAGACGATCGGAGATTTGCGGAGTTTTGGGTGGAGAATCGATTTGTCAAGAAAGGGGTGAGCGAGAAACGTCTGAGAATGGAACTAATGAAAAAAGGCATATCGAGAGATACAATTGATGCGGTGCTACGCGCTGGGGTACGGGACGAAGCTGAGGAAATTCGCAAAATCATTAGACGAAAGCGGAATAAGTACGATGATATTAAGCTGACTCAATATTTGTGTCGTCAGGGGTTTCCGTACGAGCTGGTGCGCGAGCTGGTTGCTCAGTCTTCCGGAATGGATTGACGAAATTAGGGACGAAATCTTCTTTGGCGGCTTTCTCGCGGATGGTTTTCTCTTCGTCCTTGATGATGATTTTGTAATCGGTGATTTCGAGGATTTCCTTGCGGGGGATGATGAGCTCGGGGTCGAGAAATGACTTGACGAGGGGGCGACGCACGACGATCTGGGCAACGGTGAAATCGTCAGAAGTGACGGTGAAGTCGGTGACGCGGCCGAGTTTACTGCCCTTTTTGGTTTCAACTTTGAGGCCGGGGAGGGCGAAATTGAGGTCGATGATACGGCTGAGTTTGATAACGTCTTTTTTGCCGACTAGTTCGTCGATGGAGTCGATGACGTAACCGTATTTGGAATATTCGCGGACAGAATGGAGATCGAGGATATTGGCTTCGCGGTTGATGAGAGGGCCGACGAGATAAAATGCGACGATTTTGAGTGAATCTGGGTCGACAATAGGGGAGTAAATTTGTCCGACCGGGCTGGCGGACTGCATGCTGAGGACCGGTGTGCCGGTAAGACTATTCGCATATAGTAACATATTTTAAGTATAGCATAAAACGCTTACGACGTGAAGTCGGAGAGAGGATGAGCGTCTCCGACATGATAGTCGGCGATAGATAGTCGGCGGAGTGCGGTGAGATAAGCGCCGGTGCCGAGGGATTTGCCGATGTCCTCGGCGAGGGTGCGGATGTAGGTGCCGGAAGAAACGTGGCAACGGATGGTGAGTTCGGGATAGTGGTAGCTCAGGATTTCGATGGAATAGATCGTGACTTTGCGGGTGGGCATTTCGAAGTCGGCGCCTTTTCTGGCTAGTTTATAGGCGCGCTCGCCGTCGATCTTGATGGCGCTGAATCTAGGCGGAGTTTGGGAGACGGTACCTGTGAAACTTTGTAGGGTAGATGCGATGTCCGCTTCGAGAACCTCCTCGCTCTCGCGTTCCGTAATCTCACCTTCGGGGTCGCCAGTGGTGGAAGTATAGCCGAGCCTGAGCGTGGCGTCGTAGATTTTGTCTTTTTTTAAGAACTCGTTGGATTTTTTGGTCATTTTGCCGGTTAAGATGATTAAAAGTCCGGTAGCGAAGGGGTCAAGAGTGCCGGTGTGGCCGACTTTGATTTTGTGGCCGTATTTGGCGCGCAGGTAGCCACGAATTTTGGCAACAACGCCGAAACTGGAAATGCCGGCTGGTTTGTCGACTAGGATAATCTGATTTTCTTCGGGGTTCATCTCTTGATTATACCATAAATCTGTGGTATAATGGTGGCACTATGATAACAAAAGAGAATAAATCACAAGCTATTGCCAGCGTCGCGCGTAACAGCAAGGATGTTGGTTCTCCTGAAGTACAAGTGGCTATTCTGACTGCTCGCATTAAGGAAGTGACGGAGCACGTCAAGAATAACAAACATGACTTTATGGCTAAACGCGGTCTGATGCAGATGGTTGGGAAGCGTAAAAAACTCCTCAAATATCTCGAAACGACAGATTTCGAGTTGTACAAGAAGACGGTTGCCAAGTTGGGACTTCGAAAGTAAATAGCTATGGAAAATCCCGCTCCGGAATGGGGCGGGATTTTTGTGGGGGTGATTATTTGTACTTATATGTCTTCCGGGTGCCGGAGGCGGATGCTGATGAGAAACTCATTCATCATCCTTTTGTACTCCGCTACGCTGGGGTTCGGCTGTGCCATGAAGACCAAGTAGTCGGCGTAACCGTTCTTTTCGGCGAGGAAAAAACTCTGGATGGCGTCCTCGAAGAGGGCCATCTCGTGGCAGAAATCCTTTTCCCACCGTGCGGTGCGCGCCAAGGCTTCGTCCTGGGTATTGTCGGGTGCCGTGCTGAGATAGAAACGGCATACGGCCTGATGCTGCTCGTTGTCATAGTTGAAGAAACCGATGACGTCGAGTCCGGAGGCACGCTTAACGCGCTTTTTGACTCCGATCCAGATCTTCCGGAACGGATTGATGGCCTGGGTGTGCGGGATCTTGGGGATGCCGTCGATGACTAGGGTCTGGGTATCGACGTGTGCGTTGAAAACCAAATTGTCTGCAATACTCATTAACTCACCTCTCTAATATACTAGGGTTACATGCGAAAGCAACCCCCTCATGTTTAATTATAGCATAGGTTGCGTTATTTGTCAATGCTTGATATAATGGATAGTAAGCAAAAGTTAAGAAATAGAGAAGACAGCAGATACGGAAACATTCCAGATGGAGCGGTTCGGTACCTGAGGTTTTCTCTAGAAAGGATATTTTTATGGAAATCATTAACCCAAGCGGCAAGCGGACCATGTCGGTCTCGACGGAGTGGCTGGGGCGGACGTTGACGCTGGAAGTGAACCGAGTGGGGTTTCGGACGACTTCGTCGGTGCTAGTGACTTACGGTGATACGGTGGTGTTGGGGTCGGTAGTGGTGGGGACGAAGCCGGTGGTACAAGATTTTTTCCCATTGTCAATTGACTACGAAGAGAAGTATTATGCGGCGGGGAAGATTTCGTCATCAAGATTTATTAAACGTGAAGGGAAGCCGGCGGATGAGGCGGTGCTGGTGGGGCGGCTAATCGATCGGCCAATTCGTCCATTATTCCCGAAAGGATACCGCCAAGAGGTACAGGTGGTATGTACGGTACTATCGATGGATCCGGCGTTTCGGCCGGACTGCGTGGCAATGATTGCGGCGTCGAGTGCGTTGATGAATGCCGGGGTGCCGTTTGATGGTCCTGTGGCGGGGATTAGAATCGGGCGTATCGGTGGCGAATTTAAGGGGTTCCTGTCGCCTGTGGAGCGCGAAATGTCGCCGCTTGATCTCGTAGTAGCTTGCAAGGATGGTAAGGTAATGATGGTGGAAGCTGGCGCAAACGAAGTGCCAGAGGATACGATTATTGAGGCGATGCATTGGGCGGTGACAAACGTACAGCCGGTGCTCGACCTTCAACGTGAACTTGCTAAGCAGGTGGCGACTCCTGAACAGGAGTATGAATTGGTGCTACCGACCGACGAAGTGATTGCGGAAGTTGCGAAATGGACTGACGGTAAGTTTGGCTCACAGATTCGTGGCAACGTGATGGAACGAGCACAGATGTTAGACGACCTCAAATATGCGATGCATGATGAATTTGCGCTACTTCATGGTGAGGGGATTACCGACGACGATAAAGTAAAGTGGTATGACGAAAACTTGCGTGATGTATATGATCAGGCGTTTGAACTGGCGGTACACAAGGAAGTGCGACGAGGGATTCTTGAAGAGGGGGTGCGACCGGATGGACGGAAATTGACGGAGGTGCGGCCGTTGTCATCGCAGGTGTCGATTTTGCCACGGGCGCACGGTTCGAGCTTGTTTACGCGTGGGGTGACGCAGGCGATGAACATCGTAACGTTGGCACCGCTGTCGTACGCGCAAGAAGTAGATACGATGGAAGTGACGGATGGACATCGGCGTTATATGCACCATTACAACGCGCCATCTTATACGGTGGGGGAGTGCGGTAGGATTGGCTCGCCTGGACGACGGGAGATTGGACATGGATACCTCGCGGAGCGGGCGCTTTTACCGGTGTTGCCGAGCGAAGAGGAGTTTCCGTATGCAATTCGGTCGGTGACGGAGATTATGTCGCAAAATGGCTCGACGTCGATGGCGGCGACTTGCTCGTCGTGTATGGCATTGATGGACGCTGGCGTGCCTTTGAAGCGCCCAGTCAGTGGTGTCGCGATGGGGTTGATGGTAGATGTGCCTAAGGGGCAACCAATTGAGGCGTCTGATATAGATAAAGCCTATGTACTAACCGATCTTATGGACGCAGAAGATTTTGCCGGGGATATGGATTTCAAAGTGACAGGTACAACTGAGGGGGTGACGGCGCTCCAAATGGATATGAAAGTACATGGATTGCCGGTGGAAATCTTGGAAAAAGCAATTAAACAATCACACGAAGGACGGATGTTCATCTTGGAACATATCATGTCGGTAATTGCAGAGCCGCGTGGGAAATTGTCGGAGCATGCGCCGCGAATTGAGAAAATCCAGGTAGCAAAAGAAAAAATCGGTACGATTATCGGTAAGGGTGGCGAGACGATTAATAAGATTACGTCGGAAACGGGTGCCGAAGTTAATATTGATGAAAGTGGACTGGTGACGGTGGCTGGAACGAATGCGGCGGCGATTGAGCGAGCCGTGACGTGGATTAAGGGACTAGTGGAAGAGCCGGAAGTGGGTAAAGTTTATACCGGGAAAGTCGTAACGATTAAGGAGTTCGGGGCATTTGTGAATATTTTGCCTGGCGTGGATGGGATGCTCCACATTTCGCAGATTCGTGAGGGGAAGCGTTTGAAGAATGTCGAAGAAGTATTACATGTGGGGGACACAGTAAAGGTCAAACTCGTCGCAATAGAGCGCGGAAAACTCAGTCTTTCGATGATTGGGGTGGAACAATAGAGCTAGTGAAAAATGCTAGAATATGGTATAATATAGAGAATGGATAAGATTCGGAACTTCTGTATTATTGCACATATTGACCACGGAAAATCAACGATTGCGGATCGGATGATGGAGCTCACGGGGACGGTGGCGAAACGCGAGATGAAAGCGCAGCTGCTCGACTCGATGGAGCTAGAACGTGAGAAGGGCATCACGATTAAGCTGACGCCGGTGACGATGAGGTGGAAAGGTTATACTTTGAACCTCATCGACACGCCGGGACATGTGGATTTTTCGTACGAGGTGTCGCGGTCGCTCGCTGCGGTAGAGATAGCAGTGCTGGTTGTGGATGCGACGCAAGGGATTCAAGCGCAGACGCTTGCGAATGTGTATCTTGCGATTGAGCAGAATCTTACGATTATCCCGGTGATAAACAAGGTTGATTTGCCGGCGGCGGACGTAGAGGGAGTGGCGGCACAAATCATCAATCTGCTCGGATGTTCTCGCGAGGAGATTATTGAAGCGAGTGGGAAAACAGGGTACGGCGTAGATAAGATATTGGATGCGGTGGTGGAAGTTAAGCCTGTCTTTTCCTCATCGGGACTTGAATTTTTAAGCACGTCATACGCTGGTCATCCGGCAGAACCGAATGCCACTAGGGCACTCATCTTTGACTCGTATTTCGACGATTATCGGGGGGTGGTGTTGTATGTGCGGATTTTTGAGGGAGAGATTGAGAAAAATGCAGAAATCTTGATGATGGCTGCCGAAACGAAAGGATTGGCTCTGGAAGTGGGGGTGCTCACTCCGAAAATGACGCCGAGAGATAGCCTGAAAGCTGGCGAGATTGGTTATATCGTGACGAATCTTAAAACTACACGCGAGGCAAAAGTGGGTGATACAGTGACGCTGGTTAAAAAACCGGCGCGGGAACCTTTGCCTGGGTATAAGAATGTGCTACCTTTTGTGTATGCGGGGTTTTTCCCAGTAAGTAATGATCAGTATAAGGAGTTAAAGGAGGCTATCGAGAAACTGGCACTGTCGGACTCGGCGCTCAGATTTGAGCCGGAGAACTCGCCGGTACTGGGATTTGGGCTTCGGATAGGGTTCTTAGGGTTGCTTCACATGGATATTATCCGGGAACGACTCGAACGGGAATTCGGGTTGGATCTGATCGTGACGAATCCGTCGACGAACTATGAGGTGGTGTTGGCGAATGGCGAGCTACTGGAAATCAAATCCGCCGCGGATTTGCCAGACGTAGCGAGTGTGATGGAGATTCGGGAGCCGTGGGTAAAGGGCGAGATTATCTTGCCGAAGCCGATGATTGGTCCGGTGTTGGACCTTATCAATCGCAAGCGTGGACATCAGACGAACTTATCGTACATCGAAGAACGAGCGGTGATAGATTTCGAGGCGCCGATGGCGAATTTGTTGACAGATTTTTACGATCAGTTGAAGTCGGTGACGAGCGGTTACGCGTCGTTTAATTACGAATTGTCAGGATATAAGGCAGAGGATTTAGTTAGATTGGACTTTTTGGTGGGTGGCAATAAACTTGACGCTCTGTCAATAATGTGTCATAGGTCGGAAGCAGATGCGATTGGGCGAGAAACGACAAAGAAATTGAAAGAAGTGATACCGCGACAAAATTACGAAGTGGCTTTGCAAGCGGCAATTGGAGCAAGGATTATCGCGCGAGAAACGATTGGTGCATATCGCAAGGATGTAACAGTAAAGATTCATACGGGCGATCGTGATCGTAAGGCAAAATTGCTAGAGAAGCAAAAACGTGGTAAGGCGAGGATGAAGAGATTTGGGAAAATTGATGTGCCGTCAGAAGCATTTACTATTATGTTAAAACGCGATTAGAAAATCATTTTTTACTGGCTTGGACTTTTCAGCCAATAATTATTTCAATGCTGGGCAACATTTGTGTTAGTAAAATCTACTTTTCTAGTCGCACTTGTGGTATAATGGTGGTAAGCATAAGCAGGAAAATTATTTTTATGGATCCAAATCAACAACCAATCCAACCACAGCAACCACAAAAGCCGATGCAGCCAGTGCAGCCGGTGCAACCACAACAGCCGATGGCGCAGCCTATGGAGCAGCCAGTGCAGATGGCCGAGCAGATGCCGCAGATGAATCCGGCAGATAACCCGGCGATGGTACAGCCTGAGCCAATGAATCCGCTTGAACAGCAGATGGCTACTGAAATGGAAAATAGCCGAATGGCGGAGGAGCAGCAACAGGCGCAGATGGCGGCGGCAGCGGCGGCTAATGCGGCGGCGGCGAAGCCGAAGAGTAACATGGGCATGCTGATCGGGCTGATTTGTACGGCTGTGATTGCGATAGCCGGTATTGGGTTTGGTGTGCTGATGATGGTGCAGAAAAACAATGATGCGGCGAGCTATAATAAACAGATCACGGCTTTGAAGAAGACGAATAGTGAATTGTCGGATCAGGTAAATGCGGCGGCGAGTGAGTTGACTAGTGATGAGGCGTTGGCGCTGTTACAAGGCGAGGCACTTGCGACTAATGCTGACTATACTATTCCGTATGCGAACGTGTATGCGCGTTATACCGGTGACGAAAATGCGACTGCCTACTGGGTCAAATATGTGGCTCGGGCGAACGCGGATGGTGCGATGAGTGAAGCAAATGTGATCTTCGAGCTTACTGAGGATGACGAATGGATGTTTGTATTGCCTGGTTTCACTGAGTACGACCAGTCTATACTGACAAATTACGAGATTATTGCTCGGTGAAGCGAAGATAGGGGGTACAATAATCAACCGGAGGTGGTGCTGGCGAGCGATAGTTCGCCAGTGACTCCGGAGTTGATTGTGGTGCCGAGCAAGACTCAGCCGGAGAAAATCTACGAAGTCCCCAATGCGGTTTTTCAAGTGGCGGAAGAATCCGCGGCGGAGTTTATGTCGTGGGGAATGACGACGATGGGTATTAACAACGTTCTGCCAAAGGTCGATTTGGCGGATCGTGGCGGTGATCTCAAAATTGCAATAATTGATACTGGACTCAATGTGGGGGATGTTGGGGTGAGCGGTAGTTTCCGTTACTATTTTCCTGATACGCAATTGGAAGTTTATGATGTTGCGAGTGGGCTTGCGACGGCGGAGGCGGTGCAGGATTTGAACGGTCATGGGACGCACGTGGCAGGAACCGTGGCCGAGGGGATGCCGGAAGCGGCGACTTTACTTGTAATACGTGCGGCGGATGCTGGCAGTAGTAGTGGGGATTTGCATCTCGATAATATATTATCGGCGATAGACTATGCAATGGAGCACGATGCTGATATTATTAACATGAGTTTCGGGGCGAGTGATTATATCGAAGTACTAGATGATTATTTGCAAGCGGCGGCCGCGCGGAATGTGATAAGCGTAGCGGCGTCCGGGAATAATGGTAAGCGCGGGATTTTGTATCCGGCGAATTTTGATGAGGTGATTGCGGTGGGAGCGGTGAGGGATGATTTGACGCGGGCGGCGACGTCGAATTACGGAGCGAGCTTGGACTATGTGGCGCCAGGAGCAAATATTAAGAGTATCAATGGAGTGCGGAGCGGAACGTCGATGGCGACGCCGCATGTGGCGGCGGCTGTGGGGGTGCTAAAAAGTTATAATCAGATGATTGGTGTCGACGAGGTTCGGGAGTTGCTCGCGGGACATATGCGCGATTTGGGCGCCGCTGGGCGTGATGAGGAATATGGGTACGGGATGATTGATTTGTTGGATGCTAGAATGTGCACAGAAAATGTGAAATGTGATAAATACGGCGTTTTTGCAGTGGAAGATGATGACGCGGAGGGCGCGGCGCATGTGGTCGAAGTGATTGATAAGACGAAAGGCATGGCAGAGGTGAGTCTGATGGACGAAAGCCTAGAAGTGAAATCGGAGAAAGCGTGCGAAGCGATTGCGGAAAATGCGTTAGGTGAGTATCGGGTCGTAGCGGCGAATTATAGCTATGATGCGTCGAGGGAATATGTTCTCTCTGATGATGTGACAAAAATATATGTAGTGCTAAAAGGTGACGTAAATATGAATGGAAAGGTGAATATAAATGATTCGGCGATGATAAATCTGTCGTTGATTTCAAAGAGTAATAAATTTTATCATGAGCTATCAGAACTAGAACGGATGATTGCGGATGTGAATGGAAATGGGAAAGTCAATATAAATGATTCGGCGATGATAAATCTGTCGTTGATTGCGAAAGACAACAAGTTTTTTGCCGAGTTAAAATGGTAGGTATGTTATAATAAAAAGATGAAGAAGTGGCTGCTTGTAGGAATGATGATTTGTGGGGTAGTGTTATCAGTGGCATTGGTGCGTCCGGCGTTGGCAGAAGATGTGGCGACGGAGGGTGCAGGCGAGAGTGTAATAAACGGGCGATTGGATGGTATTTCGCAAAATTGTGAGAACATTCATGATAAGCTAGTAACTCTGCAACATGATGATTCTCGTGCTAGGGTGTATCTAGGGAGGTATTATGAGACGATATTGTCGGAGTTTGTGATGCCGCTCAATGTGTGGATGGTGGCGCACAATAGGTCTGACGCAGGGTTAATTAAGAATCAAAGTGATTTTGCGGAAATGCGGGGGAACTTCGTGGCAGATTATGTATCGTATCAGAAAGAACTGGAAAGTTTGGTGTCTATAAATTGCAAGAATGAGGCGGCGAAGTTTAGTGACAAGTTGGCGACAGTAAGAAAGGCGCGAGCGAAAGTGGCGAATGATGTTGCAAAAATGCGCGAATTGATGGATGTGCACCTGGATTTGGTGTTGCAGTTGAAGGGCAAAATATGACGAGTGGTGCGAGGAACTTGGTAATACTCGGTGTAGCGTCAGTAGTGATTGCTCTGACGACGACGGGCGTGTCGCTTGCGGTGTATCATAACTCGGGGGATATTTATTTGGATCGGTCGCGACCAGGGTTTTTGCCTGATGAGGGTGAAATTGAGAGCGAGTATGATGAGAGCGAGTATGAGTTTGAGGATAGCGATGTGTTGACGACGGAAGATTTGGACGAATATCTAAAAGAATACCGCGTAGAAATGGAAGCGGTAGATGCATATCAGAATCCATTTTCGGCGGAAGCGCTGAGCGATGAGAAGTTAGGAATATAGTCTGGGCGGTAGTGTTCGGTGGCGGGGGCTGGCGGCGGAGGGTTGGACTTGTTTTTTTATGCTAATTATGATATAATAATAAGCAGTTATTATGAGTTGTAATGGAGTAGACACTGCAATTATTAGTTGCGCTGAGGGAACGAGCGGAATTGGTGCTATTTTGTCGCTCATACTGAATGTCATGTCGATCGGCATCGCGATCGTGGCGGTGATTGGTTTGACGGTGGCGGGCTTGCAATACTTGACAGCGCGCGACAATGAAACGCAAGTGCGGAATGCCAAAAAGCGTATCTCGCAAATTGTGATTGGTATTGCGGTGTATGCGCTGACTGCGGCGATTTTGTCGTGGTTGCTTCCGAGCGGGCCGATGGATCCAGCGGATATTGCATACTACGAAGCGGTGGAGAAAATTACCGCTGATACGACGGTAAGCGAAGCGGATAAGGCGGTAGCGCGTGGCGAGGGTAGTGCGAGTACGCTCGGCACGTTCACGCTGGGTGGTAGCGCCACGGCCAGTAAGAGTGAAAGTGACAATGCGATCGTCAATATGGCGTTAAAATACGCTTGGCCACTGGGCGATAACCATAATTTGATAACAAATGTGTTGAATAAGGCAGACCGAAGTCTGGTACTGGTGCCAAATGACGCGTATAAGCAGGCCTTGATCAAGTGGACATCGGTCGGAGTGGGGGCGGTGGCGGAGAGCGTATCGAAGGCAGATAACAACATTTTTGGACAGGGGGCGAGTTGTGATGTGTTTGTAGGGACGGTTGTAAGGAGCGTGACTGGGGACATAAACTATCCGTTTCGGGGGCCGGGTGTGCAGGCGGCGTATATGGCAAAGTCGGATAAATGGGAAGAGATCGACTATGGTGATGACGTGACGAAGATGCAGCCGGGTGATGTGATGACTAAAAGTAGTGACGGAGTGTATGGACATGCGCAGATTTTTGTGGGACTTACGAGTGATGGTAAGGCAAAAATAGCTCAGGCGCAACACGAGGCGGCAACTGGATATGTTACGGACGGCAACGCCTACGGTGGGCTTGGAAGTTCGGCGAGCGGATTTCGAGTTTTTCGCTACAAAGGCTAATTGTGCTATAATTGTAGCATGAACGGAATGCAAATTTTTGCAGCGCGGTGCGGGGATATTGAGACAGTGATTTTGCCATGCAGTGATGGGATATCTTCGGTTTTTGTGTTGATAATTGATGTATTGTCGGTGCTGGTGGGGATTTTGATGGTGATCGGGATTGTAGTAGTCGGTATTCAATGGATAACGGCTGGTGATAATGTGAACCAGGTGATGAAAGCGAAGCGGCGGATGCTGGAAATTGTGATAGGAGCGGGCGTATGGGTGTTGCTTTATGCTGGATTGGCCTTCTTGTTGCCGGGCGGGGTGGCGAATCCGGGGGATATTTATAATGGTACAGAAATGCAGGGGACTACTGACAATGTGCCGAGCTGGGGTGGAAATAATGCAGGAAGTAACGCTGGGGGTGATGCCGTGAGTTTCACGCCAAATTCGACGATTGGAAATACGGGACTAACGAACGTGACGCCGATGCCGCTATCGGATGATGCGGTGAACGTAGCGGAATCGAATGGGTATTTGTATTATTGTAAGACAAATAAGAATGCGGCAGAATTCGAACAAGACCGCGTGACGCCGACGGGGAATGTGAGTGCGGGTAATTGTCTTCAGAAAGTGGGAGAGAGGATGTTTTTCAACCTAGACGAGTGGGGCGTACTCCTGAATCATCCGATTAAATCGGTGAGCAGTAGTAGTGTGGTTACTTCTCCGAGTGGACATCATGGATTTTGGCATGAAGCGAAAAAAGCAAACAGTGTGGCGGCCTACTGGATGTTCCAGGGGAATGTGGTGACGGGGTATGCAACGCCGCTCACGATTCCGGTCGATCCGATTAATGATTCGAATAATACTTTTGTGACGACATATTATGGTGGTGATGCGCTGGCTGTGCCGCAAAGTGTTGTGCTGTGCGATGAAGTGGCTAGCCAGTTGGATCCAAATAATACTGAGCAGTGGTGCTATGATTCGCGTAGTAGCGGACAGGAAGTGGCAGACATGGACATTCATCACTCTCTGGGGATATCGGATTTTTATAAGCGCGATGCAGTGAAAAATGCGCTAAGCGCGGCGGTGGGAAGCGTGTATTCGACAACTAAGTATCAACAACTTGATTCGGCCGGAGTGCCGGTATTCTCGATATTTGTGCCGAACGGTGGGTCGGTGAGTTTTGGGGCTTTGTCGAGATACCAAAGTAGCGATGCGAACTGTGCAACTGTGGATTTCAAGGTGACTAGTCTGAGCAACAAAATGGCGTCTGGATACTATGCGCATATGTCCACGATTGGTGGAACTTCGGGGGTCCCGGGGGTGAATACGATCGTGGCGTATACTGGTAATGAAGTATGCGCAGACGGTACAAACCCGCATGTGCATGTGACTCTGCATGGATATAATTTGCAAAAATTAGTGCAGGGTGGCAAGATTGCGGGAGCGAACCTTGGATATGCGTCGAGTGCGTTGGATGTCAATAGTGGGACAATATCGGATGTGCTGGCGAAGCATTTTCAGGTAATTTGCAATATGAACACGATTTGTGCGAAGGCACTCAAAGAAGAGTATATCAAGATGAAAACTCCACAGCAACCTACGGTGCCGACATATACGGATTATGCGCCGCGGAAGGCGATTTGTCAGAAGTTTACCGCAAATGTACTGCCTGGGATAGTGACAGCGCAGAATCAGCAACTGATGCAGGGCTATTTGCGGTGCGGTACGGATGTGGTGACTCAGACGGAGCTATATAATAAACGGGGGCTGATTTGTGGGATTTTGAATGGGAAAGTGAACAATGTGACACTAATAAATCGTGTGCGAAGTTCGGTGGGTGGCAACGCGGTGTATGGTGAACTAAATACGATGTATTATGATTTGGGTTGTGCAGAGCTAATGCAGGCTGAACCAGCGAAGCCGACACGCGATGAGTACATCAATACGAAGTGTCCGAAACCGAATCCGCTAAGTACGACGGCGAATCGAGAGTGGCAAGAATGTAAGTCGCAGGCCGGAAAGGAGTGGGATAATAAATATGGAAAGTAAAAAATGGCCAAAAATCGCAATCAGCGTAGCGATGATAATCGTGACGGTGATAATAGTGATAGCGGCAGTGCTATCGTTGGTGCTGTCGGACGCGGATTATAAAGAAGTTTCGATAAGGGTGGTGCCGGCTTCAGCGACTGTAAAGATTGATGGGCGGTATTATCCGTACAAAAATGCTTTGTTGAAGCGTGGGGTACATGAAGTGGAAGTGTCGAAATTTGGATTTGAGACGGAAACGCGTACGGTAATGATTGAAAATGACGGCGAATCGATCAGCGTTGCCCTCAGTCCGAATATGACTTTTACGGTGGATTGGTACGAAAATGATGCGGATGACGGGACGATTTATAAACAAATTATGGATGATGAAAAAGAGGCAGAGATGGCGCAATTGTTGGCTGAGCATCCAGGAGTGGCGGCGTTGCCGGTGAGTGGTGATGGTTTTGGTTTAGATTTGTCGCCTTGCGCTCAGGGGTATGATTGGACGCCGATGTGCGTGCGGATCACGGCGGATGATTATGACGGGAGTGTAGCGGCGATTGAGTACTTTAGGCAACGAATCGATAGTGAGCTCGGAAACTACTATTTCTACTATGCGGGACAGCCGGCGGCTTTTACGTTCTATGATGTATATTCGATAAATGATATTCCGGCGCCAAACTATGCCTTGTCTGGTGATGATGGGTATGCACTAGCGGTATTTACGGCGGAGGGGCTGGTGTATCGAACTCTGTATATGGATGACGGCACAGGGAAATATGTATTGATGGGGAATCCGGCGCCGGTGCTGGCGTATGATAATTATCTGAATGTGCCAAAGGAGATAATTCGTGCGGCGAATAATGTAATAGTGGAGGAATAAATGGACCAGAATGGATATTATAACGGTGGATGGCAAAATGCGGGGGTGGGGGTTGACGTGAATGGTCCGACGGGAGGCGTGGCGGCGGGCGGTGCCAATGCGGGCGGTTTGGTAGGGGGCGCAATAGTAAGTGGTGATGGAATGATGCCAAAAAAGAATGAGTGGCGGATGGTGAAAATAACCGCGGCGTTATGTGCGGTAGTGTTGGTGATTACTGCTGTGATTGTGGCAGTAATAAAGATTATGAATAGTGGTACTGAAATGAGCGGTGAAGTGTCAGTTTCGGATATTTGCGAAATGGAAATTGCGGACGATTTGAGTGTATATAATGAGTATAAGGCGAAATATGAACTATACGACTATTTTTATCACTGTACGGCGACAGGACAATCGCTGATGCTAGCGATGGAAAATAGTGCTATATTGTGGGGAATAGATGAGGCCACGGATGCGGACTTAGGTGTAAACGAATATATGACGGTGGATGTGAACGAGATGGACGAGTTGGAGCGGAAACTGTGGGAGTATCTATATTAGAAAATGGTTTCGTTTCGCCTAGCGTCACTATTTGTGTTAGACAAAAAATGGTCAGGGTGATCGGACTTGAACCGACGACCTCAGCGTCCCGAACGCTGCGCGCTACCAACTGCGCTACACCCTGATTTGGAATTATTATAGCACAAGAGGGGGTAAAAATAAAGCATTTACATTATAGCGTGAAGATGGTATGATATAGATATGTTTAATGTAACGACTAATGGTGGGGTAGAACTGGACGGCACGAGTGATGGACACGTGACGGTGTACCTGACGGCGGCGCGGAGTGAAACGCTGATGGGGCTGGAAGGCAATTTTGCGGTGAGTGATACGAGTGGAAATGTAAACTTCGTTTCGGCGACGGCAGGAGGTGCAGTGTCCGGCATGGTGGTCGGAGGGGCGGTGAGTAATAATTTTGTCTTGGGGGGAAACATGGTCGAGGTTGGCGGTAGTACTCCACTGCTCGTGGCGACATATAAAGTCGCTGCGGGGACGCCGGCGGGGCAGTATAGTATACCGGTAACGATTGAAGCGGCGAATGTGGATGGCGTGGGCTATGAGGATGCAACGGTTTTTGTGGCGTCGGTTGGGGTGTCGGTGAAGCAGGTAAGTGCAGAGCCAGTACAGGAGCAGACTCCGGCTTCGGCGCAAACACGGACTTCGACGGAAAACGAATCGACCAATAATGGTGCGGCGAGGGGGAATAATTCTAGTGATGCGACTAGCAAAAGTGAACCCGACGCGTCTGGGAATAAGCGGGAGCGAGCGTCGAGCGGAAATGGAGAAGAGGGTGTTGATGATGGGGCTGCAAGTGATAGCAATGTGGCAGAGAATGAATCGACGACTGGTGCTACGACTAAGCAAAAAACAAAAAATGAGACACAGAATGTCGTGCTTTCTACTGATGTGACGGAGGAAGTATCGTCGGATGGCGTGAATGTGGCAGGGATAGTGCTTGGTGCGGTAGCGATACTCGCTGTGATTGGTGGCGTAGTTGCCATGTTAGTATTGAAGCAAAAAGGTATAATCGGTAAGAAGTCAACGAAAAAAGCTCCGAGGAGCCGTAAGAAATAAAACTAGAAATAAAACTGGTCTGGGATACCAGGATCGAACTGGCGACCTCACGCCCCCCAGGCGTGCGCGCTACCACTGCGCTAATCCCAGATACGCAATATTCTTGACGCTTTGTCAAGAATATTATATTTGATGATAATGGTCTGGGTGACAGGACTTGAACCTGCGACCTCGACTTCCCAAAAGTCGCGCGCTACCAACTGTGCTACACCCAGTCAATTTGTTGCATGATTTACTTCATTCTGGGAGCTTCGCACCGTGATAGTAATTATATCACGGTGCTTCGCCCCTCCGGCGACAAAATCGGAGATTTTGTCTTAATGTCCCATGAATGAAGTAAATCATGCAACTATTAATGAGCTATATTATATATTATAGCATAGATTTCGAAAATGTGATAGAATAGATTTATTAAGGAGATAAAAAAGTGGCGGAGAAATTACCGAATCAGAAGCCGGGCGTGCCGGGTAACGTGAATAATATGGGCCGAAGCAATATGTTTAGAAGTTTCGTGTTCGTGCTTTTAGTGGCATGTTTGATTGGCATGGTGGTAGCGAATTTCTCTGGGCGAAACCCAGCCAAGACGGAAGTGCCAATTTCGGAAGTGGTGGCGCGTGCTAATGATCCGAATGGGAATATCTCAAAGATTACTGTGCGAGGTGACGAACTGGATATTACGTTGAAGGGGAAAGACACGCCGACGGAAACATCTCGGAAGGATGGTTCGGGGACGTTATATGATCAGGGTTTGATTAATTATTGCGACGGGCTGGACGGTGAGAAGTTGACCGAGTGTACTGCAAAATATCCAGTGATCGAGTATAAAGAGAATATTAACGTGTGGGGGATAGTGTTAGATGTTGCAATTACGATTTTGCCGATTGTCGCGATAGTGATTTTCTTGTCGTGGATGATGAAGCAGGCGACGAGCGCCAACAATCAATCGCTCTCTTTTGGCAAAGCGCGAGCACAGTTGTATGGGCCCGATAAGAAAAAGGTGACTTTTAATGACGTGGCGGGCAACGAAGCGGCGAAGCAGGATTTGACAGAAATTGTTGATTTCTTGAAAAATCCGAAGAAGTATGAGAAACTGGGCGCGAAGATTCCGCGTGGGGTGCTTCTCGCTGGTGATCCGGGTACTGGTAAGACTTTAATGGCGCGCGCTGTGGCGGGCGAAGCGGATGTGCCTTTCTTTTCGATTTCGGGGTCGGAGTTTGCGGAAATGTTCGTGGGGGTAGGCGCTTCGCGGGTGAGGGATTTGTTCTCGAAAGCAAAAAAGAATGCGCCGTCGATTATCTTTATTGATGAGATTGATGCAGTAGCACATAAACGCGATGCGCGTGGTGGGGCGGGGCGTGAGGACGAGCAGACCTTGAATCAGATTTTGGTGGAGATGGATGGGTTTGACAATGATAGCGGCGTGATCGTGATGGCGGCGACAAACCGCGTAGACATGCTCGACAAGGCGTTACTGCGTCCGGGGCGGTTTGATCGTCATGTAAACGTGACTTTGCCGGAGCGCAAAGATCGTGTGGAGATACTGAAAGTGCACTTCAAGGGTAAGCCGGTAGAGGCGGATGTGGACCTCGAAGCGTTGGCCAAGAAGACCGCTGGGTCGTCGGGGGCGGATCTTGCTAATATAGCGAATGAATCTGCAATCACGGCGGCGCGTGAGGGGCATAAGGCAATCTCCAATGCAGATGTGGTTGCGGCGTTTGAGCGGGTGGCGATTGGACCAGAACGCAAGAGTAAAGTAATGAACGACAAAGAGCGCAAAATCACCGCATATCATGAGGCGGGTCATGCGGTAGTGGGGCATGTGTTACCGGATAGTGATCCGGTGCATAAGGTGACAATCATTCCGCGTGGAGCGACTGGTGGGGTGACGTGGTTCTTGCCACCAGAGGATCGTAGCTACAAGAGCGTCTATGAACTAAAAGATATTCTGGCGCGCGCGATGGGTGGTAGGGTCGCAGAAAAGTTGATTTTCGGCAAAGATGCGATTACGACGGGTGCGTCGTCGGATCTAAAAAACGTAGCAGAGTTGTCGAAATCGATGATTGTAGAAGAGGGGATGGGCGACGCTTTGCGGAATATCGTGTTCCCGGGTGAGGATACTGGATATTACACAATCACAACTGGCAAACCATACTCGGAGAAGACGTCGGAGTTGATTGATGCTGAGGTTAAGAAGCTGTCGGATGAGGCGGCGGCGCGCGCAGAAGCAGTGCTGAAAGCAAATAAAGCGGTGTTAGACAAGTTGGCGGAAGAATTATTAGCACACGAAACGCTTGAAGAAAAAGAGCTTGAACCGATTCTGAAAGACGCTAAACTTCCGGACGCGGCAAAACTTTATTAAAGGAGTTACACAGATTGGAAAGATTGATCGACTATTTCGTGCCGGAATGGTATGGGCTGGATTTGGTGATAGATAAGAAAGCGAAAACTATCTCTGGCACTGCGAAAATCAGAGGCGAGGTGCTATCTGAGACGATTAAGTTCCACGCGGTCAAAATGGAGATTGAACGGGTATTGGTTGATGGCCACGAAGCTGATTATCGGTATGATGATGATTTCCTGACCATGCCGAAAATGAGGCGGGGGAATGTAGAGGTGATAATATATTATAGCCGAGCATTAAATGAAAATATGCAGGGGGCGTATTTGTCTACTTATGAATTGGACGGGCGGACAGAGACGATTGTAGCGACGCAGTTCGAGAGTCATTATGCGAGAGAAGCGTTTCCGTGTATTGATGAGCCGGCGGCGAAAGCGGTGTTTGAACTGACGCTCACGACGGCGGCGGATGATACTGTGATTTCCAATATGCCGGAAATCGCGTTATGCGGTTCTGATTCTGGTATGAAAACGGTGGCATTTGAACCGACGCCGCGGATGAGTACATATCTACTTGCTTGGGTGAGTGGTAAGTTTCACGGCAAGACCGTGACGAACGCGCATGGCACGAAGATTACGACTTATTGTGCGTTGAATCAGGATGTGGATGCGGTAGATTTTGCAAATGAGGTAGCGGCGAAAGCGTTAGAGTTCTATGATGACAATTTTGGCGTGCCATATCCGCTGACGAAGTGTGATCAGGTGGCGTTGCCGGATTTTGAGGCAGGTGCGATGGAAAACTGGGGGCTAGTGACATATCGTGAATCAATGATGCTGGCGGGCGAGTCGGCGACACTAGATACAAAAAAGAGCGTGGCGCTGACGGTGGCGCACGAACTTTCGCATCAGTGGTTCGGGGACTTGGTGACGATGCAGTGGTGGGATGATCTGTGGCTGAATGAATCGTTTGCGAGTGTGATGGAGTATTTTGCAGTAGATGCGGCGTATCCGGAGTTTAAGATTTTTGAGAACTTTTTCACGGGGGACGCGCTAGCGGCGTTGAAGCGTGATTCGTTAGCAGGTGTGCAGTCGGTACATCAGGAAGTGAATGATCCAGAAGAAATTGCGACGTTGTTCGATCCGGCGATTGTGTATGCGAAGGGGGCGAGGTTGATGCTGATGGTAGTGCGACTGATGGGGTGGGAGAAGTTTTGCGCGGGACTGAGGGGTTATTTTGAGACACACAAGTATAGTAATACAGTGGGTGATGACTTATGGGCGGCACTTGGCAAACACGCTGGATTTGACGTGGGGGAGATGATGCATGGATTTATCGATCGTCCGGGGTATCCAGTGATTCGGGGTGATGATGATTTTGAGAAGTTCACGCAGAGAAGGTTCGTGCTAGATGGGGAAATGACGGAATCGGACTGGATGTTGCCGGAAATCTCTGAGGACATGAGCGGGCATTATATACTCCAACTGACTGATGCGCAGTTTGAGGAGCGACTTGGTAGATTTGATAAGCTTGGACTGGAAGAAAAGCTGCGGTTACTGATCGACCGGGACTTGCTGGCGAAGGCCGGCCTAGTATCAAGCGCGTCGCTGTTGCCGCTGATTGAAAAGTTTCGTGACGAAGAGTCGGCGGCGGTATGGAGTATTATCGTGACGATTGTGGCGGGGATGAAAGTGTTTTTCGACCCGGGGTCGGCAGATGAGCGGAAGTTCAAGGATTTTGTGAGAAAGTTGGTGGAGCCGGGGCTAGCGCGAGTGGGGCTAGTGACGCGTGAGGACGATGACGAAAACACCATACGTCTGCGGGCGACTCTGCTAGCGCTAGATTTCTATGGCTCGACGTATGAGGGGGCGGATGTGACGAATATGCGAAAATTAGCGAAAATGTACGACGGGGATTACGCTGCGCTTGATGCGGAGATTCGGAGTAGCATATTGGATGCGAAATTGTATTTGGAGCCAGGATGTCTAGATGAGTATTTGAACGGATACCAGATGATAGCGGATCCGGAAATCAAGTTTGATCTCCTATTTGCGATGACTTTGATGCGGGATGAGGCTGGGCTAGCACGAGTGATGGAGCTGCTAGAATGCCCCGACGTAGTGAAACCGCAGGACCAATTCCATTTATTTATATATCTATATAGAAATCCAGCGGTGAAAATGAAGGTGTTTTTGTGGCTAACTTCGCATTGGGACTTCGTAAAGCAGATGGCGGGGGATAAGTCGCTAGATAATTATCCGAGATATACGGCGGGGTCGGTGAGAACTGCTGATGAATATGATGCTTGGCGAAAGTTCTTTGAGCCGATGGCAGGAGATGTGGCGCTGGCGCGGGCGATAGAGGTCGGTAAAGGTGAGATTGAGGCAAGACTAGCGCTGATTGAGCGTGACAGGGCGGCGGTGATGGCGGCTGTGGAAGGTGGGGCGGCTTAAAAAATACACCCTAGCCGATAGGCTAGGAGATGGCGGGTGATGTCGCAAAAATGTCGCAAAGTTTGTCGCAAAGTGTCGCAAATGTGATATAATGTAAGCATGAGTTATAAACCGAAGTTTGTGATAACGGATAAGGTTAAAGATTTGTTACAGGATATTGGGCGCATCAATAACGTGATTGCGGCGAGCAGGATTTTGCCGACGGTGGAAGCGTCGGTGCGATACCGCGCGAGCGTGGAGGCGGCGCATAGTTCGACATCTATCGAGGGGAATCCGCTTAGCATGAATGAAGTGCGAGCGGTGATTGCCTCAGACAGGGTATTAACTAAGGAAGAATATGCCGAACTGGAAGTAAAAAATTATAAAGCGGCGCTTGACTTTATCGAGCGGCGGCGGCATGGCGCGAGCGAGATAACACTCGACGATGTGCTGGAACTGCATGGGATAATAATGACAGGACTTACCACAAAGAACCGGACGGGGCAACTGAGATTTAATCCGGTATATATTGAAAACCAGAAAACTCACGAGATGATATATGAGGGTGCGCCGGTTGACGACGTGAGGGCGGAGATGCTGGATTTGCTAGCCTATGTAACAGATAATCAGTACATAATGCATCCAGTGATATTGGCGGCGATTATACATTTGCATTTTGTAGCAATACATCCGTTTGCGGATGGAAACGGTCGCACGGCGCGGGCGCTCACAATGCTGTTTCTCGCAATTAATCAATATGACGATAATGGAGCGTTGGTGCTTGATTCATATTATGCCACAGATAGAGCGGCTTACTATGCGGTGCTACAGAATGTGAACGGTAAGAGTTATGTGACGTCGGTAAAAGCGGATATCACGCCGTGGTTGGAGTATTTCGTGGAGGGATATGTAACATCACTCAGAGTGCTAGATGCGGAGATACGTTTGCTTAATGTGTCGCTGATGGCCGGTGAACCAGTAGGGCTCAGCCGTGAAGACCAAGATTTGCTGAGTTATGTGGCAAAATTTGGCGCAATAAGTATATCGGATGCGGAAAAACTCTTGCCAGAATTGAACCGGCGATCCATACAAAGGCGATTGAAACAGTTAGTGGACGATGGATATCTGGAACTAGTGGGTGAAACGCATGATGCACGGTATGTGCTGAAAAGGAAAGGGTAGTATGGCAATTGAGAGGTTGGTAGAGCCGACGCTTGCGGAAAGTAATGCAGAAGAAGAACGGATGGAGGTGAGCCTTCGACCGACGGCTTTTGGTGAATATATCGGGCAGGAGCATCTCAAAAACAACATGAAACTCGCGATTGACGCGGTAAAGAAGCGTGCGGATGGGTCGACACTCGACCATGTACTGCTGTATGGTCCGCCGGGGTTAGGCAAAACAACAATGGCGGGAGTGATTGCACACGAGTTAGGCGCGTCGCTAAGGGTCACGAGCGGGCCTGCGATAGAGCGGGCGGGGGATCTCGCATCGATACTGACGAACTTAAAAGACGGTGACGTATTATTTATCGACGAGATTCATCGATTGCGGCGGGCGGTAGAGGAAGTCTTATACTCCGCGATGGAAGATTATAAGTTGGATATCGTGATAGGTAAAGGGCCGGCGGCGCGGAGTGTGCGACTGGATTTGCCACATTTCACGGTGATTGGGGCGACGACGCGGACGGGGTCGCTTGCAGGGCCACTGCGCGATAGGTTTGGGATAATTCACAGGCTAGAATACTACAAGGAACCGGAAATCGAGCAAATTATCGCGCGGACGGCGGGGATATTGTCTACCGAAATTGAGCCGGAGGCGCTGAAACTACTTGCGACGAGGTCGAGGTTGACGCCGCGTATCGCGAACCGGTTATTCAAGCGGGTGCGGGATTATGCGGACGTAAACGGTGATGGCATCGTGGACGTAAAAATAGCCCGAGCGGCACTCTCTATGATGGAAATTGATTACCTGGGACTTGACCCGGCGGATAGAAATATGCTTCGGCTGATGTGGGAGAATTATGGCGATCGGCCGGTAGGACTTACGACGATTGCGGCGCTGACCGGTGACGAGGCGACGACGATTGAGGATTTTTATGAACCGTATTTGTTGCAATTGGGGTTGCTTGCGCGGACGCCGAAAGGGCGCGTGGTGACTGAAAAAGGTCGTAAGCATTTACAAAATCCAGAAAATGTGCTATAATGCTAGGTAATTAGTATTTTGACGTATCAAAAATAACCGGTGTAAAGGAGTAAAATGGACGAGGGGTTAGCGAAAATTCGCCATGACAGAAGTAAAAAAGATTATCCGTTCTTGAAGTTGGAGGATGGCGAATACGTCGAGTATGCTTTCATGCGAGCCAAGATAGCGTTGATTGCGGTGTTTTTTGAAGTGGCAGTGGGGCTAGCGATAGTGCTGCTCGCGTTTCTGCTGGTGTTGATGGGGCAAAATATGCTAGACCAGATGGGGCGTAACTTCCTATACATGATACTCGGGGTGATAGTGATAATGGCGTTTTTGATTTGTGTGGTGGCGTGGATAGTCTATCGGGGGAACCGGCTATACGTGACGAATAGGCGAGTGATTCAAATGGTGATGAAAGCGCCACTGGCGACGTCGGTCAATATGATCGATTTGGCGTCGATCGAGGATGCGAGCTTTCACCAGTCGGGGCTAGCGCAGAAACTATTCCATTATGGGACGCTGAGGCTTTCGACGGTGGGTGAGGAAACGACCTATACATTTACACATTCGGATATTACGCCGGAGGAACTCAAAAACGTGTCGCGGCTCGTCACCGATGCGAAAAAGAAAAACAAATCTGAGGAAAAATAATAGACTATGCCCTCGCTTCGTGTGAGGGCATTTGCATTGGCGATACGGTGATAATTAGTGGGTGCGGTTGGTTTTGACGAAGGCGGATTCCTTCTCCAAATCGGCCCTCAGGATGTATTCTTTGCATTTGCCGTCGCTACAATTAGCGGGATCGTAATGATAGGAACTGAGCGAGTCGCCGAGATTGAATCCGAGCGGGTCAGTCCAGAGTGCGGGATCGATAACGGTGATATTGTCCTCGGAAATCTGTTCGGGGTAGTAGCCGTGGTCCTTGTAGAAACTTTCTTCGAGGGCGTAGTACATGGCGTTGATGGCGGTCTTGCGGTCGGCGTCGCGGTTGATGGCGTCGACGTTGGACTTCTGGATAAAGAAGAGAATGAAAAGCAGAGAGGCAAACGTGGCGACGATGATGAGCTCGATGATGGTAAAACCTCGTCTGTGATACATAAGGTAATTATAGCATAAAGTGACGAAAAAATCAGCCGAGTTGCTGATTTTACATATTGTTTGAGATTTGGTAGTACCGACTGGGTTTGAACCAGTGACCTTGGGCTTATGAGTCCCACGCTCTAACCAACTGAGCTACGGTACCATATAGCGTAAGGTGGTACACCGGATAGGATTCGAACCTACGACACCTAGTTCCGAAGACTAGTGCTCTAATCCACTGAGCTACCGGTGCAGATGCATTTGGTACACCCGACACGATTTGAACGTGCGACCTTCAGGTCCGGAACCTGACGCTCTATCCAGCTGAGCTACGGGTGCATAGCAAATGCATAACAACAATCGTTCAACGGAAAACTCCGTCCTTTTTCATTATAACACACCCCGAAGCAAAAATAAACCCCCTACCTGCGAAAAAATGGTGAGGGGTTGACTTATCAGACGTGATGTGCCTATAATCTCGCATGCGATTAGGGATAGTGAAAGAATGGTTGGGGCGGAAATTGCATGGCTCGTGGAGCATTGTGTGGATGTGCGGCGGAATTATTGCTGGGGTAGTGCTAGGGGTGATGATGCGCATAAACTACTTGGCGGAGCCATGGTTTGCTATCGTGGGCGGGATTTTGATAATTGTCGCACTAATACGGCCGATGTATGCGACGGTGATGATGGCGGGGCTGGCAGGGATGATGGTGAGTTTCGTGAGGGTGGGCGAGGTACTACATGGGGCAGAGTTTGCGCCGGAGGGGTGGGAGTTGGTGGTGGAAACGCGTGATTTCTTCGCGGAGCGGATACGGACGGTAGTGGGGGAGCCAGAGGTGGAACTAGGGTTGTCGTACCTGCTCGGGATGCGAACAGGGCTGACGAAAGATTTTGCGGAGAAACTGCGTGTGGTGGGGATGTCGCATATTGTGGTGGCGAGTGGGGCGCATCTGTCAATACTAGTGGAGGTGACGCGGGGGATTTTCGGGAAAATATCGCGTTTTGCGGGGTTGATGACCGCGGTGATTTTGATAGTGATGTTTATGGCGATGGTGGGGTGGACGCCGTCGATACTGCGGGCGGGGCTGATGACGGGGCTGACACTAGTGGCGTGGTATACAGGGCGCAAAATTGCGGCGTGGCGACTAATCGTGATGGTGGCGGCGGTGACGCTGATGATAAATCCGCTGTTTGCGGTGGATATTGGGTGGCTGTTATCAATGGCGAGCTATGCAGGGATTATGATACTAGCGCCGAAGATGAGTGGGTTCTTCTATGGTGAGCGGAAACCGGGGCTAGTGGGCGGAACGGTAATCTCGACGGCGGCGGCGACGTTGATGACTATGCCGATCGCGTTGTATTATTTCGGGCAAGTGTCGTTAATATCGGTGGTGGCGAATTTGCTGATATTGCCGACTTTGCCATGGGCGATGGGGTTGGTGTTTGCGGCGGGGTTAATTAGTGGAGTGCCGGTGGTGGGTGAGGTGGTGGGGTGGTGCGCGACGCGGCTGATAGGGCTGCACGTCGCGGTGGTGGAGTGGCTGAGTAACGCAAAGCAACTACTGGTGACGATTGATGCGGGACAGGGGTGGGTATTTGGAATCTATGGGGTAATCGCGGCTTTACTCCTGACGCTAAAAGTGGTAAAATTAAGAGAAGGTAATAAGAATCGGAGTAATTTTATGTCAGGACATAGTAAATGGGCGACGACCAAGCGGCAAAAGGCCGTAGTGGATGCGAAGCGAGGGGCGCTTTTTACGAAAATTGGTAATCAAATTGCGATTGCGGCGCGAGCGGGGACTGATCCGGCGACGAATCCGTCGCTTGCGATGGTGCTAGAAAAGGCGCGACTCGCGAATATGCCGAAAGCAAATATCGAGCGGGCGATTGCGCGGGTGGCGGATAAATCTGCGGCGGCGCTGATTGAGGAAGTGTACGAAGCCTATGGCCCTGGCGGCGTGGGAATCGTGATCGAAGTGGCGACGGACAACAAGAACCGGACGATGCCGGAAGTGCGTCATACGCTCGACAAGAACGGCGGACGGATGGCGGAGCCGGGGAGCGTGATGTTCCAGTTTGCGCGGAAGGGGGTGATTGAGATTTCCGAGCGGGGTGATGACGCGGTGATGGCGGCGCTCGAAGCGGGTGCGGAAGACGCGGCGGAGGAAGATGAATCGACGGTGATTTACACGGCAGCGTCGGATTTGATGAAAGTGCGGGCGGCACTAATCGAGGCGGGGCTGACGGTGATGAGTGCGGAGTTACAGTATGTTCCGACATCGTATGTGCCAGTCGAGGGAGAGAACGCCGAGAAATTGGAGAAGTTGCTCGGTGCGATTGACGACTTGGATGATGTGGTGAACACTTATACTAATGCAGAATAAAATAATCCCCGACCGTGTGGTCGGGGATTTGGTTTAAGCATATAAACTATATGGACTTGGCAGGGAGTAGTCCCAGTATCCGTTGCGACCATAGTAGTCGTTCCGGAAATGGTTGTGGTATCCGTCGCCGGACCACCAGAAGTAGTCGGATGGGAGAACTCTGCCGACGTCAGTGAAACCGGCTTTTTCGGCGCGCCAACGGAAAATGATGTCGCGCGCGAGGGCTAAATAGTCGCGGCCGGTGCTTTCGTCATAAGTGGGGGTCTGTGCTGCATAGGCGACATGCCCGGAGTGGGCTATTCCATAGACCGAATCGGCGTAGCTGGGGTGGTCGACGCGGTTGAGGACGCTCCACACTACGCAGGCGATCTCTACGATGCCGGTCTGTCCACGAGCTTCTAGGAAGGCGATTTTGGCTAGTATGATAGCATCATTCTCGGTTTCGGCATTGTAGATGTCGAGAACGTCGCCGCTCGTTAGCAATTCGTGGATGCGTTCGTGCTCGAACCACAATTCGGACGAGCGTCTGATGATTGGGTCGTCCTCGGAAAGGCCTAGCCAGCGAGCCTTCTCCGCGATATTGTGGACGATATTCTGCGTGTCAGTACGATATAGGGGCTCGACTTGGCGCGGATAGGGTAAACCGGTATTCATCAGAATCATATCCGGGGCGACTTGGACCGTGGGAATTGTCTGCGTGATGGATTCCGTGGCTACATTCAGGGGAGTCGCTTGGGGTGTTTCTTGGACCATGACTGTCGTAACACCACTGTTCATGCGGCGAACTGTGATGTAGGTGCCACTAGTGGGGTAATACGATTCGCCGAGAGTGGTTTCGGCCACATCGACAGCGTGCCAGATTCTCTTGGAGCCGACAATAATCGGGTCGTCTTCGGGGAGACCAATGAAACGGGCGGCTTCGGCCATCTCATGCGCGACGTCCTTGGCAGACGGAGCACTATGCGAGGCGCCTTGCAAGAGAAAACAAGCGAAAAGCGCCAAGATGACTCCTAAGACAATGACTACTCGGGCGGGGCGACGGATGGAGAGATGCTTGGGAATATAAGTTCCTGTATGCATGGCGGAACCTCCTTAAAAAATATTTTTATATGCTTAAATGGAAAAATACTGCCCAATATGACCAAAAAATAGGCTGTAACTAGGGCCTATCTCTATTGTAACATAGATTGTTGCGAAAGTCAAGGTTTGGCGGAAGGGACAGGATTTGTAATCCTTGCCCCTTGAAGGCGCCGATTAAAAAGAAACCAGAAACTTCGTTTCTATGCAGACTTCGTCCAATAAAAATATGAGAGCAAGCTCTCAATTTTTATTGTTCTCAGTTTGCCAGGAAAGCTACGCTTTCCTGGTTTCTTTTCTTTAATTGGCGGAAGGGACAGGATTCGAACCTGCGAGACGTTAATCTGCTGGTTTTCAAGACCAGTGCCATCAACCACTCGGCCACCCTTCCATGTCCTATTATAGCATGAAAAATTAGCCCGGTAAAGGGCTAATTTTAGCGACCGTTTTTAAGACGTGGATGTTTGCGCTTGTCGCTGTGTTTGTGATTATTGTTGCGGTTCTGCTTGGAGACCGGCTTAAACGTAAACTTTCTTGCCATGAATAAATTGTATCACAAGATGGGCAAAAATAAAAATACTTGTGGTATAATGGTAGTATTATGAATGAACGGGAGATACAAGAAAAACGCAGGGATAATGAAGAGCAGGCGACGTCGTCGCGGGCGAAAATACTGGGACTACCGTATCTAGACACGCGGGATTTTGAAAACGATATCCCACTAGTGAGAGGGTTGATTGATGTGCCGGAGATGCATCGGGATTTCATATTGCCGTTACATATTGGGGGCGGTGACGACCATTATCAGTTTATGGTGACGAGTCAGACGCCGAGGTCGCTAATACAACAGATGCGCCAGGAGTATAATGAGCGTGGCGAGCGAGTGGATTTCTTCTTGATTTCGGGTTCGGCATATAAAGTTTTGATGCTGAGGTACGACCCACCACAAGAAATCGTCTATGACGATATCAAAATTGCTGGCGATGGCGATTCGGAGACGCTAGCGAGTGTGTCGCGGACATTGGCGGGAGTGTCGAGCGAGAGAGTGTTTGATTTTTTGATTGATCAGGCGGATAAACTCGGTGCGAGTGATATTCATATCGAGAACATGCGTGATTTGATCCGGGTGAGGATGCGTGTGGATGGTTTGCTACATCCGGTGGCAAATATCGACCGGGATAAATATCGGATTTTGATGGGCGAGTTGTCGTCGCGGGCGAACGTGTCGACGGCGTCGAACAAGCCGCAGTCGGGGCACATGCAGAAAGAAATCACGCGAGATGGGGCAACGCATCTACTCAATATTCGTGTGGAGACGATTCCGACGATGTATGGGCAGGATGCGGTGATGCGACTTTTCAATTTTGATGAGTCACTGCTGAACTTGGGTCTGCTCGGCTTGTCGCGCGACGAGCGGGCGGAAATTGACGAGGTGATTTCGCATCCGCGAGGGCTAGTCTTGATGGTGGGTCCGACTGGGTCGGGTAAATCGACGACTCTATATTCGATGTTGAATGCGTTAAATACGAGCGATCGCAAGATTATCACACTAGAAGACCCGATTGAGTATGGTATCACAGGGATTTCACAGATTCCAATCAATACCAATGTTGGGGGGTCGTTTGCTGAGGGGCTGAGGTCGGTGCTACGTTTGGATCCGGATGTTGTGATGGTGGGCGAGATTCGTGATGCGGACACGGCAAAGACGGCGATTCAGGCTTCGATTACGGGGCATCTGGTGCTGTCGAGCTTTCACGCGAATTCGACGAGTGCGGCGTTTGCGAGAATGATTGACCTGATTGGGGTGAATCCGATTTTCGCGTCGTCGATTAGGCTGATTGTGGCGCAGAGGTTGGTGCGCAAGCTGTCCGACTCGAAGAAGCCGCGACGAGCGACGGATGCCGAAAAGAAATACATTAGCGAGGTGCTACGCGGAGTGGACCCGAAGTGGTTACGGGGGCTGAACGCTAGACGGAAGTCTGCGGCGAGTGTGGCGCGAGCCAAGGTCGAGGTGGCAGAAATCATGAGTGGGGTAGAGAACGAGCTAGACAAAGCACTGGCCGAGCGTGAAATCTCGGAGCGGGGACTAGGTAAAAAAGTCGCAGATGCAGAGGAGGCAGAGATTGATTTTGATAGTATCACGCTATATGAACCAGTAGCGACGGCGACGGCACCGTTTGGGTATAGCGGGCGTATGGTGCTAATGGAGCAGTTGGTAGTGAGCGAGGATATTCAAGGGTTCATTCGGGGGGATGTGGCGGATATCAATACTAATGCGATTGAACGTGCGGCGAAGAAGCGTGGGATGCTGACGCTCGAACAAAAAGGCGTGATTGCGGCGTTGCGTGGAGAAACTACCCTAGAAGAAGTGTCGCGTGTGATATAAAAGTGTTATAATAAGTGATATGAGTGACAAAGTTGTTTCGGATTATAACGGCTACGATTACAAGAAGATTTTTTGGGAAGATGCTGATAGGGAATATGAGGATCAGGCTGACCGGATGGCGATTCGGAAATTGTTGCCGAAGCGAATGGAGAAATTCGCAGATATTGGCGGTGGTTATGGGCGACTGGCGAATGAATATCTGAGGCGGGCACGTAAAGTATACTTGTTTGACTACTCGAAAACGGAGTTGAAACAGGCAAAGGAAATCTACGGTGACAAAATCGAGACAAAGGCCGGAGATATATATAAGCTACCATTCAAAGATAATGAGCTTGACGGACTGATGATGGTGCGGGTGACGCATCACTTGGAGCATCTGGAAAAAGCGGTAGCGGAACTATACCGAGTATTGAAGCCTGGTGGGGTAGCGGTGATAGAAGTAGCGAACAAGCGAACCCTGCCAAAGATGGCGAGATTTGTGACTGGTAGAAGCAAGGTTAATCCTTTCGACAAGACGGTGGCGAACTATACGGAAATCAGCGCGAATGGGTTCTATAATTATCATCCGAAGTATGTCGAGGAGATTTTTGCGCGAGTGGGGTTTTCGCAGGAAAGGGTGTTGTCGGTGTCGAATTTTCGGAGTAGGGGGTTAAAAAAGGTACTCGGCACACGGAACTTGATCAAGATGGAAAACGGAGCGCAACGAGCTTTGGCACCGATAAGATTCGCGCCATCGATATATTACAAGTTGAGAAAACCAGAGAAATAGTGTATAATATATAGTGAGTCTGGGGCCGTCGTTCAACGGATAGGACATATCCCCTCTAAGGATACAATACAGGTTCGATTCCTGTCGGCCTCGCCAGACGATTGATATTATGCTTGCATGATACGGCAAGATTTGATAGAATTAGATACATGCGTATCAAACAGCTGAGACGCACTAAGCAAAGACAGCGTACAGCAAAAATGGCTCCTGCCGAATGGATGGAGTACATCGAAATATAGAGTAAGTCCCGCGACGGGACTTATTTTTATAAAAAAGTATATACAAAAATAAAAAATGTGTGCTATAATGAAATTATACAAATTCCTACAGCTTAACAATCCAACAACACAGCGAACGCTAGTAAATGTATGCTCCATGCAAGAGAAGGTTACAAACGGTACCGTTAGGTAAGTTTACGCCTTCTGTTGACTATGTCATATGTTGGGTTTAAGCTGTAGGAAGCCTGCGGTGCCGTTTTTAGTGGTGCCGTGGGTGGAAATAATAAAATAAATGAGAGGCATTACATGCACAGGTCATACAAAAGACAACATAAAATATCAAACAAGTTATTATATATACTGCCGGGGATGGCGGGTATCGTCATGCTGGGACTCGCAGTGTTGGCGAATACTCCCATATCCGATATGGCACACGCAGAGAGCGGGTATCTCAGTGTGCTGAGCGACCGTAAATTGGAAATTACCGTACCCGCCTCGACTGTGCTAGATATTACCCCGAAAGCCACGGGCCAGTTCAGTGAATCGTCTGTACCGGTGATCGTGGAAACAAATAATCCATTTGGCTATTCGCTCGTGATGACGACGACTAGCCCCATTACATCGACTGCTACCACTAGTTTGACACGTACCACACCCCTCTCTGATGGTACGACGTACCCTACCATTGGGACTATTGGTAGCAGTTATAGTGCGGCGGATTTCGCCAGCAGCGATGACACGAAAGACAAGTGGGGCTACAAACTGAGCGGTGATAATTATCTCCCGATGACGACAGGAAACATTCCAATTGCGGCGACGACGGTGGCGGATGGCACTGACGCATACGGCACGCATCAATACGACTTGGATTTCGCGGCGAAAGTATCCAGTGATATTCCGTACGGTACATATTCGATTACACTTAACTTCATGATGACTGGTAATATCCCGGCGGCGAGTAGTACGACGTTCGACCTGGCTTTTGAATATGTCGGGGCGGACAAATACAATGGCTACTACAAGATGCAGGATATGACTTCGACGATTTGCGACTATGTGAAGACGCCGAGTACGGCAAATGGCGCACACGAATCTACGCAACTAATAGATGAGCGTGATGGGAATATCTACTGGGTGACGAAACTCCTAGATGGTAAATGCTGGATGACTCAGAACCTAGATTTTAGCATCAATAGCGATACAGTAAAGTACCTCACCAGCAACTATACCAACCTCACCGAGGGCGGTTCTGGCATCTACGCTACGAACTATACGTCCTCAAACGGTGTCATCACGTGGACCCCACCGGCAAGCATGTACACTCTCGTATCAACGACTGGCACGCGAGGTACGAGTGGTGAAATTAACTACGGCTCTAACGCCGACGCAGCAAACAAGTGGGCGAATAGTGATACGACACCTCATTCCGTAGATCCGGGTCAATGGTATGAAACTGGTACATACTTCGCGAGTAGCGTATGTAATGATGTGTCGTGGTCGGTAGGCTGTAACTTCCTCAACAATACTAAGACCACCGCACAAGACGGTACGACTCCACTTTCTACTTACTTTACGACAACTCCGTACTCTGGTAATGGTGCACACGGTGCGATTGGTAACTGGTACAACTGGTCCACCGCAGTAGCATCTAGTGATTCCACTAGCGCTTCTACCGGCCTCGGTACAGCACAGGCTAACTCCATCTGTCCAAAAGGCTGGAAATTACCAATGACCGATAGTTCTGATACGACCGCTAGCACTCCCACCGCGGGTACTTGGGGTAACCTTAATGGACTATACAATAATGGTTCTACCAGCTCAGACAACGTAACTTCCGGCAACTTTACAGGCCTCTTTGCGGCTCCGCTTTACCTTGTTCGTGGCGGCTTTATCTATATGCATTCGCCGCTATCTACATTGTACAATGCTGGGCGCCGCGGCGACTACTGGTCTAGTTCCGCTAACTCAGTGACGTACGGTTACTACTTGTACTTTAGGTCCGGCAGCGTTAATCCCGCCGGCGACAACTACCGCGGCGTCGGCCTCTCGGTGCGGTGTGTCTCGGTATAGTTCCTCTTCCGGCTTCTTCCCGCAATTCTCCTGCGATATAGTAAATCCCCCGCGTAAGCGGGGGGGTGTGGTTTTTGGAAGTGGAGCGAGTGTGCGGGTTTGACTTCTAAAACTTTGATTTTTTGCGAGTTTTGGAAGTAAGAAGGCGATTTTACTTCTAAAACTTGCGAAAAATTGACTTTTTGGAAGTGGATATGGTATAATAGTGGCATGAAATATATAGAACGTGCGGAGCTGAATACGCTCAAAAAAGTGATGGGTACGCCTGATATTAAGGTGATTACCGGCGTGCGTCGAAGCGGTAAGTCGACGCTGCTTGCGATGTTTGAGGAATATGTGGCGGCGAGTGTGCAGGACGCGGCGATTACGCACGTTAATTTTAGTAAACTTGAATATGAGCCATACAGGGAATATCACGCACTTAACGAATATATCGAGGGGCGTTATGATGAGGCGAAGCGCAATTTCGTGTTTATCGACGAGATACAATTATGTGATAACTTTGAGCTTGCAATTAATAGTTTGCACGCTTCGGGTAAATACGATATCTATCTGACAGGGTCGAATGCTTTCCTACTTAGTAGTGACCTCGCGACACTTTTCGCTGGTCGGGTGTTTCCGATAGAAGTATATCCGTTTTCGTTCGCGGAGTATTTGCAGTATTATGACTATGATATGGAAGATGAGTTCGGTAGATACGTGGCTTTTGATAAGTATGTAGCAGAGGGCGGGTTTGCCGGTTCGTATATCTATGATGACCAGTATGAGAAATACCGTTACATTAGTAATATTTATGATACTCTTGTGATACGGGATATCGTCGATAAGTATAAGATTGAAAATGCGGCTCTACTGATGGATGTCGGCGAGTTTTTGATGGATAATATGTCGCGACTTACTACGGCGAATAACATTGCGAACGTATTGAATTCGGCGCGGAATTATACTAATAACAAAACCGTGAGTGCGTATCTGGATTATTTTTGCCGAACTTTTGCATTCTATAAGGTGAAGCGATATGATGTGGAGGGGAAAAACTACCTCAGGTCGCAGGATAAATACTACCTATGTGACCATGCACTCAAAATTGCAAAATTAGGAACAAAAAATGCGAATTATGGATCAATGTATGAGAATATTGTCGCGATAGAACTGATGCGTCGTGGGTACGAGGTGTATGTGGGGACTTTGCGCGATAAGGAGATAGATTTTGTGGCGAAACGTGGAGATGAGAAGATTTATGTACAGGTTTCGTATGATATTTCTGAGGAGAAGACATTTGGGCGTGAAGTAGGGGCATTGTTGGCTGTAAAAGATGCTTATCCAAAACTCCTAGTTGCACGGACAAGGCAACCAGAAATGGTATATGAGGGTGTAAGGGTAATGGATATAGCTGATTTCTTGATAGGAGTATAAGATGAATATATTGTACTGTGGGGATGCGGGGATTCGGTATGGGGTGGCGGTATCGATAATGTCGCTAATGATGCGGACGCCGAGGGAGTGTGTATATAATATATATATTGCGACGATTCGATATGAGGGAGTGCGGTCGTTTGAAGCATCAACAGTGGCGGTGTTGGATGCGTTGGTAAAAAAATACAATGCGAAGAGCAGCGTGCGGTTGATCGATGCGACTGATGTGTTCGTGAAAAATCTGCCGAGCAAGAATATGGGGTCGTATTTCACGCCATGCTCGATGCTCCGGCTTTACGCGGACAAGATGCCGGAACTAGCGGACTGTTCGCGGATATTATACCTAGATTATGATGTGGTATGCCGTGGAGATATACGAGAGTTTTATAATATGCCGCTTGCTGGGATAGAGGCGGCGGGGGTGCTTGATATCTACGGCAAAAATTTTTATCATTACCGAGGGTTGTTTAACTTTGATTACATGAACTCGGGGGTGATGCTGTTTAATTTGGATGAATGTCGCAGGACTGGCTGTCTCATGCGAGCGGCGAAATTGTGTGGCGAACGGTGGATGATGTTGGCAGATCAGGCGGCACTGAACAAAACTATTTCGCGACGCGTGCTGGTGAATCGGCGGTGGAATGAACAGGGTGAGAGGCCGCGCCGAGATACAGTACTGCACCATTTTTCGAATAATTTTAAGTTTTTTCCGGTGTTTCGGGTACAGAAAGTAAAACCATATGATATAGAGCGGGTGCATGAGGTGCTTCGCATCTACGAATACGACGATATATACGAAGAGTATAATAAACTTAAAAATAACTTATGATATAATATATATAATATGGCAAAAGCAGAGTTATTTCAGAAAGATATACCGGAGTCGGAGCGGGTGTTCTACTACGAGTCGGAGGAGTCCGATCCGATACAGACAGATGAGCAGGAGCGACATGAAGAGGTGGGATTACCTGATGGATATGAGTTCATTCCGCGGCATTGGTGGGTGCGGGCATACTCGGCGATAATGTTTCGGGCTTTTTGGATATTTGGGCAGTGGTACGAACGACGATATTGGGGGGTCAAGGTGCATGGGCGCGAGAAACTGAAAGCGGCGCGGGGCAAGGGCTATGTGATTTATGCGACGCATACGAATCCTTTTCATGATGTGTTCGGACCGGCGATTGCGGCGGATAGACGGATCTTCACGGTGATTTCGCCGGTGAATTTGAAAATCCCAGGAATCGGACCGATATTGCCGATGATTGGTGGGCTGCCACTCGGGAAAACTCGTGAGGAGAAACATGAGTTCAATGTGGCGGTGGACCGACGACTTGCGCAGAAAAAAGTGCTAGTGATATATCCTGAGGCGCATGTATGGCCATACTATACTGGGGTGAGGAAGTTCCCGGCGGGTGGGCGGTCGTTCAAATATGCAGTGCGCAATAATTTGCCAGTGTACGCGATGACGACAACGTATCATCGACGGGAAGGGCGGGATTTGCCGCGGATGGAGGTGTACTTGGACGGACCGTTTTATCCGGAGAAGGGGCTTGGCGAGGCGGAGAATTGCGAGGCTTTGGCGGAGAAAGTCCACGCGGCGATGGTGCGTGATGCGAAGAATAGCGACTATGATTATTTTAAGTATGTGAAAAAGCCGGCGGGAGGTGGGGCAGCGCCAACGAAGAGTGGGGCGTCCCATTCGGCGAAGTGCGGGGCATCCCAGACGGCGAAGTGCGGGGCATCCCATTCGGCGAAGCGCGGGGTGACGCCAGTAACAAAGAAAGGTAAAAAATGAGTATTTTTGCAACTGGACGGCCGAAAGGCAAACTAACGAATGTAGTGCCGGTGTTTTTGACAATTAACAATGCTTATGCGCCGTATGCGGCGGCGGCGATTCATTCGCTTGAGCGGACGTCGAACAAATCGCGGTATTATCAGGTGATAATACTGCATGACGGGTTGACGATTGATAATCGCGTGAGGCTTCGGAGCCTTGCGACGAAAAACGTGGCAATACAATTCCGGAAGATTACGAATAGTTTGTATTTGAAGGCAGTGATTAAATACTGTGCGCGGGAAAAGGGCGCGGGAGATTTCTTCTCGAGCGCAGTGTATTATTATAGATTTTTCATACCGAGGTTGTTCCCGGTGTTCGAGAAGGCGGTGTATATTGATAGTGATACGGTGCTACTAAGTGACGTGGGGGAATTGTTTGATATGAAACTAGGTGAGGATGAAGTGATTGCCGCGATGCCGGATCCGAAAGTAACTGCGATACCGGAGTTTCGTGATTATGTGGATAATGCGGTGGGAGTACCGCATGCGGAATATGTGAATGATGGGGTGATGCTGATGGACCTCAAAAAGATGCGCAAGATGCGGTATCTCACGACGATGGTGGGAATGATAGAAAAATATAATGCAGACCTCGTGGCGCCAGACCAAGATTACGCAAATGTGATACTGAGGGGCAAAATTGCGCATCTCGATACAGTATGGAATGCGGAGCCGTGTGTGAATCTACCGAAAGATACGAAATTGGTGCATTTCAATTTATTCAATAAACCATGGCACTATCAGAATGTGCCGTGCGAGGATTTGTTCTGGAAAGCGGCGCGAGGAACGGGATTTTATGGAGATTTGAAACGACAACAGGCGGCGTTCGACGTGGAGAAGCAGGAGGCGGAGCGTGCGAAGGTGGCGGCGCTGATTGAAAAAGCGGGGAGAATCGCAAAAGAAGGTAAGGTATTGATGAAAATAGTGAAATAATGTGGATATTTGTAGAAAAGTGTGATATAATGGAGATATTAACAGTTAGGACGTGCGAATGTAGCTCAGTTGTTTAGAGCGCTTCCTTGCCAAGGAAGAGGTCGAGAGTTAGAGTCTCTTCATTCGCACCATTTTAATATGGATGGCGCAGATTGCGGTTGCGCTAACTCTCGAACCTTCGGTGCGAGAGTTAGAGTGCACTTCAAACGCACCATTTAATATATAATGGTGCTTTGGCGGAGTGGTTACGCAGCGGTCTGCAAAACCGCGTACACCGGTTCAATTCCGGTAGGCACCTCCATTTTTTTGTGATATAATAGTTATTATGGATATGTTTTTACAAATACTATTACTGGTGGTGGGGTTCGTGATTTTGATTAAGGGGGCGGACTGGTTGGTAGACGGAGCGAGTAGTGTCGCGTCGAATTTTAAGGTCAGCAAACAGTTGATTGGGCTGACGATTGTGGCGTTCGGGACGGGGGCGCCGGAGCTTGCAGTGTCGATTTCGTCAATGATTAGTGGCAATACTGATATGTTGCTCGGGAATGTAATGGGTAGCAACATTATTAATATCCTGCTACTAATCGGGGTGGCGGCGTTGATTAGTCCAATCAAAATCAGTCGTGGTACGATTTCAAAAGAATTGCCGCTATTGCTGCTCGTGTCGGTGGGGTTGGTACTGTTGTTCCTCGATAAGACAATTTCAGGAAGCGAAGAAAACTTAATCACGCGAGGTGACGGACTAGTTCTAGTATTGTTCTTTGCGGTGTTTTTGTATTATATTGTGGCAATGATACGGCGTAGTCGCAGTGAGACGAAAGTGGTAGAAAAACCGAAATGGAAGTTGCCATTGTCGTTTCTGTTTGTAGTGTTGGGGTTAGTCGGTGTGGTAGCGGGGAGCCAATTCGTCGTGAGTTCGGCGTCGTATATTGCTAGTGAAATGGGGATTTCGGATAGGATTATCGCGTTGACGGTGGTGGCGTTCGGGACGAGCCTGCCGGAACTTGTGACAACAATTACGGCGGCGCGGCGCCACGAAAACGAACTACTAGTAGGAAATATCATCGGGAGCAATATATTTAATATATGTATCGTGCTCGGGTTGCCGGTGGCGGTGTTTGGTGGTATACGCCCGGAGAGTTTTGAGATGCTAGATGTGATAATGATGGTGATGAGCGCGGCGCTACTGTGGATAGTGGCGAGAAAAGGCAGTCCGATTTCGAAAAAAGAGGGGGCGATAATGCTGGTGGTATTTGCGGTTTACTATGGGTATATAATATATAATACGCTGGCAAGTGTGATATAATAAAGAAAAGGAGAAAATATGAGTACAGGTGGAATAATAGCAATAGTGGTAGTGGCGATAGTAGTGATACTGATTGCGGTAATCATCGCGGCATACAATGGTCTGGTGTCGCTAAACGAGCGAGTAAACGAGGCGTGGAGTGATATTACGGTGCAACTCAAATATCGTGCGGATTTGATTCCGAACGTGGTGGAAACGGTAAAAGGCTACGCGAAGCACGAGAAAGAAACTTTCGAGATGGTGACGAGCGCGCGGTCGGCAGTGATGGGCGCGAAGACGGTCAAGCAAGCGGCCGAAGCCGAGAAAGAAATGCAAACGGCACTCGGGAGGATTTTTGCGATTGCGGAAGCATACCCGGAACTCAAAGCGAATGTGAACTTCGTGAAGTTGCAAGAGCAGTTGCAGGATGTTGAGGACAAGATTCAGGCGGCGCGGAGATTTTATAATGCGGGGGCGAAGGAACTTAATACGAAAATTAAGACTTTCCCGTCTAATCTGATTAATAATATGTTCGGGCATTTCAAGAAACGCGAGTATTTCGAAGTGGCGGAGAACGAAAGAGCCAAAATCGCGAATGCGCCAGAAGTTAAGTTCTAGTAATGTATAAGCAAATAGCACAAAACAAACGGCGGACGGTAGTGATTATCATCGCGTTTGTTTTGATGATAGCGGTGATAGCGGCGATTTTCGCGTATGTTTATCGCGATCCGTGGATTACGGTATGGACTGTGGTGGTGGCTGTGATATACGCGTTGATTCAGTATTTCGCGGCAGGGTCGATAGCGACGATGATGACCGGCGCGGAGGAAGTCGATAAGAAAACCTGCCCGCGCCTATATAAGGCAGTAGAGAATCTGTCAATTACAACTGGGCTACCGATGCCACGAGTGTATTTGATAAAAGACCCGGCGCCGAATGCTTTTGCGACGGGGCGCGATCCAAAACATGCAGTAGTGGCGGCGACTACGGGGCTGCTCGATATCATGAATGACAAGGAGCTGACCGCGGTGATGGCGCATGAAATGTCGCACGTCAAGAACTATGATATACGCGTATCAATGATCGTGTTCGGGTTAACATGCGTGATAGGGTTAATTGCGGATATAGCACTGCGTATGGTATTCTATGGTAACCGACGGCGAAATGACGAGGGGAGTCCGGTGGGGTATTTCCTAGTTGTGATTGCGGCGATATTGTTGCCGATTCTCGCGGCGCTAGCGCAAATGGCGGTGAGCCGTCAGCGCGAGTACCTGGCGGATGCGTCGGCGGTGAACATTACGCGATACCCAGAGGGCATGATTGATGCACTGAAAAAGTTGCAAACGCACTCGGCGCCGATGCAAAATCAAAACACAGCGGCCGCGTCGATGTATATAAATAATCCGCTGAGAAAGGGGTTTTTCAATGAAATGCTCAGCACGCATCCGCCGCTGGAAAAAAGGATTGAAAGATTGGAGAACGGCAAAAAGACGTTCTAGCGGATTCAAGAAAAGCCCGCATCGGTCTTTCAAACGGTCGTATCACGAAGATTATGCGCGTGAAATAGAAGTGCCGGGAATCATGCATCATCTAGCGGCAACTTTCGGGGTGATTTTTAAGAACTGGAAAGTTTTTTTGCCACTACTTTTGATATGTGTAGTGACGGCAATAGTGTTAGTGGGGCTGATGGACGAAGAAACGTACCAGAAGTTCCAAACCGTACTGGACCAGACGAGTGAGCAGGCGGGTATGGGGGAGATTGGCGTAGTGCCGAAAGCGGGGTTGCTTCTCATATCAACGGTGACGACCGGTGGACTGTCGGGGACGTCGAATGAAGCGACGGCGGTATTTGCGGTGTTGATATTTCTAGTGATATGGTTGACGACAATCTATCTACTGCGGCATTTGCTGGCGGGGCAAAAGGTGAAATTGCGCGAGGGACTATATAACGCGATGACGCCGCTGATATCGACTCTGGTGGTGTTTATTGTGGTATTGATACAATGTATCCCGATTTTTTTGCTAATCGTGGTATATTCGGCGGCGGTGCAGACGGAGTTTCTTGCGACGCCGTTTTATGCGCTGGTGTTTTTTATTTTTGCGTGCTTGATGATATTGTTATCTGGGTATTTGTTGTCGTCGTCGCTGATGGCTTTCGTGGCGGTGAGCGTGCCGGGGATGTATCCGTTCAAAGCGCTCGGTGTGGCGTCGGAGTTGATGATGGGGCGGCGAATACGGATGTGTATCCGAATTGTGGCGTTAATCGTGGCGCTGGCGTTTGTGTGGGCGGTGGTGATGCTACCGATTATTATGTTTGATTTGTGGATGAAACAGTTTGAGTGGTGCGCGGGGGTGCCGCTCGTGCCGATAGTGCTAGTTATAATGACGTGCTTTACAGGGATTTTCGTGTCGGCATATATTTATTTGTATTATCGATATATGTTGGACTATGATGCAAAGGAGGTAAAAAATGAATAAAGAGGCGGCTAACGCGCGGATTCTGAAACTGAGGGAACTGATTGATAATTATCGGTATCATTATCATGTGCTGGACGAGTCGATTATGAGCGAGGCGGCGGCGGATTCGCTGAAACATGAGCTGGCGATGCTGGAAGCGGAATATCCGGAGCTTGTGACACCGGATTCGCCGACACAACGTGTAGCGGGGCGGGCGCTAGATAAGTTTACAAAGGTGGCGCACGAAAAGCGGATGATTAGTCTGATGGACGTGTTTTCGCGTGAGGAAGTGAATGAATGGATTCAGCGCAACGAGAAGTTGGTGCCGGGTGGGGTGATATACGAGTTTTTTACGGATATTAAAATGGATGGATTGGCGTGTTCGCTGAAATATCGTGACGGGGTGTTTTATCAAGCGGTGACGCGAGGAGATGGGTTGGTTGGCGAAGATGTGACGCAAAATGTACGGACGATTGAAAATATACCTATGAATCTCCACCTCGGTAGGGATACCGTTCATCTCGGGCCGCGTCCGTCCGGCTCGTCGCCACGGGTGGACGGCGCTAACTCTCGCGCTGCCGCGCTCCGAAATGCCCGAGATGAAGGTATCCTTACCGAGGTGGAAGTGCGTGGGGAGATTATTATTTTCAAGGAAGATTTTGCTAGGTTGCAGGAGCAGAAGCGGAAGGCGGGAGAGGAAGAGTTTGCGAATCCGCGAAATCTGGCGGCGGGGTCGATACGACAGCTTGATCCGCGAGTGGCGGCGAGCCGGCCGCTGAGATTTATCGCATATGATTTGGTGAAGCCGGATCTTCCGACTTGGCATGAAGCCTACGAGATGCTGAGAACACTCGGATTCCAGACTTCGCGCGAGGATCGGGTGTGGAAGGCGAACGAGAAATCGGAGTTATTTAGATACATTGACGATTTGGATGAATATCGGAAGGGCTTGCCGTTCAATACAGACGGAATGGTCATCAAAATTAACGATCGAGCAGTGTACGACCAGCTCGGGATAGTGGGCAAGACGCCGCGTGGGGCGGTGGCGTTTAAGTTTCCGGCGGAAGAGGCTACTACGGTGGTGCGTGATATTGTAATATCGATTGGCCGGACGGGAGCGGCGACGCCGGTGGCGCTATTTGACCCCGTAGTGGTGGCGGGGACGACAGTGCGACATGCGACGCTGCATAATGCGGACGAGATTGCGCGACTTGATATACGAATTGGTGATACGGTGATCATTTATAAAGCGGGGGATATTATCCCACAGGTGAAAGAGGTGCTTACGGCGCTTCGGCCGGAGGGGGCTATGCCGTATGATTTTGCGGCGGAGCTCATGCGACAGTATCCGGAGCTCACGTTTTATCGGCCGGAGGGGGAGGTGGTGTATCGGGTAAAAGGGGAATCGTCAGATTATATTTTGAAGCGGGCGCTGGAATACTATGCCTCGAAGCCGGCGCTAAATATCGAGGGGTTGGGTGAGAAAAATGTAGACGCACTAGTGGAGTCGGGTTTGGTGAAGTCGATACCGGATTTGTATCGTTTGACTGTGCGTGAGGTGGCGGAGCTAGCGCGGTTTGGCGAGGTGTCGGCGGAAAAGTTGGTTGGCGCGATTGCGGGGGCGCGGACGCCGGCGCTTTCGAAGTTTATTACGGCGCTCGGGATTCGACATGTGGGGGCGCAGACAGCGGTGGCTTTGGCGCGGAAATTTGGAACTCTCGATGCTTTGATAGAGGTGACGGAAGCGGATCTGCTCGCGGTGGCGGACATCGGCGAAGTGGTGGCCGAGTCGATATTGGCGTGGTTTGCGGATGAGGATAATGTAGAGATGCTCGCGGAGCTTCGCGAGATGGGGGTGTGGCCGGTGGCGGAAGTGGCGGTGGATTTGCCGCTCGCGGGGCGGTCGTATATCGTGACCGGAACGCTGGCTAGCATGGGGCGCGAGGAAGCGGAGGATTTGCTAAGGGCGCGTGGGGCAGTTGTGACGTCGAGCGTGACTCGGGTGACGACGGCACTCATAGTGGGGGAGAAGCCCGGGAAATCAAAACTGGACAAGGCGGATAAACTGGGGATTCCGCGGTTGAATGAGACGGAGTTTTTGAAGTTGGTCAAGGGTTGAATAGGTGGTGGTCGTAGAAACATGCGATTGGCGTGGAAGAATAAAAGGACGGGGGTATGAAAAGATAAATAGATGAATGGGCGATGGGCATGAAAAATCCCCGGCTGGCTGCCGGGGACTTTTTTAGCGTTTGATTTATCGTTACTACCGCTGTTTAGCGGTAGGAGGTGGTGTAGGGCGAGCGGAACTCGCCATTTTTGACCCACATGGTTACGTCGAAGTCGTGGGAGTGGTCGTACCCGATATTGGCGTCCCTGAAATACAGGGAGCCGCCCTCGATCCAAAAATAGGTGAAGGTTTTGGGAATCAGCCGGCCGACATTTTGGACGCCGTTTAATTCCGCCGCCTTGCGAAAGAGTAGGTCTTTCGCAAGCGCAACGTAGTCGATGCCTGCCACGTTGCGGGTGTTCGCTGCCGCTCCCTGGCGGTAGTTGGGGAAGGTACCTACGCATTCTGCGTAGGGCTTCCCCCCACAGATGTTTACGTACACCCACCCTAGGGTGGCGACATAATTGATGTCGCCACAGCCTTCTGTGTAGCTCGCCATGGCGTCGGCCAACACGGCTGCGTCTTGGAGGTTGATGTACTGGTCGCATCCGGTCAACAGGCCCGAGTAGTAACTTTGCTTGGACCAAAATTGACTATTATTGGTCTGCTGGTTGCCGTTGCTGTACCAGGACTGGTTGTTGCCGTTATACCCGTCGACCTCAGAGCTGTACGCGTAGTTGTTGTCTAATCGGCTGCCATAACGGACTATGGAATCCGCCTGGCCACTGGTGGCCCAGACCTGCTTGCGGTTCTCTATTTTGAAAAATTGATTGCCGCTGGTGGACTGGTACCACCACGCATTGTCCCACCAGTAGCTGACGCCACTGGAGATGCGAGTGCCGCTGAGACCGTTGTCGTAATAGTTATTGTTGTTGGTGCCAGTGTTGCCACGGTTGCCGTTGACGGCGCTGCCGTTGAAGTAATAGAATTTATCCGTTGTGCCGTAGAGGTTGTCATAGCAGTATGAATAGGCGCAGGATGTGCCCATCTCCGCCAGGGCGACATCCAACATCGCTACGGAAAGGGGATGGTCCACCGGGTATTTCGCCACGACGGAGTCGTAAGCGACCCAGGCGGCACTTTGCCGGCGGTTGAGGTTGCTGTTGTAATTGGTCGGCATGGGCAATGTATTACCCGTATATCTCGCTGACCAGTAGTAGTAGGCCTGACTGACGTCAGAGTAGTAATAGCTTTCGCCGACGTTCGCCCCGTTTTCGACCTGGATTGTCAGCCATGCAGCGTGGACCGCGGCGTGGTCGTCCGCATACCCGAGGTCCTGCTTCAGGATGTCAGTAACGGCCTGGAGCGTGATCATCCGGTCGCTGTTGTTGTAGCCGTAGCCGTAACCGTAGTTGTCCGTGTAGGCGGACGCGGGGATGGCGGTGATGGCCATTACGGCGATGACTGCCAGGATGGTCGCCAAGATGCGCTTCATGTTTTTCATTTCGAAAAACCTCCTTATAATTTACTGAAAAAGTTGAAGGACATTTATATGAAGCGAAAACACCTTAACCAAACGCTAAAATTTTAAGGTGCTATCGCGTTAAGCGTTATCTTAATTATAGCACACATCATCAAAAAAGTCAAGGGATTGCCTTGGCTTTAGTTTTATTGGTGATCTCGGCGAGAGTAACTTCGTTTCTCATCTTCTCGTCACCAATAAAAACAAGCCATAAATGGCTTCTTTTATTGGTGACCCTTATAGAAACGATGTGGAACCCACTAGTAGCAGATATTTATCGAATCAAAGGTATCACAACTGTACTATATACTAATTCAACTAATTATACTAGATAAACAGGGGTGATATGACGAGGATTCGCAATATTAAATATATTACTATACTTCCCCCATATACAAGTAGAACTTATGGGAGAGAAAATACACATAGAGATAAGAGTTGCTAAACCCAAAACTAATCTACCTCCCCGCATATAACGAATCCCAAAAATACAGTCTTCAATCTCCATCACTTTTTCCCGTCCTGTCCACTTTTGTCGTATAATAGAATTAAGTAATTTGACAAATGAACAAAATATAGCATAACCATTTCAAGATATCACCTAAATGGAGGAAACCGCTTATGGTAAAACCAGTAAAAGAAACTATTCACGCAAAAGGACTAGACATCGGAATCTATACTAATGATTTCAAAAATGAGTTTATCTCGCTTACAGACATCGCAAAATTTAGAAGTGATGACCCGAATAACACCATTCGCAACTGGATGAGGTCAAAAGAAACCATTGCTTTTCTCGGACTCTGGGAAAAACTTCACAATCCAAATTTTAAACCCGTCGAATTCGAAGGGTTTAAAAATGAGGCTGGCTATAATGCTTTTACGATGGCTCCGCAAAAGTGGATTGACGGTGTAAATGCTATTGGTATCGTGTCTAAATCTGGTCGCTACGGTGGCACATATGCTCATACCGACATCGCTTTCGAGTTTGCTTCTTGGATTTCAGCGGAATTCAAACTATACATCATTAAGGATTATCAGAGAATTAAAGAAGACGAAAACTCCCGCTTATCTCTGAACTGGAACTTAAATCGTGCCATCGCAAAACTAAACTACCGAATCCATACCGACGCCATCAAAGAAAATCTACTCCCACCAGAACTCACCAAAGAGCAGATTGCTTACACTTATGCTTCCGAAGCAGACTTGTTGAATGTGGCTCTTTTTGGTAAAACCGCAAAACAGTGGCGAGAAGAAAATCCAGATAAGAAAGGCAACATTAGGGATTATGCCACGATTCATCAGTTGTTGATTCTGGCGAATCTTGAAAGTTATAATGCTATTCTAACATCAAAATATAAAAATCTCGGAGACCGTTTACTGCTTCTTCGTGAAATGGTAATTAAACAGATTAAAGCCCTATCTTCTGTTGACCCCGATTTACCAAAAATGCTCGATTCTAGCGAATAACTGTTCACGAAACCCGCTAAAAAAATAATGCGGATTTTGGTGTACAGTTAAAATATGAGCCGAAAAAGTAAATTTAATGAAGAAATTGCAGGACGCCTAGTAACCCTTATTCACGAAGGGCTAAATTTTAAAACCGCTTGTCTAAAGGTCGGAATCTCGGAGGATTCTTTTGCCCGTTATAGAAGAGCGAATCCTGATTTTGATAGACAAATCAAGAAAGCGCAAAAAAGTTTCAAAAGGGAGAAAGGTTTTAAAAACACGTCAGTTGATGAGAGTATAGACGAACAGGCTGTTTACGAAAAAGGTACAGATAGCCACCTTGACACCGAAAAGCCCCTAGAAACGCCTCTAAATGCGTCAGAGAGCCTATCTGGAGAGCCAGAGACATATATGGGGTTGCCCGTCTACCACGAATTAAGCGATGATATTCCGTCGAATCAGTATTTTTATTACCCACGAGAGAACGCTATTCAATTTTTCGATTGTCGAAGGATTCGCTATTCTTGTCCAACCGATTTGTGGTCGAGAAAACATTCCACTAGTTTCTATGGCGATGGATGGACGGAAGAGCCAGGCTCCCCCTTTTGACGCCTACTTCTTCAGTTTACTTATTATGTCCGCATAAAGACTGTCGATGTATTCGCTACGCTCTTCTTTGGTCATATTGCGGAATTTGTTCAAAGTCTCTTCGTCTATATTTTCTAGACTATCATCTAAATCAATATCTTCGTCATCGTCTAGGTCATCTTCGAGCATTTGCCTCTCTTCTTCCTCGACTTCTGCTCGACAATATCTGCAATACTCTTTCGAATCACCATAGATAATATCTTGGTCGAAAACTTCTCTGTGACAATTCGGACAATGCTTTGTGCAATACAAACAGCCCATACCGCCTGGTCCGCAAATGGGGTCATATTCGTTCATTGGTCGTCCGCAATTTGGGCAAATCCTGTCCATCGTTTTATATTTTACTCCAACTTATATTCCTGCACTTATATTTTTATTAAGATGTATTCCACGGATTTGTGTTTTTCTGTTCCTGCAATCCCCGCAGTTGTGTTTTTTATTTATCATCGTTCTTCTAGTTCCTCAATATCACAACAATAAACACACTGTCCAGTGAGGGTCATCTCGTAGTCTTCAATCTCTCGCCCACAGTTTACGCAATATTGTTTCATAGTCCTATTATACCTTGTTTAGATTCTCGGTGGTTGTGTTTTTCTGTATACTATCATTGCCCATCCCCAACCTCACTACTTTGTCTTCCATCCAATACAAATCTTTCTCCGTGAAATTATGCCTCAAAATAATAATTCTTCCTATGGAAATATTGCGTATGCCAAAAACTTTTACTTTTTGGATTCTTTTGCCATCTTTAAATACCGTAATATCTCTAGCCTCATCGCTGCCCTTAACTTTATGCCCCCTATTTTCTAGAAAGCACCCAATAGGGAAAAATATTTTGGCATTCTTATTAACTTCAAAAACTAGTTTGCTCCCTTGTCTACTAAAGTTAACGAGGTCTGCTAGACCGTTTTTAATTTGCGAGTCGTAAATACTCTTTGCTTTTTTGTATTCTTCTTCGTTTGTAATAACTTCAATACGGCGTTCACTTTTGATTTTGTAGCGAGAAACTATATAACTTAAGTCTTCGTATAGGGTCTGTAGGACGTCAGTTATTCCGCCCAGAAGAGTATTCTGGGTGGAATACCTTTGGGAATTATCGTATAACGACTGTAATTCCGTAGTATTATCTATGATTCTGTCAAAAACTAGGAGTAAATCCTCGTTACAAATTTTCTTGTCATACTGTTTTCTAAAATACTCCACTTGTCGCCTAATCGATTCAAGGTTATTCGCCATTGCCTCGCTGAATGATATTTTGTCGGTAAGTGAGACATAGTGCTTCTTATTATCTTGGTTTTGTAAAATAATTATTTCGGCAACATACATTTTTTTATCGGGGATTTTTTCACAAACATAGAATAGTTGCCTGGGGATTTTTCCTTGCGCATCTGGAAATGAGTAGCAGGTTTTTAAAAGTACCGCAAAGCCATCTATGTTGGAGCCATCAAAGAATTGTTTCATATAATTCTTTTCGATATGAGATTTCCAAAGGTCTGGCATAAGGATTTGAAAACAGTAGAATATGTAAGAACCTAAATATGCCAACGAAAGATTTTTCAAAAGACTCCCTATGTCGCCAAAGAAGCCCCACAACCTTTCTTTAAAAGGCGGACAAACAATAACCAGTATGTTACCCGCTAACAGTATCAAAAAGATTACGCCCAGGACTATATTTAAAATCTTCTTTTGTTTACTCATTCTATAGGATATCTATATTTGATTCGTCACGGGTCTGAATATTCTCACGAATAAATCTTCGGCTTTCCTCTGGAATATTATATTCTTCAAATAGAATCTCGTCAATCTCTGCAATACTTTTGCTCCAGTAGCCTTTTGCTAAATCTGGTATAGGAATAAACTTATATTTTTCTTTTGAGGCACACTGTGAATCTTTCGCTAAAAATAGCAATGCTCTAAAAAACTTTGTAAAAAAGTATTTTGCCATTTTTTCAGTTTCTTCTTTTGTTTTAAACGCCCCAAATTCCATATATGTTTCTAGACAGACATCACCTGGATTTGCAATGCAAAGATTCGAATAAGACCCTCCTATTCCTGCAGTTTTTGACATATTTCCCCAAGCCTTTGGTACGAACAGTTTGTAGTGGTCTAGGTTACTACTGGTTTTAGGTAAGATATCTCGAGAGATATACATATAACCTCGTTTGTTGCTTGGTAATAGCCCAAATGCTCTTACGTCATCATCGTTCGTTTTTGTTTCGGTAAATTTCAAGCCGTATTTTTCTGGTTTTTTCATTGCGTCAGTTCTTAAGCCATATGGCTTTTGAGACGAGCCTAGTGAATCTATTGTAGAAGAACTTTTAACTACTGACAACATCGCTTTTAATTCCGCTGGCTTCTCCATTTCGGACTGCTCAATCGGTAGCACAAAAGTCCCCACATTTTTACCATATTCAAATTTTTTAATTTCGCCGTTATTATCGTAGTTTGAATTGCGCAAGATGATATTTACTCCGCCCGTTCCAACATCGGGAAAAATTTTATCTGGACCGTCTTCATAATAATTGTCTATACTCACAATATGTCGGTCTCTCTTGTAATGCTCATTGTTTAATTGCTTTAAGCCGTTTGTATTGTTTGCTTTCTGCCAACCAATTGGGAAAATCATACATAGAAGTTGAGGATTCAAGTCAACAGCCATACGGTAAAAATCTGCATAGATTTGTCTATAGCCGAGTTGATATGGTGGGTTACCGATAATGATATCAAATTTCATATTTTCCTCCCAGCAGTCATCGATTTTTTGTTGGACCTTATCATTTTCAATTTCTCCTTTCTCATTCATAGGGTCGTAACTTAAAAAGTTTCGCTCTAGACCTCGTTTGTCTTTTTGGTCGAAATTATCTCTGTCGAATCGAGTAAAACCTATAATCGTATTGATGGAAGATTTCCTCAAGATATCATTTGGAGACCAGGCATAAATCTGGTTCGATAAAATGTGCATTAAACATTCTCGGTCAGATTTAAAATGCGGGCGCAAATTATTGTATAACCTTTTTACTACGCCTGCGAGGAATAAACCGCTCTTTGAATATGGGTCCAAAAACTTTCGCTTGTCAGATTTAAAGACGGACGGCACTTCTTCTTCAAGAGTGTCTAGCATTTTTGCAACTACCTTTTTCGGCGTAAAGACTTGGTTATTTCTCTGCATTGGAATGTAGTCGAAAATGTCTCTATCAGCACCAATGCAAAAGTAATCTGCCAATTCTTCTTCTCGTTTCATAAACTCTTTAATAGCAACGGTACAGTTGTCTTCATTGAAATATTGCTCTTTGCGCAAAATGCGGAACTCGTCTTTGGTGATATCTGTTAATTCGAAGAAAATATCGTCAGGAATCTTTTTCTCTAGGTCGTCAAAAGTCATTCCTGGCTGTCCATAAGCGTGAAGAAGCATTGGAATCGTACGAGCGAAGCCACGGAGTTTGTCTCTATATTCGTCCTCTTCTTTCTTTCGCTTCTTTTCTGCTTGTTTTTTGGCTTCTTGTTTTATCTCTTTTACCGCCGATTCCATCACCTCACGTTTATCATCTGAAATATCATCGGGAAGTGGAGTTTCTTCTGGCAAAAATGCGGCTTGGAGAGCGGCTTGTCTATCATCCTCGGTCAATACTTCATATTCTTTTTTGCGGAGTACGCCCTCGGAAGTATTGATTAGGACCTCGTTATCGATAATCGTGTTGCCCTCTTCATCAATCTCCGTTTCAGTTTCTGCGACCTCACTAGGAGTTTTCTCTAGTCTCTGCTTCTTTACTGCGGTTAGTTTGTTAATGATTTGACGAGCCTCTGGCGTAGCGTGGAAAATATTGTTAATATTGAAGAGTTTATTGGAAGTAATAAATCCACCATCGACAATCTCTTTAGCAATAAGTTTCCGTGGAAGTTCTACTACGTCTCTTGCGTCGAGTTCTCTCATCTCACCTTTCTCATCCATTGAGATGACGGAGAGATAGTTTAATAACTTTCGGATGGCTGGCTTGTGGTCTTGGTTCTTATTCTGATTATCAGTCAGTTTAACTGCGTAATCTCCCAGAATAGTCAGTACTCGGTCTGGAGCAAAATCGAAAATATAACAGTCGTCTTTTGAAAACTCTTTATGCTCTCCATAAACCCACGGATTTTGAGCACGAAAAGCGGCTTGAAGATATTGTGTCGAACTACTTCTGACTATTTGCCCCGTACCAGTGCTACCGTAAAGCATAAACACGGCTGTCCATTCTGGTACGGTCACGCCAGTATTTAACTGCCCGCAGGAAAGTGTGATAGTTTTAGTCTTAAGCGGTTCATTTCCGATAGCATTGCGTACTTTATCGAGCGATTTTTTACCTTCCTGCTCATCATCTCCTTTGCCAGCCGCTAAAACTACTTCATAATCTTTAAAAACGGGATGAGATTTAAGTAAATCTTTCATTGCCTCGCATTCAGCAACGCCTGGCAAAAGCCAAAAGGTATGGCGCAAAGCGTCTCGCTTTTCTTCCGTGTCGAAAGGCATATTGGCAGAAGCGTCTGCTGGAGTCGAAAAAGTTTCGCCAGTTTCTTCATTGCGAGAAATACCAGAGATTTTATCTAGCCATCCCACAACATCGCCAGGACGTAAAAAGTTTTTTCCAGAAGTTTTGAAGAACTCCGAAAGGTCAAAACACGCTTCTTCATCGTCTACTGTTGCCTCCATCATCGTACTCATATGGTAAGCACGGAAGTTCATTCGAGGAAGATTTTCATATGGGTTGTCGCCTTTTTCATAATCCCAATTCGCTTTAGATTCTTGTTCGTCTGCATAAGACCAGTTGAAGATTTGTTCTTTACTGAAATCGTTACTTGCAATAGCCTTGAATGGGGTGCCAGACAAACAGAGCGTGAAATCGGCACCAAGTTTATCGAGCACTTCTTTTGTCTTTGAGGTTTTAACACCCTCGTGACTTTCATCAATAATAAGCAAATCCCAGCGAGTCTTAATATCGAAAATCCATTGATTCTTTTTCTTGAAATCGTCAGAGTCGGCACTTTTGCCTTTAATATCTTGAAGCGAGATAAAGAAAATGAGTGGACGTCTTAAATCATCCATTCGTCCAATAACATCTTGCCGTGATGGGATTCGAAAAACTTTCCCATCAGAAGTTTTAACCTCACCCCCTTTTGCGGACGAGAAAACATATTCTGGATGTTCTGGACGAATATGTTCATAAAAATCTCTTGCCCAGGAATCGGAAATGGCAGGACGATTCGTAACGATTAGAATCCTTTTTGCTTCTGTCTTCATTGCAAAATTATATGCAGTAAGAGTTTTACCGAAGCGTGGTTTAGCATTCCAGAGAAAATCTCGGTCTGGATTACCAGCACGGTCCAGCCAATACTCGTAAGTCATATCTACGGCGTCTTGCTGTTCTTTACGTAAAACAATTTTAGGTTTTATGCCATCTGGGGTAGATGGAATGTAAGAATTAAAGAAATCGTGACATTTTATGCGGTCATCAATAACTTTTTTGACCGTTTCTAAATCTACTTTAAACCATTCAGATTTACGGTTGGAGTTGTTTACCTTCTTTTCTCTAGGAATCCCCATAAATTCTAGGGCTTTATGTATGTCATAATCACGAAAAGTTTTGCCGTAGATATCGACGGCTGGAACTTGGAAAAGAGTTTCGGTCTCGATATTGTCCGCCTCATTCTGGTCGTCAATGCGAGTAGAATCAAGACCAGTTTGGTCGCCAATTTTTAACCAGCCAATGTGTGGACGATAACTATCAGGATGTTTATAGACGTAAATAATTTTCTGTCTAACTGGTTTTATCTCAAATTCTTTCATTTATTATCTCCTAATAGTTTAAAGATTGGTAATTGCTCTACAGGCTCTTCTTTCGGCTTCTGACGGGGTTTTCGAGCCGAAGACGATTTATCTGGTGGCTTTTTCTCAAAAAGGCTCTGAACGGCTTCTGGAAGCCTTGAAACCGCTTCCGCTTTTACGACACGTTTTCTACCTTGCTCGATTTCTGCAAAACTCCATTTTTCTAATTCAAAACCAGCCTCACCAATGGGTATCCAATTAACAAGAAATATATCCTTGCGACCATTCAGCAAATCTCCGTAGATGATATTTGTCTTTAAAATAGTGTCGAGAGCAAGCAAAAAGTCCCCACTGACGTGAGAACTTCCTAAATAATCAAAAACGATGTTGCGAAGGCGTGTTCTTGCCTCTTCTAAATTGTCGAGAGCAATATCAATCCCATATAGATTTGAGACGGCGATGAGAATTTTGTAGGGGTCTTTTTTGTGTTTTTTATTTCGAATACGTCGTTCAAGAATTTCTACTAGAAAGTTTCCAGTCCCACAACCTGGCTCTAGAACTTTCTTTGTGATGTCAGAAAGGTCAGGCTCGCAAAGATTGCACATCGCCTTAACCTCTCTCTGTTCCGTGAACACTTCACCGTGTTCACGAACACGTGCACGAGATTTAATGCCAGTTTTGGTCTTGGCACGCTTAACAGAGGTCGACTTGTTTGTTGTAGATGAACCCGCCATAGAGAAATTTCTTTCTGGTGAACGGATTCGCCTATAAACAAAACTGGCACCGTCCACCGGGGTTCATCCACAATCCAAGACGTCTGTCGACGGGGGTTGTAGCCCGGCTTTGGTGCCAGTTTTATACCACCGTCGCAGACGCAATAAATTGCGTGTTGTAGACGTCTTATATTTTGAATTGTAGATGAACATTATCATTATATCATAAAAAGAGGTCATTTTCTAGAGATAAATCCGCAAAAAGTTTCAAAAAAAACACCGCATAAAAAATAATCCGCAAAATATGCTTTAATAGATATAAGGAAAATGTTCTTTAGTCTCTTTGGTGATAACACTAGCCAACGAGCGACACCTCGTGCCCCAGAAAGGCAAAATGATTAACCCAGCGATTCTATCGCAGAGGTTGATATGGCAGAGCAAAAGCCAGAAAAATCAAAACAAAAACATCAAAAAGTCTTTGTTGTAAAAGATGATGTAGCCTTCTATGAAAGACCTATCATCACAATAAAAGAGGTGAGAAAATTTTTCACGAAAGAAGAACTTGAACACTTGACTGACGAAGACCTTATGCGAATTATTGGACAAATGAAACAGATTGCGGAAGCACTTCTTAACGACAATTTAGTTCCACAAAATAGCAAAAGTATGGTATAATAAAAGCAATGGAAGATGATAGTGTGAGAAAACGTGCTTTTGGGTATGTTAGAGTTTCTACCCAGGAGCAAGTTGGTGATTTCGTATCACTAGATAATCAAAAGAAGCATATTCAGGAATATGCCGATAAACATAATATTGAAATAGTTGGTTGGTTTCAAGAAGAAGGAGTTTCCGCAAAGACAGGTAATCGTCCAGCGCTTAAGAAAATGCTAGAAGCCTGTAAACTGAATAAGGGAAAAATCGACTATGTGATTGTCTACAATGTCAGCCGTATTTCTAGAAATATCAGTTCATTCTACCGCGAAATTGGGGTCTACCTTGCGGCGGATGGAGTTACTCTTCGTTCTACAATAGAACAAATTGATGAGACAGCAACTGGAAAAATGATGTTAAATTTAGCACTCACGGTTCATCAATTTGATAATGATATCAAGAGTCAAACTACTCACGATAACATGTCAGAAGTGGCTGGAATCGGGTATTGGCAGTCACATTACCCAATTGGTTTTGTTGGACAAAAAGTTTCGGTTGGAGAAGTAACTAGCGACGGGCACCAGAAAAAGAGGACTATTTTAGTACCAGATAATAGAGAAAATCGTGCGGAGACAATTGCGTACCTGTTCAATCGAATGGCGATTGGTGACCTAAAGGAAATGCAACTTTATAATATCGCCGTCAAAATGGGTCTCCGAATGCCAGATAAAAATCATAGAATTATCAGTTTTGCGACCTTTGATAGGATGTTGCGAAATCCAATTTATGCTGGTTGGTATAATTCAAAAAATTTGCTTAATAAAAAGATGACGAAGATGAAATTCGATGGACTTGTTGACCTTGAGACCTGGCAAAAAGTTCAGTACATTCTTGATGGCGAGAAAAGAGTCTTCACTATGTCAGATGATGATTCGTACCCACTAAAGGGCACGCTTATTTGTGAGTGCTGTGCGGAAGACGGAAAGGATGGGAAAAAATTACTTGCGAGTGCTCCAATTAGTGGTGGCGGAAAACCGTCTCCACGCTACCATTGTAGGGCAAAAGGGCATAGTTCAATTGGTAAGAACGAAATGCACGAGATGTTCGTTAGTCTGCTGGAGCAAATTACGCCTAAAGAAAGTACTATTAAACTGTTTAAGGAAATTATCAAGAGAACGGCAAAGAAAAAACTTTTAGATACAAACAAAATGCTCAATGATTTAGGCGAAAAAGAGAAAAAGATTAACGACGGTATTGCCCAAGCACTTGAGGCTTTTTTGGAAACTCATCAAATTGATGAGGAAGAGAAACAAATTAGGATTGATAGTCTCAAAAAACAACGTGTGGAACTGCAGAAACAACGTGTAGAATTAGAAAAAGTCCAGCAACTTAATGAGACGACTATTGAATATGTATGTAATTTTATCGGTCAGCCCGCAAAATTATGGAAAGATGCCGACCTAGAAACAAAAAGAGCATTCCAGCAAATGCTCTTTCCGAATGGGCTTCACGTAGATTTGCCTAACAGATGTTTCAAAAATTGTGGAACGGACGATTTAAGCCCGCTCTACTCTGTTATGAACACGAAAAATGGGTCGAATGACCCATCTGATTCACGTTTGGTGATCTCGGCGAGAGTCGAACTCGCGTTGACGGGATGAAAACCCGTTGTACTAACCGTTATACGACGAGACCATACTTATATTATAACAAATTTTCTAGAAACTGCAAGAGTAATTGTAGTCAATACGATAATCGGTGCGATCGTAGGGCGGCTCGGGAAAGATGCGGACAGAGGTGGCGTCGATATCGCAGTAGGTTTCGAGGGTGGATTTCTGGTCGAGATGGCGTTCGTTGTCGAAGTAGAGAAGTTGCTTCAAGGAGATGGCGGCGAGGCCGTTTTCGGCGTATTTCGGGAGGACTTCGGCGGGGGTGACTGGGGTATCGCTGTGCTTGCCGATGGAGTCGTAATAGTAGTGCTCGTAATAATCGCGGGCGAGGGACTCGATATTGCCCTTGATGATACGGTCGGGCTTGGTGAGGACAGAGAAGAGGACGGCGAGGATGACCGCCATCATGGCGAGGATAATCACAGTAAGAATGGTACGTTTGGAATAATAGTAAACGCGGCGGCTAGAATCTTTGGAACGGGCGAGGTGGGAAGTGGTAGCGCGAGGGCGCTTCGCGTGGACGCGAGAGGACGCGGCGGAGCGGGTGCGAGAATGGGGCGTAGTAGACATAGTTTTATTTTACCATAAAAAGGATATTTGTGGTATAATGAGTCATGAAAAAGTAGAATAAGAATGGAGAGAAATGAGTAAACTGTTCAAGCGAACGAAGATATTAGCGACAATTGGGCCATCGACGATGACGCCGGAGATGGTAGAAGAAATCATTATGGCGGGGGTGAATGGGTGTAGGTTGAATTGTTCGCATGGAACGAACGAGGAACGTAGCGAGCAGATAAAATGGATTCGTGCGGCGGCTGAAAAGAAGGGTCGGAGCGTGGCGATTCTGTGGGATTTGCAGGGGCCGAAGATACGACTAGGGACGATTCGCGATAATCATTTGGATGTAAGAAAAGGCGACGAACTGGTACTAGAAGCTGCGGAGGGGTACGAACATGACGGCGGAACTACGGTGCCGATTCAGTATAATTTGGCGGATAAAGTAAAAGTGGGGGAGCCACTGTCGATGTTCGACGGCAAAGTGAAGTCCGAAGTGGTGGAAATCGTGAGCGAAACGGCGATACGCGTGCGGATGTTGAACGACGGATTTATCATGTCGAAGAAGGGGTTGAACTTGCCGGATACGGATTTTGGTGGGGATATTTTGACGGCGAAAGATATGGCGGATATCGAGTATGGTTCGGCGGTAGATATTGATTATGTAGCGTTGTCGTTTGTGCAGAGCGCGGGCGATATTGAGAAATTGAAGCAGCTGTTGCTCGCGAATGGTTCAACGGCAAAAGTGATTGCGAAGATTGAGACGAAAAAAGCGATTGCAAGCGACGAGCATTTGGAAGAAATCGTGCGGGCGGCGGATGGAATTATGGTGGCGCGTGGCGATATGGCGGTCGAGGCGGGGGCGGAAGTAGTGCCGATTGTGCAACGGAAGCTGATCGCGATGTGCCGGCGGTATGGTAAACTTTGCATTGTAGCGACGCAGATGATGTCGTCGATGGTGGATGCGCCGGAGCCGACGCGGGCCGAGGTGTCGGATGTGGCGACGGCGGTAGTGCAGGGGGCGGATGTAGTGATGCTGTCGGATGAGACGGCGAATGGTTCGTATCCGCTGGAAACGATTCGTGCGATGAAGAAAGTGATACTTTATACACAGAACCATTCACGTTTGGCTCCACTTACGCGACCGGACGGTGAGGGTAATGTGGTGTACGATGCGATTTCGAGCGCGGCGGCGCGACTTGCGGAGAAAATCGATGCGGATGTAATCGTATGCCAGACGGCGTCGGGGGCAACGGCGCGGGCGATTGCAGCGGAGCGGCCGAATTTGCCGATTATAACGGTGACGTCAAATCCGCGCGTGGCGAATCAGCTGGCGCTGATATATGCAAATTCGGCGTTTGTGCGACCGTACGTGGCAGAGTTTGGGTATGATTTGGCGTGCGAGCTGAAAAAATCCGGGTATTTGCAGACGCAAGAGGGGAGAAAAGATCTGCTAGCGGTAATCGTGTCGGGAGATCGAGATAAGGTGGGGACAGATACGATACGAATTCGGAAAATATAATCAAAATAACCCCCTTATACAGCGGGGCTATTTTGTGATATTGGCGAGGCCGGGTAGGGGTTTGCCACATAGATATTCGAGTGATGCGCCGCCGCCGGTAGAAATGAGTGTGTAGTGAAGATTGTTGTGCTCAGAGATGAGGTTTTCAACAAAGCCGGTGGTGTCGCCGCCGCAAATGATGGTGGTCTTGTCCTCGGATTCGCCGAGGAGTTCGGCGATGATGGTGGAAGCGGTGGCGTAGGCGGGGTCTTCGGTACGGCCGAGGACACCATTCCAGATGATAGTCTGAGCATCGATGATGTGATTCGCGAAGTCGGCGGTAGAGAGAGGGCCAATGTCGAGCTTGGCGCCGGTGCCGTCCTCGTCAAAATCGCGGGCGACGGTGATGTTGTCATGAGTGGGTTGGTAGCCGTCGGCGGCGATTTTGCCACCGATAAGAATATGGTCGGCATGGAGTTTGTCAGTGAATTGGTCGATGAGAGATTGTTTGTCTTCGACTTTGGAGCCGCCGAGAATAAGAAGTAATGGGCGAGCGGGGTTCGTGATGACTTTTTGTAAATTGGTGACCTCGTGCTCGACGAGAAGACCGGCGTAAATGGGGAGGAAATCTTTGACGGCGTCGGTGGAAGCGTGAGCGCGGTGCAGGACGGCGAAAGCATCCTGAACGTAAAAATCCGGCTGGACGCTGTCGATAATATGCTGAATGAAGACTGGGTCGTTGTGCTTTTCGCCGGGGTAGAAGCGGAGGTTTTCGAGGAGAAAAATATCGCCGTCTTTGCCGGAGCTGATTTGCTTGGTGACTTCTGTGCCGGAAACGGCGGGGATGAAAGAAACGTGGCCGATAAGGTCATCTAGGGCCTCGGCGACAGGCTCCAAGGAAAATGATGGGTCGGCGCCATCTGGACGGCCGAGGTGAGAGATGAGGATAATCTTGGCGGCGCCGCGGTCGCGGAGATATTCGAGAGTGGGAAGACTGGCGCGGATGCGCAAATCGCTTGTAACTGTGCCGTCCTGCATGGGGACGTTGTAGTCGACGCGGACGAGGATGGTTTTGCCTTTGATATCGATATCTCGGATAGTTTTCATAGTAGTATTATAGCAGATTTTTAGACGAGGAGTTGATTTTATGTTTTGGCGGTTAGATCCCGGTTAGTGGCTGGATATCTGCGCCGAGGTGGCGAAGTCTAGCGGCGAAATCTTGATAACCACGATTGATCGGATACACGTTTCTCAGTATTGAAGTCCCAGGAGCGGCGAGCATGCCTATCAGCACTACCACTGCTGGTCTTAGGGCCTGCGGCGCCACAAGCTCCGCCGGGTGCCAGTTGGTCGGCCCCACTACATACAAACGATGTGCATCAAGTAGTTCGACCTTTACATTGAGGTTCGCAAGCTCTGTCGTATAAATGGCACGATTCTCAAATACCCAGTCATGAATCATCGTCCGCCCCTCGGCCACCGCCGCAATCACCGAAAAGAATGGCAGATTGTCGATATTGAGTCCTGGGAATGGCATCGGATGAATCTTGTCCACCGGCGCAAACAATTCAGATTTCTTAATGGTGAGGTCAACTAGCCGCGTGCGGCCATTTGCTGAGGTATATTCGGCAGTTTTTTCAAAGCGCGCATTCATGGTCTTTAATACTTCGAGTTCGATTTCGAGAAACTCGATTGGCGCTCGGAGCAATTTAATTTCCGAATGTGTCACTAGCGCCGCTGCAATAAAACTCATCGCCTCAATCGGGTCTTCGGACAGATTGTACTCCACGTCCTCGTCAATTTGCTCGCGACCTCGTACGACTAACTTCGTCGTACCAATACCGGTAATCTTGACACCTAATTTTTCGAGGAAGAAGCACAAATCCTGCACCATATAATTCGGCGAGGCACCCACGATGGTCGTCCGACCAGACGATAGGGCCGCCGCCATCAGAACGTTCTCCGTCACCGTATCGCCACGCTCGGTTAGCACAATATAGCGGTCGTTGTATTTATGAAGCGTTTCTTGATTGACTGACACTTCGTAGAAACCGCTATTGCTCTCCGCGTCAACTTCCAGGCCGAATGATTTTAGTGCTTGCATGTGCGGCTCGACCGTCCGCGTCCCAAGCGAACAACCACCCGCATACGGAATCTCGAAACGGTCAAATTTATGCAAAAGTGGCCCGAGGAACATGATAATCGACCGCGTACGGCGCGCCGCATCGATATCCATTTCATTTAACTTCAATTCGCGTGGTGATATAATTTCTAGGTCACGATGACGATTTTGCCAATGGCATTTTACGCCAATTGACTCCAAAACTTCAATAATACGGAATACTTCCTCGATGCGTGCCACCTTATGTAAAATCGTCCGCCCCTCATTAAGAAGCGCCGCACAGAGGAGCCCTACGGCGGCATTTTTAGAAGTATTGATGGTGATTTCGCCGCTCAATTCCTTGCCACCACGAATCCGAAAACTCTGCGAAACTGAATCATTTATAGAGAGAATCTGATTGCCGAGCGCCTCGGAAAGTTTCTTAATCATTTCTAGTGAGATATTCTGACCGCCTTTCTCGATACGGTGAATCGCCGACTGGCTAGTGCCGACGGCCTCGGCCAGCTCACCCTGCGTCCAGCCCTTCTCCGAGCGCATTTGTTCGATGGTTTCTCCAATTACTTGTTGGTAAGTCTTGGGTTTTTTCATGCTTTACATTATATCACAGCGTGAATATTTTGTAAATATGTTTCGGGAAAAAGAAAATCTGGTATAATGGAAAGATGAATGAGATTCTCACGGGACTGAATCCAGCGCAGAAAGAGGCGGTGGAAACACTTGAAGGACCACTGCTGATACTCGCGGGAGCGGGGTCGGGCAAGACGAAAACTTTGACACACAGAATTGCGAATTTGATTGCGCATGGGGTGGATATGCGTCGGATACTAGCGGTGACATTTACGAACAAGGCCGCGAAAGAGATGCGGGGGAGATTGTGGAAGCTGCTGCACATAGAGGCTTCCGCGGATGCTCCACGGTCTTTCATGCCGTATATGGGGACGTTCCACGGGATTTGTGTGAGGATTTTGCGGATGGAAGCGGAGGCGGCGGGACTTGATAAGAATTATGTAATATATGATACAGATGACCAAATATCGCTCATTAAACGAATCATGAAAAACTTGCATCTCGCGGACAACAAGTCGTTGAAACCGAAATCGATACAGTCGATTATCTCGGGCGAGAAGAATCAGGGCAACGGGCCGGAAGAATATACGGCGAAAGCGTTATATCCAAATCAACAGGACATAGCGAAGGTTTTTCGAGCGTACGAAAGTGAAAAGAAAAAGGCGGGTGCGCTTGATTTTGATGATTTGTTGCTTAGGACGCTGGAGCTTTTCGTGACAAATACTGAGATCCGTAAAAAATGGCAGGAAAAGTTCGAGCATATACTAATTGATGAGTATCAGGATACAAATATGGTGCAATATCGACTCATCAAATTATTGGTGAATGAGAAGCAAAATATCTGCGTAGTGGGGGACGACTGGCAATCGATTTATTCGTGGCGAGGGGCGGATTTTACGAATATCTTGAACTTCGAGAAGGATTTTTCGGGGGCGAAGGTAATCAAACTGGAACAGAATTATCGGTCGACGGGGAATATCTTGGAAGCATCGCAGAAGATTATCAACAAAAACAAGACGCGGACAGACAAAGAGCTGTTTACGGAGGCGGGAAAAGGTGCGCCGGTGGAGATTCAGAGTTTGCAAGATGAAACTGACGAAGCGCAATATGTGGTACGGACGATTGCTAGGTTGATGCACGAGTATCCGAACTATGGTGATTATGCGATATTATATCGGACAAATGCGCAATCGTATGCGTTTGAAAAGATGCTAATCAATATGCATGTGCCATACAAAATAGTGGGTGGGGTGAGATTCTATGACCGAAAAGAGGTGAAAGATGTGTTGGCACTGCTTCATCTCGTGGTGAATGGGCGGGATAAAGTATCATTTGAGCGAGTGGTGAAAAATGTGCTGTCGGGAATCGGCGAAGTGTCGCTTATGAAAGTGCTATCAGCGATAGATTCGATGACAGATGTAGAACCACTCAAAAATCCAGATTTGCCTGAGGTGTTGACGGCGGCGAAAGCGCGGGCGGCTCTCGCGCATCTTACTGGGTTTTTGCGGTCGATAGATACAGGCATGAATCCGGGTGAAATCGTGAAGAAGATTATTGCGGTGTTTGATTTTCGTAAATTGACGGACGACGGAACGCCGAGTGGTGATGAACGAATGGCGAACCTTGAAGTGTTGGCGAGCAATGCGGCGGCCTACGAATCGCTGGAAGATTTCCTGGCGGATGCGGCACTCATGTCGAGTGCGGACGAGACGGCAGGGGAAGATGCGGTGACGTTAATGACGATGCACGCGGCGAAAGGACTTGAATTCCCGGTAGTGTTCTTGGTGGGGCTAGAAGAGGGGCTTTTCCCGGGGTCGAGAGCGGCGGAAGATGAAGCTGAACTAGAAGAAGAACGACGACTAATGTATGTGGGGATGACACGGGCGATGCGGCGGTTATATCTCACTTATGCGGCGAGTCGATATTCGTTTGGATCGCGAAATTATAATATGCCGTCGAGATTTCTGACGGAACTAGGTTATAATCCGTATGGATCAAGCGACTATCATGACGAGGACGGGGATGGATTTACGGACGAGGCGACAGGATTACGCGGTGGGTACCGTGATTTTGACGAGGATGATTTTGGTGAGGCGGGGTATGACCCGTTCCCAGAAGATTTGCCGGTGTGGGAATAATGAACGCAGATGTTAATCGGCGAGTTTCGTGGGTGATGTAGACCCTAATCGGCGAGTTTGGCTTCGGAGATTTTGACGAGGAGATCTTGGAATTGGTCGCCGGTCATGGTAGATTCCCAGCTGAGAATCTTGCCGTCGATATTGATGGAACCGCCGTCTTTGTTGCTCCAATCGATATATTGGCCGTCGACGTAGAAACCAGGCGTAGCGGGTACGTCGAGGCGTTTGGCGATGCCAAGGTCGAAGTTGATTTTCTGGGAGACTTCTTTACTGGCCATGTCGGTACGGAACTTGTCGAGGTCAGCTTTGTCGCCGGCGACTTCGAGGAAATACTGTTCAAATAGAGTAGTGCGCTTGTCGGAAGTGGCATATTCCCAGTCAGCTTGATTTTTGAATAATAAATCGGCGTATGGTTTCCAGAAACCTTGAAGTCCGGCGGCCTCGGCAGCGGAAGCGGCGGCGGTGCCGTTCTGGTGGTAGCTCAAAATATCGCTACGGTAGACGACAGCGAGATTGCCATCTGCGGCGTCGATAGCGGCGTTGACACGAGGGTTCATGGATGCACAGCCGGGGCATTGAAAGTCGGCATACTCGAAGATGATAACCGGCGCGTCGGGATTGCCCTTGACATGATCACCAATGAAACCGTTGTGCTCATCAGGCGAGATGATGCTGAAAAAATCGTATTTGCTATAATCGGTGGCTTTGCTATTGCCGTCAATCACGAAAAAAGCGGCTACCGCGATAAACGCGACAACGGCGATGATGGCGACAAGACCGCCCTTACTAAAACCTTTCAAATGCTTCATGTAACTCCTTTCGACTATTATAACACGAAAGTAATGTGGAGAGGGCAAAAATGTGATATAATGTTTGGTATGAGAGTTTTTACGGATAAACTAAATGATTTCTTGGGTAAGAGCGTAGAGGTAGCCGGTTGGGTAAACTCACGACGCGACCACGGTGGGTTGATTTTTATTGATTTGAGAGATAGTCATGGGCTAATACAGCTCGTGATAACGCCGGAGGTGACGGAGGCTTTTGCAATGGCGGAAGAAGTGCGCGACGAGTTTGTATTGAAGGCGGAGGGGAAGTTGCGCGAGCGTGAACCGGAACTAGTCAATCCCAACATCCCAACTGGGAAGATTGAACTGGTGGTGGAGAACTTGACTTTGCTGAACCGGTCGGAGCCGCTGCCAGTAAATACACATGATGACGGTCCTGTCTCGTCGGAGGAGATGCGGCTGAAATATCGCTATCTCGATCTCAGGCGGCCGAAGATGCAGAAGCGCTTGGTGCGACGAAGCGAGTTTTATCGATATCTGCGCGAGTATATGTATAATCATGGATTTACGGAGATTACGACGCCGATACTGGCGAATTCGTCACCGGAGGGGGCGCGGGATTTCTTGGTGCCGTCGAGGTTGCACCCGGGGAAGTTCTATGCTTTGCCGCAGGCGCCGCAACAGTTCAAACAGCTATTGATGGTGGGTGGCGTGGAGAAATACTTCCAGATAGCTCCGTGTTTTCGCGATGAAGACCCGAGAGCGGATAGGTTGTATGGAGATTTCTACCAACTAGATTTCGAGATGTCATTTGTCGAGGACGGTGAGGTAGTGCGACGTGAAATCCAGCCGCTATATGAGGGGCTGACAACGGAATTTGCCGGGAAGAAGCTGGTCTGCCGGAGTGCGGTAGCCGAGAAATATATCTCAGGTGGTGACTTAGTGCCGCGGATACCATATAAAGTATCAATGGAAAATTATGGTGTAGATAAGCCGGATCTCAGATATGGAATGGAATTGATCGAACTGACGGAAGTTTTCTCGAAGACGGAGTTCAAGGTATTCAAACAGCCATGCGTCAAAGCAATTTGCGTGAAAGGTGGGGCAGGACTAGCGCGACGCGAGATTGACGAGTTCACCGAACAGGCTCGGAAGCTGGGTGCTGGCGGGTTAGCGTATATATTATATACGGAAGTTGGGGAGAAATCGCCGATTTTGAAGTTCATGAGCGAGAGCGAGATTGCAGCGGTGAGGAAGATGACTGGTGCGGAGGAGGGAGACGCGGTATTCTTCGGAGCGGATGAGCGCGACAAAGTAAATAAAGTGTTGGGGCAGCTAAGAATCGCGTTTGCGGACCATTTTGGGTTGAAGAAAAATGACGAGGTGGCGCTCACATGGATTGTGGATTTTCCGTTTTATGAATGGGATGACAAAAACAAGAAACTAGATTTCGGACACAATCCGTTTTCGATGCCGAAAGGTGGACTCGCGGCGCTTGAAGCGGCGGAGACGGTTGAAGACAAGTTGGCGATTGTGGCGGACCAGTATGATATGGTGATGAATGGCTATGAGGTGGCGTCTGGCGCGGTGCGTAACTACAATCCGCAGATTATGTACAAAGTATTTAATATACTGGGATACAATAATGAATATGTTGAGGCGAGATTTGGCGGGATGCTGAATGCATTTAAGTTCGGTGCGCCACCGCACGCAGGGTGTGCGCCGGGGATTGACCGGATTTTCATGATCCTCGAAGACGAAGACAATATCCGTGATATCGTAGCGTTCCCGAAGAATGGAAACGGGGTGGATCTGATGATGAACTCGCCGAGTGAAGTAGACCAAATACAACTAGACGAAGCACATCTCGGTATAATAGAAGATTAGGATATATAATGAAGAAACGCGTGGTATTGGCCCTGGGTGGGAATGCGCTTCAAAAGAACGGCGAAGCAACCGCAGAGGCACAGAAAAAAATTGCAGAAAGTGTGGGTGAGATGATAGCTGACCTCGCTTCGAAATATGAAATAATCATAGCACATGGTAACGGTCCGCAAGTGGGGAATGTGTTGATACACGAGGAAGCGGCGGCGACTGATAGGGCGCCGGCGATGCCGCTTGAAACGGCGGTGGCGATGACGCAGGGGCAAATCGGGTATTGGCTGACACAGGCGATAAATAATGCTTTTGTGGTGCGCGGCAAGAACACTAAGGTCGCAACCGTAGTGACGCAGGTGGTAGTAAATAGGACCGATCCGGCTTTCAAGAATCCAACGAAGCCAATCGGACAGTTTTATAGCGAGAAAGAGGCGAAGAAGCTCGCCAAAGAGAAACATTGGGTGGTGAAAGAGGACGCGGGGCGAGGTTGGCGACGAGTGGTGCCAAGCCCGAAACCGGTAGATATTGTCGAGAAGAAGTCTATTCTAGAAATGGTGCGAGATGGAATTATCGTGATTGCGGCAGGTGGTGGCGGGATACCAGTGTATCGGACGCGGGTATTGAAACGGCTGGTGGGGGTAGATGCGGTGATTGATAAGGATTTTGCGGCTGAAAAACTGGCGGAGCTAACTGGTGCGGATATTTTCGTGAGCGTAACGGCGGTGCCAAATGCGTATATATATTATAATACGCCGGCGCAAGTTGCGTTGTCGCGGACGAGTGTAAAAATGGCGGAAGATTATATCAGAAAGGGAGATTTCAAGTCGGGGTCGATGTTGCCGAAGGTGCAGGCGGCGGTAGAATTCGCCAAGAAAGGTGGTGTGGGAATTATTACAGATGTAGATAGTTTGAAAATGGCACTGATGGGGCGAGCGGGAACGATAATTACAAAATAGTTAATCAAAAAAGGCAGGGTGCTACATATATCAAATGTGGGACCTGCTTTTATTCGGTGGGGGCGCTACAGAGTATAAAACTCTTGACTTTTGTAATGGTGTGCGGTAGAATAGTTATATAGAGTTTATTGTTGTCTTTGCCTTTTGGCAAAGACAATTTTTAGTTTGAATAAACCGAAGTTTATATAAAGCTCAAACGTCATAAACCCTCCTTTCTCCCCGCTCTTATTAAAAATGCGCCCCCACTGTAACAGCGTAGCATATCTGTTAAGAAAATGCAACCCCCCACCTAGGCAAGGAGTTTTTTAAGCTCGGTTTTGTAGGCTTCGACACCCGGTTGGTCAAATGGATTGACTCCGTACAATCTAGCGGAGAGTGCGCAGGCAATCTCAAAAAAGTAAACTAGTTGCCCGAAGCCACGTTCGTCGTATGACGGCACGCCTAATACTAATACCGGGATGCCGCCGAGCGGGTGGGCTTTCTTGACGGCGGCGACAACTTTGGCGTTCAGGTCGTCGGTCGGATAATCAATGATGGTTTCCCACAAATTACGCCGTCCATCCTGCATGAATTGGCCTAGTGAGTGTAAGTCCGTAGAATAGATGACGGACGTGGGAAGGACACCTTGTTGACCCTTGCCTTCGGACTCGCCGAAAAGTTGTTTTAGCCACTCATTGAAATATGCGGTAGCCGGCTCAAAACTGGCAAAAACTTCCGTATCATAGCCTTTATTGCCTAGTGTGTAGCGCATATAAGCGTAGTTCACTGCCGCACTTGTACGCGGGTCATGCTTCATGGCGTCCGAGAACGAGGTTGCTTCCTCTGCTGCTCCGGCAAGTAGGGCGTCAATATCTACCCCCGCCACAGCAAGTGGCAGGAGTCCTACTGGCGTTAATACTGAATATCGTCCGCCGATATTATCTGGCACGATAAACCTCGTATATCCATTTTTGACGGCTTCGTCGTGTAAAGCCCCGTGCGCGGCGTCGGTCGTAGCATAGATGCGTTTCGCGGCCTCAGAGGCACCGTATTTCTCGAAGAGGAGCTTCTTGAAAGTTTCAAAAGCGATTGCAGGTTCTAAGGTGGTGCCAGATTTAGAAATGATATTGATGGAAAAATCACGGTCGCCGACCTGGGCTATGGCGCGGTCTAATTCACGACGACTAAGTGAATTCCCTGCGTAGACTATCTCGATATTGGAAGCCGGACGAAGTGCCTCAATAATAGCGCGGTGTCCTAAATATGATCCGCCGATACCGATACAGACTAGAACTTCTGATTCGTCAATAATCTTGTCTGCGGCAGACTTGATGCGAGAGAGTTCTTCCATATTGACCCTGCATGGCAAATCTACCCAGCCGCTCATCGCATCTTTCCGAATGTCACTTAGTGCCTCATGCACGCGGCTGATGTCTACTTCGGGACTACAATTTATCGTGATCATAATACCTCCATTTTCTACCATTATATCAGAAAATATGGTATAATTAAAGTAGGCTCGTAATATGCGAGTGTTAGGCCCGAGTGGCGGAATTGGCAGACGCGCTAGCTTCAGGTGCTAGTGATAGCAATATCGTGCAGGTTCAACCCCTGTCTCGGGCACCAATACCACAATGTGGTATTTTTTCATGGTGGGGGGTTGCATTTTCTTAACAGATATGCTACGCTGTTACAGTGGGGGCGCATTTTTAATAAGAGCGGGGAGAAAGGAGGGTTTATGGAGAACTTTGAAGTCGACTATATCATAGTCAAACTAAAAAAGAAAGCCCCTTCTAACAAAGAAGAGGATTCCTAAACCTTAATAACATTCTACCGCACACTGTTCTAAAAGTCAAGAGTTATTATGACTCTGCAGTGCCCCCACACAGTGAAATGTTCTATATATTATAATACCACAATGTGGTATTTTTTGGTGTGTGATTTTAATACGCTTGTGTTTTGTGAGAGTTTGGGGTATAATCAGATTTATGGATGGGTTTACACTAACACACAAACAACCAACACGAAAAGATTTTATAGATACGGCGGATTTTGACCAGAGCGAAATGCTGGATATTATCACGACGGCACGGACGGTGCGAGATTTCATCAAGAGTGGAGGGTATCTCAACTCGATGTATCATAAGAATCTCGCGATGATTTTTGAGCAGAAATCGACGCGGACGCGGGTGAGCTTCGAGGTAGCGATGGAGCAGTTGGGCGGACACGCGCTGAATTTGGCGCCGGGGGCGATTCAGCTGGGCAAGCATGAAACAATCGAGGATACGGCGCGAGTACTAGCGCGGATGTGTGATATGATCATGTCGCGAGTGGATCGGCACGAATCGATCGAAGCGCTTGCGAAGTACGCGACGGTGCCAGTAATCAACGGCATGAGCGACAAGTGCCATCCGACGCAAGGCGTGGGGGATATGATTACGATATTTGACCATTTTCCGGCGGGAAAGCAGATGAACCAGGTCAAGGTGATATTCGTGGGAGATGCGACGCAAGTGTGCAACACGCTCTGCGATATGACGACGAAAATGGGAATGAACTTTGTGCACTATGGTCCCCAGAATCACAAAATTGACGACGCGGTGCTTCTCGCGGGACAACAGAATGCCCAAAGGTACGGTGGGAGCGCGAATTGGAGCGACGATCCGGAGTGTCTGAAAGGTGCGGATTTCATCTATACGGACGTCTGGTATGGGCTGTATGATAAGGAAACGCCGAAGGAAGTCTACATGGCAGATTTCTACCCGAAATATCAAGTGAATGACCAGATGATGGCGGCGACCGGCAACCCGCAGTGCAAGTTCATGCATTGTTTGCCGGCGAGTCGAAATGAAGAAGTGACGGACTCGGTGCTGGACGGGGCGAACTCGGTGGCATGGGATGAGGCGGAGAATCGTTTGACGGCGCAACGCGGACTAGTACTGTATTTCGGTGGTATGGCAGAAGTGACGCTAGATTATATAAAACAGCAAAAGGAGGGACAAAATCGCTAATCGGACAAATGTAGCATAACTGATTTCGGGTGAAACTGAGTAAAATTGGATTAAAAAAGACGAAATCGGACAAATGTAGCATAAAAAACAGGGGGAAGTGCAAAATAATAAAAAGGAGGCAAAAATGCCAAAAAAGAAATACAAGTTCAGGCTGTTTTCCGCGGTACTGGCGACGGTCTGTATAATCTTGGTGGCGGATGCGGTAGCGCCGACGGCGTCGATCGGACATTCGCAATATATATGGTGGGCGATTATGCTCATCGGGTTCTTTGTGCCGTACGCGCTGATTAGCGCGGAACTTGGTACGCAATATCCGAGCGAGGGTGGGATGTATACCTGGGTAAAGAAAGCCTTCGGCAAGAAATGGGCATCTAGAGTTGCGTGGTTTTATTGGGTGAACTATCCGCTATGGATTGCATCGCTCGCGGACCTTATTACCTCGCTCATTATGACAATGTTCGGTGTGGAGCTCAATCTTGCGACGGTACTGATTATTCAGGCAGTGTATATCTTGCTGGTGACGGTACTGGGGATGCTTAGGATTTCGCAGTCGGATTGGGTGGCGAATATCGGTGCGATTATTAAGATTGCGATTCTCGGTGGGATCGGGTTTCTCGGGTTTTATATATTGTTCTCACAAGGGACAGCAAATCCGGTTGAATCGTGGACGGATTTCGTGCCACTACTATCGGCGGATGGAGGAATTGACTGGGCGGGGTTGTCGTTCGTGTCGCTAATCATTTTCAACATGCTCGGGTTTGAGGTGGTGGGGACATTCTACGATGACATGGATAAACCAAAGAAGCAAATCCCGCAGGCAATTATCCTCGGTGGGATATTGATTGCAGTTTTCTACATCTTGCCGTCGTTCGCGCTCGGTGTGGGAACGCAGTTTAGCGAAATCTCGACAGATACGGGGTTGCTTGATGCGTGGCAAATTTTGATGACGAACGCTGGATTTGATGCCGGAGTAATACAAGCGGTGATTATCACGGTGGGCGGGCTGTTTATCTTGACACTAATCTCGAACGTGTCGTCGTGGAACTTCGGCGTCTACTCGGTGATTGCGTACGCGGCAGAGGACGGAATGTTCCCGAAGTCTTGGAAAAAACGCAATAAAGATGGTGTGCCATATATGGTCGGAATCTGGACGGGAATTGTTGCGGCGGTGCTGGCGTTTATCGGGATTTTTATCGGATATATCTTGCCAGAAATGGGCGTAGACGAGAGCGTGCTAGAAGGATTCTCGAACATGTTCTGGGCGTTCTTCTCGCTTTCGCTAGTGTGCTTACTGCTCTCATATATCCCAATGTTTGCGGCGTTTATCAAGTTACACAAGAAAGGCAAACAGGTCAAGGACGGTTATTGGCTAAATATCGGTCCGGTGATGCGGGTGCTGATGGGGGTGGTGCCACTACTACTGCTTGGTATATCGTTGCTCTTTACGTTGATACCGGAGTTCTCGTGGGAAGCGATACAGGACAATGCGACGTTGCTCGTGTCGTCGGCAGTATGTGTCGTAATCGGCGAATGTATGGTGCTCAATATGAGTAGGAAAGATCGGCAGAAGAAATTGGCTAGAAAACACAAATAGTATATAGGGCGGGTCCTGCCGCCACATGTTCCCCCACACACGCTGGCGTGGGGGGGGGTCCCAAGTGGCGTCACCCGCCCCATCTAATAATTGGAGATTTTATGAAACTAACATCAACACCCAAAAAAGACGGATATTATATGCCGTCGGAGCTGGCACCGCACAAGTGCACTTATCTACTATGGCCGGAAAGACCGGACAACTGGCGCGCGGGAGCGAAGCCGGCACAGGCTGCTTTCAAGATGGTGGTCGAGACGATTGCGAAATATGAGCCGGTCGTGCTCGGCGTAAATCAATCGCAATACTTGCATGTGCTCGGTATGAACATGAAGAACGTGCAGGTAGTGGAAATATCCAATAACGACTCGTGGATACGCGATAGCGGCGCGACGATGGTGGTTGATGGTCGCGGGGGGATTCGCGCAGTGGACTGGGGGTTCAATGGTTACGGCGGAATGACGAATGGCATCTACTATCCGTGGGATTTCGACGATTATGTGGGGGCGAAAATGGCAAATATCGAGGGGGTGGACAGATATGTGCCGGGGGATTTCGTGTTGGAAGGCGGTTCGATTCACTCGGACGGCGAAGGCACGCTACTCGTGACAGAAGAAACACTGCTAGACGAGGGGCGCAACCCAGGTAAGAGCAAAGAAGAAATCGAAGCGTTGCTACGCGAATATACTGGCGCGAAGAAAGTGTTGTGGCTACCGTATGGTGTATACAAGGATGAGGATACGAACGGACATGTGGATAATATCTGTCAGTTCGTAGCGCCTGGTAAGGTGGTACTGGCATGGGAAGATGATGAATCCGACCCGCAACATGAGCGAAGCGTGAAAGACCTCGAATATCTCGAATCGGTGACGGACGCAAAAGACCGTAAACTCGAAATCGTGAAAATCCATGTGCCAAGCCCAATCACCATCACGCGTGAGGAGGCGGAGGGCGTGGACTCAGTAGAGGGAACATTCCCGCGACGCGAAGGTGATAGATTGCCGGCGTCGTATATCAATTATTATAACTGTAACGGTGCGATAATCTTGCCGGTGTTCGACGATCCGCGCGACAACGAGGCCATTAAGACGTTGGCGGGGCTATTCCCGGACAGAGTAATCGAGCCAATCTACGCGCGCGAGATTCTGCTCGGTGGTGGAAATATCCATTGTATAACTCAACAGGTACCACGCGCATGAAATTGAATTATAACGGACCAGTAGTGCTTGCGATTCTGGATGGGGTGGGGCTGACGGACGACGGGCCAGACAATGCAGTGAGTCGTGCGCGGACACCGTGGCTTGGCAAGGCCTCAACGAAATATCCGCACGTCGCACTTGCGGCGTCTGGTGAGGCGGTCGGGCTAGTGCCGGGGCAGATGGGCAACTCGGAAGTTGGACACAACACAATGGGGGTAGGCCGAGCGGTGAAGCAAGGCGTTGCTAGGGTGAATGAAGCCTTTGCGACGGGGGAAGTATACCGCACTGAGTGCTTCAAGGAAGCCTTGCGGCGAGCCAAGGACGGTGGCACGCTACATTTCGCAGGGATATTCTCGGATGGGGGTGTGCATAGCGATATATATTATATGGAGCAGATGATTGACCGAGCGTATGCAGAGGGGGTGCGGCGGATGCGCGTACACGCAGTATTCGACGGACGCGACGTGGGGCCATATACGGCGACGGAATATCTGGAACGTTTCGCGAAATTTGTGCGGCAATATCCACTGGCGGATATCAAAATCGCGAGTGGTGGCGGACGAATGGTGTATGTAGCAGACCGGTACGAGAGCGACTGGGGAATCGTAGCGCGGGGGTGGGATGCGATAGTGAACGGCCGGGCAGAGTATTATTTCAAGACGCCAATGGAAGCAATCGAGGTGCTGAGGCGAGTGGAACCGAATGTGCAGGACCAGTACTTGCCGACGTTTGTAATAGTGGATGACCACGAACAGCCAATTGGCAAGGTGGAAGCGGGGGATAGCATGATATATATCGACTTCCGGGCGGATAGAGCGATTGAAATCGCGCAGGCGTTCACCTACTGGGATTTTCCGTACTTCAACCGGGGGGCGTATAAGCCGACGGACGTGTATTTCGTAGGGATGACGGAGTACAATAGCGATACACATGTGCCGGAGCACCGACTAATCGAGCCGGTGGGGTTCACAGACACACTCAATCGCTACCTCGGTGAAAAAGGTATCTCGCAATTGGCGTGTAGCGAAACGGTAAAATTCGGCCATGTAACGTACTATTTCAACGGAAATAGTTACGAGAAGGCGGTGGGGGAGGATTTCGTGGAGATAGCGTCGTATCCGGAGCCGTTTGAAAGACGGCCATGGATGAAATCGGCGGAGATTGCGGACGAAGTAATCGCAAGACTCCCGAAATACAAGTTCGTGCGGTTGAACTTCCCGGGGGGCGACATGGTGGGGCATACGGCGAATTTCGACGCGACGGTAATCGCGGTGGAGGCAATCGACTTGGCGCTACGCCGAATCGCGAACGAGGTAGCCAAACTCGGTGGCGTGATGATCGTGGTGGCGGACCATGGTAACGCGGAGGAACTACGTGAGGCGGATGGTTCGAAAAAGACTTCACACACGACGAACCCGGTGCCCTGCATCATCGTGGATAATACGGACAATAGAAAGAAATATACGCTCGCGAAACTCACGCGGCCGGGACTGTCGAACATCGCGGCGACGGTGGCGACGATGCTCGGACTAGATGATTATCCGAAAACTTGGGATGCGCCGCTGATTGTGGAAAAGTCGTTCAAAAAAGCCAAAAAATCATACGAAAAAAGTATTGAAAACGAAGCGTAAACACGTTATAATAGAAAGTGCAATAGCTCGGTAAAACTATGAGTGATTGTGACCGTACGGTGTAAATCGTACACAGAGAGGGACAATCATCATAAGCGAGCAGATTTGCTGATAAGCCAATGCTTTGCGATAGTGCATAGCATTGGCTATCAAGTAAGTCTACTCGTGACTTGTGAAAGCCCTCTCACATATAAAAATAAGAGAGGGCAAAATGCACAGGCCATACACTACAAAAAACAACAAATCAAAACGCATGAGCGATAAGATGCTATACTTCTTGCCATGCGTCGCAGTGCTAATCTTGGCAGGATTGGTAGTTGCGAAATTGACTATTAACAATAATAAGGACGCATCAGCATATACTGCGCCATCAGCGACGGCGACAACGTATAGCGTGTTGTCGGATCTAAGCCTAGGGGTGACGATCAACAGCATCAATTCGCCGGCAATCACGCCGACCGCGGCTGGCGTCGTACAAGATGGTACGGTGAACTTCACTGTGAATACGTCGAACACGTTCGGATATTCGCTTGCGATGTACACACTCGATCCATCAACGAGTGCGGCAACGACGAACTTGACCAATGCGGGCGCGAATGCGACGATTGGTACGGTGTCGACTACCTATTCGGCGGCGGACTTCGCTTCGTCGGATGCGACGATGAACAAGTGGGCGTACAAGAATAGCAGTGGCAACTATGTGCCGGTGACTACGTCGACGACATTGACGCCACAGACGAACGCAGGATCCTATCAAGATTCGGTAACGTTCGGTACGAAAATTAACAACTCGATTCCGAATGGTCTATATTCGGTGACGTTGAACTTCGTGGTAACGGCTACGAAACCGACGTCTAGTGATGATCGGTCGGGCTTCGAGCAGGCGTTCGCCTACGCGGGTGTCGATCCATACGAGAATGGGTACTATGCTTTGCAAGATATGACGACAGACATCTGTAACATGGTCTATGCGCCGAAATCAAAAACTGATAGCAAGGTGAAATCGATACAGTTAATCGACAAGCGCGACAAAAAGACCTACTGGGTGTCGAAAGTAGCACAAAGTACCGCGGCGAACGGTGGTGGTACGGTAACGTCGAACTGCTGGATGACGCAGAACCTAGATTTGGATTTGTCCGGTAGTGTAGCTTTGAACTCCACGACGTCCGATATTGACCCTGCCAACTTCGGTACGTCGGGTATATATACTGCGGCGGCTGGCTATTCGGCGGATGGTACTACATGGACACCTGTACGAGGTACTATTACTACTATCGCTAGTGGTAAGTTTAGCGGCTATACAAACGATTATAATACTCCATATTCTGCTGACCCAGGCAACTGGTACTGGTATCCAAAGCAAGAAAGTAGCGCTATATACAATTCGGAAACTTCCTGTGCTGGTGACTTCGGTTGTAATTACCTATCCAAGAATGGTAACTGGGCTGGTTACTTCACGCAAACAATGAACGGACTATCTGGTCAGACGAATGGTAAACACGGTCATGTAGGTAACTATTACAACTGGTCTGCCGCGGTAGCCTCCAACAATACTTCAAGCGCGACTACTCAGGACACCAGTTATGGTAACTCTATCTGTCCGAAGAATTGGCGTTTAGCAGTAGGAGCAGACAATAATACCAATGACTACAAGCTCGTTAACAATTACTATAATGGTGGGTCTGGCTCGGACGACAACGGTCTAGTATCTTCACCTCTGTACTTTGTGCGTGGCGGGCTCGTCGATGATGGTACGCTGTACCACGCAGGGCGCTTCGGCCTCTACTGGTCGTCTACGGTCTATAGTTCTCAGCTCGCTCGCCTCCTGAGCTTCCGTACTGGCTACGTCTACCCGGCCGGCAACGACTACCGCAGCTACGGGAGGTCCGTACGCTGCGTGGCCCGTTAGGTCTAGTCTCCTCGCGGTCGCGTTCCCTCTTCCGGCGTCTCTCGCAGTTCTCTTGTGGAACGATGTTCGGAGCGACCGGCAGGGGTCTGGAACAGAAGGTTGTGGTCACCGGCTAGCCGGGGACCACAACCCGGGGGAGAACTTTATATTATCACTCCATATCCCCATCCGTTATGCCTCTCTCTACTATTGCTAAACGGATGGGGGTATGGGGGGATAAGCAGGTTATCATAAGGGCTGATCGGCTGACGAGTTGTCTGTCTTGGACGAGCGGTTCGTCCCCGTACCAGTATCATGCGCGCGATCGGCAAACTGGTAGCTACACAAGAGAACTGGGCAAGCCCACCGTCGTAGAATGTATGACGCTACGATCGGTCCACACCAAACCATTATGGCTCATGGGCGATAATGGCTACTAGCGGCTAAGCATTTCAGGGGGACCTCTGTACTTTGTGCGTGGCGGGAACGTCAATGATGGTACGCTGTACAACGCAGGGCGCAACGGCAACTACTGGTCGTCTACGGTCTATAGTTCTCAGAACGCTCGCAACCTGAACTTCCGTACTGGCAACGTCAACCCGGCCAACAACAACAACCGCAACAACGGGAGGTCCGTACGCTGCGTGGCCCGTTAGGTCTAGTCTCCTCGCGGTCGCGTTCCCTCTTCCGGCGTCTCTCGCAGTTCTCTAACGTTTATCCTCCCAGAATAAATCCCCCTGAAAGGGGGATTTATTGGTGAAAAATACCCCTTGAAAAATGTCGCTGATTTTTCTACAATTCCACCAACAAAAGTGCCACAATCCACCTAATGAAAACGCCACAATTCACCTAATGGAAACGCTATAATCCACCTAATGAAAACGCCACAATTCACCTAATACCCCTGTAAGAATGGGGGTTCCAATTTGACGAGAACGTGCTATAATATAAGTATTATGGCATATCGGAAACGGATTATCGACGAAGTGATTAGACAACATTTGCGCGTGACAGGAGCGGTATTGATAGAGGGGCCGAAATGGTGTGGTAAGACAACTACTGCGGAGCAGATTGCGGAGAGCGAGCTGAAATTGGGCGATCCGGACATTTTGAAGCGGGCGAAGGTTATGATACTTAATAACAATGGTGTAAGAATATTGCTTGACGGGGCAACGCCGAGGCTTTTTGATGAATGGCAAAATATACCAGTGTTATGGGATGCTGTGCGTTCGGCGGTAGATAGGGGACGAAAGCCAGGGCAGTTCATCTTGACTGGGTCGGCGGTGCCGGCGTCAACGCAGGAAATTCATCATTCGGGGACGGGGCGATTTTCTTGGGTGCGGATGCGACCAATGTCGCTTTTTGAGTCGGGCGACTCGAATGGGGCCGTATCACTTATGAGTCTATTTAAGGGCGAACCGATTAGTGGTAATAGTTCGCTTGGTGTTCAGGACTTGGCCTTCGTAACAGCGCGGGGCGGGTTTCCGGAGTCAATATTGCCTAAAATGAAGCATGATGCGTTGCTAATGCCGCGAAAGTATCTGGACGGAATTATTCATTCAGACTTATCGCGCGTAGACGGTGTGCAGCGGAGCCCTGAGTATATCGAAAGGATGCTTCGGTCGTATGCAAGATTTCAGGGGGAGCAAGTAGCCTTGACCGATATTCAGAATGACATGGGCGGTGTGGCGGGTACTGCGCCGAATATTAATACTGTGTCGTCGTATCACGAGGCTTTAAAGAAGATTTTTGTTGTGGAGGATTTAGCGGCATGGAATCCGAATTTACGGTCAAAGACGGCAATTCGAACGACGGATACGAGATATTTTGTCGATCCATCAATTGCGGTGGTTGCGCTTGATACTGACCCGGATGGATTATTCGAAGATTTGAACACGTTCGGATTTATATTCGAAACGTTATGTATTCGTGATTTGCGTGTGTATGCGGACGCTTTGGGCGGAAAAGTGTCGCATTATCGCGACAGTAATGGGCTAGAATGTGACGCGGTGGTAAGAATACCCGGTGGTCGGTATGGTCTAGTGCAACTAAAGCTTGGTGGTAACGAAGATGAGATTAATGATGCAGCGATGAAGATGCAAGCGCTAGCTGGGATTATTGATACCAAACGAGAGAAAGCCCCGGCATTTATGGCAGTGGTGACAGGCGTGCAGAGCTATGCTTATCAGCGTGAGGATGGAGTGTATGTAGTGCCGATTGGGTGTTTGAAGCCATAAACGGCACTACTGGGGCGATTGGTGATGCGGGCGGCTGGCGACGGTTAGTCTGGGTGGTAATCCCAGCCGTATTTATCGAAAACTTCCTTGATGAATTTGTCGGCGTTTAGGTGCTTCATGATGCCGAGGTAGGAGACGATAGTATCGAGGTCCTTGCGGCCAGCGGCGAGGTCCTCGCAGGCTTGATGGAGATGCGCTTGCAGGCGGTCGCTCGGGTAAAGACAATGGGGATAGACGCGGGCGCCGAGAAACTGTATGCCTTGGCTGACTTTGCCGCAGTAGCGCTTTTTCGGGTGGAGAGTCATTTGCAAGTGGTCTTTCAAATAACGCTCGATTACGGCGACGTCTTGTTTGGCTTTCCGGTATTGCTCGGGCGGAACCATGTAGAAGAAGTCGTCGACATAGCGGCCGTAGTATTTGTAGCCGAGATCGTAGGTGACGAAGCGGTCGAGCTGGTCGAGGTAGATATTGGACATGAGCTGAGAAGTGAGGTTGCCGATGACGATACCGCGTCCGGGTGGTTGTTGATAGAGGGATTTTTTCGGAGGGAGGATGGAAGGATCCCAGTTGCGGGGGTCGCCGCGTTTCCAGGATTTTTTGACGGGGTCGTCGAAAATGATTTGGCGCCAGAGGTAGTCGCAGGTGAGATAGAGGTGGTACAGGTACGGGTCGGATTTGTAGTCGGCGAATTGTCGGTCGAGACCCCATTTGACGCGTTCGTAGAGTCCGGTGCGGGGGAGCGACATAAAATAGCCGCTGATGTCGAGTTTGACGATATAAGCGTCGCGGGTGAAGTTGTCGGTAACTTGCTGCATCATGCGCTGTGCGCGCTGGATGCCGAAGAGAGTGCCTTTGTCCTTGCGGCAGCTGTACGAGTCGTAGATGAAGCGGCGATCCCACCAGCCGTATTGCATATTGAACAGGAAATGGTGAATAACGCGGTCGCGGAAAGGTGCGGCGAAGATTTCGCGGACCATTGGGGCGAAGATGACGAACGAAACGCTGGGGCTGGGTTCGTAGTAGCGCTCCTCGACGGAGCGTGCGAGGCGGGTGATATTCTCCGCCCAGTGAAGCTCGAAATCGTGTTCGTCGTGGGTGGCCAACTTGCCTTTGCGGGCTTCCATGAAGGCGTCGGTGAGGGACTTCAAGAACCATTGGCGCCAGCCGCTACGGGCGATGTCGGCGGAGATTTGGGTGAGGTCGATAGGGTTAATGTTGGGTGGCATTGTCGGCCTTTCTTTCGCGGGCGCGGGCGATAGCGTATTTTCTGGTAATGTACTCTTTGGTCTTGACGGCGATACCGGCGAGGTGGAGGCAGGACCGGCGCGGCAAAAGTTTGGCTTCGCTCATGAGTTCGAGTTTGGTGATGAGGGCGTTGATGTTTTTGCCGAAGTATATCCAGTCGTCGGAAGTGATTTTGGCGGTGCGTCTGCCGCAGAGTTCGTAGTAGTAGATGAGGGTGCTGTCGATGAGACCAAGAATCTCGGCGCCGTTGACGGTGGCGCTCATGCGGGTAAGTTGGGTTTCGCAGACGTGGTGTAGATATTCGGATAGTTCACGGAGAGGTTGGTGGAGCAGAGGGTCGGAGTGGGTGATACTGACGATGGATTGGTTGGTGGCGCGGCGGGAGATTTCTTGTTCGATCAGGCGGTCGGTTTCGGCTTTGGTGAAGTGAGTGTTCAGCGTGAAAAAATAACACCCTGACTGGGTGTATTCTCTATCATATAAACCAACTTTCTTTAATCGCGAACGGACGGCGTCGAGGCCATGGCACCTGATGAAGCCGAGGTCGTATTGCACGACGTAACTATCGGTGTCGGAGTAGAAGGTGACGACGGCGCCGAGTGGCTGGCAGACCTTGTAGTAATAAAAAACGGCAGAATGTTCTGCCAACTCGTACCAATTATCGTTATCTTTGTTTTTTCCATTTCCATTTCCGTTTCCATTTAGGCTGCTACCGTTACAGGGAATGAGGATTAATTTATCGTAATTGTCTTTTTCGTCTTGTTTTAGTTTGGACTTGGCTTTGTGGTAGTCTTGTTTTGACATATTTCCTCTCGTTTATTATTGTGTGAATTTGGTTTGTGATTGGCGCTTTTGCTTTTGCTTTTGCGCCATTTTTTGTGTGCCCAAGTATGATGATAACACAAGCAAAATGAAAATACAAGTAGATTTTATAAAAAATAATGAGTGAGTGCGGAGCCGGGATAATGTGGACATGGGCTGGGAGGTGTGCTATAATGTAGGTACGCGGGTATCGTATAACGGCTATTATGTATCCTTCCCAAGGATGAGACGAGGGTCCGACTCCCTCTACCCGCACCAATGTTGGAATTGTTAGTCAGCGGTAGTAATAGTGATATACTCGCTGACTTTGTTTTCTTCGCGGAGCCGAGTGATGCGAGAATTGAACTCGGCGAAGGGGACTTTGATGGATACGAAGTTGACCTCGGTGTCGGTCTTGGCGATGAGTTTGACGAAGTAGTAGCCGTCGCCATTCATGGAAACGAAGCGGCCGGATTCTTCGCCAGGTTGGAGTTTGAAAGCCTCGGAAGCGCGGCCGCCGTCGATATTTTGATTGCTGACTAGGCCGTCGGTTTCCTCGTATTTGATATAACTGCCGAGTTCGTCGGCGACGGTGGCGTAGTTGTTGCCGTTGGTGGCGAGAATCTGTTCAACTTTGGAAGCGATTTTGTTGGCTTGCTCGTCGATGACGGTTTCGACTTTGGCTTTGATGAGGGTGAGGTAGAGCATGCGGTTGTATTCGTCGCGGCTGAGGCCGAAGTTTTCGCTGACGATTTTCATGAAGCCCTCGACACTGCGTTCGACGCCGCCGATGCTACGGTGGCGGTTGAACTCCTTGTCGATTTCGTCGTCGGTGACGGTGATATTGAACTCCTTGGCGAGTTTTAGGGCGTAGGAGTATTCCTCGGCTTCGTCGAGGGCGGCGCGCTTGTATTGGAGGCGAAGGTTGTCGATATTGCTTTGGTTGTCGACTTGACCGGATTGGCGTTCGATGCTGGTCATACTGCTACGATAGAACATGAGATAGTCGGAGAAAGCGACCGGCTCGCCGTCGATGGCGGCGACTGGGTTGTGGAGAATCTTGGTGATGCGGAAAAACATTTCGGATGTTTCGCCGAACTGATACAAGGCGAGATAGCCGCTAGTAACGATAAGACCGACCATGACCATAGCGATAAGGATGGTGTTAACTACGACGCGGTGCTTGGTCCATTGTAAGGGGTATTTGAACTTGCGACCCCTAGCGAGGACCTCGGCGCGGCGTTCGTCGACCTTTTGCTGTTCGGTCTTTTTGTCGGATTTCGCGTCGCCACCCGTGGAATCTTTGCTCACTTTTCTTGAAAGCAATTTCATGATATAATGATTATACCACATATGGCTCCGTAGCTCAATGGATAGAGCGGTTCCGTCCTAAGGAAAAGGTTGTGCGTTCGACTCGCACCGGAGTCACCATGTTGGGAATTAGAATTATTGTGGTAGGCGAGTCGAATCTGGCGATGCGACTCGCACCGGAGTCACCATATTAGGAATTATAATGGTGGGCGAGTCGAATCTGGTGATGCGACTCGCACCGGAGTCACCAGGGATATGTCATTATGGATAGAATCAGAGATTTACTAAAAAAAGCGATTTTGAAATTGTACGGGGTGGATTTTGAACCGGAAGTGACGGAAGCGCCCGGGAATATCGAGGCGGACTATTCGAGTAATGCGCCACTGAAATTGGCTGGGGTAGCGCATAAGTCGCCGATGGTGATAGCCGAGGAATTGGTGGCAGAAGTGCAAGATGACTCTGCGACGGAAATGCGGGGGGTGCAAAGTTTTGCGACGGCGCCAGGATTTATTAATTTTATATCATCTGACGAATATCTACTGGCGGAAATGGATGGAATTGTGACGGATTTTGATAAAAATATATCATCAGGTGAATATCGTGGGAAAACGGTAGTTTGTGAGTTTAGTGACCCGAATCCGTTTAAGGTACTACATGTGGGGCATCTATATACTTCGGTAGTAGGTGATGCGATTGCGCGATTGTTGGAGTACGCTGGCGCGAAGGTAGTCAGGGCGAATTTTGGTGGTGATGTGGGACTACACGTTGCGAAGACAATGTATATATTACAGCGAAAGCAAGTGAGTGAGCTAACGATTGAGGATATAGCAAAATGCTATATCGAGGGTACGGCGGCGTACGAAGATGATGCGGAGGCGAAAGCGGAGATTACGCGGCTAAACAAGGAAATATACAAAATCAACGCCGAGGATATTCATGGCACGCCGCTGGCGGATTTGTACTGGCGCGGGCGGGAGCTGTCGTATGATTATTTCAAGCATTTTTACGCGTCGATAGGATTGAAGTTTGACAAGTACTATCCGGAATCGACTGTGGCGTGGCTGGGGCTGGCAACGGTGAAGCGTGAAGAAGCGGCGGGAGTGTACGAGGAATCGGACGGTGCGGTGGTGTTTGACGGTGAGAAGTACGGACTACACACGAGGGTATTTATCAACAAAGAGGGTGTGCCGACTTATGAGGCGAAGGACGTAGGGCTGATTTTTCAGAAAGAGGCGGACTATCATTTCGACAAGTCGATCGTGATTACTGGATCAGAGCAACTGGATTACATGAAAGTTGTGCTGAAATCGGTGGAGCAGTATGCTCCGGAGTTGGTGGCGCGGACGGTGCATTTGACGCATGGGCTGGTAAAATTGCCGGGCGGAGTAAAAATGTCATCTAGAAAAGGCAATTTCTTGAAAGCGGTGGACGTGCTCGATATGGTGGCGACGGCGCTCGCGGAGGATTTTGGCTCTGACGATCGGACGGTGTCGCTTGCGGCGACGAAGTACGCGTTCCTCAAATATAAGATGGGCGGAGATATCATTTTTGACCCGAGAGAATCGGTGAAGATGACCGGGAACTCGGGGCCGTACCTGCTATATTCATGTGTGCGGGCGAAGCGGATTGTCGAGGGGGCGAGTAGTGCGGATGGAGCGAGCGTGGCTGATAGGGTAAGTGGCGTAGATGGAGCGAGTGCGGCGGATGGGGCAAGTATGGTGCCGGAGGAACATACTCTGATGCGGAAAATTGCAGGGTACAGAGATTTGCTTGACGCGGCAGTAGCGGAATTGGCGCCGCATAAGGTAGCGAATTATTTGTATGAGGTGTCGCAAGAGTTTTCGAGATTTTATGAGAAATGTCCGGTGGTAGGGGCGGCAGAAGAGGGACGGCGCGTGCGGATGGTGCAGGCGTATCTAGCAGTGATGACGCACGGGCTGGGACTGCTCGGTATGGAAATACCAGAAAAAATGTAAGGAGAGATGATGAAGAAAGCGAAGTTGCTATGGGTAGACTTAGAGATGACGGGGCTAGATCCGGAGGCCGACCGCATAATCGAGGTGGCGGCGATTGCGACGGATATGCAACTAAATGAAGTAGCACGATACGAAGCGGTGGTGCAGGTGCCAGAGGCATTGATGCGTCAACGGATGGTGGGGGAGTTCTGGGAGAAAAACGCAGAATCGCGGGATGCTTTGATTTCGCAAAATATAGATGGCGCGCCGGTGGAGAAAGTCGAGGGAGATTTGGTGGCGTTTATAGATAAGTATTTTGGGAAGGAAGTATATCTGGCGGGTAATTCAATCCACCAGGACAGGAAGTTCATAGATCGGGAGATGCCACTCGTGGCGGAGCGACTGCACTATCGGATGTTAGACGTGTCGGCGTGGAAGATTTATTTCGAGCAGGCGCTAGACAAGAAGTTCAAGAAGCCGGAAGCGCATCGGGCGTTGTCGGATATAGAGGGTTCGATTGAAGAATTGAAATATTATCTAACTTTTGTCAAGTGAAAGGAAATTGCGATGAATGTGGCGGCGGTTAAGGGAATTGGGGAATATTCGGAAACGGTTGAGAAAGAGCGGAAACTATACCGTAGAGTTGAGCCAGGAGGTAAACTAGGCAGGGTGTTCCTAGTGGAGAACAAAAACACGATTGAGGTGCGGACGGACGCGGAACTCAGAAATTTATTGACGAATAAGTATGAGTCGGTGATGGAATCGCGGTATTTTGGTAGGGGTGGAATCGAGATTGTGCTGGCGGGATACCAGCTGACGGATGACGAAATGGATGATTTGGTGCGACTGGCTTATAATATGAGTTCATCTTTACAATCAGAGGAATAAGTGATAAAATAGTATTAATAAGTAGAAAAAGGATAAATAATGGCTGAATACAAGTTGACGCTGGTTGCTCGTGAGGCTACTGGTAAGAAAGTTAAGAGTTTAAGAGAGAGCGGGATGATCCCGTCGGTGGTGTATGGTGGTGAGGCACCGGTGCTCGCGGCTTCGGAATATGTGGCGACCGAAAAGGTATTGAACCTTGCTGGGTATCACTCACCGATTGATCTCGATTTGGCTGGTAAGGCACAGCTCGCGATCGTGAAGAATGTGGCGATTGATCCGGTTTCGCGTAAAATCGTGAATATCGAGTTCCAGGCAGTATCGAAGGATGCAGTAGTCGAGGCGACGACGCCAATCGTGATCGTGAACTTCGACGAGTCGGAGGCATCAAAGATTTATCACTTCGCGATGACTCAGGCGATTGAGGAAATTGACGTCAAGGCGAAGCCGGCAGATTTGCCAAGCGAATTGACGATTGACGCGGCAGGACTCAAATCAATTGATGACAAATTGACCATCGGTGATTTGAAGTTGCCGAAGGGTGTAGAGCTTGCAGATAAGGAGCTTGAAGCGGAGCAGGTAGTGGCTTCGTTGTACGATCCAGCGGCGGAAGCCGAGAAGCGTGAAGCTGAGGCGGCAGAGCCGTCAGTGGATGCGGCGGATGTGCCATCTGATAATGGTAGCAAGCCAGAGGGTGAAACGGCGTAGGACAATACGCGTGAAAAACCTAGACGTGTCAGTCTAGGTTTTTTGATGGTGGGCGTGCTTTGTGTGCTGGACGTGTCGCGACTGGTGTTTATGGTAGATTACAGGCGCTTTAAGGTTTCTAGGAAAGCGTCTTTGGCGGCAGGGATGTTGGCGTCGTCGCCATGCCAGGTGTCGAGAGTGGGGTCTTGCAGGGCACGAGCGAATGAATAGGTGACACCCCATGGGTAGGGGCCGTTATCTTGAATAGCGGCGAGGTTGTCGGCGGCCTGCGTCGGGGTTTGTCCGCCAGAGAGGAAAACTATACCGGCGATGTCGGCAGGAATGTAGCGACGTAGTACCTCGGCGGTGGCTTTGCCGACTTCGGATGGGGTAGATTGCATAGGGTAGCGTTTGCCGGCGAGAATCATGTTGGTCTTGATGATGCAGGCGTGAAGATTGACACCAAAATTGCGCAGGGTCTTGATGAGATTGTCGAGAATCTTGCCGGTAACTTCGGCAGAGCGGGTGATGGGGTAGTCGCCGTCATAGACGACTTCCGGTTCGACGATAGGGACAAGGCCGGCAGACTGACAGGCGGCGGCATATTCGGCGAGTTCGCGACAGTTGGTGTCAATAGCGGTTTCTGATGGGGTTCTCAGATGGTAGTTTTCGTCGAAAGTGATGTGGAAAGCGGCGCGCCATTTGGCGAAACGTAGACCCATTTCGTAGTATTCGCGGAGGCGGGATTTGAGTGTGGTGAGGCCCTCGGTGTGAGTTTCGTCGGGAGAATCGGGGAGCTTCACGAGACCCTGGTCGACTTTGATACCGGGGATAATGCGGCGAGAGATAAGATAGTCGGGGATGGTTTCGCCATTGTCGGCAAAATCGCGAGCGGTTTCGTCGAAGAGGATGATGCCGCTCAGGTATTGCTCGATGCCCGGAGTGGAAAAGAAGATGTTGCGGTAGGTGTGGCGATTCTCGAAAGTGTCAGGGATGCCTAAGGTTGCAAATTTCGCGCGAATGGAGCCGCCAGATTCGTCGGCGGCGAGGATGCCTTTGCCGGGGGCTAGGAGAGTGGCCGCGATAAGTTCCAAAGATTCGGGTGAAGCGGCGGCGATGATTTCCATTTCTTTGAGGGTGAGAGTGTCGTTGAGAGTGGAGTTTTCGAGGTTGGCGCGGGCGAGTTTTAGACTCTCCTCGACGGTGCGACCGTAGATGAAGCCACCGAGAACCGTGGCGGCGGCGATAGAATAGGCGGAAAGGTGGGTGAGTTTGTCGATGCGGGCGACGGTGACTGGCTCGATAATCTGCTGATAGCGGAGATGATCGGTGGCGAGATGGACGATTTTGCTGTCGTCGATGTCGGAGAGGGATGAAATAAGCGCCTGTGAATCTTCCGCGACCTCTGTATTTTCGGTGAAGATGAGGTTGGCGTGAGGGATAAGCTCGCGTATGGCGGAGGAGGTAGAATCTCGCAAATAGATGATAAGGGCGGTGTTCATGTGGGTATCGAGGTAGGATTTGATACGCGAAGCAGTGGCGTGGTCAATAAAGGCTGAACGGTCGATATAGAGATAATCGACGGGGGCAGTGGGGGGCTCGAAGCGGGCGGAGTGGCGATGGGTGCCGACAAGGTAGCTAATGCTGTCATCAGAGGTGAGAATGTAGCGATAATCGTCGGCAGGAGTGGGCTTCGTCATGTGGCCATCCTGATAGGTAAAATCAGAAGCGGCGACGGTGGCGGTGAGTCCCATTTTGGTAAGGACCTGTATAGAGATGGCGGCGCCGCCGAAGCTACTCATGCGGTCGAAAAAATGATGTTTAGAGCCATTGAAGGCAAAATCGAGCCATTTAACGCCGTGGCGGTCGGACTCGAACGGCTCGGTGCGAGAATCAAGACTTAGATATACATCTTTTAAGATATTGCCCACAACTAAGATATTCATATTATAATTATAGCATATTTTGGATTGCAAAAGAGCGGATTTTGGTGTATAGTGGGGGTATTATGATTACGAAAGCGATTATACCGGTGGCTGGTTGGGGGACGCGACGGCTGCCAATTACCAAGGTGGTGGAAAAATCAATGTTGCCGGTGGGGAATCGGCCGCTAGTGGATTACTCGGTGCAGGATTTAATCCGAGCGGGGGTGAAAGATATATATATGGTGGTGTCAAATGTAGAGCCATGCCAAGTGCGGGCGTTCTACCGAGATAATTTGGCACTAAATCTGTATTTGCGCGAGCGTGGCAAGGAGGATAAACTCGAAAAAGCCAAGACAAAGCCGGATGATGTGCGGATTCATTATATCGCGCAGGATCCGTCGGGCAAGTATGGGACGGCGGTGCCGATTGCAATGGCGGTAGAGGAGTTCAAGATTAACGAGCCGGTACTGGTGTTTATGGGTGATGATTTCATCTGGAATCCGGGGGGTGAAACGGCGGCTGAGACGCTAGTGAAAACGTCGTCGGACGGTGAGCGCGCGGCGATACTGGGAGTAGAAATTGACCCGTCGGAGGTGGACAAATATGGAGTATTTGAGGTGCAAGATGGTAATCTGATACGAGTGGTGGAAAAACCAACAGTCGAGACGGCGCCGTCGAACTTGATAAATGTGTCGAAATATGTGATGACGCCAGATTTGTTGCAGCGAATCGTGAAGTATGTAGAAGAAAATGATTTCGGACCGACGGACCAGGAATATGTGGTGACTGACCCGATTGATGAGTATATTCGCGAGGGTGGCGAAATGCGCGTGGCGACGGCGGCTGGTGAATATCTGGATGGTGGCTCAGTAGAGGGATGGGTACACGCAAATAATGTAGTATGCGGTAATTAGCACTCTTGACAGTTGAGTGCTAATCGTGTAGAATAGGGATATGCAGAAAAAAGATATGCAAGAAGAATTTAGTGAAATAATGAGCCGGTTGTCCGAAAATGGACGATTTGCGTTGCAAAAAGCGGATTATTATAGTAAAAGATACAATAATGGCTACATGGGTACCGAGCATTTGCTGATGGGGATACTCGCGATGGATACTTCCACTGGTGCCAGCCTGATGCGCAGGGCGGGGGTAACGCTGGAAGATGTCGAGAAATCTCTGAACAAAGCGGCGGTTGAGGTGCCAGGAAGCAGTATGGCGATGATGTCGTTGTCGGAATCGGTGATTTTGACGTTCCGATTGGCGGAGACTTTCGTGACTGACCAAGGCTTGTCGGTAATCGGTACGGAGCATATATTATATGCACTTCTCAGTCAGGAGAACTCACGCGCGTCACTAATCGTGACGGGATTTGGGGTAGATACTGACGATATTTTAAACGAAATTGACGACATGGTGGAGGAGCAGACCAAGGACGAGCAACTTCTAGCCGAAAAAGCGAAGTACCTCAAAACTTTGGCGCATAAAAATTTGAGAAGGTATGGAAAAGATTTGACCGAGGAGGCGCGAGCGGGGCGGCTAGATACGGTGATTGGGCGCGAAAATGAGATTGAACGTGTAGTGACGGTGCTTTCGCGACGAACCAAGTCGAATCCGGTGCTAATCGGTGAGGCGGGGGTGGGCAAGACGGCAATTGTCGAGGGTTTGGCGATGCGAATCGTCAAGAATGAAGTGCCAGGTGGTCTGATTGGTAAGCATATCTTTCAGGTAGATTTGTCAAGCGTAGTAGCGGGGACGAAGTTTCGGGGGGAGTTCGAGGAACGTATTAAGGGAATCATAGACGAGGCGGTCGCGGATGATACGGTACTGCTGTTTATCGACGAGATTCATTTGCTGTGCGGGGCGGGTTCGAGTGAAGGTTCAATGGACGCGGCGAATATATTAAAACCGGCGCTTGCGCGAAATAAAATTAATTTGATCGGTGCGACGACTTTGGATGAATATCGCAAGACGATAGAGAAAGACAAGGCGTTGTCGCGGCGATTCCAGACGGTGATGGTGGAAGAGCCGTCGCCTACGGTAACGTTTCGGATAGTTAAAGGCATCAAGGAACATTATGAGCGGCACCACGGCGTGACGATACCGGATGATGTAATCGAGACGGCAATAACGATGTCGGGGCGATACATCAACGATAGGTTTATGCCGGACAAAGTGATTGATATCATTGATGAGGCGGCGGCGATCGCGAAAGTGGCGGCCGATAAGCGCGGTGGCGGTAAATACAAAAAGATGAAAATCGAGCAGACGAGACTGGAGGGGAAAATCTCCGAGGCTGCGGATCAAGAAGATTTCGAGAAGGCGGCAATGTACAAGACGGAGCTAGCCAAACTTGAAAAAGACATTGAGGAACTTGAAAAGGCGGGGTTCAACAAGGAAGAAACGCCGGTATTGACGGAGGAGAACTTGGCGACGGCAGTTTCGCTCAAAACTGGCATCCCGGCCAATAAAGTACACGGATCGGAGATGAAGATGCTGATGAAGCTCGAAAATGAGCTGAAAAAGTCTATCATTGGGCAGGACGAGGCGATTAGCGCGGTGGCGAAGGCGATTCGTCGGGGGCGATCTGGCATTACGGATGCGCGGCGACCAATCGGGTCATTCCTGTTTATGGGGCCGACCGGAGTTGGTAAGACTGAGCTCGCGAGGGTGATTGCCCGCGAGGTGTTTGGCGGGGAAAACGCACTAGTCAAGATAGACATGAGCGAATTTGGCGAGAAGCACAACGTGTCGCGACTCGTGGGGGCGCCGGCGGGGTACATTGGCTATGATGATGGCGGGAAATTGACTGAGGCGGTGCGACGCAAGCCATATTCGGTGATATTATTTGACGAAATTGAAAAAGCACACCCGGACGTTTTTAATTTACTATTGCAGATATTGGAAGACGGCGTGTTGACGGATGGTCAGGGCAACAAGGTAAAGTTTAACAATACCATTGTGATATTGACATCGAATCTCGGATCGGCGGATATGTATCGTGAAAGCGAACTGGGCTTCGCGGCGAAGACGGCGCATGATAAAAAGGCGCTGGCTGAGGAATATGAAGAAAACAAGGCGTATGCGATGAAGGCTCTTCGCAAAGTGATGCGTCCGGAGCTGATCAATAGGCTGGATTCGATACTGGTATTTCATGCGCTGACGCGAAGTGATGTGGAGCGGATTTTTGATAATTTGATTGATGATTTGCGAAAACGTTTGGCGGCGAAAGGTATCGGACTGACGGTGACTGACGCGGCTCGGGATTACCTGATTGAGAAAGGTTATGATCCGAAAAACGGGGCGCGACCACTACGGCGTTGTATTGAGGACGAGGTGGAGTCGCTGCTATCGGAAGATTTGATTGCGGGGAAGTTCGTCAAGGGCGACATACCGACTGCGGATATAGTGAAAGGCAAAATAAAATTAGTGATGGATGACGGACGTGGTGGCCACGAAGATGACCGTGGTAATGGCGGACGTGGTGGTCGCGGCGATGTGCATGGCGATAGTGGTAAAAAAGGAAAGGAACGGAAATGAAAAATTATCTAGTACCAACAGTAGTAGAAGAAACGAATAGGGGCGAGCGAGCGTACGATATTTATTCGCGCTTGCTTAATGATCGAATTGTGTTTTTGGGTGAAGACGTAAACTCACATACGGCGAATTTGGTAGTAGCACAACTGCTATATCTCGCGCATGAAGATCCGAAAAAATCCATAAAATTATATATCAATTCGCCTGGTGGGTCGGTGTATGATGGACTGGCGATTATCGATACGATGAATTACATTGCGCCAGATGTGGAAACGATTGGAATCGGTTTGCAGGCGAGTATGGGGGCGATGCTGTTATCGTCTGGGGCGAAGGGTAAGAGGTATTGTCTACCGAATGCGCGAGTGATGATTCACCAACCATCGTCTGGTACAGAAGGCAAGATTACGGATCAGGAGATTATGCTTCGCGAGGGGGTGTTCCTCAAAAAACGATTAGCGGAGATTTTTGCGGCAAATACGGGGAAAAGTTTGGCGCAAGTCGAGAAGGATATGGACCGAGATAATTGGATGAGCGCGGAGGAAGCGCTGGCCTATGGTATAATTGATGAAATTATAAAGTAGGTGGGTTTGCCTTTAAGTTTTTGTGCTATAATGGAAATATGAACAGTAAGAAAAGTGCGCTTGTGGTAAGTTTGGTCGCTTTGATTCTGATGGTGGGGATGTTCGTGGGGGTGGGGACGATGTTTAGCCAGACGACACAGGACCTCGGCGTGGCACTCGCGGAGAGTACGTCAGCGACGGTGATTGCGGTGGATGATGCGACGGAGGGGCAGGCGGATCCAGCTGATGAGATGGAGGGTTCGCGTGCGAAACCGCTCGGGGAAAGTCGGACGGTGTGGGCGAATCGTAGCCAGACACTCGCTGGGGTGATTGCGATGGAAGTGGTAGGGATAGGCGTGCTAGGCTTCGCGGTGGGATTTATCGCGTCGCGGATCGTGAAAAGAAGTTTGAGCTAGTAAGGACTGGTTCTTGGCGGTGTAGTTTTTGTGGTGTGGTTTTCTTGACGGTGTGATTTTGGTGGTGTTCGGGGTTTTAGTGCCTCGGGGTGGGGCTATTTGAGTTATTTGCGTGGGGCGGTGATGTTGGCGGAGCGACCGTAATCTGGAATGATGATGGGGACAATTTCGCCATGGTGGTTTCTCAGAGGGATATTTAGCTCGTGGGCTAGTGCATTGACAACGGCGGCGCCGATGCGAAGGCCAGTGAAGGAGCCGGGGCCGGACATGAAGGTAATGTCGGAAATGTCGTGCCAAGTATGGCCAGTAGCGGTGAGTTTGTCGTGTATAAAGCTGAGGAGTTTCTCGGCGAGGTCGTGGCCGGAGGGCCATTCGTAGGTGGTGTCGCCGAGTTTCAAGATGGTGATGGGGGAGGAAGTGTCGAGGAAGAGGGGTAATCGATTGGTGGGGGCTACCGTGCGCCTCGTTCCGGACGGGTCCTGCCGAGTGCTGTCCTCCCCCACCTCGCAGGCTCGGCGGGGGTCCCCCTCCGCACTCGTCACCCGTCCTGATGATGGGGCGGTGGCGCTCGCCAAAGTGGTGTCCACTCGAATAATACCAATCCGATTACCATCTACCTCGGCCTCGGCTCCGCCGGCGATGCCGATCTCGCGGGTGCCGTCGTCGTTTTGGCGGATGGTGATAGTCGTGCGGTCGTCGGGGAGGATATTTTCGACGGATTTACCCCATTCGACTACGACGTAATCGTGGTTTTTGATGTGCTCGGCGAGGTCACTAAGCATAAGGCCGGGGTCGGCGAGGCGATAAAAATCGTAGTGAGTAAGAGTGTGGCCGTCGGAAGTGGCGTAAGATTTGGAAATGGTAAAACTAGGGCTGGTGACTTCGTGGGTGACGCCGAGGCCGGCGGCGAGGCCGCGAGTGAAGGTAGTCTTGCCGGCGCCAACGTCGCCGATAAGTTCGATGACCGGCGTTGCTAACTTGGCGAATTGTTTGCCGAAGTCGTACATCTCTTGCTCGGAAGATATTTTCATGATAATATTATACCATGAAAATCTATATTTCTGGTATATCGGGGACAGGTATGGGGCCGCTGGCACTGATGGCGGCTAATGCAGGACATGAGGTAATGGGATCCGACTTGACGCGAGGGGCGATTTATGATGAATTAGTGGCGGCGGGAATTGAAGTAAAGATTGGTAAGCAGGATGGGGGATTTTTGCGGGAATGTTTGGAGTCGGGGGTGGATTGGTTTGTTTACACGTCGGCGCTGGCGGCCGATCATCCAGAGCTTGTGACGGCGCGGGCGGCGGGGGTGAAGTGCACGAAGCGGGATGATTTGACGGCTTTTCTAGTGGAGGAATTGGGGCTGAAAATGGTGGCGGTGGCAGGAACGCATGGCAAGACGACGACGACTTCGATGATTGTGTGGGCGTGTCGTGAACTGGGTTTGCCGGCGGCGTACATTGTGGGCACAACGCTGGGTTTTGCGGTGTCGGGGGCGTATCATGAGGGTGATGAGTTTTTTGTATATGAGGCGGACGAGTACGACCGGAACTTTTTGAAATATCATCCATGGCTGGCAGTAATGCCGTATGTGAGCTATGATCATCCGGATATATATCCGACGCGTGAGGACTATGAGGTGGCGTTTGTGCAGTTTGCGAAGCAGAGCGAGCGTGTGATAATGGGAGTGGATGCTGGCGGCAGTGATGGTGGTGATGACGGTGGTGCTGATTATGGTGGAGCTGGGGGTAGTGGTAGTGCTGGTTTTGTGGTGCCGGGGTCAGAGGTGCTAAGTGGGGCAGATACTCGGGGGATTAATTTGCCTGGGGTGCGACGAGATGACGCGGCGCTTGCGGTGGCGGCGATAATGCTAATGGCGCCGGGAGTGTCGCGCGAGAAGGTTGTGGAAGTAATGAATCGGTATCCGGGGGTGGGGCGGAGGTTTGAGCGATTGGCGGATGGGATATATACAGACTATGCACATCACCCGGAGGAAATTGCGGCGACGGTAGGGATGGCTTTGGAACAGGCGCGGCTGGATGGAAAGCGTGGTGTGGTGGTAGTGTATCAACCGCATCAGAATACGCGGCAACACGAGGTGCGTTCTTCGTATGCAGATGCTTTTAGTGGGGTGGCGGCGGTGTATTGGTTGCCGACGTATTTGACGAGGGAGAATCCTGAGCTAATGGTTCTCACGCCAGAGGAATTATCGCGTGGACTGACTGGGGTGAACTCGGTGGTGACATGGGGTGAAGCGGATGATGCACTGTTTGACGAAATCATGCGAAGAAGGGATGAGGGGGACCTGGTGGTGCTAATGACGGCTGGCCCGGCAGATGGCTGGTTGCGGGGAAAATTGGGGGTTTGACGCAGGCCCGGCAGATGGCTGGTTGCGGGGTGATCGGGGGTTGACGCTGGGCAAGTAGGCGAAATCGCCCGTTTCGTGTAAAAATGGTAGTTTGAAATCGCCCGTTTCGTGTAAAAATGACAGTTTGAAATTGCCCGTTTCGTGATTTTATGTGCTATAATAAGAGGTGAGGAGTGAGCTATGGAAGAAAATAAGCTTAAGCGTAAAATATATGATAAATTGTTGGCGTGGAAGCAGGCAAGCCATGGACGTACTGCGATGCTGGTGGAAGGAGCGAGGCGTGTGGGTAAAAGTACGGTGGTCGAGGATTTTGCGAAGCGTGAGTATGAGAGTTATATACTGCTTGACTTTAATAAAGCGCCGCTGATGATCAAAAAATTGTTTAGCGAGAGTCGCGATGATTTGAATCAGATCTTTAGCACACTTGAAACTTTTGCTAGGGTGAAGCTGGTAGAGCGACGTTCGGTGATTATTTTTGATGAAGTGCAACTTTGTCCGGATGCGCGTTCACTGATTAAGTATTTGGTCGAGGATGGAAGGTATGATTACATTGAAACGGGGTCACTGATTAGTTTAAGAAAGAATGTACAAGATATTGTAATACCATCAGAAGAAGAGCGATTGCGAATGTATCCTTTGGATTTTGAGGAATTTCTGTGGGCGATGGGCGATGAGATGACGATGCCGTTCGTGAGGGAGAAATACCAAAAGCGCGCAGAGGTGGGGGTACTACATCGTGAGATTATGAAGCGTTTTCGGACATACATGCTGGTAGGTGGGATGCCGCAGGCGGTGGTGGCATACCGGGAAAAAGAGAGTTTTGAGGCGGCTGATATCATGAAGAAAGCGATTTTGAGGCTTTATAGGGAAGATATTCATAAGTACTCAGATGGGAACGATGACAAAGTGCTTGCGATTTATAATGGATTGCCTGGGCAGCTAAACAAACAGAATAAACGTTTTGTGTTGGCGTCGATTTCGGACGACGCGCGGGGGCGCAATTACGAGGGTGCTTTTGATTGGTTAGATGAGTCAATGATTGTGAATCTGTGTCACAACACGACCGACCCAAGCGTTGGGCTGGCGCTTTCTGGTATGGAGGCTAGTGTGAAATGTTATTCTGGTGATACTGGTCTGCTGGTGACGCAGGTTTTCTATGAGAAGCCGTATTTAGATAATAAGATTTATCGGGACATTTTGCTTGATAAGTTGGGTGTAAACGAGGGGATGATTATGGAAAATATGGTGGCGCAGTCGCTGCGAGCGAATGGATATGAGTTGTATTTTTATGCAGTAAACGATGATAAAAACGCCAAGAATGATATGGAAGTGGATTTTTTGATTGTGCAAGAAAATAAATTGAATCCGATTGAGGTTAAATCGGGCGGGTACGATAAACACACGTCACTGGATAAGTTCAAGGTGAAATTCGGCAAAAAGGTCGGCACAAGGTATGTATTGCACACAAAAGATTTGAAAGTTGACGGCGACGTGGTGTATTTGCCGTTGTATATGGCTGGGTTGTTATGATGGGGGTTCGATAAAAAAGTGAAGAATTTGGAGTGGATTTTTGATGATGATTGTGGTAAGATAGATGTATATGGAGCGTAATACAGAGCAGTAGACATGGCAGACGGAGATACTGGCGAATCTGTGTATGAGAAAATCGCGGCGAGTGAGCGAGCGCGCAGGATTTTAGAGGAAAAACAGAGGGGCGGCGAGGCGTCGGGCGGTGAGGTTTCTGCGGGGGTGAGGGCTGATGACCAAGTGGCTACGGATGTGAGGGCTACTGGTATGGCGGCCGAGGGTGCCAATGGTGGTGCGATTGAGGGTGCCAATGGTGGCGTGACTGGGGGCGCTAATGGTGGTGTGATTGGGGGCGCGGTGGCGAAAGATGGTCGGACGACGTTAGTGTCGAATGATGGGCGTGAGCGTGGTTTGTCGCGACTAATGTTTTGGCGCAATCTGCGACGACGACAGAATATGTCGGGGGTGAATCTGGTGGATGATAACGATAGGCGCCGGCAACGTGACGCGGCGGAGCGGCGCGCGAAGGAAGAAAAACAGCGTATGGCGGCGGAACGTGCTTCTCGTGGACGATTAAGTAAGGCTCAGAAGATTTGGATTGGAGCCTCGTGTGGTGTGGTTGTAGTGCTGGTAATCGTGGGGGTCGTGATAGGGGTAAATAACGGGGGGACGTCGACTGGGTGTAATAGTAACGGGGGTGGGGGCGAAAGTGTGACTTTGGATTTGCATCCTGAGGGTTATGGAGATAACCCGTCGCCCTCGGTAATCGCGGCAGTATTTAGTCAGGCGGTGAACGATAAATATCTTGCGGATGAGGGATATACGTATGAGGATGCGGTATCTGATTATGAGAGTGCTTTTGTGAAGAGCGATTTTGATTTAAGAAAAGAGGTCGCGTTAGCATATGCTACTTTTGTTTATAATGTGGGCAAGGATGCTACTGGTGCTTTAAGAATACTTGATGAGACTGCTGCGATTTTGACTAACCAAGCGGACATCCTTCGGTATTATACGATGATGATAAACATTTGTGATCAGACGGGATTTATGGAGCAGGCGAGTGAGTATAGGATAACATTAAATGAGCTTGTGCAGACGCAGGCTGTCCCAATTGATGAGGCTTTATTGGGCAATGGAGGAACGGAATGAAAAAAATAAAATCAATATCATTTTTTATCATACTGGGTTTATGTTTTGCATGTATATCGATTGGGCATGCTAGTAGTGTGTTTGCGGCTGGCAGCGCGGAGATTGTCGATGGTCCGAATTCGACTCCCCAACCGATGAATCCAGATGCTCCTCTAAATCCAGATTGTAGCAGCAGCACTAGCCTTAGTCAGTGGAGGATAGACTGTGCGGGCGTGTCATGGGTTTTTTACCGTGCAGAGAGTCCGGAACGTGCGGGAGCTGTTAAATTTCCATACATCTCGGGAAACGGAACGATTGAAATCCCGGCTACTTGCGCAGAACATGGTGATGGTGGCTTCTGGCATTATGGCGTAAATCTTAACGGCTCTGGATTAAATACCGATTATGGTGCAACCAGCTTTACGATAGGGGCCGGTACATATGGTCATTGGTCTACTAGAAGGTGGGGGGAGTTTGGCTTTGATTATAGTGTATATAAGATTTTACCTGGGGGGTTATTGAATCAATCAATAGGTAACGGATTATATGTTGCATCGGATTATGTGTCGACCCTGAGCGGGCAGAGGATAAGCAAAGTCGGAGATAGAGAAACCGTATTGAAAGACTTTATTAAAGCGTGGAATTATAAGCATCAAGACTCTCCGATTAGCGATGGTGACTATGAAACTGCTAATCAGAGGATGAATGGCGTCGGGACGTTTTGCTTTTGGGAAAGCATGGATGGGTATTCGGCTAAATCCAATGTCGGTGTCAGTGAAATTGACGGTCCGGCTAATGATTCCGCAACAACTGAGATAGTTCAGAAGACCGACAGCCCGGTAGAAGCGAGCATTTCTACAACGATTAATAAGGAAGTGCAGATAATTTTCTCACATAACCCGTATTCTTCTGCTGGTGATGGTGCGGCGAAGTGGAAGGTGGTACGTACGTGGAGCGAAGACTGGTGTAGTAGCCCCGGTGAGTGTTTTACGGTGTCACCGGCAGATGGTGCAGCTGGGACCTTTGATGGCGGTGCGGCTAGCAATGCGGAAGCGACGGGCGATATTACTAGCTGGTCAGCGGAAGGTGATTATTATGTGGGGAATCCGAGAAATTATTCGGATGGAAGTAATAGTTACGCTTTGCGCGATGCAATAAAAGTGAAGTTTAACGAGGAAGACAATAAAGGCGTGGGGACTTGGAAGTTTTGCGAAGAGTTTATTGTATATAATGACGAGATAGGCGAAGATAGTGAGTCTGCGGCAAGGACTACTGTGTGCGCAAATGTGGAAGTGACGGAGTCTGCACAGTATAAGTACTATTCGGTATCGAATGCATCTAACTCGGCATCATCGGGATGGGCGACAACTGGTATTACGAACGTAGCAAACACGAAAGCGAGTACTGATCAGGCGACTATAAAGGTCGGTGACGCGGTGACGTTGACTTTTTCGCATAACGTGTATTCGGATTTGCCTACTGGTGAAGAGAAAGTGAATTGGTGTGTGACGCGCGATAATCTGTCTAGTAATCTTTCGTATACGATATCTACTGTTATCTCCGCTCGAAGATTATGCAATAATGATGATGCCTTGAACGAGGAGGAATTGGGCATGTACACTATTTCTGATAGTTTACGGCAAAGTGATGGTTATGGTGGATATTACGCTGCGAGAGAGCAATTCAAAGTTACCTTTCGAAAAGCTGGAACCTATGAGTTCTGCGAGAAGATGAACGTTGGTGGAAATACACTTACGATTGCGTGTACCTCGGTAAAAGTTCTCGAGAAAGATGACCAGCAGCTGCCAAAGGAAACTAAGTGTGGGGACTGGACGCCGGCTAGCTATAATACTTCTATGAACCGTCGGGGCTATTCGCATATTGGCACTACTTCTATCTTGTCAAAAGTTAATAATCCCAGATTGACAGAGGGGAATGGTCACTATGGCGGATGGCTGGGTGATTTTGGAACGACTGGTAGTGGACCAGTATGGACGACTTATGCGATGCCAACTGATATCGTGAACTGGACGAATTGCTATTATCCGGGGGTACAGTATTTAGCGAATAAGAGAGTCGTGTATAATAATAATGACTACGAACCGCATTATTCGAATAGATTATCGGAGATTAAGTTTCGGGATCAGATACCGTGGACGAATCAGTATAGCGTGAAGTCGTCCACAGACTCGTCAAATGGTGTGTTTAGGGTAGGGTATTCAGTGATTGGTTTACCAAATACAGTGGTGCCGCCAACGAAAGCATTTATGAGTACGAGTAGGAATGGGAGTAATCCCTTTGAGCTAAAAGTTGGTTTGGAGGTGGGCGATGTGACGTTGCGAGAATCATCGAATAGTTATAAAGTATTAAATACGAACGATGCCGGAAAGACTTATACTGAGATAGCGAGTACAGAAGGTACTCCGTATAAGGCTACGATTAGTTATGGTTATCATACGTGGTATCCGCATTGCTGCTGTAGTTGCTCGTGCCCGCCTTACTCGTGTTGCTGTAGCTACACATGCGATTGCTATCGTCATAGGAATCGCTTTGAAGTTGGTAATTATGCTGGGTGGAGCAATAGTAGCGGGACCTTGACTACCACTACTAAGCTCATAGTGCCGTATAATTTCCAGAACACTGCAAGTTTTAGTTTGTCTAGTACAGAAGGGGATTTGGTATACGCTGGCGATAAGATAAGTGTGCGGAACGCGAAGGTTGAGATAGGGGAGCGCAACAATGCTGTGACGGAGGCTACTTATACTACGCAAGTAGATAATGCAGAAGCGAGGTTGATTGCTTTCGTGTCAAGCAATTCTGGTGGTAGCGAACAGTATCGATATGACTCGCGGGCATCTAGTACGAATATATGTGACACAGGATGGTTGGATACGAAACAATGTATGGAAGTTAATAAGTATAATAATGGTACTACTAAATTAAATCCTAATGGTGAGTTACATGGATTTACACATGAGGGAAGCAACTTGGGCTTTGACGGTACATATAACGTTTTTGACGCGTCGGCGGGAGATTATATGTGTTTCGTGATAGCGGTGTTTCCATGGCGGAGCGGACCGGTCGGAAACGATGCGGCTGACAAAACTACGAATCCGGCTGGGACCGAGAGTAGCTGGTTGATTACGGCGCCACAGTGTAAGCAAATTGCGAAGAAGCCGACTATGCAGGTGCTGGGCGGTAACGTGTTTACGAATGGAAGCATTACGACGGAAAATAGCACGAAACATAATTTATATAACTTGACGGAGTATCGTCCGAAGGCTAGTGGTGCTACAATCTTTGGTTCATTTGCGGAGGATGGAATTACGGCGAATGGGCTGGTCACTAGATTTGCATCCGGTGCGGCGATGGGGCGGATAAATAAAAACTCTACGAATGCTGGCTATGGCGCGCCGAGCGCGAGATCGAGGTTCTGTAACTACATGGTACCGCTAACGATTGCAAATTATACATCTTCGCGACTTCTCGCTATGTGTGGCGGTAGTGCGGACGCGGCTGGCTATGCGGGGGTGAATATCACGACAAATACGCTAGTGGATCGTTCGGCGCTGGTAGACTATTTCATCCCGGCGGGAGCAGGAACAACGAGCGAAAGTTTTGCGGACCGTCTGGATGCTGCCGGTACAGACATCCCGACAGGTGGGAATAATAGCATCAAATATGTATATGTAAGCGGGGGCGCGACTATTTCGGAAAGTAGTATCGCGACGGGTGCGACGCGGATTGTGAAAGCGGATTCAGTGCAGATAAATGGAAACATCAAGTATTCAGCTGGTAGTTATACGAAAATCGCAGACGTGCCGAAAGCAGTGATTTATTCGGCGAAAGATATCCATATCGGATGCGGTGTTGAACAGGTGGATGCTATACTGATCGCTAATGGTACGGTGTATACTTGTGGCGAATATGCGGTGGAGCAAGAACAATTAGTCCAAGGCAGTGAGGGGAGTACTCGCTCACAATCCCAACTTGTCATCAATGGTGTGATAATTGCAGATAAAGTCGAGATGGCGCGTACTTATGGCAGTGCTGCAGGCGAAAAATCTGGTTTGCCGGCGGAAGTATTGAACTACGACACTTCGGCTATATTGTGGGAGCGGTACATGGCGGGGTCTTCGCAGTCCGATACGATGACGACTGTATATCAACACGAGCTGGCGCCGAGGTATTAGCATGAAATCTAAATCTCAGTTTGTCTGTCAGCAGTGCGGGGCGGTGTATGCGAAATGGGTGGGGCAGTGTACGAATTGCGGTGCGTGGAATTCGCTCGTAGAGCAGGTGGCGGAGCCGGAGCTTGGCAAAAAATCGGCAATTGAGAAGGGCAAGGCTTCCGGTAAAAAGTTAGAATTTGTGAAGCTATCGACGGTGGTGCCGAGTGATGCGAAAGCGAGGCTTTTAACTGAATTTGACGATTTGAATACGGTGCTCGGTGGTGGGATATTGATGGGGAGTGTATCGCTGCTCGCAGGGCAGCCAGGGATTGGTAAATCGACGCTTCTGATGCAGATTTGTGCGGAAGTGGCGAAAGGCCACGACGTATTATATATATCAGGTGAGGAGTCGGCTGGTCAGGTGAAACTGCGCGCGGAGCGGCTGGGGGCGAATTCGGAGCGGCTGAACTTTGCGGCGTCGACATCGGGTAATGACATCGCGAAAACGATCGAAAGCGGTGAATTTGACCTGGTCATCGTCGATTCGATACAGACGCTTGCGATGGACGAAATCTCGTCGGCGCCCGGTACTGTGTCGCAGGTAACGAATTGTGGCAATCTGATAATCCGTGCGGCGAAGGCGACGGATACGGCAGTAGTAATCGTGGGGCACGTCACGAAAGACGGCACGCTTGCGGGGCCGAAGGTGCTGGAGCATTTGGTGGACGTAGTGTTGAACTTTGAAGGCGACCGTTATGGTGGCTTCAAGACGGTGCGGGCGGTGAAAAACCGTTTTGGCTCGACGAACGAGGTGGCGATTTTTGAGATGTTGGGGTCGGGGCTGAAAGAGGTGCAGAACCCGTCGGCGGCGCTGCTTGCGGAACGGACAAATACGGATGGTTCGGTGATTCTTGCGACGCTTGAAGGGAATCGGCCGATATTGGTGGAGATTCAGGCGCTTGCCACGACGACGAATTTCGGTTATCCGAAGCGAACGGCGAGTGGGTTCGATATCAATCGGTTAAACTTGTTGATTGCCGTAATCGAGCGGCGGACGAAACTTAGACTGTCGGATAAGGACATATTTATCAACGTGGTGGGCGGGATGAAACTCAATGATTCGGCGGCGGATCTTGCGATATGTATGGCGATAGCATCGGCGGTGGCGGGGCGAAAATTGGGCGAAGAATATGTAGTATTTGGTGAAGTGGGGCTGGGCGGGGAAATTCGTTCGGCGTTTCGGGCAGATCAGAGAATTGCGGAGGCGCAGAAGCTGGGGTTCTCGCACGCGATTGGTCCGGCAACGGTGCATGATAAGTTTGTGATTCCCGCGAAGGATCTCAGGGAAACGCTAATAAGGTACGTTAAATGAGGATTTTAGGGATTGATCCGGGGCTGGGAAGGTGCGGATTTGGGCTAATAGATGATGGTAAGGCGCTTGATTTTGGTGTAGTGACGACAAAAGTAGATGCGCCAATACCGGAGCGATTATTGGAACTATATAATTCACTCGTGGAAGTGTTTGAGCAAACGCGACCGGATGTAATATCGGTGGAGAGGTTGTTTTTTGCGAAAAATATCACGACTGGTATCGTAGTGGCAGAGGCGCGAGGAGTGGTGCTACTCGTGGCGGCAGAGCGTGGGGTGCCGGTATATGAATATACGCCGAATGAAATCAAAATGTCGCTTACGGGCTATGGAGCGGCGACGAAGACGCAGATGCAGGAGATGGTGCGGGAGCATTTGGGGCTTATCGAGAAGCCGAAACCGGATGATGCGGCGGATGCGCTTGCGGCGGCGATTACTTGTCAGTTCTTATATCGTGCGGGGCCGACGGGCGAGCAGTATGAGTTTTCGAACAGTAGACGAAAAAGTGGTAAAATATAAATATGATAGGACATTTGAGAGGTATTGTTTCAGAAAAGTTCGGTTCCAATGGGCTAATCGTGGACGTTGGCGGTGTGGGATATGAGATGTTGGTGCCGACGCCGGATTTCGAGGCGGCGCTACTTAACGAGGAACGAAAATATTACACTTATCACGCAATTCGGGAGAATGCGGAGGAATTGTATGGATTTTCTTCACTTGCGGCGAAAAGGATTTTTGAGCTGTTAATATCAGTGCAGGGGGTGGGGCCGAAGGCGGCGACCCAGATATTGTCGCTCGCGGAGGCGGAAGAAGTGCGAAATGCGATTGCGAATGGTGACACAGCGTTTATCTCGAAGGCGGCGGGGGTGGGGAAAAAGAGTGCGGAGCGGGTGGTACTAAACTTGTCGGACAAGGTGGGCACGCCATCGCGCTACGGTGCGACGGAAGTGAAATATGGCAAGGCGGTTACCAGTGAGCCGGATGAGGCGCTTGATGCACTGATCGCGTTAGGGTTTCCGCTGAAAGAAGCGGCAGCGGCACTTGAAAAAGTGGATGCGAGCTTGCCGGTAGAAGAGCGAATAAAATTAGCCTTGAAAAAATAGAATAGGTATGATATAATCATAAGTAATTGTATAATATAAAGGTTAATTATGAGTTTTTCTATCCTAAAACAAATTGGTGATGCGCAGAAAAAGAAAGCCGTGGTGGATGTGCGCTCTGGTGATACCGTGAAAGTCACTCAGAAGATTAAAGAAGGTGAGAAGTTTCGTTTGCAGACTTTTGAAGGCGTGGTGATTCGTGTTGATCGCAAAGAGTCACATACGGCTCGTATCGTTGTTCGCAAGGTGACTTCTGGTGTGGGCGTGGAGAAATCTTACTTGATTCATTCACCGCTCGTTGAGAAGATTGAGATTACTAAGCGTTCAAAGGTGCGCCGCAATAATTTGTCGTACTTGCGTGAGCGCAGTGGTAAGTCGGCACGTCTCGTGGCACGCGATTTCGACCGTGCAGCCGTGAACTCGGTCGAGGCAAAAGAAGACACTCCTGAGGTGGAAGTTGTAGAAGCGACGGACGCTCCTGCTGAAGTAATGAAAGCTTCTGCCGAAGCAACGGAAAAGACCGAAGCCTAATGGCGATACTCGGGATAGATGAAGTTGGACGCGGACCCCTAGCGGGTCCGCTTGTCGTGGGTGCGGTGATTTTGCCAGAGTATTTGCCGTATCCTAGATTTGATTGGATGTTGGAGCTCAGGGACTCCAAGAAACTTACTGCGAAGAAACGTGAGGAATTGTCGGACGTTATTATGACGAGAGCAAAGGCTACTGGGCTTGGGTGGGTATCGTCTCAGGAAATAGATGAGATTGGCATAGGTAAAGCGCTGAGGTTGGCGACACGGCGGGCGGTGACGGCTATAAGAGAACGGCACGAGCCGTTTTCACAAATAATTATTGATGGCAAGGTGAATTTCCTTTCTGAGACGACACTGGGGCAATATGTGTCGACCATGCCAAAAGCGGACGATCTGGTGAAGGAAGTGAGTGCGGCGTCGATTATTGCGAAGGTGGCAAGAGATAAATATATGGTGGAACTAGCTAAGAAATATCCTGAATATGGATTTGAAAAACATATGGGATATGGAACTGCGTTTCACAGAGAGGCGATAGAGAGGTTGGGGATATGCCCGGAGCATAGGAAAAGTTTTGAGCCATGCAGAAGCATATGTGGGTTTGATGAAATGAATAACGCAGGCGATGAAGATGCTTCGTGCGAAAATACAACGGAGATTGGCAAGATTGCCGAACAGAAGGTGGCGGAATACCTCGAAAAACACGACCATATGATTATCGCGCGGAATTTCAAGAATAAGTATTGTGAAATTGATATTGTATCGGTAAATATGGCGACGATGAAACTGTGTTTTACTGAGGTGAAATATCGCAAGGATAATGCGCGCGGTGGAGGGTTGGGCGCTGTTGACAAGAAAAAACGTGACCAAATGAAATTTGCGGCAGAAGTGTTTCTCAAAAAGAACTCTGGATTTAGGGAATATGATTTGCTATTAACGGTGGCAGTGGTGAGTGGCAAAGATTTTGAAGTGGACGATTGGTTTGCGTTGGGATTTGATGACTAAAAGAAATTGTCGAGCAGCATGCGTTATGTGCTGAACCTGAGTGTCGGGTGGGCGTATGCTATACGTTGAGTCTAGTGGTTGGTGGACTTCGTGGCTATACGTTAAATTTGAATTCGACGACGTCGCCGTCTTGCATGATGTACGTCTTACCTTCGGTGCGGAGTTTGCCGGCGGCTTTGACGGCCTGCTCGGAGCCGAGTGCTTGGAGGTCGTCGTAGTTCATGATGCTGGCGGCAATGAAGCCACGTTCGAAGTCGGTATGGATGGTACCGGCAGCTTGTGGGGCGGTGGAACCTTTTTTGATGGTCCAGGCGCGACATTCTTTTTTGCCGGCGGTGAGGAACGATTGAAGACCGAGAACGTCGTAGGCGGCCTTGATGAGTTCTTCGAGGGCGTCGTGCTCGATGCCGTAGCTTTTTAGGAACTCTTTGCGTTCCTCGCGGGACATGCCGGACATTTCTTCTTCGAGTTTGGCGTTGACGAAAATGGCTTGCTCAGTGGCGCCAGAACTAACGAGCTCGCAAAGTTTACTTTGCAAATCTCGATCGGTGAGGCCCTTTTCGTCGACATTGAACATGTAGATAACTGGCTTGTCGGTGAGGAATGGAATGTTGTCGTCGGAAGGGTCTTTTTTGCGTTTGGCGGCGATTTTGGCTTTGGTTTCCTCGTCGGCGAGCTGTAATTCGAGATTGATGATGTCGATGTCGTCTTTGGCTTGTTTGATGATGTCGTCTTCTGGTTTGCTGTCGGCGCGGATGATGTCGCTCGATTTGAAGGCGCGAACGACGTGGCAGATGGCCTGGCACTCGCGAATGTGGGCGAGAAATTTGTTGCCGAGGCCTTCGCCTTTGCTGGCGCCTTGCACTAGGCCGGCGATATCGACGAACTCGACGGTGGCAGGTGTGACTTTGTCGGCTTCGTACATTTTGGCGAGATGGTCTAGGCGTTCGTCGGGAACTGGAACGATGCCGACGTTTGGTTCGATGGTGGCAAAAGGATAATTTGCGGCGAGTGCGCCGGCGTTTGTGAGGGCGTTAAATAGTGTAGATTTGCCGACGTTGGGGAGGCCGACGATTCCGATCTTTAAATTCATAATCTGCCTGTCCTTTCTGTTATTTCAGCTCGATTTTCTTTTTAATTTCTGGTTTATCTAAATAATCTCGGTATTTTGCGGGAATTTGGCGATAGAGAGAAGATGAACGACTTTTGACTGGCATTAAAATTTTACATAGTTTGTTCTCTTCGACTAGGAATTTAACCATTTTATAATAATCTCCGTCGCCAGAAACCAAGATTATCCTTTCAAAATCTTCATGCTTGTATAGTTTTTTCATTATTGAGAAAACTATATCAGTATCGACATTGCCTTTTTTAACTGATAAGAATTTTGGATTATGTTCACGAAAAACTAAAATGAAACCAGCTTTCTGGATATTGTTGTACATTTCGGAATAATTATTATCTATGCAACCTAAGAAGTAATATGCCTCATCAACTTGGTATTTTTCTTTTAGGTAAGTACGGAATTGTTTTAATCCGACTTTCCAAGACGGTTTGCTATCTACGGTGCTGTAATTTAGATTCTGACCGTCAATAAAAGCTATGTTTCGCAGTCTGTTCATATCTGATATTATACCACAAAAAAAGAGGGATTTGCTTAGGTATTTCTCCGTTCGCATTACCCTCATCGTAATACTCATTTATTATAGCACACTTTAGCGAAAAAAACTAGATATTTGGTATAATAAAAATATGGCAACGTTTTTCTGTATAAATTGTGGTGAAAGAATGTGTAATGGTAGTAATGATAATCTTTTTGAGAATTATTTGATTAAGACAAATGTTGATTATTTAGAAGAGAAGAAATATAACAAAATAATTGAAAGAGTAAATAAAGATTATGAAGAAAAACGAAAAGACCCAGAATTTGGGAATGACTATAGGAATGTGGATACGTGGTTTGATGTTTGTCTTGAATTAGGGCAAGATGCTTGGGTTTGCCCGAAATGCAAAACCATGTTTGTTTTTAAGCGAAATAGTAATGAGCTAGAGAGTGTTTATAAAATTGATAATAGTTGGAAAGATAAAATTAAAGATAACAAAGAGAAGAGCTGTGGATGTATTATTTTGAAAGATAATAAGGTGCTTTTGATTGGCGCTAATGATGATGACGGTAAACTTTTTTGGTCGTTTCCGAAAGGACATCAGGAGGATGGTGAAACTGATATAGAGACGGCTATTCGGGAGACTAAGGAAGAAACTAATTTGGATGTTAAGATTGTTGATGATGAGCCGATTAGGACTGGGCACTTAAGGCACGATGGAATCACCTATAAAGAAATACTATTGTTTATTGCCGAGCCATTAAGTGATGAAATTAAAATGCAAGAGGATGAAGTTGAAAAAGCGGAGTGGGTACAGATTAATGAGGCTGGCAAATATTTTGATGGCTATTATAGCGATGCTTGGAGAGAGTTGCTGAATAGATTAAATAACTAAAATTACTGAAGTGTCCCAATATGGATATTTTTCCAGTTTGGTTTTGGCAGTCGGACTTTAACAGAGAATGGTATATATGGAGTCATTGGTTGGTTTAAAAATACAAGATTCCTATCTTTAAATTCAAGCCCAACCTTTCGTTAAATTCTTATCTGTTATTATATCATAAAATCTGCAAAGACCAATCAATTCGACGCGGATATACTCGTAAAATACTATATTCTACCTTAGGTTTGTAGCCTTTTGTGTTTATTTTTTCTAAAATAGATATATACTAAAAGAAAGGACGACAATGGATTTAGAAAAAATCGGCAAGTTCATCGCAAAACTCCGCCAAAAGGGCAATTTTACCCAAGAAAGTTTAGCGGAAAAACTAGACATCTCCAATCGTTCCGTTTCCAAATGGGAGCGCGGAATCTGCCTGCCGGACGCCAACAACATGGCAAAATTATGCAAACTATTTGATATATCATATAACGAACTGTTGTCCGGCGAAAAACTAACCACTACAGAATATGCACGAAAAGCCGAAGATAATCTCAGAGAATTCGCCAAAATCGAAACCGCTCAAAATAAAAAGTTCCTCCTCTACGAAAACGTTATCGGCTACATGTCATCTATCGCATCTATAACCCTGATCTTCGTCGCCGGCTTCACCGAAAGTCTTCCCACTTGGGCCAGAATTATCCTCATTATCCTCGGCCTAGCCTCAATCCTCATCGGTTCCAGTTTTTGTGTCAAAATCGAAACCGAAGCCGGCAAATACGAATGTCAAAAATGCGGCCACCGCTACATACCAAAATATTCCAGCGTTTATTTCGCCCCACATTTTGGCCGCACCCGCAAAATGACCTGCCCGAAATGCCACCAAAAATCATGGCAAAAGAAAATCGTCTAGAATTACACAAGACTCGACTCAGAGTAGTTAAGTCTCCTCCTTTTTCCGAAACATCAATAAATGTCTTTAAACTATCTTAGCCAAATCATTATCTAGGTTTTTTACATTAAAACTCCGTATTTCATCATTGATATAGTCATAATTCGGCAACGGATTGATCGTGAAAATCGGCTTCCCAACATAATAAGCAAACCCCATTTCCAAAAACGTATTCGCACCAATATAGTTCTCCACACCATTTTTTGTAAAATTACAAACTAAAACCGCATCCGAATCTTTTATTTTGTTAAAATGATCTCTTATCGCATCATAACCATTGTCATGCTTTGCGGCCACCGGATCAAAATCCGGCTTATAAATCGCATCAATCAATACCCCGTTCGGCAACAAAACCTCATGTCCGCGTTTTTCTAATTCATTAGCTATTTCTTTTACTTTATCAGTAAATGACAGACTACAACAAATACATATTTTCATACATTCTCCTCGTATAATCACATTATAACACAAAAATATGTTATAATCATATCTATAATAACAGATACACAGGTTAGCTATAAATTCAAAAATCGGAATCTTGAATTCATAGATCAACCAGTTTCTCTTATTCTATTCTCAGTCAAAATTCACCTTCCAAAACCAAATTGAAAAAATTTAGTCCCACATATAATGTGGGACTTTGATGTTAGATTAATCTAATCGAGCGTTGCAGTATAATGCCCATGCCGCTAAGGTATAACCGCAGCTAATCTCTCCTTTTGCAATTTTTTCATTAATTTGGGATTCGCTAAGCAATACTAAATTGTCAATGCCTTCAAACCCTTTTTGCAATTTAAGAGACTTTTCATCGACTTCTCCAAGCCACACGCTACAAAACCAAGCGTTTGAATGGGTTTCAGGATAAGTTTTACCAATATAGCGCAGATTGTGTATATCGGCACCACCGAGTTCTTCCTTTACTTCCCTGATAGCATCATCTCGAGGAGCGGAATTTGACTCACAATGACCACGTGGAAAAGCCAAAAAACTTTGGCATATTGGATAACGATATTGATCTTCAAGAACAAACTTGTCGCCAACTTTAGGAATAATAATTACTCCATTATTTGGCAAGATAATACGACCATGAGATTTTAATTTGCCATTTTTATTTATTAAATCAACTACCAAAATCTCATATTCGCTTTCATAAATTACACCAATAGTCTCACCAGTCGCATCCTCCCACTCATGAATCTTCTTAGAGTCCAAAACATATTCAACTCCATGTTGATTAACGAAAAAATCTGGCAAACGAGAAACCAACTTTTCGTAGCTACTATGCGCAATCTCCCGATTATTCATCTAAAATACCTCCTTAAGGTCGTTAATCTGCTCCCACTTCCAACCAATTATATCATAATTTATGATAAAGTAAGAAAAACTTATATTCTCAAGGTCATTTTCACCCGATTTTATAAGTTCCTTTGGATTTTCCATTATCCAAACCTACTTTCATTTTACCACAAACGAAATAAAAAATCAACACTAATTGTACATAATAGTGTTGATTTTTCGTGCGATATTAATGGGCTGCTACATTATACCGGTACTTGATAAACATTTCCTCAAGGTGACCTTCTAACGAATGCACATATCGCATGGTGGTCTGAATATTTGCGTGACCCAGCATTTCTTTCGCGACTTCGAGCGGCGCACCGTTCCGGCAAATTTCGGTCGCGAATGAATGGCGCAGCGCATGCGGATGAAAATCGGTGTAGCCATTCCGATAAAAAGCACCTCGCATAATTGCGCTCAATGACTCCTTGGTGCGAGCCTTTGCTGGCGCACCTTTGTAATATTTGACCCACAGATAATCTGTGATGCCTTGGTCCTCAATCCACTCGTCCAGCCGTTTCCGTGCTTCGTGGCTCATATAGGTTTCACGGATTTTGCGACCTTTCCCAATAAAAGCAACTTTACAACCGTCGATATTTTCGAGCCGGAGTGCTGCCAGCTCGTGGATCCTAAAGCCGCAGTCGAAGCACAGCCGGATCAGTAACCACTCCAATTCGTCGCAATCATCCAGCACTTCGTCGATTTGCTCCCTTGTATAGAATACCTTTCGGCGCGGGGTTTCTTTTACCCTGACTATTTGCTCAAGGTTGATATGGCGAAGCCGCTCACCGCGTTTCTTAAAAAACCGAAGCATGGTTTTAATTTCGACAATATACTCGTTGGTCGTGCTTCCGGTCCAATTACCATTCCTTACAAAGTCCTCAATCATTTGGTTGGATAGCTGTTGCAGACTTTGCGCAGGCACTTCATTAAGGAAATACCTGAAAAAGCATTTCCTGCGCTCCATGGTGACCGGACTGAGCTTGCGCACATTCTTGCACCAATCAAGGTAAGTTTCGATTTGCTTTTCAATCTTTCTCATATTGCTCCTTTGCACAAGGGCGCACCGGCTTCGGCTCCCCTCCAAGCAAGAAGCCGCGTGCGCCCGTATTAAAAAATTATTAAAAAGATTTTTGCGAGAGCCTACTATTACTATTATGGTTATATGGTTTATAGCCGTTTCACTTTTGAAACAGCAAACAGGGGTAGCTTGATGTTTCACTTTTGAAACAGCAAATGCTTATTTTTCCACAGTTTTCCGGCACTTTTACACATAGTTTCCACATAGTTTTGCACATACTTTTCCACAAGTAGCTCTTGACAAACAAAAAACAGAGATACCTCCTCAATACCTCCGTTTAATGTCGTTGTAATAACTACAACACTTACAGCACCTTAAATCCTACCCAAGTTCGACCACCCCTCGCAACATCTAGGGAAATAAGCCCCAAATCTGCGAGCTTCTTGTTCATTCTCCAAACCTTCACGCGGTTAATCCCAAAGTCTTTTTCAAAGACCGCAGATGAAACTCGCGTAAAGCCATTCTTGTCGCGCCTAAATCGTTTTGCATAGTCTTTTAAGGCGGAATACCATGCCAATAGTGCCAAGTCCCCATTTGTCTTTTTGACATCCGGCATATACAGCTTAAAGTAGTATACTTTTTCTCGCAAAACTTACCTCCATCTGAGGATAGTTTTAAGTCGTCCACCAAAACCGATGGACGACCTCCGAGTTCACTTATTTATATTATACCAAATTTGACCCGAAAAATCAACGGCGAGAAATGGATGTCGACTAAGATTGATTTTACGACATCAACCGACTCTAATGGATGGACCAAGCTACCTATTTCTGACAATGCAGTAGCTTATTTCAAAAAGGGTTCAACAAGTAGGTCAATGAGCGGTATCACTTGGAATGAGTGGACCGCTTCCGCAAAACCGGCAGATCTCGATGCATCCCATGTATTCTTTGGTGGTGCAGGTGGCGTATCATCTGACCACGCCATTAATGTTAGTGGCTATATCGATAGTGGCGGAAGAGCGCAAATACAAAATCAGAATATATACAACGATACGTTACCAACTACTGTCTACTGGTGGGCGTTTATTATCGAAATTCTATCCTAGCTAGATTTTGTATACCATATAGTGGTATAAACTGTTTTAACACCCTGATATTGACTACCAAACTCAAATTTAAGGGCATTTTCATCTTTATTAAATTGAACACCCATCATAATATATGCATCATCACCTGTGCCACCAGTTCTAAATCCGATAATGTGTTGCCTATTTGCAGATGGTACAACCGTATTTCTCCAATCAATAATTAAATCTATATCTGACACACCCGTTGGTAAGCTATTTGTACCACCAGAAAAGGTGTTTTTAAACGATTTTTTGTATATTTTTTTCCCATCTATCCATGTCCCGCATACTATTTCTTCCGTGGTACTAAATGTCGTAAAATCAATCTT
>JAFUCJ010000002.1 GCA_017459705.1 Candidatus Saccharimonadota bacterium | reverse complement strand
TCTTTTATCGCTTCACCACGTTGCTTTTCTATTGATTTACCTTTACAATATGACATAGGTAGGTTCTCCTTTATATTAGTTGTTGCTATTACTAGTGTAAACGACCTACCTTTTTGTCGCAAAGGTATTGGACCTTAACGGCAGTATTGACTTTTTATGAAAAGTATGCTATAATGATGGTATATTAGGGAAGTACATTAACAGAGAATAGTGCGAACAATTTTAGGAGGGGTAAAAAATGAAACATTTCGCGAATTTTCTGAACAGCCTGGACCTGGCGGCCTTAAACAATTGGGGCTTTGTCGTTCTCTGCGTTGGATGGGGGCTAATTGTCATCATAGCGCTTTGCGCAGTCCGCCGCAAGTTAGCTGCGGATAATCTCGACACCGCGAGCTATGAGCGGAGACGGGATATCCGGTACGTCGGCGCCATCGCTGGCATCTGTCTGGTGATTGGAAGCCTGATGGTGATCACCTCGATAATTGCTCCTATGTACGTCAAATCCACGGATATAGGCACAAACGTCGAAATGAACGATGTTGCCACTGCCGGACCGAATATGAATATGTGCCCTGACGGTTTTGCCGATATGGAGGCCTACGAGGCCCATCTTCGGGAAGTAGCAGCCAGCGGACGCCAAATCTTTATGTTTGAAGAAACGCACTGATCTCCACCCCCCGTCACACGACGGGGGATTTTTTATTTCAGGCTTGACTTAAAAGTTGGCACAGCATATAATCATAAGTAGGATGGGTAAGATTGCGAGGTATCTGAATCAGTTGACGATTGGCAATGTTTTTGATTCAGCGGATGTGCTTGAAGCGTACTCGACGGATCGTTCGGTGCTACGCATCCGACCACGCATCGTAGCACTACCGGAGTCAACGGACGACGTGCGGAGATTGATGCGTTTCTGCTATCAGCTGGCCGCCAAAGGCATCAAGATACCAGTCACCGTACGCGGGTCAGGGCTCGACGAAACGGGTGCTGACCTCGGGAATGGCATGATACTCTCCACCGAAAAGCTCAATCGCCTACTTGAAGCAGACCGCCGCGAGAGATTGGTGCGCGTACAGGCCGGAATCACCCTGAAAGAGCTCAATACTGCGCTTTCAGTGAATGGACTGACCATACCGGTAGGTGGGCACGAGATGGAAACCATCGGAGGCTTGATAGCCAATGCGCCAGTCGACGTCTACGCTGGCAAATACGGTGGCATCATGAATTACGTCGAAAAAATAGAAGTAGTGCTCCCGAACGGCGATATTTTGCAGACCCTCAGATTAAACGAGCGCGGCATCACGAAGCGTGCCAACGAAAAGACCTTCGAGGGTACGATTTATAAGAAGGTATCCGAAATCGTCTCCGGCAAAGATGAAATGTTTAAGATTTTGCGAGAGCGGAAGACCGGTAATGCAGGATATCCGAGAATCGCGCGAGCTTATGCTAAGGGCTCTCTGGACCTCATGCCGCTGTTCTTCGGGGCGCAAGGAACGCTCGGCATCGTGACGGAGGTGATTTTGCGTGCCGTACCGATTGAAAAGACACCGCGACGAGTGGTGGCAACTTTTGAAGATTTTCACGAAGCAGAAAAGTTTCTTGATGTCGCCAAGAGTCTGAAACCACTTAGGCTAGATATTTATGATATCAATATCATCAAGACGGCCGAAGAAACCGGCAAACGTCTCAGCGAGATTACACGACGGATGACGAATGGGTTCGTAGTCTATGCCGAGTTCAACAGGCGACCTAGCGCGGCGCTTCGCAAGCTAGCTGGGATGCGTGCGAAAATGCCAAAATCATCACAACTCATCATTGACTCGCCAAAATCCGCCGTGACGCTTGATGAATTTGAAAATTCGCTGATTAGCTTCTTGAATTACACGCGGACCAGTGAGCGCCCGGCTATCGTGACGGATTTTTATGTGCCGGCGCATAATATGTCTAGTTTTATCAATGATTTAGTCGTTGTGGGAGACGGATTGAAGCTGGATTTGGCAGTTTACGGGTCGTACTCCACCGAAAATTACCACCTGCGTCCGAAGTTCAACGTCGAGGCGGAGGACTTCAACAAGAGAGCGACGGCTTTTCTCAGGACAGGAAGTTTCGTGATAAAGCGCCAGGGCGGCGCACTTACTGGCGGAGCGCCAGAAGGGCGAATCAAGGCGGTAGTGACCAACGACCAAATTGCCAGCGACGCACGAGAAATATACGAGCAGATCAAAACCGCATTTGATCCGTATGGAATCATGAATCCTGGCGTCAAATTAGGCGCCGATGCGCGCTACACTTTACGACATTTCCGCAATGAGTCTGCCAAAATTACCGTATAATATGGTATAATGTAGTAAATATAGGAGTTTTTATGAAAACAAAAGTAAAGAAGTTGTCAGATTCTCGCATTGAGATTACCGTGACGCTCGACAGTAAAGATTTGGAGATACCAACTCAGAAAGCCCTCGAAAAATTAGCCAAGGAAGTCCGCGTGGAGGGGTTCCGCAAAGGCAAGGTGCCGACGGAAGTAGCTAAGAAGTTCATCCTCGACAATGATTTGAACGCCGAGACCGCAGACATCGCCGTCAGGACGACGATTATCACTGCCTTTACCGAAAACGAAAAATCGCCACTAGCGCTACCCGGTGCGAATATTACAAAATACGTTCCAGGAGAAGTGCTAGAATATACAGCGACCGCAGACATTATCCCAGAGGTTAAACTCGGCGACTACAAGAAGCTCGGGGTCAAGAAGGCCGAGGCGAAGATTACCGACAAAGAAATCGACGGCGTGTTAGAGAACCTCGCGACGTCGTTTGCCGAGAAAAAGGTCACTAAGCGTGCGGCAAAATTATCCGACGAGGTGGTAATTGATTTTGTAGGCAAGAAAGACGGCAAGGCTTTTGCCGGTGGTTCGGCGAAAGATTACAAATTGGTGCTGGGTTCTGGTACATTCATACCTGGGTTTGAGGACGGCATCGTAGGGCACGAACCAGGCGACAGCTTCGAGTTGAAGTTGACTTTCCCGAAAGATTACGGCGTAAAAGATTTAGCTGGCGCCAAGACCGTATTTGAAGTGCTATTAAAGCAGATTAATGAGGTGATAAAACCAGAGATTAATGATGAATTAGCCAAGAAAGCCGGTCCGTTTGAGAATCTTGCGGCATTGAAAGAGGACATCAAGCAAAACTTGACCGCACAGACCGATCATCAGAATACCGAGAAGTTTAAGAACGAACTCGTGGAAGCTCTGGTCAAGAAATCTACCGTGTCGGCTCCGGAGATTTTGATTGATGACCAAGTACGAATGATGCGTGACGATATCACGAGGAACGCAACTTCGGCCGGTATGTCTTTTGAAGATTATATCGAACGAGCGGGCGAAACTATGGAGTCCTGGGAAAAGAAGGCTCGCGAAGTCGCTGAGCAACGCGTTAAAGGTTCACTAGTATTGCAGAATCTCGCAATCGCCGAGAAGATTGACGTTTCCGACGATGAAGTGGCCGCGAAAATTGCTGAGCTTCGCGATGTGTACAAGAAATCTCCCGAAGCCATCAAATCGCTCAAAGACCCCAATGTCAAAATGGACATCAAAAATCGTATGATTATCGAGAAAACGCTCGACTTCCTAGTTGAAAATAATAAATAAGTGTGATATAATTAAAGTAATGAGTTTCATCCTGTTTGCTATTGCTGTATCGCAAATGGGGCAAAATAATAGATAATAAGAGGAATATTAATGCCAACTATCAATCAGTTGATTCGCAAGCCTCGCAAAAAGGCTGCGAAGAAGTCAAAATCTCCGGCGCTCGGTTCCATTATTAATACATTGAAAACTAAGCGCTACGAGAAAGCTGCGCCTTTGAAGCGTGGTGTCTGCATAAAGGTAACAACCAAGACCCCTAAAAAGCCGAACTCCGCTATGCGTAAGGTGGCTCGTGTCCGTCTGACTAACGGTCAGGAAGTCTGGGCTTATATTGGCGGTGAAGGCCACAATTTGCAGGAGCACGCCGTAGTACTAGTACGCGGTGGTCGTGTGCCGGACCTTCCTGGTGTGCGTTATCACATCGTCCGTGGCACGCTAGATTTGCAAGGCGTCCAGGGTCGCAAGCAGGGTCGTTCTAAGTACGGCGCGAAGAAGGAGGGTAAGTAATTATGCCACGCAAAACTACCAAATCTCTTGAACGCAAGGTAAATCCAGATCGCAAATATCAGTCGATTATGGTACAGCGCCTCATCAATAAGTCCATGCTCGACGGCAAAAAGCAAGTTGCCGAGCGCGCAGTATATACTGCCATTGAGGGCGCCGCGAAGAAGCTAAAGAGCGAGAATCCAGTAGAAGTACTCGAAAAAGCCATCGCAAACGTTTCACCAGATTTCGAGGTGAAATCCCGCCGCGTAGGTGGTGCGAACTACCAGATTCCGTTCCCAATTGCAGGACACAGGCAGATGCACTTTGCATTTACTTGGATGGTCCAAGCGGCTCGCGCTCGCAAAGGTATGCCGTACGCTAAGAGGCTAGAATCTGAAATCGTTGACGCCTACAATGAAACTGGTGCAGCTTTCAAGAAAAAAGAGGACTGTCACCGCATGGCGGAAGCGAACCGCGCATTTGCACACTTCGCAAGATAGTTTCTCAAACAAAAATCCCTTTTCAAAAAGGGATTTTTTGTGCTATAATAGTCATAAGTATTTAGGAGGTATCATGTTAAAGGTTGCGATAAATGGTTTCGGGAGAATCGGACGAAATGCATTCAAGATTTTGGGGGAGAGAAAAGACGCCAAGGTTGTCGCGATTAACGACGTGACCGACGCCAAGGCTCTTGCGCATTTACTAAGCCACGATTCTTCCTATGGCGCATACGAAAAAGAAGTAGAAGCAAAAGATTCTTCGCTCGTAGTTGACGGCGAGGAAATACCGGTTTTCGCCGAGAAAGACCCCATGAACTTACCCTGGGGGGATTTGGATGTGGACGTAGTGATTGAGTCGACAGGATTTTTTACCAAACCGGAAGCGGCGCGAGCACATATTGTCGCAGGAGCGAAACGCGTGATTATCTCGGCGCCTGCCAAGGGTGAAGGGGCGAAGACCATCGTGCTCGGTGTCAACGAGGAGATTGTCGAGCCGGACGACCAGATTCTCTCCAATGCATCCTGTACTACCAACTGTATCGCCCCCATCATGAAAGTACTCGAAGACGAGTATGGTATTGAGAAGGCCATGATGACGACGATTCACTCATATACCGGCTCGCAGAGACTACTAGATGCACCAGCAAAGGACTTACGCGAGGCGCGTTCTGCCGCAGAAAACATCGTTCCAACCACCACTGGCGCTTCCAAAGCGGCGGCCGAGACGATCCCGAGTCTCAAAGGGAAGTTCAATGGCCTCTCAGTACGCGTTCCGACGCCGGTTGTGTCGCTATCCGACATTACTGCACTCATCAAGCGCAATACCACCAAGGAAGAATTAGTCGATTTATTTGAGAAGGTTGCTAAGGACCCCTATTACGAAGGCATTATCGGCGCGACTGATGAGGAATTGGTATCGTCGGACTTCATCGGTGACCCGAGGTCATGTGTCGTAGATTTGCCCCTGCTCGACGTAGTTGATGGCAATCTCATCAAGGTAGTTGCATGGTATGATAACGAGTGGGGGTATTCAAATCGCCTAGTGGAACTCGCCGTCGATTACGGGAAGGAAGACTGATGAACGTATATATCGGGGCGGATTATCGCGGTTTCTCTCTCAAACAGGATTTGACTAAGTTTTTGGCAGGTTTTGACCATGCGGACGAAGTTGTAGATTTGGGTACTTATAGCGCTTCCGATAAAGATGACTATAACGACCCGGCGATTGCCGTGGCGCGAGCAGTGCGCGACAATCCGACATCGCGAGGTATACTGATTTGCGATTCGGCGCACGGTATGACCATTCAGGCGAATCGTTTTAGCGGCATACGAGCAACGCATTGTGACTCGCCGGAGTCTGCGGTGCTGGCGCGCGAGCATGATGATGCTAATATATTATGCTTATCGGCGCATTTTTTAGACACCGAAGCCGCGAGGCGGATTGCGAGCGCGTTTCTTGGAACTGATTTTCAACCACTAGAAAGACGCGTCCGACGCATCAATCGTCTGGATGAGGAAGTTTTTGATTATGACACATTGTTGACAGGGGGTCAAATATATGATTAGGTCAGTAACCATCGTCCCCGCGATTTTGACGAGCAACAAGATGGACTACCGCGCCCAAATTGAGCGGATAAATCTGTATAGCCGGCGGGCACAGGTCGATGTGACAGACGGAGTTTTCGCACCGAACGAAACTCTGGATATCACTAATGTCTGGTGGCCTAAGGGTTGGACCATTGATTTACATATGATGGTCGCAAAACCGTCGCAACATATCGATACAGTGTTAAAGCTGATGCCCTCGCTTTGTATTTTTCACGCTGAGGCAAGAGAGGACTTGACGCCGATTTTCAAAACTTTGAAGGATCACGGTATTCGTACGGGTTTAGCCTTGTTGCCATCGACGTATCCGCCCAATGTGAAACCCTATATTGATATGGTGGACCACGTGCTGATTTTTGCTGGTAAGCTCGGCGAACAGGGCGGCGCGGCCGACATGATGCAGACCGAGAAAATCCCGCTCGTGCGCAACATGAAGCCGGAGCTGGAAATAGGCTGGGATGGCGGGGCTAATCTCCGCAATATCCGCGCTTTGGCGCACGCGGACCTCGACGTAATCAACGTTGGTTCGGCGCTATCGAAAGCTGAGAACCCGATGAAAATGTATGAAGCGCTAGTGGCAGAGATTGACAAGACGGGGGTAGTACTGTAATGGCACGAATCGTTACGCTTGGCGCCGCCCTGCAAGATATTTATCTCATCGACCATGACGATTTGTTGCCAACTCAGATTGGCGGAGAAGCAATCTTCGGCAAGATGTTGGTCGGGTCGAAAATCGACATCGATAAATTACAATACGGTGTGGGCGGTGGCGGCATCAATGCGGCCGTCACTCTATCACGACACGGACACGAAGTAATTTTTATGGGAAATATCGCCGACGACTCGGCGGGCGAGGCAGTGATGCGAGTGCTTGACCGAGAAGAGATTGACAATAGTTATGTAAATTATATTTCCAACAAGGCGACTGGCACGTCGGTCATCTTGCTAGATTCACGACATGGCGAACGGACGATTCTGACGTATCGTGGCGCGAGTGATAGTTTTAGTAATTTGTCAGCAGAGGATTTAGCGCGAATCCATCCAGACTGGCTTTATATTACGTCACTTCGAGGCGACATGGAGACGCTTGCGAGTTTCATCAAAGCGGCACACAAATTGGATACCCGCGTGATGTTTAACCCTGGTGCGCTTGAATTGTCATCGCCGAGAGAGCTGCTGAGAATCTTGGCGAAAGTCGACGTGGTACTCGTCAATAAATCCGAAGCAGCACAACTGGTGCCGGGAAACATTCTAAGCGAACTGCTTTACCATCTTGGGGGCTACGCACCAATCACCATCATCACGGATGGTCCAATGGGTGGCGCCGCCACGAATCGCGCAACTGGCGAATCGTACAGGTTCGGCATCTACGAAGATCGGCGCGTGAAAGACGCAACTGGTGCCGGCGATGCTTTCGGTGCGGGATTTCTCGCGGCGTATGCGGCAGGGCAAAGTTTTAGGCAGGCGCTTGTTTTTGCCTCGGCCAACTCTACCGCGGTCGTTTCCCGTATCGGCGGCAATACTGGCGCCCTCGATGACGATGTGGACCTGCACCCAATGCCAATTCAAAAAATCTAGTGAAAGGAAATTATGCTCAAAAGCGAAGAAGAAATACTTAAAAAACTATCCATCGCCGATCTCGAACGGGCGAACTTATACGCAAAGGACCTCGGAGCAGGGCTACAAATCGTACGATCATTCCCGCAGGGTGTGACGATTTTTGGTTCAGCGAGATTACCGCAAGACCACAAATATTGCAAAATGGCCTACGCACTAGGCGGGTTACTTGCCAAAAACGGCCACGCCGTCGTGACTGGCGGCGGTCCGGGCATCATGGAAGCCGCGTCGCACGGAGCATACGAAATCGGCGGGCGGACAATCGGTCTCAATATTACTTTGAAACACGAGCAATTCCCAAATCCATATCTCACCGACTGCCTGACATTTGAATATTTCTTCGCGCGTAAGGTCTCCCTCGCGATGGCCGCCAAGGTCTTCGTGTTTTTCCCAGGGGGGTTCGGCACCATGGACGAGTTGTCGGAGATCCTATGTTTGATGCAGGAAGACAAAATGCCCAAAATGCCAGTATTCTTAATCGGTAAATCTTATTGGCGCAGTTTTGACCGTGTCATCAAAAAAATGCTCGACCTTGCCGTCATCAGTCCGAAGGATCCGGATATTTTCAGAATTACTGATGACATTACCGAAGTCGTAAAAGCCGCCAATAAGATTGGACACCCGAAGATTTCGGAGAACTTCTACGATGGTTTCCGTGCCGCCAATGCGACGAAGTAGGATATGAACGATGCTACGATTCATTTTTAGTCCTAGATATAGCAGGTGACTACGTTTTATAGGTGGGGGTTGATTTATTATACGGATTGTGATAGCCTGAGAAGTACGGGGTTGCATTTTAATTCATGAGTGGCAAGAAGAAAGGAGGGTTATGAAGAGAGACTTCGAAATAAGTTTCCTGTTTGGTCTAATACGGATCAAAAAATCTTCTCAGTCAAAGACTGAGAAGCCATAACTTATAACTTAATTCTACCACCCACGAGACGAAACTGTCAAGACCCTTTCGGGTGTCTTGTCGTCCGTCAGGGTTAGCGACTCCGTAAGGCGCCCAGGTTTTATTCCTGGGCGCCTTTTGCAGGGCGTCGGATATCGTCAACCCAAAGGTACTTTTTCTCGGCCGGACTCAGTATCAGCCGACTCAATGTTGGCCAACCCCTAAACTCTTTTCAGAACTGGACTCGGAACTTTGTAAGTTTTACAAAATCTGGCAGGTGTGAGCTCCTTAGCTACGGTCATCATCTATTCCTATTTATTACATAATGCCGCACACGAAAAGCGGGACTGCTTATTGATTACAGCAGTCCCGCTCGCACACTGAGATTTTGGTAAAACTTACAATATCCGAATCTGGTTAATGTTCTGAAAAGCGTTTAGGGGTTAGCTAGTCATGGACGCAGCGGACGAAAGATTCTTGGCTTTGTATATATTGGCTTCATGTTACCTCACTTAGTTTAGTATTTACTAACCTCGGCGTTGCCATTTTTTTGTTTTTACATAAAAAACACGAACAGAACTATACTAGAAAATCCCGAACGCTCCGGTTCCACCTCGTCAAGCAGGTTCAAAAAGTGGATTTCCCAGAAATCCACTTTTTCTAGCATGGAGCAATACAGGTCCATCCAGCACTAGATAAACTAGCGTCTGAACGGATCGGTGAGACCGAGGCGAGAATTGAGTTCGGCAATACGGATGAGTTCGTTGTACTTCGCAATACGTTCAGAGCGCGAGAGAGAACCAGTCTTAATCTGTCCAGTACCGAGACCGACGGCGAGATGCGTGATGGTGACGTCTTCGGTTTCGCCAGAACGGTGCGACATTACGGTACGATAACCGGCGTTTTTTGCCATCATGACGGCGGCAATAGTCTCGGAGAGAGTGCCGATTTGGTTTGGTTTAATCAAGATGGCGTTGGCGGCACCACTATCTATACCGCGAGCAAGTAGCTCCGTATTGGTGACGAAGAGATCGTCGCCGACGAGCTGGATGCGCGAACCGAGGCGCTCGGTCATGATGCGCCAACTACTCCAGTCGTTCTCGGCAAGACCGTCCTCGATAGAAACAACAGGATAGTTATCAATAATCCATTCGTACCAGTTGATCATATCGTCGGCGGTCTTCCAATCGCCGGTGGTTTTGAGTTCGTAGTGGCCGTGGTCATACGGTGGGTCAGCCGGGGTGTCCACATAAAACTCGCTCGCGGCGATATCCATAGCGATAGCAATATCGGTACCGAACTTGTAACCCGCACGTTCGACGGCAAGTTTGATACATTCGAGAGGTTCATTGTTGCCCTCGCGCACGCGCGGCGCGTAACCGCCTTCATCGCCGACAGTAGTCGGATAATCGCGGTCTTTCAGGACAGATTTCAGCGCATGAAAAACTTCCGCGCCCATGCGTACAGCATCGGCAATGTTACCGGCCGAGCGGGGGATAATCATATATTCCTGAAAATCGGTCGCCCAAGAAGCGTGTTCGCCACCGTTCATTACATTCATCATTGGCATTGGAATCGACATTTCACGCTCGGTACCGGCAAGATTGGCAATATGTTGATATAAAGGCACTCGAAGGGCGCGAGCATTTGCCTTGGCAACCGCAAGCGAGACCGAGAGCATCGCATTCGCCCCGAGTGCAGATTTGTTGGCGGTGCCGTCTAGGTCGAGGAGCATCTGATCAACAGAGCTCTGGTCGGAGATGTTACCAACGAGCACGTCGCGGATTTTAGAGTTGACGTTCCAGACGGCCTTCAGGACACCTTTGCCGCCGTAGCGATCCGGGTCGCCATCACGAAGTTCGAGTGCTTCGCCGGCACCGGTCGAAGCCCCGGATGGCACAATTGCGCGTCCGAAACCGCCGTTTTCAAGAAAAACTTCTGTCTCGACAGTAGGGTTGCCCCGAGAGTCGAGGACCTGTCTTGCTTTAATGTTAGAAATTACAAATTTATCCATATACTAATTTTAGCATATTTGTGTTAAAATAAGCATAAGAATATTAAAATAGGAGTTATTTATGAATGACAATCCGGGGGGAACGCCGAACCCTCTCAATCCTGCACCGTTGGCACCAGTGCCGCCAGAGACACCAGAGACGCCAGAAATGATGGCGTGGTCGGAGGATGGGATGACGGGTACAGCGTCAAACGTTGCAGCCAGTGATGCGACGGGCGTCGATAGGGCTCAGTTTGCGCAGCCCACACCAACGCGGCGAATTACGATGCAGGATATCCGCCCGATGTCGCAACCGCGCATGACGCATACGAATCAGTCTCCAGCGCGGATGAATCAAGCTCCAGCGCAGGCGATTCATTCCTCAGCGCCGGCAAATCAATCTTCGGTGCAGACGATGCATCCTCCGGTGCAGACGGTTCCAGAACCGCCACTTAGAACAATTGTCGATGACCCAATGCCCACACCGAAAGATTCCATCGTGGAACCAGTCAAGAAAAAGAAACATGGCCTACTCGCGGCACTACTAATTTTGCTGGTAGTGGGCATCGGCGCGGCCGTTGTGGCGGTCATCCTGCTGAAACCTTTTGACAAAAAAGACGACAAGGTTCCAGCGGCAATGAGCAAATTACTATCTGGCAATGCCGCCTCGAAAGTTTCGCTCAAAGGTTCCGTGACGGTTGTTTCAGATGACGAAGAATCACAGTTTTCAACTATGGTGGTCGATTTTGATTCCGGCGTCAACCTAAAAAGCACCGAGAACTTCGTCAATGCGGCGGTGACGGCGACGCTATCGGACGGCCAAGAGTTCAGTTTTGATGCGGAGGAAGTACATTCGCAAGGCAACGATCTGTATATGCGGTTGAATGGACTAACCTTAGTACTAAATAATTACAAGGCGCCAACTACAAGCACTTCTGCCAGCCCTACGCTCCTTGACTCGATAGGTGTATTTGAGGCGTTTGACAATGAGTGGATTAGGATTCCGGACAATTCGTTTAGCAACGCGACAGATATATATAATATGAACACCGCTATTGCATGTCTCGCGGACGCGGCTGGCGAACTGGGTGAGTTTAGCAATAATCTCGGAAGCAAGTACCAGGCCAATCAATTTGTGACTTACTCGACGGAAAATCTAGCCATCAACAAGAAGGCTAACACACTGTATCGGATTGGTTTCGACAATGAAAAATTAGCCGCGTTCATTAACTCGATGCCAAACTCTGGTTTCATGAACTCGCTACTGGCTTGTACTGGTAGTCCGGCGGTTAGCGGCAAAGTGACGTCGGCGATGGTTGCGGAAATTACGGCGCGCGTTCCGTCGCTATACGTCGAGATTGACAACAACAATAATTTCACCAGGCTATATTTCACCGTCAAGACTGATACGGCCTCGGCGACGGTGGATGCAGCAATTGGCTACCCGACAAGCATCAACGTCGACGTGCCAGAGCGCTATATAGACATCAACGAAGTGCTTACTCAGATCTTTTCTCAGTTCTACGGCGAAGGCTTCATCGAGAGCATTGGCGGAGAGTCTGACTAGTGCTATTGACTTTTTCGTCAAAGTATGATATAATGGAATTATGGACGAGAGGTTAAAACAAAAACTAGCTAAACTCCCGGATGCTCCGGGGGTTTATTTCCATAAAAATAAGGCCGGGGAAATTATCTACGTCGGCAAAGCGGCGGTGCTAAAAAATCGTGTGCGGCAGTATTTTCAAAAATCACACAAAGACATCAAGACTGAGGCGCTCGTAGCGGAAATCTATGATACTGACTGGATAGTGGTGGAGACCGAAATGGATGCGCTTTTCCTGGAATCCGAGATGATTAAGCGTTACATGCCAAAATGGAATATCCTACTTCGTGACGACAAAACCGTATCGTATGTACGGATTTCAATGCAGGACGCGGTGCCATATATTAGTTTTACGCGAAACCCCGTGGACGACAAGGCTACTTATGTGGGACCGTTTTATGGCAAAATGGTAGTCGAGAAATCAGTGCGTACGCTGCGGCGGATTTTCCCATATTATACTAAGCCATACGACGGACGTAAGACCCTAGATACTGACCTAGGGCTGACGCCGGGTATTGAAATCGGCAAGACAACACCGGCGGATTACAAACGTAATTTGCGTAAACTAATCAGATATCTCGAAGGCGACCGCGAGAAGTTGTTAAAAGAGCTCGAAAAAACTATGCGCGACGAGGCGGCGGCAGGGCATTTCGAGCTTGCCGCGGAGGCTCGCGATCAACTTTTTGGACTCAAAGAATTGAAGAAGAAAATCGTGTTTTCCGACAAGGAGTTTTTGGACATTTCGAGTGACAAGGCGCTAGCGGATTTACAACAAATGTTGGGACTCACGCGACCACCGCGACGAATCGAGGGGTACGACATCTCGCACCAGAGCGGGGAATATACTGTGGCGAGCATGGTGGCCTTTATCAACGGCGCTTCGGCACGGAGCGAATATCGTAAGTTCAAAATCCGCTCATCGACCAATGATGACTTGAAAAGTATGCGCGAGGTAATTGCGCGCAGGTTAAAGCATCAGGAGTGGGAATATCCGGATTTGATCGTGTTGGATGGCGGACTGGGGCAGGTCAATGCGATTTTGCCGCTGGTGGAGCCATATAATATACCAGTAATCGGGCGCGACAAATCTGGCGACCACTCAAAATCAGCGACGGTAACCCTGGTAGTTCCGGATAAGGGGACCGTGGAATTGTCGCAGGGTTCGCACGTGGCGCGTCTCATTGCGCGGATTGACGAAGAATCGCACCGTTTCGCAATCACCTATCACACTTTACTGAAACGTAAAGGTATGCTAAAATAGACATGTGAAGGAGTTCAAATGCAACTAGGAAGTTTTCTGGAAGTGGCGACTTTTATCTCGGCATTTCTCACGATTTTGCTAATACTATTACAGCAACGCGGCGCCTCGCTCGGTGCGGGGTTCGGTAGCTCGGGGGAATTGTACACTACTAGGCGCGGTCTAGAAAAATCACTTTTTGTGACAACAATAGTGTGTTCCGTAATCTTCGTAGGGTCAATTTTGGGACTATTGCTCATTCCGTCGTAGGAGTTTTTAATGGCAAATACTCTTAAAAAACGTGGGCAAAAGTTTGTAAAGCGGTTTTCTCGAACTTCTTTGAAAGTCAGTGAGGAGAGCAAGGAACACCTCAAAGAAAATCTATTACAGAGATTTTCGCACATCCGTAATATCCGATTACTGATTTTTGAATGGTCGCTACTAGTGCTGGCCTTGATTATGCTGAGCGTAACACAGGCTTTTTGGTTCGGCGACTCGTACGCTGACAATACTTTTGTGGCGGGAGGCAGCTACATTGAAGCTACGCTCGGGCGAGTAAACTCGCTCAATCCGCTATTTGCTACCACTTCAAGCGAAAAAGTCCTCAGCCGATTAATGTTTGCGACGCTAGTGGCCAACGACTACTCTGGTAACCCAGGGGTAGCATTGGCGCAATCAATCAGATCGAACGAGGACGGCAAAGTCTGGACGTTGAAATTGCGCGACGGCCTAAAATGGTCGGACGGACGTCCAATTACAAACGAAGACATCATGTTTACGCTGGACTTGATTCAGAGCCCAGCAGTCAACTCAATCTACGACTCAAATCTCGAAAACGTAAAAATCTCCGAGAGCGAGAATGGAGAGATTATTTTTACCTTGCCGACTGCATACGCGGACTTCGCCTCAGCACTGGAAATACCAATCGTACCGAAGCACGAACTTGACGACGCCGAGCTTAAAACTTTGGTCGAGGACTCTTTTTCGAATGCGCCAGTAACGAGCGGGGCGTTTTCTTTTAACGCCACACAGACGACCACAGTAAGCGATGAGGCTATTTTCTATCTGTCGGGAAACCCCTACTACTATGATGGAACACCCATGCTAACTAGTTTTGGCGTGCATACTTACCTTGACAAGAGCGAGATCGTTTCGGCCCTCAGGACTGGTAACGTAACAGCGACGGCGGAACTTGCCAGCATTGAAACGGGGCAGATTAACTCTGGGAGCTTCGAAATGACCAATGCAAGCATCAATGTAGGAGCTTTTGCGTTTTTCAATACTTCGACCGGGACGTTCCGCGATACGGCCCTCAGGCGCGCCGTGAAGCAGGGGCTAGATCTCGCGCAACTTCGAGCTGCGGCGCCAGAGACAAAACCACTGGATTATCCGTTGCTTGATTCGCAAATTGCTCTATCACAATATCCGACACCAATTGGATACGACCAGGCGGCCGCAAAGTCCAAAATTGCGGAAATCAGCGGTAATAATCGCCCGGCAATTAGTATTGTGACGGTCAATTCTGGATTCTTGCCGGCAGTGGCAACAAACCTGAAATCTCAGCTCGAAAATTTGGGTTTCGACTGCAACATGACAGCTTACGATGAGACGCAGGATTTCGTAGCAAACGTTTTGTCGCGACGCGCATATGACATACTGGTGTACAAGATTGACCTTGGCGCCGACCCGGATTTGTTACCATACTACCATTCCTCGCAGGCGTCAGGAGGCGGGCTGAATCTATCCAATTATCGCAATGTGCTCGTCGACGATTTACTAATCGGGGCACGCGCGACGCTCGATCCGACTCTGCGTGCTAGGAAATATGAGTCATTCCTCGAACATTGGGTGGCGGATGTGCCAGCGATTGGACTATATCAAGCCAATATGTTGTATATATATAATAAGAATGTGCGGACTTTTAGTCCCGATGTGCATCTAGTGACCGAACTAGACCGGTTCGTGGACGTGGTAAATTGGGCGGCGGCCCGCGGGACGAAGAACTTGACACCGTAAAACCCGCGTGCTATAATGACTTCATGCGCCTGTGGTGGAATTGGTAGACACGCTACCTTGAGGTGGTAGTGGCCAGATTCACGGCTGTGCTAGTTCGAGTCTAGTCAGGCGCACCATTATATCAAAACTGGTCCGAGCGACTCGGACCTGCGGTGCGAGTCTAGTCAGGCGCACCATTATATCAAAACTGGTCCGAGCGACTCGGACCTGCGGTGCGAGTCTAGTCAGGCGCACCATTAGAGATAAAAGGAGGTAAATGAAAGGCTTTATTGCAAAGGTAGCATCGCTTTGTCTAGGACTATTCCTGGTTTGTGCGATGTTTTTTAGTGTTCCAGTGATGGCGGAGGGCGAGTCGGAGGCCGAGCAGATTATGGCGGCGGCGACGAGTATTAGCATTAGTCCAGTAAGCAAGATTCTACAGCTATTGCCGGATACGACCTACGAGGACACCTTCAAAGTAACCAACAACGGTAGCAGCGTGATGGATTTTGAAGTTTATGCCTCGCCATATTCCTATTCTTATTCCGAGGATGATGACGAGTACAAACTAGGATTCAGCAACGAAAATACTTTCACCCAGATTACGCGATGGATTACTTTTGCCGACGCGAACGGAAATTACGTCGAGAAGGCGCGCTACCAAGCCCAGCCAGGTGACAGCGTAGAGGTATCTTATAGGATTTCGACGCCGTCCAGCATCCCAGGTGGTGGACAGTACGCAGTACTTTTTGCGCACACACTGTCGAATAGCACAACGGCTTCCGGTATTAAGACCGAGGCTAGCCCTGGGCTGGTCGTCTATGGTCGCTCAAATGGCGAGACAATTACAAGCTCCGAGATTCGTGACCTGAAACTCAGCCAATCTATCGAGGTGGATGGCGAAAAGAAATCTCTGATTAATGCCTCCGCAAAGGTGAAAAACACCGGTAACGTTGATTTCATGGCGCAGGGCAAATTGAAAGTTGAGGGGATCTTCGGTCGGAGTTATTATGAAACTGAGGGCACGAGTGGACGCGTTTCCGTGATTCCCGAAACAGAACTCTCCGTGTCGGATACATGGGAGAATACGCCATACTTTGGTCTATTTAAAGCAACTTGGACAGTTTCAGCCGCAGGGAGCACAGAGACGACTTCACAGCTAATTTTAATTTTACCTCTACCGATATTAGTTGCGTTCATTTTGCTATTGACAATAATAATCGTATGGATTATAATCTTTATTAGGAAGCGTAAGGAACGCCGGTCTAGATTCATGATATAGACAGGCAGCCCGGTGGAGCGGGTCCTTACAAAGCCAAAATAAAAACATAAAATAAAAAGTAGAGTAAAGAGTATGAAAAGAGTACAAAAGAATATTCTTGGCATCTCGGGTTTAGTATTAGTAGCGGGAATGACTGCGTGTGCCGCTATTATGCCTGGCCCTAGTGCATCAGCAATGACCACTAGTTTGACAGATACATTAGTGGTCAAGGTCGTAGAAGATCAGCCGGTCGTGCATTTAACGTCCGACGAGGGAAGCGACATCACAAATCCGAGCTATACATATAGTATTAGCTACAATTATGCGAGAAGTGTAGTTATTACTTTGACTTACACCGATCCAGAGGGGAATACCCATACGGCGGAAGTCTATCGGGATGACAATGCCGACTATGATTACAAAGAGCTACCGGATCAGAGAATCGATTTAAGCAACTTGACTTTTAGCGATGGTACAACTCCAGGCTATGGTAGTTATAAGCTCGAAGCGACAACAATTTCGATTGACGGCGATGAACGCTTTGATGTTTTGACCTTTGATTATGTTCCAGTAGTAGGTAAGATTACTGCCGACGAAAATGGCAACCCTTACGTCGTGGTTACGGAGGTATCCGACGAAGCTGATTTGCTAGTCGTCAAGACCGGTAATGGTACCGTCGTAGGCGAGAAATACGTTGACCTAGATGGAACTTCGGTAGGCACGCTATCGGTCCAGGCGCTCGATAGCGAGATCTGGATTCCGCTCGACCTATCTCAGGTAGGTTGCCAGGAACAACTATATCTATACGCCTACCATATCGAGGCTGACAACTCCCAGACTTTGCTATATTCTAGACCATATCTCATGACCACCACCTGTCCGGAAGTTCCTGATACAGGCGCGCCAGATACCGGTGGGTTATTCCAGAACCTCAACATTTCAAAAGAAGACTACCTGATTACTGGGCTTATCGTATTCTTCGTACTCGGCGTAGTGGCACTCGGCATAGTAGCACGAAATCGTAAAGCTACCGTCAATAATAAGAAGAAACGCTAAAACTCACTCCTTGCGGCTGGCTGATTGGCGGTCCGCCGCAAGGTCTTAGGGGGACCGTAAACGGGTAACTGTTTGAAAGTTTGATTGTTTGACCTTCTGCTTACTATTAAAAACTGCGAGGATAGTAAACGGACAAAAAAACGAACCGGATGTTGACCGGTTCGTTTTGCTATGTCGAGATGGTTACTTCTCGGAGGATTTGGCTTCCTCGGCTTTGGCCTTTTTCTCGGCTTCCTTGGCGGCCTTTTTGGCCTTGTTTTCAAGGGCCTCTTTCAGAGATTCGGCCTTGGCGGCACGAGCCTTGAAGCGGTCGACGCGACCCTCGGTATCGATAATCTTCTCTTCACCGGTGAAGAATGGGTGCGAGGCAGAAGAAATCTGTACCTTGACTAGTGGATATTCATTGCCATCTTCCCACTTGATGGTCTCCGTGGAAACTGCCGTGGATTTGGTGAGGAATGAGAAATTCGCAGCTTCGTCCATAAACACGACATCACGATAATCTTTGGGATGTAATTCTGTTTTACTCATAATTAGTTATATTTTAGCACACCTTGACCAAAAAGTAAAGGTATGATATAATGGAATCATATACTATTTAACGAAACAACCTGGGAAGATTTCCTGATGCGAGGTTCCCAGGCGCAAGAGAAAGGAAATCATATATGGCAGTTGATGTCGATATGAAAGCTCTGCTCGAAGCTGGTGCTCATTTTGGGCACAAAACGAGCCGCTGGCACCCGAAGATGGCGCCTTATATTCATTCTAAGCGTCAAGACGCACACATTATCAACCTAGAAAAGACCGTCGAAGGTCTAGAACTTGCTCTACCTAAAATCACCGAGGTAGCCAAGATGGGCAAGAAGGTACTTTTCGTAGGCACCAAGAAACAGATGAAGGATATCGTGCGCGAGGCGGCCGAATCGGTCGAGATGCCGTACGTTACCGTGCGTTGGGTTGGTGGTACGCTCACTAATGTCGATACTGTGAATCGCCAAATCAAGAAGCTGAAAGATTTGGAACGCCGCATGGCTTCCGGCGAACTTGAAAGCCGTTATTCTAAGCTCGAAGTCCAACGCTATCAGGAAGAAATCGACCTGCTCAATGAACGCTACGGTGGCATCAAGGAAATGACCGAACAACCTGCGCTAGTAATAGTGGTGGATGCCGACGAGGATATGAACGCGATTCGCGAGGCAAAGACCCTCGACATCCCAGTAATCGCGCTTACCGACACCAATGTCGACCCGACCAATATCGACTACGTCATTCCGTGCAACGACGACTCGATCAAGGCGACGAAGCTGATGCTCGATTATTTCGTCGAGGCAATCAAAGAAGGCAAAAAATAACGTGAATAGCTATCATCTGTGGCGCAAATTCACGCGAACCGTATATAAAATAAGGAGGCAAAAATGGCTGAAATCTCAGTAGAACAAATCAAAAAACTCAAAGAGCTTTCTGGCGCTGGGTTGACCGACGCGAAAAAGGCACTCGTCGAGGCTGATGGTGATTTTGACAAGGCGCTCGAAGCGATGCGCAAGAAAGGCCTAACTAAGGCAGAGAAGCGCGGCGATCGCGAGACTCGTGAGGGCCTAGTGGACGCTTACATTCACGATGGACGTCTCGGCGCAATCGTGGAAGTCAACTGTGAAACCTCATTCGTCGCTAAAACCGACGAATTCAAGACTCTCGCCCATCAGATTGCAATGCAGGTCGCTTCGATGGCACCACTCTATGTGTCCGAGGACGATATTCCGGAGGACGTACGCGCCGCGAAAATTGCCGAGCTTGAAACCAATTTCAAAGGCCCAGAGAATATGAAAGAACAAATCCTCGCCGGGCAGGTGAAGAAGGCCTTTGCCGACAAGGTACTGATGAACCAACCATATATCCTGGATGATTCAAAAACCGTCGAGCAATTTATCAAGGAAGCGATTGCGAAAACTGGCGAGAATATTACCGTACGCCAATTCAAGAGAATTGAGTTGGGGGTAACCGAATAATCTAGCACAGTGGGGCTACTGACCCTAATGGGCGAAAGATGCCCGTTAGGGTCTTGTGGAATGGATGGCTCGATGCCCCGTCAGCCCAAAGGCACTTTTTCTCAGCTGGACTTGTTTGCCTATGTAATTATTACAACGCAGGGCAAGAAAAAATGTCCTTATTCGCCCTGTCGGGCTGGGGGACATTTTTTCATTGCTGAGTTGTAATAATTACGGCAAACAAATCTAGAAATGCTTCGAAAAAGTACCTTTGGGCTGGCTAGTCGGCGACGCGGCGGGCGGTGCGCAGTCAACGGAACGAATACACCCGGATATATGCACAGTATTTGTAAATGGGCGCGGGGCGTGATATAATCGTGGTATAAACAAGGAGTTATTATGTTTGACACCAAAAACGAGCGCGCGGCGATGGAGGAAGTGTTGACGCGTTTCAATGATGAAATGAAAAAGGTGCGGACGGGGCGGGCACATCCAGATATGCTAGCGAGTATCAAGGTGGAAGCATACGGGCAATTCATGCCGCTTAATCAAGTGGCAAATGTAACAGCTGCGGACGGGACATTGCTCATGATTACCCCATTTGACCCTAGCACGATTCAAAATATCGCTTCGGCGATTCGTGCTGACCAGGCACTAGGGCTCAACCCGGCCGACGATGGACGCGTGATTCGGGTGCCGATTCCGCCACTGACTGAGGAACGGCGCAAGGAAATCGTAAAAACCGCCTCGCAGAAAGTCGAGCAAGCCAAGGTCGCACTACGCAACGTACGCGAAGATGCACGCAAAGAACTAAAATCCGCCGAGGATCTTGGTGAAGATATCAAAAAGCGCGCTGAGAAGGAGATTGACGATCTCACGAAGGAATATACTGACAAGATAGACGCCGCGTTCAAGGCAAAGTCTGACGAAATAATGAAGATTTAGCCATGACAGAATTGCGACATTTGGGAATTATCGCTGACGGCAACCGACGATGGGCGAAGGCACAAGGTCTGCCAACTATCGAAGGACACAAAAGGGGCCTGTCAACCATCAAGGAGCTGGTGGCCGCCGCGGCGAAATCTGGTATAGAATATATCACTTTCTATGTTTTTTCGACCGAGAACTGGGGCAGAAGTGCAGATGAGGTAGGCTATATCATGAAACTGGCCGAGACTCGCATCCTGAAATACGCCGAAGAGCTAAAAGAGAACAACGCAAAACTCTTAGTGCTCGGATCAAAAAACAAAATCTCACCGCAACTCGCAGGAACTATCGAAAAAGCCGAGAAGCTAACGGCTGACTGTACTGGAATTGTGGTTAGCATGTGCTTCAATTATGGTGGCGAGCAAGAAATTGCAGATGCGGCAACAATCGCGGCGAGCGAAGGAATAATCACCCAAGAAACAATCCGTCGACATTTATATCATCCAGAAGTACCAGATGTTGATATGGTAGTGCGGACGTCAGGCGAGCAACGATTTTCTGGGTTTATGCTGTGGAGGGCAAGCTATGCAGAGTTCTACTTCATGGAAAAATATTTTCCAGAAATGAGCGGCGAGGACATAAAAATAATCTTAAAAGAATACGAAAATCGTAACCGCAGATTCGGGAAGTGATATAATAATATATATGAACATAGTGGTAGGCGTAATTGTTGGCTTAATAGTATTGATGCTGCTAGTGGTATTGCATGAGGCCGGGCATTTTATTGCGGCGAGGCGTAGTGGCGTACGAGTTTTGGAATTCGGAATCGGATTCCCGCCACGAGCGGTAGCTTGGATCAAAGACCCTACGACCCATAAGTGGCGCAAGCTTAAAAAATCCGAATGGTCGAAGGGCGGCGTCACAAAAACCGTCCTGTCTGACGAAAATGCAGCTGAAATTGCGGAAAAAACACAGGCGCTTGCTTCGTCCGACAAGACACCAACCAAAGAGAAGCTAATCGCAGACGGATTGATTTTTAGCATTAACTGGCTGCCAATCGGCGGGTTCTGCCAGATGGACGGAGAGTCGGCGGCGGATACGCGACGAGGAACTTTCGGAAAGGCGAGTTTTCCAAAGAAGACCAAAATCCTTTTTGCGGGGGTAGCGATGAACTGGCTGGCGGCTTTTGTCATCTTGACAGTTCTAGCCTGGACTGGGATGCCGACTTTTCTCGACAACCAGTTTACGGTGGCGAGCGACACGAGGGTCGATGCCGCGCCGGTAGAGGTGGTCGAGGTCGTGGAGGGGTCGCCCGCCGCAAAGGCCGGATTCCTCACTGGCGACAAAATCATCAAAGCTGGCGATAATGAGGTATCATCCGGTAGTGCTGTCAATAGTTACAATAAGGAGCATGCTGGCAAAGAGGCCGAGTATACTGTGTTGCGTGGCGACACGACGGAAACATTGACAGCTACACTTAATCCGGATGATAGTGAGTATTATCTAGGTATCGCCATGCAGTCTACACAAACTTTGTCCTACTCGACGTGGAGTGCACCAATAGTCGGCGCCGGACTGACTTTGCAGGTCACGGGAGAGACATTCAAGGGGGTGGGCGACCTGATATGGAACCTAGTGAGTGGCGTAGGGAGATTATTTAGTTTTGATTCGAGCGTTCGCGAGAGTGGACAGGAAGCAATCTCGACGGTCGGCGACTCGGTGTCGGGGCCGGTTGGTATTATCGGAGTGCTGTTTCCATCATTTACTGCAGCGGGGCCTACCAATCTAGCATTCCTCGCGGCGATCATCTCCATCTCGCTTGCTTGCATGAATGTATTGCCAATCCCGGCGCTTGATGGTGGACGATGGCTTCTAATCGCGATTTACAAGTTACGCAGGAAAAAGCTGACCAAAGAAATCGAGCAGAAAATCGTGGCGCGTTCGATGTATGCATTGCTTGCTCTGATGGTTGTCGTAACAATACTGGATATCACGAGGTTTTTCTAAATGAAAGAAGCGCCTAGCAAAGTTCCGCAAACAGAGGTGAAGCCGTCGGCCAAGACTAGCCCGAAAAGGACTTTCTTGATAGTAGCACTGATGATGATTTGGGTTTTCTGTTCGGTGGTGGCTTCACAACTTCTGCTGGGATACCTGATGCTCTGGATACTAGGGGGAGAAACGATAACGCAACCGGTCTGGAATGGCGTATATTCCGTACTATCATACGCATTGGCGCTCGTGCTAATTATCTTTGTGCCGCCCAGAGTCAATGCTAAATGGAAACTCACCTACACCAAAAAAGGTCGTCAAGTAAAAACCTCCGGCAGCAAGGCGTCGGCCCCAATTACGCGTGAACAAATTGGGCTGTCTGGTACGCCCACTTGGACCGATATCGGACTGGCACCAATCGCCTATATCGTCGGCACACTATTCGCGGCACTGCTCATGTTGCTCTTTAGCCTGTTTCCGTGGTTCAATCCAGAGCAATTACAGGAAACTGGTTTTACGGCATACATGTCGGGAGGGGAAAAGGTTATAGCCTTCGTCGTGCTCGTAGTGCTTGCGCCAGCCATAGAGGAAATTATCTTCCGGGGATGGCTGTATGGCAAGTTGCGCGCGCGCATCAATATGCCGCTTTCTATAATCCTTACCTCGCTCCTATTTGCCGTGATGCATTTTCAATGGAACGTAGGAGTGAATGTATTTGCGTTATCGGTGGTACTGTGCGTGCTGCGCGAGATTACAGGAACGATTTACGCAGGGATTTTGACACATATGATTAAAAATGGGGTGGCTTTCTATCTGCTATATGTACTAGGGATGTGATATAATATACAGTATGAGATTATCACAGAGTTTTATTAAGACGCTCCGCGCCGCGCCAAAGGACGAGACTGCTCGCAACGGCGCCTACTTAGTGCGCGCTGGCTACGTCCATAAGGAGTTGGCGGGGGTTTACGATTATTTGCCGCTCGGGCTTCGGGTATTAGAGAAAATTAAAGCCATCATACGAGAAGAACTAAATAAAATCGGCTCTCAGGAAGTACTCTTATCGTCATTGCAAAATCCGGAATTGTGGGAGAAGACAGGGCGGTTTTCTGATGCGCAAGTGGATATCTGGTTCAAGACCGAAGTGACTGGCGGGGGGGTACTGGGGCTAGCGCCTACGCATGAGGAGCCCATCACGAATCTCATGCGGACTTATATTTCTAGTTATAAAGATTTGCCGCTGTCGGTATATCAGATTCAAACGAAGTTTCGCAACGAAAAGCGGGCGAAATCTGGCATTTTGCGCGGACGCGAGTTCATTATGAAGGACATGTATTCTTTTCATGCGACAGAAGCAGATTTGGACGCATACTACGAAAAAGTGGAGGCCGCCTACGCACGAATCTATGAGCGACTCGGGCTGACCGAGACTTACGAATGCTTTGCTAGCGGAGGGATTTTCTCGAAATACTCGCACGAGTACCAAACTTTCTTGCCGGTCGGTGAAGATACAGTATATTATAACAGCGATCGCTCCGTCGTACTAAACGAGGAGGTTTTGCAGGACGATGTGCTGTCTGATCTCGGCGTGAAACGCGACGATTTGTCAACAACGACCGCCGCCGAAGTGGGAAATATCTTCAAACTCAAATTCAAATACTCTGAACCTCTAGGTTTACAATTCGGTGATGAGAACAATCAACTGCGGACGGTGTATATGGGTTGCTATGGAATCGGCGTATCGCGAGTGATGGGCGTGATCGCTGAGAAATATGCAGATGATAAAGGCCTTAACTGGCCAGAAGCGGTGGCGCCGTACAAGTATTACCTGGTCGGGATTGGCGAAAAGGGGACACACTATGCTGAGGAATTATACGCCGCACATGAGGACGCGATTCTGTATGACGATCGCAACGTAAGACCAGGCGAAAAATTCGCCGACGCAGAGCTTATGGGTATCCCGTATCGAGTTATCGTATCAGATAAGACTCTGGCAGATGATTCGGTCGAGGTGGTATCGCGGGCGACTGGCGAGAGCAAGATGGTAAAATTGACTGATTTTACTATTGACTAACGGTTGCAAATTCGGTATACTTTTACTTGATATTATAGTGGAGTCTATTATGATTAAGAAGAATATCAGCTTAACTGCTGAGGGTAAGAAAGAATTAGAGAACGAACTAAACGAACTAATCGCTAACCGTTCAGCAATCGCCGAAAAGATTGCGACGGCACGCGAGTTCGGAGATTTGTCGGAAAATGAAGAGTATAGTTCGGCACGCAATGAGCAGAAGCTCGCCGAAAGTCGCATCATGGAAATCCAGGAGATTTTGAAGAACGCCAAGATCATCCGTGGTGGTAAACGCGACTCGGTGACGCTAGGTTGTACGGTTACGCTTGACATGGGTGGCAAAAAGGTCGAGTATTCTCTCGTAGGTCCGACCGAAGCAAATCCACTTGAAGGCAAAATCTCCAATGAATCGCCCATCGGCAAAGCGATTTCTGGATACAAATCTGGCGAAACCGTAGAGTTTAACGGCAAAAAAGTCAAGATTATTGAGATTAAATAGTCCATAGTCCTATCCTCGCGTCAATGTCTAGCAAGAGGTGGGATTTTATGGTATAATGTTTTTATGCTGTTAGAAGATTATCGAAACGAAAGGTTAAAGAAACTAGAAGCTCTGCGCGAGCGCGGAATTGATCCGTATCCGTCCGAGTCGAAGCGCAACACAAAGATTCACGATGTAATAAATCATTTTGACGAGAAGCAAGGACAGGAAGTTACAGTCGCGGGGCGAATTGTGGCGATTCGGTCGTTCGGGAAGTTGGTTTTTCTGAAACTACGGGATTATACTGGTGAAGTGCAGATTTTTATGAAGGCTACCGGCGAGGAGGCTCCGGAGAGTTTTCTCGGTGCCAAAGAAACTAAACTACTAGATATAGGTGATTTTGTAGAGGCTACGGGCCACGTAGATAAGTCGCAAACTGGTGAGATTTCAGTATTTGCTAATTATGTACGTCTGCTCACAAAATCTTTGCGGCCTTTGCCAGAAAAGTTCACCAACAAGGAAGAACGCTATCGCCGCCGCTATGTCGACATGAACGTCAACCCCGAAGTCCGCGAGCGGCTCGTGCGACGCTCGAAGTTTTGGCAAGCGACGCGCGATTTCATGAACGCGCATGGTTTTATCGAGATTAATATCCCAGTGCTTGAACATACTACCGGCGGTGCAGATGCGACACCTTTCGTGACACACATGAATGCACTTGACGAGGATTATTACCTACGAATTTCACACGAGTTGCCCCTGAAAAGATTACTCGGCGGCGGTTTCGAAAAAGTTTATGATATCGGACCGAGGTTTCGCAATGAGGGCGTGGACGACGAGCATTTGCCCGAGCATATTGCGTTCGAATCATACGCCGCGTACGAGAATTACGAAGATGGCATGAAGCTATATGAGGAGATGATTAAATATGTCGCGCGCGAAACATGGGGCACGTTGCAATTCCATGTAGGCGGATTCGATATTGACCTCGATTGCGAGTGGCCACGGCTCAAATATGCCGATCTGCTTCGCGACAGGTATGACGTGGACGTATTTAACCCGGATCGCGAACAAATTATTCGCATACTAAAAGAAAACGGAGTGGAGACGAACTTTGACGCTACCACGCCGCACCTCATTGACCACGTCTGGAAACTAATCCGCAAGACTTCGGCGGGTCCGTACTGGGTAATCGAGGAACCCCTATCATTATCTCCGCTCGCGAAGAAGTCCGCCAGCAATCCACTCGTAACTGAGCGCTTCCATCCAGTAATCGCCGGTACGGAGATGGGCAATGGGTTTTCGGAATTAAATGACCCGCTCGACCAGTTGGCGCGTTTTGAAGAACAGCAAGCGGCGCGTGATGCGGGCGACGACGAAGCCCAGATGCTCGATATGGATTTTGTCGAAATGCTGGAGTACGGTATGCCACCGGCCTGCGGTTGGGGCAACTCGGAGCGCAATTTCTGGTTGCTTGAAGGGGTGCCGGGTCGCGAGGCAGTGCCGTTCCCATTGATGAAGCAATTGTAGGGTGGGGGCTGACGTGCCAAAGTTTAATCTAGTATCAAAATATCAGCCAATGGGGGACCAGCCGAGCGCAATAAAACAGCTCGTAGATGGTATCAATGCCGGCGAAAAGGAACAGACACTGCTCGGTGTGACTGGCTCAGGTAAAACTTTTACCATGGCGAACATCATCCAGAACGTACAAAAGCCGACGCTGATTTTGGCACACAATAAAACTTTGGCAGCACAACTTTACTCGGAGTTTCGTGATTTTTTCCCAGACAATGAAGTACACTATTTCGTGTCGTATTTCGATTACTATCAGCCGGAAGCATACATCGCGTCAACCGACACCTACATTGAAAAGGATTCCGCTATCAACGACGAAATTGATAGGCTGCGTCACGGTGCGACCGAGGCGCTACTGACCAGGGATGACGTAATCGTAGTATCATCAGTGTCGTGTATCTATGGTATCGGGTCGCCAGAGCATTACGCCGAGATGTCATTGCCGCTCACTCGGGCGACCGGAGGCTGGACCACTGCCGTCTCGGACGCACGCCCAATTAACCAACTTGATTTCATTAAATCTCTTGTCTCCATGCAGTACCATCGGAATGATTTGGCCTTTGAGCGGGGCAACTTCCGCGTGATGGGGGATACTATTGATCTGTTTCCGGCAAATGGTGAGTATGCTTATCGGTTTGAGTTCGGATTCGATACGCTAGAAGAGGTCAAGATTGTCGACCCCTTAACCTTTGATATTCGCGAAAAGCCGGACCACGTTCATATTTTCCCGAATACACACTATGCTACGCCGCGCGATCAACTAGAAAAAGCGCTCGAAACAATTCGTGCAGAGTTTGATATGCGACTCGCTTATTTCAACAAACACGAAAAGTTCCTGGAAGCGCAAAGGTTATCACAACGCACGAAATACGACCTCGAAATGCTTGAAAGTACCGGGTTTGTCAAGGGAATCGAGAACTATTCACGTCATTTGGACGGACGTAAGGCGGGTGAACCACCAGCTACGCTTCTTGACTTTTTCCCGAAAGATTTTCTACTAATCGTCGATGAATCGCACATGACTTTGCCTCAGGTGCGCGGCATGTACAATGGTGACCATGCACGGAAACTGAACTTAGTAGATTATGGGTTTAGGTTGCCAAGCGCGCTCGATAATCGGCCGCTAACTTACGGCGAGTTTCAGGCGAAAATCAATCAAGCGATCTACGTGTCGGCGACGCCGGGCGAGTACGAACTAGAACATTCGCCGGAGCCAGCCGAGCAGGTGATTCGCCCAACCGGATTACTCGACCCCGAGATCGAAGTGCGTTCGTCTGACGGGCAGATAGACGATTTGATGGAAGAAATCGACAAGCGTATCGCGAAAGGCCAACGTACACTAATCACTACGCTGACTAAACGCATGGCGGAAGATTTAACTGACCACTTGAAAGAGCGCGGCGTCAAGACGGCCTACATCCACTCCGACGTAGATACGCTGGAACGTGGCGATATTTTGCGTGACCTGCGTGCCGGGGTGTATGACGTACTCGTCGGTATAAATCTGCTACGCGAGGGTTTGGATTTGCCAGAGGTATCGCTCGTGGCGATTCTGGATGCGGACAAGGAGGGGTTCTTACGTTCCGAATCGGCACTCATTCAAACGATCGGACGGGCGGCACGTCATGTGGAAGGCAAAGTCATCATGTACGCAAACTTCATCACCGAAAGCATGGAGAAAGCCATTCGCGAAACCAACCGCCGACGCGAGATTCAGCAGCAATATAATTTTGAGCACAATATCACACCGACATCAGTAAAAAAGGAAATCTCACTGGGGCTTCGCGCGATTATTCCCGAAAAGGAAATCGAAGATAAGCTGGATATTCGCAAAGTGCCAAAGGATGAACTGCCAGGACTCATCAAGTCATTACGGTCCGAGATGCAACTAGCGGCGGCCAACTTGGAGTTTGAAAAAGCCGCGGCACTGCGCGACGAAATTGCCAAAATCAAAGAAATCGTCGCTTGATTTTGTTCTTCAAAAACGCAATACGGTTCAGGACGATTCGAAAACCACCGATATATTCTTCGGTAAAACCGCCGAGCCCAGATTTGAAATAAAGGAGTGGATTTTGCGGGGAAAAGTCGCCTTTCATGCCGTATAGATTCATCCGGGTCTGACCGCGACGGAGACACTCTTCGATATTCCAGCCCTTAATAGCAGTGGAGCCGTTGCAATGTTTGTTTTTCTCGACCGTGCCAGCCACAAAAGCCACCATTTCGTTGGGATGAAAAATATCAACTTCGCTAGATACAAGCTCGCCACTATCCTTCATTCGTGCCTCCACGAAGACCACTTCGTCGCCGAACGCATCCCATAGATCCTCGAAATACTTAACATCTCGTGTGGGGATACCGTTGCGATTATTGCTATCAAGAAGCGCCGTACGCCACTCGGCTAGCTCCGACTTGTCTTGCAAAACATGAATGTCGAGTTCGCGCGCCGTCTTGTGCAATTTCTTACGCGTACTCGCGTTCATGGTGAGTTCGGCATCACGGAGGGTATGGATTTCTGACAAATCCTTGACAAACATCCAGCGGTTAGCTTTGTTTTCAACCTCGGTAGTAAAGCCTTCGTGGACAAATCCGTGCCGCTGAAATGCATCAAAGATGACTGCACGATCATACTCATCTATCACGCTGCCGTCGGCGCGGTGGGTCCTCAGGACGAGCGGCGGGAAGATTTCGAGCGATACAAAATGGTGTGCAGCGGCGTATTTTTTGACTTCAACGAGAAAGAAATCGAGCAGGGCAGAGTCGTCGTAATCCATAATAGGACCTAGCTGAATCCAAGCCTCGTGGTCAGAACGCTCCACGATCAGCGCGGCAGCAAGGACCTTGTGGTCGTCCTTGACGCCAACTAGATAAGTAGTAAAGCCCATTCGCTCACGGAGCAAGGCCCGCGGAACGGATTGAAAGAAATTACCGAGCTTGGCGCGGCGCTCAAACTTAGTAAACTCCGCGTGAGTTAATTCTGTAAAAATCATAAATCCCTCTGTTCTTGATATTTTAGTTTGGCGACATAAAGCTGACCTGTGAGCGTGAGCGGCGCGGCGAAAGTACCAATGAAATCTTCGAGTTCGCCGTGAAAACCTTGCTTGAACTTGTGGACGCCATTGTCCGGGTCTGGATTTGTACCCCAGAAATTGTATTGGCGGTAGCCGTTGGCGTAAGCGAAGCGAATCATCGCCCACTGGATGAGATGTGGGCCACCGAGTTTTTTATAATCGCGACGAAAACCGCTCGATAAATAAATGACTTCGTCACCATAAAGTAGGAAAAAGGCGGCGGCAACTGGCACGCCGTCCGGATTCTCCGCAACAACGGCCACCGCATCATCTCCAAACGCTTCTTTGATTTGACGGAAAAAGTCTAGGTCGCGCGGAACGAAACCATGAACCTTGCCAGACTCCTTGATAAGGTCAAGTAACACCTGATACTCGGAAACTGGCAATTCGCGAAGTTTGAGGCCGTAGCGCTCCGTAGCGTAGCGAATCGTATAACGATGATCGCGACGAAAGCTCGAAATAAGCGCCTGTGTTTCTTCCGCAGACAGGGGTGGATTGAGTACCGCGGAACGCTTGGTCGCGATATTTTTGGGTGGCAATGAATCATGCCTAGCGAAGTTGATTGCGTATGTCCATTTGACTTGCTCATACTCACCGAGATTTTTGAAGCCGTGGCCTTTAAGTTTGCTGGCAAAATCACTCGGGGCGTCGGGTGAGATAAGACTGGGCGAAATCTGCAATACCATCCCAGCATGGGATTTCAAGAAAATCTTGGCCTGGTCTAGGAAATAGAAAAAAGTCGCTTCGTGGTCTACATAGTCAGCGAGTGGACCGCGGCTGAATGTAAAAACCTTCCGACCGAAGCGCTCATAGATTTTGCTAGCGAGGCCCGCCACCACTAGCGTATCGCCTTCAAAAGCCCCAAGCAAATACGCTTCACGAGAAATAGTCTGGTATCGCCGATACATTGGCACACTCTGCATGTAGTTTTTTGCTGAACAATGATTGGTAAACTTAGCGAATTCGTCCGGAGTAATCTCGCGAAATGTTTTTTTCATATCTATTATCTATTGTAGCACGCAGTGGGGAAAAGTGGTAGATTTCACAAAAAAGTTGTGATATAATTTAAGCATGAGTAGTGTGGGCATTGCCGATTTGAACCAGATTGAGAGAAGGGTGCGTGCATGCGATTATCTGACCGTCGCGCAGCTATATCTCAGGGATAATTTTTTATTAAAAAGGCCGCTTGAATTTGATGATATTAAAGCGCGTCTGCTTGGACATTGGGGAACTTGTCATGGCATCAATGTAGCCTATGCGAACTTGAAAGCGTTTTTTGGTGACGATCCAGATTTTAGCTTCGTCCTAGGCCCTGGGCATGGTTTTCCGGCGTTGCAAGCAAATTTGTTTTATGACGGAGTGCTAGAAAGGATAGATGCTCGGGCGAGCCGTGACGCCGCGGGGCTAGCCTATATTTGCAAGGAGTTCTCGTGGCCGGACGGTTTTCCGTCGCATGCTAGCCCGATGACGCCCACGGTGATCACTGAGGGCGGGGAGCTGGGTTACGCCCTTGCAAACTCGTACGGAGTAGCGCTTGGCCATCCCGAAAAAACTATTGCCGTGCTCATTGGCGACGGCGAGCTCGAAACTGCGACGGCGCTAGATTCACTCAACCTGAGAAGTTTGCTTGCCGGAGCAAAAAACGGGCGAGTGTTGCCAATTTTACACCTGAACGGCTACAAAATCTCCGCGCCATCCATCTACGCGCGCAGGTCCGACCGCGAGCTCAACGAGATGATTCGCGGGTTCGGTTACACACCGGTCATAATCGACGGCGACAAGCCGGAAACTTTCCAGCTAGCACTCGCAGAACCATGCGAAGCTCCATTCTATATCCTAAAAACCGAAAAAGGCGCCACTGGGCCGAACCACGGACATTTTGCACATCAGATTCCACTAAAAAGGCCCGCTTATAATCACGACGAGCTAAAACAGTTGGAGGAGTGGTTAAAATCATACAACTTCGATGAACTATTTGACGAAGAGAAAGGATTCGTGGCATGATTGAAAAAGTTGAAATCCCTGGCATGGAGTATTATTCGCCAGCACGACGGATGGGAGAACTATTAAAAGAGCAGCTTCAAAAGGACCCGAAGTTTTATTTCTTTTCGCCAGACGAGACGACTTCCAATAAATTCGACGCCGTATTTGACGTCGAAAAGCGCGCATGGGGAGATTTGGAAGTCGATGCGGATGATTTGCCCGAAGCCGATGGTGGGCGCATTGTCGAGATGCTGTCCGAAAACGTACTTTTTTCCGTTATGACCGGGCACCTCACGAATGGCGAGCAAGCGATGATGGGCAGTTATGAAGCGTTTTTCCCGATTATCACGTCGCAGTTATTGCAGCAAATCAAGTTCATCAAACAAGCTAAAGCCATCAAATGGCGCGAGGATTTGCCGGCAGTAAATCTACTATCAACTTCGACTTGCTGGCGGCAGGATCATAATGGCTTCACTCACCAATCGCCGGCGCTGATTTCGACGCTACTTAGCGTGCCGTCAAATCTTGTCAACTGTATTTTTCCGGTTGATGACGTGGCAGCCGAGGAAGCATTCAACTATATGCTGGCATCTCGGAATATTGTAAATCTTACAACATTCAATAAAAATGAAATACCACGATATATCGACTCGAATCATGCGAAATTTCTCTTTGAAAATGGGGGAGCCTCGCTGTACCAGTTTGCTTCGGATGATGATCCAGATTTCATCTTTACAGCAGCGGGCGATATTCCAACAAGGGAAGCAATCGAAGCCATCAAGATTCTGCGACATGATTTGCCTGCGCTAAAATTGCGTTTTGTAGGCATCAATGCTCTGTCTTACCGCGCGATTGGAACGACCGACAATAAACTTAGCAAGGAGAAGTTTAACGATTTGTTTACGACGAATCGTCCTATTGTAGCTAATTTCCATGGCTATCCGGCAACACTTGAAACGATTTTGGAAAATTATGCTGACGCGCGCAGACTTCGAGTGCACGGATTTTACGAGGAAGGTTCGACCACTACTCCATTTGAAATGTTGCGCCGCAACGCTTGCTCGCGTTTTGATTTGGCAATCGACGTAGCAAAAGCTGTCGGGCGTGACAAGTTGGTCGAGAAATATCAACACGTTCTCAAAGAAAACCACGATTACGCCGTGCAATACGGTGAGGATTTGATTAAATAATCATTTTATAGTATAATAATACTTATGGAATTATTTATTTTGATAACCTGTCTCGCGATATTCAGCGAGACAAGCATCCTGCTTGCGAGGAAATTGAAGCCTGCCACGAGCGGAAGGCGCAAAATATACGTTGACACATCCGCACTAATCGACGGGCGGATTCTTGGGGTCGCTAGAAGCGGATTCATTGACGGTGATTTAATTATCCCGAAGACGGTACTACTCGAATTGCAACTCCTCGCGGACGGCAAGGATGCCGAGAAACGAAACCGCGCTCGCGCTGGATTAGACACTGTGGCGGAGCTAGAACGTGTCCTCGAAGTAAACACCGAAGTAGTAGATAATACTGGCGGACTGAAAAAGGTTGACGAGGAGCTACTGCGTCTTGCCAAAGAAAATCGAGGAACAATTCTAACCATCGACTACAACCTCATCAAGGTCGCCGAGGCCGAAAAAATCCCAACACTCAATATCAACGACCTCGCCATCGCCACGCGGAGTGAATATACGCCAGGCGAGAAAGTCAAGATTCGGATTCTCGAAAAGGGTTCCAATAAAGGTCAAGGTGTCGGGCATCTGAACGACGGCACGATGATAGTCGTGGATAATGCCGCAGGTAAAGTCGGGCACGAAGTTTATGTAGAGATAATGAAGTTCTATGAGACTCCGGCTGGCAAAATGGTTTTTGCTAGACTGTCCAAAGGTCCAGCCAAAAGCCCATCCAAATCCAAAGAACGCTAGTTTAGAAAAAGACCCCCCCCGACCGGCTGTTTCATTAGCCGGTTTAGGTGTCAGTTTTCTTGTCTGCGGTCTTGGACTTCGTGGGAGTGACAGAAGTTTCGGCGGCAGCAGTGTAGCCTGCCGAGTCGGTAACTAGGATTTTGATGGCTGATTCAGTGCCGTCGAAGGTATATCCGGTCACTACGCCGTTACTGCCAATGCGGGCACCTGATTTTAATTCGCCGTCAATATATAGCTCGGTGCTTGCGATGTCGTAAGAGCCTTTTTTCACGATGACGATGATTTTAGTATTAGCACCGGTGCCACTCGTCGAGAGAGAAACTTGCGGTGGAGTGTAATCACAGGTGTCGGTTTTTTCTCTGTCGTACGGCTCTGGCACAGAGTATGTTTCCTTGCCGGTCATCGGATCGGTAACTTTGGTGACTTCGACCTGGATTTTTTGAGATTCCGGCGTACAGGATGCGGCCAAGAGGTGAGTGTAGCGGTTAAATGTGAGAGTTTCCTTGGCGATACCAGAGTTCTTGTCGACATTGAACCAGCTCGGCCAAATGTCGGTTTTGCCATTAACGGTGAGGGTCTGGATGCCAGCCGGTTTTATCGGTTGATCGCCAGAGTGCCAACGACCATCTGGTTCGTAAACTTCCTTGTGTACACGCTCCATATAAGTACCTACTGCGTAGCGAACTGGCTCGCCCATAGGCGCAGAGAAGCCAGAACCGTCATGGACGCCGTTCCAGACGAAAGTAGAAACGGCAGTAGAAAAGCTCTCGATGAGTGAGTCCTTAACAACGGAAGCGTTTGCCGTGGTGGTAGTACCGGTCTTGGTGGCAGTCCAGACACCAGGGACGACAAAGCCGACACCGTTGTCATAGCGAGCGGTAGTGTCACCAAGGATACTCGCAATCATATAAGCAACTTGGTCGTCAACGACACGAGTACCGGGAGCGTCAGACCACGACTCGATGACGTCGCCGGTGGAATTTTTGACTTCGAGAACGTAGGCGAGGTCCTTGTAGGAGCCACCGCGAGCAATTGAGGCATAAGCGTTGGCATGTTCGACCATGCGGACACCACAACCAGACCCAATAGCAATCGAGAGGCCATAACCACTGCGGTTCTCGCAATATGATGAATCGCCTAAGGCATGCGCGATTTCGAGGGAATTGTCGATGCCGTTGATGTAGAGTGCTTTCACGGCGGCGATATTGAGCGAGTGACCGAGCGAATAGCGAATCGTGACGTTGCCATGATAGCCCTGACCAGAGGCGTTTTGCAAGGTACAACCGCCAGAGTAACCAGCGCAATAAATCGAGTCGATATTTTCGTCGCGGAGAATAGAACCCGGGCCATAATTAATACCCTCACGTTGCATAAAGAGCGGCGAATAATCGAGAATCGGCTTGATCGACGAACCTGGCTCGATGAGCGAATCGGTGGTGACGTTGAGCTCACCATAAGTTGGATTTGAGAAATCTGATGACCCAACCATGGCAATCACCTGAGAGGTTTCAACGTCAACCGAGACGAGCGCCATATTGTCGGTACCATTCATGTAAGAATAGCCCATGCCAGTAGCGACAGCCTCTTCGGCGATCTTCTGCGCACGATAGTCGAGCGAGGTCTTGATTGTCCAACCACCAGCGCGCATGGTCTGGATGCCGTATTTTTCTTCGAGTTGGCTCTTGACTTCGAGCACAAAATGTGGCGCGAGGGCACTTGCATACTGGCTAGACTCGGGCTTGATCGTATCGAGAATAGCGACTTGCTTGGCTTCCTCGGCCTCAGCCTTAGTAATGAAACCCATTTCCGCCATGACATCCAAAGTGTAATGTTGGCGCCAGAGAAGTTGTTCGTGACCGTAGGTATTGTATGGATTAAATACCGCCGGATTATTAGGAATGGAAGCAAGCAAAGCACACTCGGCGAGGGTGAGGTCCTTAGCGGATTTACCAAAGTAGGTTTGCGCGGCGGACTCAATGCCATTACGCCGACCGCCGTACGGCGACTGGTTGAGATACATCGCCATAATCTCGTCCTTAGAATACATACGTTCTAGTTCGATAGCCAAAATCAATTCTTTAACTTTGCGGGCTAGCCCACCACGGTTCGCACTAGCCGCCTCGTCAGCAAAATACACCTGCTTAATGAGCTGCTGAGTGAGCGTAGAGCCACCCTGAACCTGTTTACCAGAAACGGTAGAAATAATCGCACGCACAAGACCGATAGGGTCGATACCGATATGGTTGTAGAAATTACGGTCCTCAATTGCAATGGTCGCCTGGCGCATATATTCAGGAATATCATCACCGTTCACCACTAGACGATAGTTCTCGCTACCGGTATCTTTCCATAGTACAACGCCGTTGCGATCGAGGTAAGTGTTTACCGTTTCGGAAATCGACATCTCGTCGAGACGAATCTCGTCGAGGTCCTTCTTGTAATACAAGAACAGTCCGCCGATAGCGATAATACTAACAATCACCATCACGCCGAGAACTTTCAAGATGGTCTTCTGACCGCGCCACGAGAACCACCACTTAAAAACACGCTTCGGATGAAGCCTAGCAAGAAACCGCTTGACTGGTTGCTTGGGGAGTTTTGCCAATTCCTCAGCGCGACGTCTAGCGTTAGCCTCTTTCTTGGCCTTGCGCTTGTAGGCGAGATTGGTGTATAGATTCATTTTCTTCCCAGAATCAGGTTTTTCTTTCTTCATATAGTATATTATAACACTATCAGTCAATTTCGCCAAAAACTTTATGATTTTGTCGTAAAAACCAGCAACACGCGTGATATAATGGGTATTATATGAAGAGATTCAAGTTTCGTTCGGTGGTGGCGCTCGCAAATACGAAGTTGTCGGTAAAATCGGCGGCCATCGTGCTGGCAAGCTCGACATTGCTCTCGGCACTACTTGGGTTATTTCGCGACCGTTTGCTCAACTCATATTATCTCGGCACCTACCCGACCGGCATCGATGCCTACACGGCAGCTTTTACGATACCGGATTTTATGTTTTTCGTCCTGACAAGCGGGGCGCTCGCGGTGTCATTCATACCAGTTTTCAATCAGCGTTTAGTCAGCGGCAACAAGAAATCTGCCTGGGAAATGTCTTCTTCGCTACTTAATCTGTTGGCCCTGGTTACTTTGGTGGCAAGCATCCTGATTATGATTTTTGCGGACCCGCTGATTCGTTATGTAGTGAGTCCTGGCCTCGACGAGTCTGGGATGATTTTAGCAATTAACATGACCCGGGTGATTGCGATAAATCCGTTTTTATTTTCGATTGCAACCGTACTGACGTCGATTCAGCAAGCGGTCCACCGGTTCGTTTTTTACGCTTTTGCGCCCACTATATATAATATAGGCATCATTATCGGCATCACTTGCTTCACGAGTGGAATCAATCTTTTCGGCATTACGATATTTGAAGGTGGCATCATGGGTGTAGCACTTGGCGTGATTCTGGGGGCGGTATTACAGCTCATCGTGTCGCTAATCGGACTATTCGGGCTAGGCTTCGATTATAGTTTCAAAATCAGTTGGAGAAATCAGGGCTTTCGGACGATTCTCAAACTACTGCCGCCGCGCTCGCTCGATCAGGGGATTGACTATGTTAACTCCATCGTGAGTACAAACTTATCATCACGTATGGGGGCGGGGGCGGTGAGGTCTTTCGATCAAGCGACTTCTTTGCAATCAATGCCAGTTACACTGATTGGCGTGGCGATTTCGACGGCTTTTTTCCCAAAACTGACCGAAGATTTAGGCGACGGCGACAAAAACGAGTTTTATAAGACCTTCCGAAAGGCCCTAAGGATGATTACTTGGATATCACTACCGGTGGCGACAATTGCGTTCTTTGCACGGGGGTATGTGACGAGTTTCGTGTCCAATATCGGCAACAACGACAGCAACGGCACGATCGCTTCGGTACTTGGGACGCTCTGTATTGCGATATTCGCACGGAGTATATTTCACATCGCTTCGAGGGGATTCTATGCGTATCAGGATACGCGGACGCCGTTTCGGGTGTCCATCATCGCAATCGGAGCCACTATCGGATTATCGGTGCTATTCACAGTGCTCGGATGGGGCGTAGATGGGCTAGGTGTAGCGCAATCCATTGGAGCTTTACTGGAAATTGCGATATTATTATTTATTTTACAGCGACGCTCACGCGGAGCATTACTCAACCGTGAGTTAGCGCGCTCAATCCTTAGAATGTCATTTGCAACTTTGATTACTGGTTGTGTGGCTTTCTCGATGACGAAGTTCGTACCGCTGATGGCGACTGACTCTTCGCTCGTGATTACCATCCCGAAGTTCTTTTTAATCTCTGCCGTGTCCGGCATAGCATATCTCGTAGCGAGTTATTTCCTAGACATAGAGGAAGCCAAGCCGATATTTAGATATTTGAAGAAAGTCCTGTTTAGAAACTTAAAATAATGATATAATTATCTTCATGGAGATAAACAGCGAGAATATTCGACACCTGGCGGAATTGTCTGATTTTGCTTTGTCGGAGAAGGAAATTGAGTCACTCGGTGGGGATTTGAAGAATATCATCAAGTATATTTCAGAGTTGGACGAGCTAGATACGGATGGCGTGGAGCCGACCTATCAAGTTTTTGAGATGGAAAACGTCTGGCGGCCGGATGAAATCGTGAGCCAGGATGCGACGCGCGAGGATTTACTAAAACTCACACAGAATGAAAAAGACAACCAAATAAAAGTGCCGAGGGTATTATAGATGAAAACAGCCAACAAAACCGTAACCGCCACAATGCTCGTAAAAGATGCCTTGCAGAAAGCGAAGCATTTTGCTGAGTATAATATATTCACTTTTCTAAACGAGGAAGGAGCACTGAAAAAAGCCGCGGAAATAGACGCACGCATTGCGCGCGGCGAAGAGGTGGGGAAGCTCGCCGGCGTGCCTTACGCTCTGAAAGATAACTTTCTAAGCCCCGAGGGGCAGACGACCGCTTCGGCACACATCCTCGAAGGATACGTTTCACCAGTAACGGCGACCGTAGTAGAAAAGCTGGAAAGCGAGGGGGCAATCATGATCGGTCGGACGAATCTCGACGCTTTCGCCCATGGGTCATCGACAGAGAACTCATATTTCGGGCCAACCCACAACGCTCACGATTTTGAGCGCGTAGCAGGCGGATCGAGTGGCGGGTCGGCAGTAGCCGTAGCACTTGATATCGTAGAATTTGCGACCGGCACCGATACGGGCGGGTCGATTCGGCAACCGGCATCATTCAACGGCGTCTATGGATTGAAGCCTACTTATGGCGCCAATTCGCGTTACGGCGTAGTGGCGATGGCTTCGTCGCTTGATTGTATCGGATTTTCCACCAAGACGCCCGACGATATGGACCTTTTGATGTCGATTACGGCCGGACAAGACCCGAAAGATATGACGACGTTGCCGGATTTTTACAACATAGCGGCGCCACCCACCCGGACTGTCACTAGGATTGGTGTCATCAAAGATTTCGACAACGATGCGGTGGATGCAGAGATTCGCGAGGCTCTGTCGCGAAAATGCGAACTGCTTAAATCGAAGGGGTACGAGATAGTCGAACTAGATATGCCGGCACTAAAATATGCCCTAGCCGCATACTATATCATCCAGCCCGCAGAGGTCGCCTCCAACCTTTCGCGCTACGACGGAGTGAGGTACGGCTTTCGCTCGGAGCGAGCGCAAGATTTGGAGGGGCTTTATAATAACACTCGCGGTGAGGGCTTCATGCCGGAAAATAAGCGCCGCATCATGATCGGTAATTTCGTACTATCAAGTGGTTTTTATGATGCATATTTCCTCAAAGCAGCAAAGGCGCGTACGCTAATCGTGCAGGAGTACGCGGAGGCATTCCAGAAATGCGACTTCATCCTGACACCAGTGTCGCCAAACCCCGCTTTCAAGCTCGGAGAAAAAGTCAATGACCCAGTGGCAATGTATCTGGAAGATTTGATGAGCGTATCGCTCAATCTCGCTGGCGTGCCAGGACTCGCTGTGCCGGCTGGCAAGACCCGCGACGGGCGGAGTCTCGGATTACAACTGGTGGGGCCTAGACGGAGTGACAAGAGTTTAATTGAATTTGCAAAGGAATTGCAGGATGAAAATGATCTATAACTCTATTATATCATATATTGGCGATTTTGTCAATACGGAGGCGATATGGACGGCGGCGTAATCACTTTCATCATCGCGGTAATCATTATTGCAGCGCTGATGATCGTCGCTATGATGCTAACCAAGAAGCGCACGCATAAGTTCAACGTCGAGGAATATCAGACACGGTTTCTCAAAATCGAGAATCATTTGAGCCAAAGCAACCCAGCGACTTGGTCGATGACGCTAATCAATGGCGATAAACTGCTCGACCGCGCCTTGATTGAGATGGGCGTACCTGGCAAAACCATGGGCGACAGATTGAAAAAATGTGACGACAGGTTCTCTGACAAGAACGCGGTGTGGCGAGCGCACAAGTTGCGTAACGTCATCGCACACGAAGACGACCTAGAATTGTCGTACAAGCAGGCGTCAAACGCTCTTTCGATTTATAAACAGGCATTAAAAGATTTAGGAGCCATCTAATGAAATACATCCCAACTATCGGCATTGAGTGCCATGTGCAACTAAAAACCAAGACCAAACTATTCTCCGAGGTCGACAATGACGCTCGGGGCAAAGAACCGAATTCTTGCGTATCACCGGTTGATTATGCTTTGCCGGGGATGTTGCCTAGACTTAACGGCGAGGCTATAAAAATGGCGATTCTCGCTGGTCGGGCGATGAATTGCGAGATAAACGCCTACTCGCGTTTCGATCGCAAGCATTATTTCTACCCAGATTCGCCGAAGGGCTACCAAATCACGCAATTTTACCACCCAATCATCGGGGCGGGTTATGTGGAACTACCGAGTGGTACGAAAGTCCGAATCGAACATGCTCACCTTGAAGGCGACGCTGGAAAGTTAACACACTTTGACACATATTCGCTGGTGGATCTGAACCGAGTCGACACGCCGCTCATCGAGATTGTCTCAATGCCAGACATTCACTCGGCGCGAGATGCGCATGATTATTGCCGCGAGCTATGGAGATTGATGCGATTTGCAGGTGTGACGTACGGCGACCTATACAATGGCAATATGCGTTTTGACATTAACACCTCGCTGGCGCCGGAAGGCTCGGACAAACTCGGCACTAGGACCGAGGTAAAAAACCTCAACTCTTTTAGGAGCGTGGAACGCGCCGTCGAGTACGAAATCAAACGACAGACGCGTTTGCTAGATGCTGGCGACAAAGTCGTGCAACAAACTCTCGGGTGGAGTGACGCGACAGGTGAGACTAGTCCGCAACGTTCAAAGGAAGTGGCGGCGGATTATCGTTATATGCCGGAGCCAGATTTGCCACCGATTCATCTGTCTGATGAGTTTATTGCCGCGGAGTCCGCGAAATTGCCGCTGATGCCTGCTGATTACCGGACGAAGTTCGGCGAGATTATTCCGCATGATACACTTGAAATCCTGCTGGACTATCCGGAACTGATGACTAAACTATCCGAGCTTTCAGCTGACAAAAAAGCCATTAAACTTATCGCCAATCTGTTTACTTCGGTGCTACTGGCCGAGGAGAAGAGTGCGGAATATCTGAACGATTTGCCGAGCGGCAAGGATTTAGCAGAACTTGCCAAGATGAACGCCGGCGGCGAGTTGTCATCTACGGCAACCAAGGAAGTATTCCTGCACCTATTTGACCCACAGATGAGAGGTCGCGGGGCGGGGCAAATCGCCAAGGAATTGGGACTAATCCAAGAGAACGACCTCGGAGCACTCGAAGCGATTGTGGACGCCGTACTGGCAAAGCCTGAAACAGCCAAAGCGCAGGCGGATTTCCGAAACGGAGAGGAAAAGGTGCTCGGATTCCTCGTCGGACAAGTCATGAAAGAATCAAAAGGCAAAGCCAACCCGAGTGCCGTTCAAAAGATTCTACGAGAGAAGCTAAAATAGCAGCGCCGCTTGACATTTCGCATAAAATATGCTATAATGGAGAAATAAAGCCTCGAAAGGGGCTTTATTTTTGTATTTTTTTATGATACAATAGGAGAAAATCTGACTTGTTTTTGAGTGTGGAGCTCGAAAATCAGAAATAATAAGTAAAGAAGGAGCATATGGCTACTGAAATCAATGACTTGGCAAAGATGCGCAATATTGGTATCATCGCGCATATCGATGCCGGCAAGACCACGACCTCTGAGGCGATTCTGTACCGCACTGGGTTGAAACATAAAATTGACCTCGTGAAAGGCGGCACCGGTGGCGCTGACACTGACTGGATGGAGCAGGAAAAGGAACGCGGCATCACTATTACTTCCGCGGCCGTGACTGTGTACTGGAAACATCATCAAATTAACATTATCGATACCCCGGGTCACATCGATTTCACCGCTGAGGTCGAGCGTTCGCTTCGCGTGCTTGATGGCGCCGTAGTGGTATTCGACGGCAAAATGGGCGTCGAGGCGCAGTCTGAGACCGTGTGGCGTCAGGCTACCAAGTACGGTATCCCGCGCATTTGTTTCGTCAACAAAATCAATCAAATCGGTGGCGATTTCTACAAGTCGCTTGACTCGATTCACAAACGACTCTCCAAGAACGCCGTGGCGATTCATTTGCCGATTGGCTTCGAGAAGGACATCTGCGGCGTGGTCGACCTCGTCGATATGAAGGCTTACACCTACAAGGATTACGCTGACCACGAATTGACCGTCGGCGAGATTCCAGCTGACATGCTTGAAAAAGCCAAGAACGCTCGTTCAATGCTGATAGAGGAAGCCGTCCAGGCTGACGAGGCCCTGATGGACAAGTATTTCTCGCAAGGCGAGGAAGCTATCACCGAGATTGAGCTGAAAGCCGCTCTCAGAAAGCGCGTGCTTGACGGTGATTTCTTCTTGGTGACTGGCGGCGACGGCCGTGGCGTGATTGTTGAGAAAGTTCTCGACCTCATGACTGACTATCTACCATCCCCGCTCGACCGTGACCAGGGACAAACCGTGGGCACCGATCCGAAGACTGGCGACCAGATTGTCCGCAAGGCAGACGATTCTGAGCCACTCACAGCGCTAGCATTCAAGATTGCGACGGATCCATTCGTCGGTAAGCTAATCTTTATCCGCGTGTATGCCGGCAAACTCAAATCTGGCGACACCGTACTCAACGCGTCAACGGGTGACAAGGAACGCATCGGCCGCTTGGTCCGGATGCACGCCAACGACCGCAAGGACATCGCAGAAATCGGCGCCGGCGATATCGCCGCGGTGGTTGGTCTCAAAAATGTCACTACTGGTACGACACTTTGTAGCCCAGCACATCCGATTTTGCTCGAATCAATCGAGTTCCCAGATCCACCAGTATCGATTGCGGTGGAGCCAAAGACAAAGGCCGACCAAGAGAAAATGGGCCTCGGTCTAGCCAAGCTCGCCGAAGAGGACCCGACTTTCCGCGTTCACACCGACGAAGAAACTGGTCAGACTATTATTTCTGGTATGGGCGAGTTGCATCTTGAAATCATTATCGACCGCTTGAAGCGCGAGCACAACGTCGAGGCGAATACTGGCGCCCCACAAGTAGCGTATCGCGAGACTATCCGTGGCACCGCCGAAGCGCAAGGTAAGCATATCAAGCAGTCTGGTGGTCGCGGTCAGTATGGTGACGTATGGGTGAAGTTTGAGCCGAATGAGCCGGGGAAGGGCTTTGAGTTTATTGACATGATCAAGGGCGGCGTAGTGCCACAAGAGTACCGCAAACCAGTCCAGAAAGGTATCGAAGACACTTTGGCTGGTGGCGTGATTGCCGGATATCCGGTAGTCGACGTCAAAGCCACGCTCTATGATGGTTCATACCACGACGTCGACTCGTCCGAGCTTGCCTTTACGCTCGCAGGTGCGCTGGCTACTCGCGAGGGTATCAAGAAAGCCAACCCAGTACTACTCGAGCCGGTGATGAAAATGGAAATCACCACTCCGGAGGAGTTCATGGGTGACGTTATCGGCGACATCAACTCTCGCCGAGGTCGCATCGATGAGATGGAAGATTTGAACGGTGGCGCCAAGCTAATCAAGGCGTTCTGCCCGCTCGCAAACCTGTTCGGTTACACCGGCGACCTTCGCGGTATGACCCAGGGTCGTGCAGCTTCGTCAATGGAACTCTTCGGATACGAGGAAGTACCACCGAACGTAGCCGCCGAGATTATCGAAAAGCGCAACGCGAAGTAAGCCGTCTAAGACACTCTACAAAAATCCCCCGAGCAATCGGGGGATTTGGGTTGGAGAAAAGCACGCATCATGTTCCGGATGCGAAGCCTAAGTCGCTTTACAACTGCAACTCAGGCGTGATCTTTTTCATCTAGCGCAGTAGTCAGTTCATCCTCGTACGTGTAGACCGGCCACCAACCGAGCCTGTATGCGCACGCTACATGCGATAGAGCATCGTCAAGGCAGAAGGCGATCGAGTGCATCGAGTCGGAGAAATTGCGGAAAATCTCCGCGATCTCCTGCGGTAAATCTTCCGTCTTTGCCGCCTGCTCGTAAATGGTTGCAAAATTCACCAGTGAGCACAACTGCATATTGGCGACCGAAAGATACAGCGGAGCATCTTCCATAGTGATACTCTCTGGGTCGCGCCATTTGGCGCTAGCCTTATGTAATATACTGATCTGTTGCCTGATGTCCGGATCATGGTTCTTACTCGTCGGAGCGCTGCGCTTGGCAAAGCGGCTATTTTTAGCGGCGCTAGGCTGACGAGTGACTTTTTGCTTTTTCACATTTTTCAACTCCTTTAAAGTACAAGATTAGGCTTAGCCTTTACAATTATAGCATTTTTACATTGACTTTTCAAGTATTATGTGCTATAATAGAGAAATGGAGCGTACGCTCTCGTATTTTGAAATATCTAGGAAGGAAGTGATACTGATGACCAAGTGAAACTCTTGAAGAAAGCCGAAACATGCATTTAGCGAAAATCCGCTCAAAAAACAATGAGAATAGGAAGGAGTTTCCGAGCATGACAACCAACTATTGCGGTTCTGTCAAAAACACTCCCAGCGAGAACGTTTTTAACAAGGTCTTTGAGAACGATCTCGCTGGCCGGTGCGCTAGCATCAGTCCGGACCTTGAACCCGAGGTGGTAAAAATCGTATACGATACCCTGCCTGACGAGACGATGAGGGAGATTTTCCTCTCCTGTTATGGCCTCGGCGGCAGAGTGCGCGAATCACAGCGCGACGTCGCGAAACGCTTTAAGCTGAGGGAGGGGCAGACTTCTAGGATCATTGCGAAATGCATTGAACTCCTCAGGGGTAGGTCCCCCGCAAGGCGGCTGAGCGATCTCGCTGTCGCGAAAGAAGATGTCTACGCAATGAAAGCAACTATCAATACGATGGGGATTCAGATGCGCAACGTCATTGAGGGGAACGGCAGGATGCTGGTCGAGAACGGCAAGCTGAAAAAGCAGAACGCTGCCCTCGAAGCCAAGCTGCGCTCTCTGGAAAAGCCCGACGCCAAGAAGATCGAGCGCGCGATCGAGGGCTACCGGAAGGGTATCATGCAGCGTGAGGCAACAATCACAGAGCGCGACGAGACCATCGCGAGTCTCAGGGAAGAACTCGCCAGGGCCGAGTATGAGTCGACTGCATTACGTAAGCGGTTGACTGATGCCGAGGTTAAACTCCACGAGAGCGAGCTTGCCTGTACCCGCGCAAACAATGCGTGTGCGGAACTGCAGTCCAGGTGGAACTCCGTGCTGAACGCCGTTGGCGTGGTCCAGAAGACGGAAAGTGAGGTCGCAAAGGCTAGCGAAGAAATCCTCAGCCGCAAGGTTGACGAAATCTTCGAGGATCTCGGGGTACTGAATGCCCTGAGAAGGGCACACATCGAAACCATCGGGGAGCTGGTCGCTCTTACCGAATCTGGTCTCAGGAAGTTGAGGTTCGGTAAGAGCTATATCAAGCTCATGAAGATCGAACTCGAAGGACTCGGTCTCTCGCTCAGAGCAGCCTGAGAAACATCAATCATAAGGGGTGAAACCAATGTAAACATTAACACTTTTAACCTAGATATACTCCCCCCGGCAGCCAGTCGGGGGGTATTTTTTATGGAATTGAGCAAACTTTGGAGCGCTATGCAAAACATTGAGCAAACTTTGGGGTACCGTGCAAAAAACATGAGGCGCAATAATAGGAAAACCCCAGCGATGCTGGGGTTTTGAAGGTACTACGTCTGGTGATTCCAGGCATATTTTTCCGGCTTTTCAACCGGATACTGCCGGAGATCCCATTTGCCGTCCTCGCGCGGCGGCTGAATCTCCAAGGAGATTTCGTCGTCGGACGGAACGCCAGCGGAGATGATCGCCGTGATACCGACGACAAGCAGCTCCGTCACGATGGCGGCCATAAGCACGCAAGCGGCAACCGTCACCAGGACGCCAATCCGTCCATGGTGGACGAACCAACGCTTGATGGCTCGGGCCCTCTTGCGGACCCAGACGATGATGCGGCCGACGATTCGGCCAGCTGTTTGACTAAGGTGCTCCATCAGGTGTCATCCTCGGAGGAGACGCGGTTGCCATCGTTGTCATCGCTGCCATCGCTGTTGCGGTCGTCCCCGGAGTGCCACACAGGCAGCACCATCGTCCGCCCATTGACAACGACAGAGCGCCGAGGAGCCTCAATCAGCTCCAGCGCCCACATTAATGGCATCAGCACAATCTCGATGTCGCCGATTTTGACGTGGTCGAAATTGTGCAAGCCGGCAAAACCAGTCGTGACACAGTTTGCGTAAAACGCCAGATGCGTCACGGCGTCCATGTCCTCGGTTACCGCCAGCGTCGGCACGCCGCCAAACGTGACAGCCACCGGGACGATGCCGTAGTTCGCCGTCACCATCAGCAGGCCAGCCGCATGAGTCGCGACATTGTGGGCCTCCATGCAGAAGCTCCTGCCAGACCAACCTTTGGTAATCAGCCCCGCGAAGGGCTGCCAGATATGGCCATCCACGTACAGACGCCGGACCGGCAGGATGATACGGATGGAGCCCCGATTCTCTCGGTTTTGATAACCGGAGCGGGCGGTAATTACACCATCCATGGTCAGCCTCAGCCTATCACCCTCGACGGCCTCCCGCGGATCGACGTTGAAACGCCGGCAAATCGTGGCGGTGTCCATCGCCTGACCCAAGGTGACCTCGTGCTCTCTCAAATAATTAACGTACATTTTTACCCCTCCTAAAAATATCAGGCCCAGTGGGAACCTGTAATTCCATTATAGCATATATTGGCATGAAAGTCAATAGTAGCGTTAAGGTCCAATACCTTTGCGACAAAAAGGTAGGTCGTTTACACTAGTAATAGCAACAACTAATATAAAGGAGAACCTACCTATGTCATATTGTAAAGGTAAATCAATAGAAAAGCAACGTGGTGAAGCGATAAAAGAG
>JAFUCJ010000010.1 GCA_017459705.1 Candidatus Saccharimonadota bacterium | reverse complement strand
GATTCGTATGTGAAGAAGATGGAGTGGGCTATTGATAATTTTGATAATCTTGCTAACATGGCTAAAAATGCACAGAAGAAGCTATTACAACAGCATAGTTGGGATGGTTTTGTGGATAAGGTAAGAAGGGATATTGGGTGAAAAATAGAGTTTTCTTGATACGAAATGTGCAGCCGGATTATTATGGCGGTGGGGAAACGTATCAATTGAAGATGGCTGAAATGTTGCGCGGAGCTGGGTTTGAGCCGTGGGTTGTAACATCATCTGTGGGATTGCTTGATGCGGCGAAGAAAATAAAGGTTCGGACGATTCGGGCGCCGTATTTTGAACAACAAAATTATAGTGGGTGGCGGAATATTTTATTGCCGATTTATTATGTAAAAATAATGTGGCTAAGACGGTGGTATAAGAGAATCTTTCGTGAGTTTAGGCCGAGTGTAGTCAATATTCAGTCCCGTGACGACTGGATTGCGGCAACGAGCGTAGCGAAGAGGATGGGTATAAAAGTATTATGGACGGACCATATGGATTTTCGTTCGTGGGTGCTTGTAAACGCTAATGTGTGGTATAAAGGTTGGATTGGCAAATGGGTACTAAGGTGTGCTCGCCAAGCAGATGAAATAATAATGATTAGTGATTATGAGAGAAAATGGTTTAAAAAAAATGTAGACAAACAAAAATTTGGGAATATTATAACTATTAAAAATGGTGCAGAGGATAATTTCGCTAAATATAATAAGATAAAACCTACGAAACATAGTTTTTGCTATGTTGGAAGAATAGTTGAATATAAGGGAATAGGCGAATTAATAAAGGCATTTGACGTAGTGCGTGGGGTGTGGACGGATGCAGTGTTGAATATTTATGGAGATGGCGATATCGAGAAATATAAGAAAATAGCCGGTGACGGAGTAGTTTTTCATGGATATACTAATGAGCCGCTAAAAGCGATTGCGGAAAATGAGGTATTTGTGTTGCCGAGTTATCGTGAAGGATTATCGTTGTCGCTAATAGATGCGGCAATGATGGGGAGGAAAATACTCACGACTAATGTAGATGGTAATCCTGAAGTGGTCAAGCAAAATGAAACTGGGCTTTTGATACCAGCTAAGAATGCTAGAAAATTGGCGGAAGCAATGGTACAAATGATAGATGACGAGAAGAGGGCGGAAGAGATAGCCAAAAATGCGCGGAACTATTATTTGAGTAATTTTAATATTGACAAGATATTTGCCGAAAAGATGTTGCCGTTGTATAATATAGAAAAGGAGAAAGAATGAAGATACTGTTAACTGGTGGCACTGGATACATTGGATCGCATACCGCGGTGGAACTAATAAAAAGCGGGTATGAGATTGAGATTTTGGATAATTTGTCTAATTCTAAAATCACAGTACTTGATGATATTGAGAGGATTACCGGCGTGAAACCGAAGTTTTACCAGGTTGACCTTATGGATGCAGAGGCGACTGAGGCTGTAATTACAAATGGCAGCTATGACTTGGTGATACATTTTGCAGGACTCAAAGCAGTAGGTGAATCGGTAGAGAAGCCACTCAAATATTATAAAAATAATATTGGTGGGACAATTAATTTGCTCGAGTCGATGCAGAGGAATAATGTGAAGAAAATTATATTTTCTTCGTCGGCAACAGTGTACGGAGACCAGGATGGTGTAAAATTGACTGAGGAAATGCAGACTGGGATTGGTATCACTAACCCTTATGGGCAGACGAAATTCATGATTGAGCAAATATTGCGTGACGTGACGGTGGCTGACTCCACCTTTGAAGTGACGGTACTTAGATACTTTAACCCGGTGGGGGCGCACCAGTCTGGGTTAATCGGTGAGGATCCAAATGATATCCCGAATAATTTGATGCCAATAATAATGAAAGTGGCTATGGGCGAGATGAAAGAGCTATCTATATATGGTGACGATTATGATACACCGGATGGCACTGGGATGCGTGACTTTATACACGTAGTGGATCTTGCGAAGGGGCACGTGGCGGCGATTAGTAAAATGGGGTCTGGCGTAAGTGTGTATAATTTAGGAACTGGTGAGGCTACTTCGGTAATGGGGATGGTGAAAGCATTTGAAAAAGCAAGCGGAGAGAAATTGCCGTATAAAATAGCGGCAAGAAGGGCGGGGGACCTTGCGAAGATATATGCTGATCCAGCCAAGGCGGAGCGTGAACTTGGATGGAAAGCAGGTCTTACTGTGGACGATGCAATGCGTGATACGATAAAATATCTTGAAAACTATAAAAAAGCAAATGGATAAGCCGCTCGTATCAATTATCGTGCCGGTATATAATATTGAAAGTTATATTTTGCGGTGTTTGAAATCTTTGGTGCAGCAAAAATATGAAAATATTGAGATTCTCGTAATAGATGATGGATCTAGCGATGGGTCGGGAAAAATATGTGATAAATTTGCTAGTAAGGATATACGAGTGAAAGTTTTTCATAAGAAAAACGGAGGATTGTCGGATGCGAGAAATTATGGTATACGCAAAGCGAGGGGGGAGTTAATCGCACTGGTTGATGGCGACGACTATGTGGGTGAAGACTACATTTTAGTGCTTGTGAAAACCATTGTGAAAAAAGATGCGAGTATAGCAGTGTGTGGATATAACGACGTGGTGCCGAAAGCCGGTGTAATGACTGGCAGGGAGGCGACTGTGAAGTTGCTCGTGGGACAAGAGAATGTAGATATTGTAGCGTGGAATAAAATATATGCGAAGCGATTGTTTGTGGAGGGAAATATTTGGTATCCGATAGGGGAGAAGAATGAAGATAATTTGACAACATATAAATTATATGCAGTAGCGAAGAAGGTGGCATATGTGAGCGAGACTTTATATAATTATGTGACGCGAGACGGTAGTATAATGAATGACACTGGAACTTATGAACGTCTTACGATGCGAGAAAAGGCGGCGGAAGAAGCGGTGCAATACTTTGATGGTGATGTAGATTTGAAAAAAGCGGCAGAAGTGGCGTTGCTGACGGCGAAATATGCTTTTGTGGATGCAGGACTGCGCGGGGAAGTGCCGAAGTATGCAATGCAGGAAAATATATCATGGATTAAAAGTAATTTGGGTTTATTTCGTGAGAATCGGTACATGACTTGGAAATTGCGGATGTACAATATGATGTGCTATATTGGGACGGGTCAACTATACAAGATCTTTCGCAGGGTGGTATAATATACATATGAATAGGAATAATTTGCGCAGATTGTTACCATATGTCGCCTTGGTAGTTGCGGTAATATTGGTTGCCGGCCTTTTATGTATGGCTTTTTTTGCGAGGCCAATCGCGGACGAGTATTTTTTTATTTCCGAGGTGCGACGAAGTGGGATCATTGGGTATGCTGCTAATCAGTATATGACATGGGGTGGCAGGCTGATTCAGTCTGTGGGTGTTGGGGTGGCGTATAAAGTGTTTGGTGAATATGGGGCGCAGGTGGTAATGCCAATAATATTTTTATTGGCATTCGGGCTAGCTTGTTCTTGGCTAATTTATCAGCTTGTAAAATTTAGGAGTCATCAAAAACTTATGGCGATCGTTATTGGATTTTTGACTGCTGGTGCAATTATGTATACGACTGCGTGTTTGTTTGACATATATTTATGGTTGGATTCGGCAATAGTCCATTTTCTTGGTATGATAATGGTAGTTTTTGATATGTCTGTTTTTGTGTGGATGGTTAAGAACTATGATTGCATTAAGAATAAAAAATGGAAGGTTGCCGTGCTGCTATTGATTGTATTTATTGGGCAAACGGCGAGTGAGGCTTCGATGGTGCTTACGATAGGGTGGTCTTTTGTCGCTTTGATTGCTGCACTTTGCTTTAAAAAGTTGAGGAAATATCGTGTTGTGACATGCCTTATGTTTGGCACGCTATTGGTTGGTGGGCTAGTGATGGTTTTGGCGCCGGGATTATGGGCACGCGCTAATACTTCTGAGGCGACTTATAGCATGGTGGATTATCTTATTCTGGCACCAGGTAAGACATTTGTTAAGATGCTGGCGGAAACAGAACTGTGGAAGATTAGTTTGGTGGCATGTATTGCTTTGTTTATATCGTTTATGCAGTGGAGAAATAATATGCGTAGGGCGATATGGTATTATATCTTGGTCGCTTGTTTAGTGACGCTGAGTTTCTCTTACGTGCCAATGGTGTTGTATTTTTACGGAAGTCATACTTTAAGTATAGAATCGAGAGCACTTGCATTACCTTCTATGGGGTTTTTTATTGGTGAGTTGATATTATTAATTGGTATCTTTTCGGCCATACTCAATAAATATGAAAATACAAAGAAAGAAAAAGTTTTCTGTGTGGTTTTTGCGGGCGTAACTGCCGTAATTATGATAATTGCGGGTATTGGTATATACAGATTTGATAAGGGTTATATTGCTGCATTGGTCGTGAGGGCATCTGCAGTGGAATATAGAGATGCGCAGATTGCTGCATATAAAAATGGATTATCGGACGAGCTCGTGGTGGCAGATTTGCCGGTGATGATAGAGAAATCTAATGCTACTGATTTTTCGAGTAACGGTTTCACTACGCCGGAATGGTTCTATAATGGGTTTTTGGCATATTTTGATATTCAAAACGATAATCTTGAAGTACTGGGTGAAAAATTGATTTATGAAAATCATGTAGACTGGTATAAAGAGGTGGGGGTACAGATATGTACCATAGAAAACAAAATGGTGGATGCTAGATATTACTGTGCTAATGCCGCGTTTCAAAACGAGTTACTAAAAAAGGAGAAAAGATGAAGACACCTGTTATATACTTCGTGCTACCCTGCTATAATGAGGAAGAGTGCTTGAAAAATACATATGATAGATTGAATAAAAAGTACGACACGCTTATTGCTGATAGCTTGATAGATAAGAAAAGTCGTATAGTTTTTGTGGATGATGGTTCTAAGGATAAAACCTGGCAGATTATAGGTAAATTAGCGAGTTTGAATGAAAATACGGTTGGTATAAAATTGGCACATAATGTTGGGCATCAAAGTGCATTGCTTGCCGGATTGTTATTCTCGAAGGATTATTCTGATGCTACGATTAGTATGGATGCAGATTTGCAGGATAACTTAAATGTGGTTGATGGTTTTATGAAAGCATATAATGACGGAAATGAGATTGTTTACGGCGTGAGGGGCAGTCGAAAAACGGATACAGCTTTTAAGCGCGGGACGGCGCAGGTATTTTATAAAATTATGAGATCTTTAGGTGTTGACTTGGTATATAACGCGGCTGATTGTAGATTAATGTCAAAGAAGGCGTTAGAGCAACTTGCTGAGTATCCGGAAGTGAACTTGTTTTTGAGGGGATTGGTTCCATTAATCGGCTTGAATTCTACGACGGTTGAATATGAAAGAGATAAGAGGATTGCTGGTGAGTCTAAATATCCACTAAAAAAGATGATAAGTTTTGCTTGGGATGGAGTTACATCTTTTAGTGTAAAACCAATTAGGTTGGTGCTGGGCTTAGGCGTGTTAGTGTCTATACTGAGCTTTGTTGTTATGATCTATGCGTTGGTAAGGTGGGCGATTGGTCAAACGGTTGATGGGTGGGCGTTTACAATTTGTTCAATTTGGCTAGTGGCTGGAATACAAATGATTTCGTTGGGTCTAATTGGTGAATATATTGGTAAGATTTATGCGGAGACTAAGAGGCGGCCGCGATATTTTATCGAAAAAGTAATTAAATAATTATTGCCATAATTTGGTGTAAGCGTCAGCGACGGTGGATGGGTCGCCGTCGATTATAATTCTGCCGTCATCAATGAGGATGGCACGGTCGCAGAACCTGCGGACGTTGTCCATGGAGTGCGTAACTAGGATAACGGTTTGGTCTTCGTTTTTGAGCTGGGCGAAATAGTCGGTGCATTTCTGTTGAAAAGCGGCGTCACCGACGGCGAGAACTTCGTCTAGGAGCAGAATGTCGCCTTTGGCGCGAATAGCGATAGAGAAGGCGAGGCGAACTTGCATGCCGGAACTATAATTTTTGAGTTTTTGGTCTTGGAAATCTTTGAGTTCGGCGAAGTCCCAGATGTCGTCGTACATTTTGTCCATTTCGTCGTTGGAAAAACCGAGGAGGGCGCCGTTCATATAGACGTTTTCGCGGCCGGTGAGTTCGGGGTTAAACCCAACGCCAAGTTCGATAAACGGTACAAGTGTGCCGTTGATGGTGATCTCGCCTTTTTCGGGATAATAGATGCCGGCGAGGATTTTGAGCAAGGTTGATTTGCCAGAACCGTTGCGACCGACGATGCCTATGAATTCGCCTTTCTTGATGTTGAATGTTAATCCTTTGAGGACTTTCTGTTCCTTGTAGCCCTTAATGCCGCGAAGACGATTGAAGATGGCTTGTTTAAGACCAAAAGCTTGTTCGGTGGGGAGCTTGAAGCTCTTATGCAAGTTTACTACGCTAATAGCGATGTCGCTATTGGTATTGACTTCCGTACGTGTACCGATGGGTCTTTTCATTAGACTTCCTCCGCGAAAAACTTGGATTTTTTACGAAACGTGATGGCGCCGATGACAAGAATGGTAAGTGTGATACAGACTGGAATAAAGGAAAAGAAAATGTTGTCTAGATAGTTCCAAGTGGTGATGGTCTCATGAGTGATAATACCAAAACGAATGTCTTGGATAGCCTGGGAGAGTGGATTGATGAGGAGGATTTTAGCAGCTAGTTGGCTAGTGGATGCTACCATGGAAAGCGGATAGATGATAGGTACTGCGTAGAAAAGCGCTTGGATAAATACTTCCCAGATGGAAGTAATATCGCGATATTTGACGTTAATGGAGCCGAGGAGAAAGGCGATACCGAGGGAAAGAAGGTAAAGTTGTAGAATGGCTGGAATTGCGATGAGCCAAGACCAGGTCGGGGTGACGCCGTTGATGAGTGCGAAAATAATAACGACTACAAGATTGATGAGCATATTGATAACTGCGGTGAGCGTGGCGGAGACGACGACTATATATTTCGGGAAGCTGATTTTGCGAAGCAGATCGCCGCGATTAACGATGGCCTGGATGCCCTGAGAAGTACATTCAGTGAAGAAGCTCCACATAGTAGTACCACACAACAGATAAACTGGATAGTGAGGGATGTCACTGCCGATTTTTAAAAGTTTGGCAAAAACGATATAGAGGATGGCGAACATCATGAGCGGACGAAGAAGGGCCCAGAGATAACCAAGAATAGAACCTTGGTAGCGTAGCTTGAAGTCAGTTTTAGTAAGCTCTGCTAAGAGGATGCGATTTTTGCGATTCAGGACGAGTGGAATACTCATATCTTCTACTATTTTATCATAATTTGGCTTGGGTGAAAAGTGTGGTAAAATATGAGTATGAGCAGGCGACGCGGAGGAAGGCGACTTGGTGCAGGCGTGTTTATTGGGTTGTGTGCGATTTTGTTTTTGATAATTGTTTTAATTGTGTGTGCGCTTGCATTTCATAAGATAGAACATAAAGTTGAGAAACGAGAGATGCCGATGATTGAATTGTCGTTAGAAGATGGCGTGACTCTTGAAATGGTTAATGCTCCGGATAAAACGAATTTCGTGAGAAATGAATTGGTTTTGCATGCCTGGGGTGACAATAAGAAATGGAGCAATGTAGAAATTAAAGGCAGAGGTAATACGTCATGGTTGGAGCCAAAAAAATCTTATAGGATTAAATTTGATAAAAAGACAGATTTCTTGGGGATGAATAAAATAAGGAAGTGGGCGTTTTTGGCATATTGGTCGGATGAGAGTATGCTGAGGCCAGATTTGGGATATTATTTTGCGAGATTGATAAATCCAGATTTTTGTCTTGATGGTAGATATGCGGAATTACTGATAAATGGTGAAAATATGGGTTTGTATTATGTATCGCCAAAAGTTGCAATTGATAAAAAAATTGTCGATCTAAGAGAGCCGCTCGGTATAATTGTGGAGGGGGATATGGCATGGCAGGATGATGAATTTATGTCTAATCATGGAGTACGGTTCAGCGTGGAGGATAGTGTCAATTATGATTTGTTGAGTGAAGCGAAGAATGATTTTAAAACTGCCTTTGATGAGCTTGAAGAAGCTGTGTATAATGGTGATTTTGATGCCTTGAAAAAGATTGCCGATATTGAATCTTTTGCAGAATACTTCTTGCTTAGTGAATTTATTCAAAATTACGATGCATATGTTTCCAGCTTTTATTTTTATAAAGACGGTATGAATGATGTAATTCATGCCGGGCCGGCATGGGATTTTGATGGGGCCTTTGATAATCGGAATTGGCAGGTAAGAAATGAAGAAAGGAGAGAGAGGCCGGATTTGCTTTTTGCGATTTGGGCAAAAGAAAAAACGCCAGGGGAAGTGGAGTTGATAGCACCGTATTATAATAGCTTATCTTTATTAATGTATAAATTGTTTGAGATGCCGGAGTTTCAGGACGTAGTGAAAAAAATGTATATTGAGAGGCTGTCCGACAAAAGAAATGTGGCATTAAGCTATATTGAGGATAAAACAAATTATATCCGAGATGCTGTGCGTAGAAATAATGAACTCTGGGGACTTGGAGATTTTGAGGACGAAGTGAATTATATCCAATGGTGGGTGGAACGAAGATTCGATGCGTTTGATGAGTATTTTGATTTAGAAATAAGCAGCAAATGGAATAGGGAAATCGAATTATAAGCTACTTTCTGGCGCGGCGAACGGAGCGGAGATAGGATATGTGCCAGCGAAGATAAACGACGTAGAGCCAGAACCTTTCTCGTGCGGTAGGATGAGGGCCGAGCCAAGATTTGAGATCACGATATGAGGCTTGCCAATTGCTCCACTTTGCGGAGACAGTGCGCATGGTGCTAGTGGCGGTGCCGGAATTGTAAATGTAGAGAGGCGATGGAGTATAGGCAATTTCGCCTTTTGCATACTTGAGGTAGGTCAAGACGAATTTGGTGTCTTCAGCGAAATTAAGTTTTTCGTCAAAAAATAAATGATGGTCGTGGATGATTTTGGCGAGAAAAAGTTTGTTGTTGCAGGAGTAGAGACGGCCGTCTTTTGCGAGGAGTTTCAAGATATAGGCTTCCTGCGTTTCTTTGGAGCGACGAGGCTTGAGCGGGGAATTGTAAGGATTAGTGGAGGTCTGCGCTTGGACGCGATGATATTCGTGGCCGCAAGCGGCAATTGACGTATTGTCGCCGTACAGGCTCAAGAGTTTCTCAATGAAAGTTGGTTTGATTTCGTCATCAGAATCAACAAAACTAATGTATTTGCCAGTGGCTTTGGCGAGTCCGATATTCCTGGCGGCCGATTGGCCGGCGTTCGGTTGATGAATGACGGTGACGCGGGAATCTTCGGCTGCGTATTTATCGGCGATGCGACCAGAAGAATCAGTGGAGCCGTCGTCGACGAGGATGATCTCGAGATTTTTATAAGTCTGCTTTTTGATGGAATTGAGGCAGGCGGGGAGGTACTTGGCGGTGTTGTAGATGGGTATGATGATGGAGACTTTGGGGTTATTTGGCATTGGTGGAAGGCTCCTTGGTGGTGGATTCTGATATTGGAATTTCTGATGTGGTTTGATTTTCGTGCTTTTTGCCGAAGACGAAGCGGTCGTAGAAAAGGAAATTCAAAACCATGATGACGGCAGAAGTGAGGACAAAAGCGCCGGTGGTGAGGACGAATTCGTAGGTAAAAGGGAGATGGATGGCGGAAGTGATATTGTAGGCGAATTCGTAAAGCGGGGTAAAGATGCTGAAAAATTGGGTGAGGCTGGGAGCGATGAGAAAAGTAAGAAGTGCATTCCAGATGAAGAAACGGATGATGGAATGTTTGGTGACGATGCGATCTTTCCAAGTGATTCGGGAGTGAGCGATGAATGCAACTATGACGGTGATGCCGGTGGCGATCAGATTTGAGAGCCAGAGGAGGTCGTTATTATTAATGATGAGATTGGAAAGGATAGCGAAGAGGACATAGTTGAATATGGTAACTGATATACCGACGAGAAAATAGCGAATGGCGTGACGGGCGGTTGTAGGCTGGGGCTTAGTTTGCATAAGATAATTATAGCACAAAAAAATAGTGGCGGGGACGGTGTATTGAATTGGACAAAACTGAAGTTTTTTGGTATAATGTAGGTTTAGTGAAATGAGGCATGTCATGGATGATGAGGACAAAAAAATAGAGGAGATTGAGAAAAAGTTGGGGGAGGGGGTGGAGGTTTTTGGTTCCGAGAATGTGATACGGGTGCGGGGGGCGCGGCAAAATAATTTGAAAGATTTGAACGTAGATATTCCACGGGATAAGCTGGTGATTATCACCGGACTATCCGGCTCGGGGAAGTCGTCGCTTGCGTTTGATACAATCTATGCCGAAGGGCAAAGGCGGTATGTGGAATCATTATCGTCGTACGCTCGGATGTTTCTCGGGGTGATGGACAAGCCAGATGTGGACTCGATTACGGGGCTTTCTCCGGCGATATCGATTGATCAGAAGTCAACGTCACGAAATCCACGTTCGACGGTTGCGACGGTAACGGAAGTGTATGATTACTTGCGCTTACTTTTTGCGCGGGTAGGGGTGCCACATTGTCCGATTTGTCATAAACCGGTAAGTCGTCGCAGCGTGGAGGATATCGTGAACGAAGTGATGAAGCTGCCACTTGGGAGCAAGTGTATGCTGCTTGCACCGATAGTGTCGTCGAAAAAAGGTGAGTTTGCCCATATACCGGACCAATATTCAGCCAAAGGCTTTTCGCGAGTACGGGTGGATGGAATCATTTACGCACTAGATGAATTTCCGGAGCTCAACAAGAATGAAAGACACAATATTGAAATTGTGGTGGATAGATTTGTATTGAGTCCAGAACTACTCACGAGAATTAGCGGTTCGTGTGAACAGGCTCTGGAACTCGGTCAGGGTATCATGATGCTACTAAAAATTAACGACCATACGACAGCAGTGGGGGAAGCAAGTATTGGGTCGGAAAATACGGAAGTACTAACATACTCGCAGAGATATGCCTGTCCGGACCATCCAGATGAGTTGATACCGGAGCTAAGCCCAAGGTTATTTTCGTTCAATGCTCCTGAGGGGGCGTGCCCGGACTGTACGGGGCTCGGGAGTAAGATGGTGGTAGATCCTGCGTTGGTATTAAATAACAATCTCACGATTGCAGAGGGCGGGATTAGGCCGTTCAATAGAGTCCAGCAAGATTCGTGGTGGCTCAAAAGGCTTGCGGCGGTGGGGGCAAAGCATGGATTTAATATCTATACGCCAATAGGGGAACTTTCCGAAGAAATTAAACATTTGATTTTGTATGGTACTGGTGCGGAAAAGTACGAGATGAAAATAAGCGGGAGTGGGCGCTTCGCGGATGGAACGGTGTACGAGACGACATATGAGGGGGTGATACCGACGTTGGAGCGGCGTTATAATGATCCGAAAACTTCCGAGTTCACCAAACATGACATCGAGAGATTTATGCGAGTGCGCGAATGTCAGACTTGCCATGGGGCGAGGTTGAAGCCTGCGGTGCTAGCGGTGACGGTGCATGATCTCAACATTGTGGATATGTGCAACTTGGACGTGGATGCGACGCTCGAAGTGCTGTCGCAAGATCTCGGCTTTACGGAGTCCGAGATGATGATTGCGGCGCCGATTTTGAAAGAAATTCGTGAGCGAGTGAGGTTTATGAAGGATGTGGGGCTTGGATATATGGAGCTTGGGCGAGCGGCAAATACGCTTTCGGGTGGGGAAGCGCAGCGAATAAGGCTCGCGACGCAGATTGGGTCGGGGCTGACTGGGGTGCTATATGTACTAGACGAGCCGTCAATTGGGCTACACCAACGCGATAATGATAAATTGATTGCCACTCTGAAGCATTTGCGTGATCTCCACAATACGGTACTCGTGGTGGAACATGATGAGGATACGATGTGGGCGTCAGATTACATCGTGGATATTGGACCGGGGGCAGGATCGCGTGGGGGGGAGTTGGTGGCATGCGGTACACCAGCGGAAGTTGCGGCGAACCCGGATTCGGTGACGGGGCGATACCTTTCTGGTGCAGAGACGATTCCGGTACCTAAGAAACGGCGCAAAGTGCGTAAAGGACATGAATTAATCGTACGGGGAGCGCGTGAGAATAACTTGAAAAATATAAATGTAAGATTTCCGCTGGGAGTGATGACGGTGGTGTCGGGGGTGAGTGGATCGGGAAAATCGACGCTAGTAAATGGGATTCTCGCGAATGAACTTTTGGCGCGGCTCCATAGGGCGCAGACGGTGAGTGGGATACATGATAAAATCGAGGGAATTGAGCTGATAAATAAAGCAATTGTCATCGATCAGTCGCCGATTGGGCGGACGCCTAGGTCGAATCCAGCTACGTATACCGGAGTGTTTAACCAGATACGCGAGCTTTTTGCGGCACAACCGGAAGCGGAGGTGCGAGGATATAAGGCTGGGAGATTTTCGTTTAACGTAAAAGGTGGTCGATGCGAACATTGTCAGGGGGATGGCGTAAACAAGATTGAAATGCACTTTTTGCCGGATGTGTATGTAACCTGTCCGGCGTGCCACGGGAAACGATATAACCGTGAGGCGTTGGAAATCAAATACAAGGGTAAAGACATCTCGGAAGTACTGGACATGACGATTGACGAGGCGGTGGAGTTTTTTGCAAATATACCGTCGATTGCCCCAAAATTGCGCACTATACAGGAGGTGGGGCTGGGATATATTCGCTTGGGGCAGCCGGCGACGACTTTCTCGGGTGGAGAGGCGCAGAGGATAAAACTCGCGACGGAGCTAGCGCGGCGTTCTACCGGTAAGACTTTGTATATCCTAGATGAGCCAACTACGGGGCTTCATACAGACGATGTAAAGAGGTTGCTTGCGATTCTAAATCGATTGGTGGATGGTGGAAATTCGATGGTAATTATTGAACATAATTTACATGTGATAAAATCGGCGGATTGGGTGATAGACATGGGACCGGAGGGGGGATTACATGGGGGGTTGGTATGTGCAGAGGGTACGCCGGAGGAGCTGGCAAAGCGGGCAGATACGCCGACTGGGGAGTATCTGAAAGAATATTTAAAACAGTAGAATGTTTGAGTCAGCGGGCTTGAATTGGTGGGTCTGAGCTGGTGGGTCTGAACTGATAGGCTTGAGTTGGTGGGCTTGAGCTGCCGGCGGGCTTATCTATCCATGGTCGAAGAACTTGGAGATTTCAAAACCCGTGGGCATTGGTATCGTGAGCATGTAGATAATCGCAACGCATAATAGGCATACTGAGAATACGAGTAATGCTTTGCGGCTTTGATAATCATTAAGTACTCCAATGATGCCTAGCAAAAATAGGACAAGGGAATATAGTACGGAAACCAGTTGGTATGAGTCGCCGCGTAAGTTGTCGATATCGCCCTCTGCCATGGCTTTCTGTGATTCGTCTAGTAACTTTTGGGCTTCTTCAAAATAACCCTTGGTAAACTCTTCGTCCTCGAAGGGCGAGGTCCATTTTTTGCTAGTGTCTAAATTGTTGATTGCTTCTAGGAGTTTGAGTGAACAATTATTTTGTTTGATTTTTTCCATCTTGGTTTCAATTGTTTTAGCTTCGGCTGTGTCGCCTCTATCCTTGGCGGACTGTTTGTCGACTTGTAAGTTAACAAGAGTGTTCCAGGTGAATAAATCGGATATGTATACTTGTGTTGCTACATTGTATTCAGCGTTGCCTTCGGCGGCTAAATTGTTGCTTTTGGTGTAATTGCCAGCCTGATTGCCACCATGTAGTGATCCTATCCAGCCAGCCCAGGCTACTAGTAGTGTTGCAACGCCTAAAAATACTGCGGTTAGTGCCGATATTGTGTTTTCTTTGAAAAACTTTTTTACTTTGTGAAATTTTTCTTTGATGGTCGTTTTGATGCTTGTTTTCATAATGATTTGGTTAAAGTTGATATTGCAGTAGGGCTGCTGACCCTAATGGGTGACAAGATGCCCGAAAAGGGTCTTGCAATTTTTGCTCGTGGGTGGTAGAATATTAGTAGGTTATTTATTTCTTCTCGGCTCTGCGCTGAGAAGATTTTTTAATCTTGATTAGACCGAAGAATAGGCTTATCTCAAAATCTTTTTTCTTCATAACCCTCCTTTCTCCTTGCCACTCGTGACGAATAAAATGCAGCCCCACATAATCACCTTAGCATATCTGTATGGTAAAATCAATCCTCCGTTTAAGATTTTGCCGCCCCAAAGTGCTTTTCGGTGAAATTGATGCGAAATGTTTGAAAAAAGTGTATAATAGGGAAAAGGAGTTATTTATGGCAACAAATAATACAAAGATTTTCTTGGTGCTAAATTCGGGGTCATCGAGTGAGAAGTTTTCGCTATACGAGGGCGAAGACGAGGTCTGCTCGCTGTACTTTGAGGGGGTGGAATGTGACGGAAAAAAGAAGTATATCTGTACAGTATCTAAAGAGGATGGTACGGAATACGAGGTGGACAAAAAGTGGGATTCACTGAATGACGCATTCCGTGAGGCGAAAGCGATTCTGGAAAAGGAAGGGTATATAAACGAGGCGCATCCACTAGACGGAATACTGGTACGAACGCCGGCGGCAGGAACGTATTTCTCGAAGCATCACATTGTGGACGAGGGGACCTTTGCAGAGCTGGAAAAGGCGAAGGTGACTTATCCGTTACATGTGCCGGGGGCGATGCGCGGGGTAAAAAATGCTTTGGAGGCATTTCCGGGAGTGCCGGTGATGACGATGAGCGATTCGGAATATCTAACTCGGGAATCACGAAAGGATGCGGCATATGCTTTGCCGCGTGAAGTGATAGAAGAGTTTGATTTGGGACGTTGGGGTGCACATGGGTCGTCATATGGATATGTGATGGGGCGGATTCGCGAATTGGGGTTGCTAGAAAAACGGACGATAGTGTGCCATCTGGGGAGTGGGTGTTCGGCAACTGGTTTCATCGACGGTGAACCGGCCTATACTTCGATGGGAGAGACTCCGCTTGAAGGGTTAATGTCATCGACGAGAACGGGGTCGATTGACCCGACGGTGGGCGCGCTACTAGGTGAAAAGTTGGGCGCGGCTGAGGCGATAAAAGTGATGAACAAAGAGTCGGGGCTCGTGGCGCTTGCTGGATCGAACGATATGCGTGAGATTATTGCTGGAGCAGAAGAAGGGCGCGAAGATGCGGTGATGGCATATAATATGTTTATTGATGGCGTGGCTGGAAAGATTGGCGAGTTTGCCGCGAAGATGGGCGGCGTGGACGCGATCGTATTTACAGCGACGATCGGTGAAAGGTCGATTCCGGTACGAACGGCAGTAATGTCGCATCTTGAATTTATGGGTTTTAAGATTCGGAATGATGCGACGATGGATAAAGGTGCAGGATATACGAATGTGGCGGAAGAAGGGTCGAAGCCGATTTATATTATTCCGACCAATGAGGCGGCGTATATGATCAAGAGGGCCTCGGAACTCATAGATAACAAAGAATAGGGCGGGTCCTGCCGCCTGTTGTCCTTCCCGCGACGTCCTCCCTGTCGGGAGCTTCGCGGGAACCCTTCCACAGGCGTCACCCACCCGGACTATTAATTTATGACGTGGCGTAATGATCAAGTAAGTCAGCCGGAAACGGAGAAGATATTGGAGGTCGCGCGGGAGTGTCTTGCGCGGCCGGGGGATTTTGTGGAAATGGGGTGCTATAAGGGAGATACAGCGTTGTTGGTGGCGGGGATTTTGCCGGGCGATAAGCGGCTGTATATTTACGATTCGTTTGAGGGGTTACCGGAGAAAAGCGTGGAAGACGTATCTGCATTAGGGGAAGACTTCAAGGGCGGAGAGCTTTCTGTGACGAAAAGAGAGGTGAAAGAGAGGTTTCTTCGGGCAGGGCTAAGGGTGCCGGTCATCAAGAAGGCCTGGTTCTCTGATTTGACAGATGAGGATATGCCGGACAGAATTGCTTTTTCGTTTCTTGATGGGGATTTTTATGAGTCGATAAGGGATTCTTTGAAGCTGGTGGGGCCGAGGATGGTGGGTGGCAGTGTGATGATAATACACGACTATAACAATCTGGCGCTTCCGGGGGTGAAGAGAGCGGTGGATGAGTGGGCGTGTGGAAAAACTGTGGAAAAGTCTGCGTTCCAGAGTATGATGATTGTGCGTTTCTAGGAAGTGGGTTTGAGATGGCGCGATGGGGGTAAGTTTGATTGAATGGCAATGGTGTGGGGTATGTTATAATAAGAATATACTAATAATACGTAATAGATTGGGAGGCACAACGTGGGCAAATATCATCCCGGAATAACCGAAAAGAGGATGAGAAATAAAAGATTTCGTAAGACTGAGGACGCGATTTTGAGCGTTTTTTTTGAAGAAGACAACTACATAAGCATGGGTGCAGTGGCGAAAAAGATAGGAGTGTCGAGATCGACGGTATATCATCACCATAGACGTCTTGGGGAGATTATTCCGGATTACGAGAGGTTTATGCTGGGGAAATATCGGAGGCGGGCGCGACGTCTGCTCCGAAAAGAAGGGGTGAGGCTGAGGACGATCTATATAGATATGTTGCTTTTTATTATGCAATATGAAAATCGTTTTCAAATGATGCGGAAAAGCGGAAATAGGAACATCTTAAACAAAATGATAACAGAGGTGGTGCCGAAGTTGGATGGCAGAATGGGGTTGCCGAAAAACTCAGAGAAAATACTGAGGATATATGTGAGCGAGATAATAGAAATGATTGATTATTGGGGTGAGGGAGGGTTTAAGGACGAAGAGATGGAAGAAGTACTGAGTGATATTATGTATTTGACTGATACGGCGCGGCAGAGATTGAGACCGATGCTGAGGCAGAAAAGCGCGGATTATTAGCACTCGGTGCTTGCAAGTGCCAGAAAGTGTGCTATAATAGAGATAGAAAAGGAGTTATAAAAATATGGCACTTAAACCATTAAAGGACAGAGTTGTGGCCGTAGTAGAAAAGCCGCTTGAAAAAACAGCTTCGGGGATTTTGCTTGGAGAAGCGAAAGAAAAGCCAGCATATGCGGTGATTGAATCGGTCGGTCCAGAAGTAAAGGAAGTGAAGGCGGGGGATAAGATAGTCTATAAGGAATATTCGACGACGGAAATCAAGATTGACGACAAAAGTTATATCGTGCTGAAAGAGGAAGATATACTGGCTACTTTATAGGGGTTATCCTGTGGAAAAGTTGTGGAAAACCTTGTGAATAAGTGGTGGAAAACTTGTGCAAAATACGCACAAAATGTGGATAATGTGTGGATAAATTAAAAAAGGAGAAATATGGCAAAGAAGATTTATTATGAGTCAGAAGCACGCGAGAAGGTACTATCTGGTGCAAAGCAATTGTACGATGCGGTGAAAGTGACATTTGGGCCGAAAGGCAAGAACGTAATTATAGAGAAAGAATATGGTGCGCCAGTCATCACGCATGATGGCGTAACGGTGGCCGAAGCGGTGGAGTTGCCGAATAAAGATGAGCAACTCGGTGAAGCAGTGGGCGCAAAATTGATTAAAACCGCGGCACAGAAATTAAACAAAGCGGCCGGGGATGGTACGACAACTGTTACGGTGTTGACGTATAATATACTGTCGGAAGCGAATAAATTGATTGCGGCGGGGGTGAATCCGATGGAGTTACGTCGTGGCATAGAGAAAGCCGGGGCGGACATTGTGGCAGAAATCTCGAAATCAGCAGAGAAGATTGAGGGGGATTCAGCTAAGGTAGCTGAGGTGGCTACTATTTCGGCAGGCGACGCTGAGATAGGAAAGCTGATCGCGGAGGTGATTTCGAAGATTGGCAAAGATGGTGTGGTGACCGTCGAGGCGGGACAAGGTTTAGAAATGGAGCAAGAAATTGTCGAAGGGTTCTCGTATGATAAGGGATATGCATCGGCGTTCTTTGTGACTGATGTGAACCGTCAGGAAGCGGTATTTGAGAAGCCATTGGTGCTGGTGACCGATAAGAAGATTTCGGCGGCGAATGAGATTTTGCCACTGCTCGAAAAGTGTGCACAGGCTGGGCGGAAAGATTTGGTGATTATTGCTGAAGAAGTGGAAGGAGAGGCGCTGTCGCTGCTCGTGCTCAACAAGCTGAAAGGTGTATTTAATTCGTTGGTATTGAAAGCTCCGTCATTTGGCGAACGCCGCAAGGAAATCATGGAAGATATTGCGATACTAACTGATGCAACGGTTGTTTCGGCGGATAAAGGGCTGAAATTGGAAGAAGTGGGGATGGAAGTACTCGGTTCTTGCGGAAAGGTAATTGCTGAAAAGGACACGACGACGATTATCAAGGGTGCTGGCGCGACGGCGGCAGTAGCGGCAAGAATTGAACTGATAAACGCGCAGGCCAAAATGTCAAAGAGCGATTACGAGCGTGAAGAATTAGAAAAACGTGCGGCGGCGCTTTCTGGTAAGGTCGCAGTAATTAAGGTGGGTGGCGCGACGGAAACTGAAATCGACGAGAAGAAGTTCAGGGTGGATGATGCGGTGGCAGCCACTAAGGCGGCGCTGGCTGAGGGCATCGTGACTGGCGGCGGTGTAACGCTAGTGAACCTGGCGACAAAACTTGACGATGCGGACGCTGGTGCGAGAATCGTAAAAAATGCCTTGAAGGCACCATTTGTGCATATTATGGAGAACGCGGGTCTTAACGCACAAGCTCTGCTTGCTGAGGTTGAGGGATGTACGAAACCTGGATATGGCGTAAATGTGATGATGCCGGAGAAAGGTCTTGTCGACTTGAAAAAAGCCGGTGTGATTGATCCAGCGAAAGTAACGATGGAAGCGGTCAAGAACGCTACGTCGATTGCGGCGACGGCGATTACGATGGGTGCGCTTATCTGCGAAATCCCAGAGGAGAAGCCGGCTACTCCGGATATGGGGATGGGATATTAAAAAAATAGCCCCGAAAGGGGCTATTTTTACATGTTGTCGATAGATTCGACGAGGTAGAGAAGAGCTTCGCCGCGCTCGGTATCGTCGGCGATATCTTTGGCAGTGGCATAAGCGTCGCCGATGACGGAGTCATCATGGAGTTCTTCATGGATGTTTTTGTAAAGGTTGAACTTTTTGGAGGAATCCATAGGGATTTTGCCTAGAAGTGGTGCGAGGTCGCGCAGGGCGGCTTCCTTGACTGAGCGCATGTCGGTAGGGATCTCGGAAGTTGGGGTGGTGGTCATGACGCTTTCGGAAATGACATCGGAAACGACACTAGACATGACTGGCTCTGGTGCGGGCGGCAATGAGGCTTCGACTGGTGTTGGCGTTGGGATTGGTGCAGGTATCGTTGCTGGTGTTGGCATCGGTGTTGGTGCCGGCGGCATCGGCATTGCGACTGGTGTCGGGGCAGGGGCGGGCATGGCTGGGCGTGGCGCAGGTGCAACTGGACGAGGCATCGGGCGGGGTGCTGGCGCTGTCGCTGGCCGGATATCGCTGATTGGCCCAACTGGTTCGCCGAGGACGCCGCTATCACCTTCTGGAACGGAAGATGGCGCAGCGACCGGATCGGAAAAGACCGGGTCTACGTTAGTGTTTTTTGTGATGTCGTCGATTGCTTTTTGTAAATCATTGTCTACTGTTGGATTCATTTGCCCACCTTTAAAATAATGTTTATGCTTATATCTATATTAGCACACTTTTTCTAAATGCGCAAGAAATCTACGAGTTTGTCTAGCAAATCTCGCTTGACCTGTTCCATGGGGAGATGGTTGCCGAGGAAATCAACGATTCGTTCGCCACTGCCTTCTGGGAAGTAGATTTTGACGCTGAGGCCAAAACGTTTTTTAGGAATGAGTACGGCGGAAAAATGCTCGCCCTCTTGGAGGATGCCGAAAGCGCGAAAGTTGTCGTATTTATGCAGAGTGGCGCCTTCTGTGATGCCTTGATTGTCGATGTGGTATTTGATGGTGCGCGGTGGGCGTAGGGTGTAAATCAGGATTGTAATGGCGCTGATGATGATTAGTATGAGGAATGTCCAGCCTTGAAGCCAAATGGCAAGGGCGCATAGTGCTAGTGTAATGATGGCTAGACCGAAATACCAACCGGCATGATGTTCTCTTGTGATGTATTCTGTTGCTTCCCAGGAAACGGGAGATAATTGTTTCGTCATAAATAAATTATAGCATAAAAAATGGCGGAGGGAGATTGGTAATCTCGCCACCCTCAAAGCGCGCATAAATATAGACGCCAGTCTACTGCGTAGACTTTTGTTAACGAGCCAAAGTTCGGCTAGAAAAATAAATTTTCCTAGCCTCATTTGTCTCATTAACAAAAAACTTCGCTGAAGCGAAGTCTGGCGTCTATAGATTTATGGCGGAGGGAGGGAGATTCGAACTCCCGCTCCAGGTTGCCCCAGACTAACGATTTAGCAAACCGTCCCCTTCAGCCACTTGGGTATCCCTCCGTATGTATCTATTGTACCACAAATCTTAAAAAAATGTAAAAAATATGGTATAATTGAGGCATGAAGAGTATTATGAAATTGTTTTTACCGGTAGTAATGTGTGGGCTAGTAGCAGTAATGGGCGTGGCCAACGCGTCGGCCTTGACTTTGCAAGAGGGTGCGCAGGCGGCGCAGTGTGATGGGTGCCCGTCGAATTTGTTCGGGGATACTGGTGTGTTTCGTCAGGTGACCAACATTATTCTTTATATCGTGGGAATTATTGCGGTGATTATGTTGATTATCGGTGGTATTCGATATGTGGTGTCTGGCGGCGATTCGAAGAAGGTAACTGATGCGAAGAATACCGTACTGTATGCAATTATCGGGTTGGTGGTATGTATTTTAGCATTTGCGATTGTGAACTTTGTAGTGAATTCGTTGCCAACAGATCAGGGGCAGGCTGCGGCATTAGTTCAAAATACTTACTGCTAAGAGGGCGATTGCTATATGATTAGCTCCGGCTTGCCGGAGCTTTTTGACGGCAGATTTGATGCTGGCGCCGGTGGTGGAGATGTCGTCGAGTAGGAGATAGGTGGTATCAGGTTCGATCTGGTAGCGAGCGTCAAGATTATAAGCGGAATCAGCCTGTTTTTCGCGAGTGTTTTTGTCGGCGCCGACTTGCGTTGTGTTCTTTGCGCGGATAAGAAGCGGTGTGATTTTACAGTGACGGATGTGAGAAAGATTCTTGGCGAGATGGAGAGTGTGATCGAAGCCGCGGTTGCGGACGTGATTGGTGGCTGTGGGAAGAGGAACAATTACGGTGCGGCGCTGAAATGCCGGGAGGCGATAATCGAGGAGCTCGGCGAGGTGGTGGCCGAGGGCGCGAACGGAGTCGTATTTGTACTCGTGGATAAGAAGATCGAGAAGGCCGGAGCGGTCACTAACGACGTAGGCGGGCGGTAAGTCGGGGTCCGTGGTGCATTTGGGACAGGAAAGAGGTGTGGCTGGGACTTCCGTGGTTATGGGAGATGTATTTGATGCTGGCATGGTAGGTAAAATCTCGGATTTACAATAGGGACATACAGGACGAGCGGTACGAATAATGTAATTTTTACAACGGTCGCAAAGTACGTCCCCAATATGCCCACACCCCCGACAGGAGTGAGGAGCAAGTAGGTCAAGAGGGCTGAAAAATGTTGTATTTTTTACAATCTTTGGCATATTCTCTTGATTTTACTACGAAAGTGATATATAATAAAGCATAACAATATAAGTGGAGGAAATATGGCTCGTGCAAATAATGATGATTTGCTGATGGATGATGACCTTGCGGCGGCTTTTCTCGGTGGTGAAGATGAGGTGGCGCCAGCTATGGAAGAGACGCCAGCGGAAGTGCCGCAGGTTGCGACTCAGCAGGCGGCGACGTCGGATGAATGGGCTGACGATACTGACGATTTTCCTGGGCAACTGGCAGTGGATGTCTATGAAACGGCAGATAAATTAGTAGTGAAGGCGAGGACGGCAGGGATTTCTAAGTCCGATCTTGATGTGAGTATATCAGACAATATTTTGACGATTTCGGGTATCCTGTCTGGGGGCGAGGATGAGCAAACTACCCGTTGGCATATCCAGGAATGCTATTGGGGCGAGTTTTCGCGGACGATTGCGCTTCCAGTGCAGGTGCGTGAGGATGAGAATAGCGTGAAGGCTGAGTTGAAAGATGGTGTTTTGACGATTTCGTTTGATAAAGAAAAAGCGGAAGCACCGAAGCGTATTGCGATTCAGTAAAGGTTTTTCGGGTCAGCGAGAGTATGCAGTAGGGAGCGAAGTGAAGGGTGAGTCACTTCGCTCTTTGACTGGCGAGAGGCGGTGATGAATAGTTTTGTACTGAAAATGATAGGGCTACTATCGATGATGATTGACCACGCAGGAAAGCTACTTTTTGCTAATGAGGCGTGGATGATGTGTCTAGGGCGACTGGCTTTTCCGATTTTTGCTTATCAGACGGCGATGGGGTATGAGAAAACGCGTGATTTGAGGCAATATGCAATAAGACTGGCGGTATTTGCGATGGTGTCACAAGTGCCGTATGCGATTATGGGGATCATGATGGGGCAAAATGGTATGGGGCTGAATATCGGCTTTACATTGTTGTTCTCGGTGATGGCACTGTATTGCTATGACAAAATGGGTGGTATAGGGGGTGCTATAATGGCTGGTGTGGTTTGTATGATGGCGGAGTTGATGCGTGTGGATTATGGGGCGTATGGAGTGGTGGTAACTATGATATTCTCTTGGTTGATAAAGTTGACGAAGGATGCTGGAGAGAGTGGTGGATGGTTGATATGGCAGGGCGCGATGGTGTCGGCGGTGTTTGTGCTGGTAACACTGTGCAAATATTTGCCAGGGATGCTGAGTGACGAGTATGGTGAGGTGTATGGATGGAATGTGGTGTGGACGATTGTAGGGTTACTTGTCGTGTTAGCACATGATGGACGGAGAGGACCTAAATGCCGATATTTGTTCTATGTGTTTTATCCGGTGCACATGTTGGTATTGTGTTTAATTGCGGTGTCGACGAGATAGTTGGACATGATGGTGCGGGGTTAGTGCAGGCAGAATAGCAGAGTAGTATAAAAAAATCCCCCCCGGAGGGGGGATTGTGATTAGCCGATGATGTTTTTAATAACAAAGTTGACAATAGCGAAAGCGAGAATGCAAATGACAAGACCGATGACGCCATAGAGGATGGTATCTTTGGCTTTTTTAACCTTGCTTGCGTCGCCAGAGGAAGTCATGTAGGACACACCGCCAATAATGATGATAACAACGGCTACGATGCCGAGGGCGGCAATAATACCGTTGATGATGTTAGTAACATTGCCAACTAGCTCGTCGCCTGAACCACCGCCAACGTAATCGATTTTGTTTCCGGCGTTAGTTTCGTTTCCGAGATTTCCGCTGCCGCTAGCAAGTATGGTTAATGGATTTGTCATTTAATAGTTCCTTTTATTAATCTTGGTATTATTTTACAACAGATTGCTGGAAAATGCAATACTTTTTTGGGGTAATGTGGGCTTTCTAGCAGGGGACAACTTTACCGCTAGCGTCGACTGTGACGCATGGGGTGGAGCTGTCGTCTGAGGCAGATTCGGAACTGGAAGTGGAATTACTGGAATTATTGACGAGATTTATGGTGAAGTTGGTGATAGCGAATGATAAGACGCAGATGACCAGTCCAATGCAAGCGTAGAGAATGGTGTTTTTGGACTTTTGCAATTTGGAAGCGTCACCATTGGAGGTCATGTAGCCAACTCCACCGATGACTATGAAAACGACGGCGACAATGCCGAGGACGAGGATAATGCTGTTAATGATGGCTTGGATGACGTTGGGGAGGGCACGATCGGTAGAATTGGCATCTTTGCAACCGGCAGCTTGCTTGACTTCGGGAGCAACGCCGCTGTTCGGGTCGCAGATGCTGTCGATAGCGTGAGCGGTAGGCGCAATAGGTGTGACAAGTGAGGTAACGGTGATGCCGAAGACAGCAATAATGCTTGCCAAGACGGTGATGAGTTTAGTTTTCATGGTGGTACTCCTTTGCTATGGTTATTTGATGATTGTATGCGGTTTCGGAATTGGCATTTTTGATGAGATTAGTGACAAAAGCGGTAATGGTGAGGGAAAGTGCAACGATGGCTAAGCCGATGAGGGCGTAGGTAATGGTGTTTTTGGCTTTTTGTAATTTGGAAGCGTCGCCGGCGGAGGTAAGGTAGCCAATGCCGCCGATGAAGACGAAGAGGAGGGCGACGGCGCCAGCGGAACCGATGAACCATGTAATAATATTGCTAACAAAATCGGTAGGATTAACACAGCCACCACTGCTTGTGGCGCAGTTCTCGGCGAATGAGCCGGCGCTACCCATAAAGGCGATGCGGATGGTATTTAATATAACAGTGGCAAGCATAACGATGGCGAGGCCGATAAAGGCGTGGGATAAAGTACGCTTAGCGCTCATGACTTTGCTGGCGTCGCCGTTACTGAATATATATAGATAGCCGCCGTAAATGACGTAGCCAATAACGAGGTAGGTGGCGATGACGCCGAGGTCGGTGAGAACGTTGGAAGCGATAATGATAGCGTTGCTTGTGAGTTTGTCCTGGCTATCGACATTTTCGTCGATACCACAGTACCATGGAGTCATGCCGAGAAAAGGGACGCAATTGGTGGGCGTACTGACGTTACTGGGGCCGGCGGCGAATGTAGGGGTGGACGCGACGAAAAATGGAATGCTGGTGACCGAGAAAAGAATTGCGAGGGAAACGAGTAGTTTTTTGAAACATGTGAACATGATATTATTTTAACACACACGGGAGGCTTTTACAAGATTGGTATTGACAAAAATGCTTATGTGTGCTATAATTACGGCATGCCTTGAAAGGAAGGCAGTTTTTACTAGTGAGTTTTATGATGGTGAAAGGATTCTCAAAAAACCGAGTCAGAAATGCCGTTTTTGGGTGTCTTTTTGCTATTATAAGTATATTCGGTATAACTGGGGTGATGACGCAGGCAACCGTTTATGCGGAACCGGTAGAGGGTGTGACTATCGATGAGGCGGCTGAGACTGGTGCTAATGAGACACAAGAGTCGGAAACTGCCGAGAATGATGCAGGGCAGGCTGCTTCGACTGAGGGTGAGACGCCAGCGGCGGAGGGAAAATCCTGCAAGGAAAGCTTGGGGGCGTTAGGATGGCTAGTGTGTCCGGCGACTGGAAAGATTTCAGAGGCGGTCGATTGGATTTATGATAAGATTGAAGAGTTACTGGTCATTAATCCGGTGAGGATGCAGGATGGGCAACCAATTTATGAAATATGGAAATACATGCGTGGAATTACGAACGTATTATTTATTATATTCATGTTGGTGATGATTTATTCGCAGTTGACCGGAGTGGGGATTACAAACTATGGGCTCAAAAAGGTTTTGCCGAAATTGATACTGGGAGCGGTGCTAGTGAACCTGTCCTTTGTGATTTGCTCATTGGCGGTAGATTTATCGAACATTATCGGCGATGGTCTAAGGGGGCTATTCGAGACTATAGAAACTAATACCCTCGCGACGACTACGGCGACAGCGCATGTGTCAATGGCGGAGATGTATTCGGCGTTGGCAGGGGGTGGCACTTTGGCAGTGGGCGCGGGCGTGGTAGCATTTGAGACGGGTGCGATTTGGATGTTGATACCGACGGTATTGTCGGCGATTGCGGCGGTAGTCGTGGGGTTAATTACGATTGCGCTAAGGCAAGCTGTGGTGGTGATTTTGATTATGATTGCGCCACTTGCAATTATGGCGTATATTTTGCCGAATACGGATAGGTGGTTCCGTCAGTGGAAAGATTTGCTGTTCAAGATGCTGGTGTTTTACCCAATGTTTTCACTTCTATTTGGTGCGTCGTCGCTGGCGGGTTGGGCGATAATCGTCAGCGCACAGAATGGATTCTGGGTGATTATAGGCGTGGCGGTGCAGATTTTCCCGTTGATATTCTCATGGAGTTTGATGAAGATGAGTGGAACGTTCCTATCGAGCATCAATGCGAAACTGTCGGCGATTGCGGCACGTCCGGTGGCGACGAATCGTGGCTGGGCAGAGTCGCACAGGGAACTGACGCGTCAGAAATACTTAGCGGCGCGAAATGTTTACACTCCGTCGAATAGGCTGATGCAGTTTATGTCGGACAGAAAAATAGCGCGTGAGGAAGAGACGAAAGAGCACGCGGACACTGTGAAATTGCGTGGGCAGGCGTATGCGGCGCGGACGAATTACGGTAAAAATGGTGTGCCGAATCGGACCGGCGAGGAAGCATACGAGGCACAAGCGAGACGTGCGCAATATCAGAGAACAATTCTTAATCACCAGAATAATATGAGCAAGGGGTTGGGTGATCTTGAAGTAGTGAAAGCGAGAGCGACAATGGCGCAGAAAGCGCGAATTGGCGAGTTGGATGTGCAGAATATCAAGGCGTTTGATGCTTTGAAGATGGAACAGGCGCGGGGTGAGAAAATTGATTATAACAATGCGGTCGGTTTCCATAAGCGTATGGAAGATGCGATTAATGCGCACTTTGATTTGGAACATGCAGGCGAGAGCACTTACCGTCAACACGATATGGCGGATAGGATGGCGGCGCTTGAACGCTACAATACGGCTTCGGATATTATGGAAGGCAAATTGCAGGATACGCAGTACGCGGCGGCTTTTGCGGCGCATGCGTATGATACACAGGCAAAGACGGTGGCGGGCAAGTATCAGAAGTATTTCGAATTGACGCCTCCGACGCGCGACGTGGAATATCGCTTGGGCGAATTGACGACGCGCAAGGATGCGGCGGATCTGATCGATGCGATTATCCCGGGGATGCGCGTGTTGAATATGCGTGGTGATACGGATTTGCTGCGTAAACAGATGCAAAATATGCTGAAAAATGAGGCGAATGGCGGCGAGAGTGTGATTCAGCTTGGTTCGCACGCTTCGCAGGCTTTGGCAGGGTTCTTGATGTTTGAGGTGAAGGATAGTGATCCATGGCTACGAAGATTTGGTAAGTATATCAATCTGGAAACGGCGAAGATTTACAATAAAAATGAGCGGGTGAAGCCGAACGTCGATTATGAAGAATATATCAAAGGTTATTATTATGCACCTGATGATGTAGAACACAAAACGAAGATTTACTCGAAGCGTGGCATGAAGGAATTGATGGAAGGTACGTCGCTTGATGGCATCGAGAGGACTGCTATTGATAACTATATTGATAGCGTGATGGAAGCATATTCCGACGAGAATGGTGTAATTGAGGATTACGATGGCTTCGAGAAGAAGTTTGACGAAGTGAATAAAGCGACGGCGCCGCAATTGATTTCGGCAATGAGAAAAGTTTTGTCCGGTAGTGAGGCGCTAAATAGCTTTGTGAAGGATGTGACCGGTTATTACAAGAAGCAGAACAAAACCGATGGCACTTATTCGCTACATTCGATATTTGATGATGACGATATTAAGAAACGTTTTGGCGACAATATTGATAATTATAAACAATATCGGAAAAAGTGGGCGAAAAAGTATCTCAGTAGCTTGTTGCCGAGCCAAGTGCTCAGTATGCGGACTGATGAATTGCAAGCGTATGAACAGTTGTTGCCGCAGTGGTTTATGGAAGAGAATCCGGAACTTCACGATAAGTTGGTGGAAGGGCTGCTTGCGAACTACGGTGACTTAAGTGATGCGGAGAGAGCCAAGTTGCTCACAGCGATTGAGAGCCGTGAGGAGTTCCGTGAGTGTATCGGTATGGGTGTGCTAGAACAGATTAGCAGGACGAACGCCCGTAGAGGTGTGCTAGATTCGAAGCCATTGGTGCGCGCGTTCCTAGGCCTTGATGGTGATAGCGGCGCTGGTAATGCTGGGTTGTCGAAGTACTTGACCGACAAGAAGAAAATGAATGGTGAAAAGTCTAAGGACCATCCGGTCGATATGGAAGACAAGGAAGTCGAACGTATCATGCGCGAGGTGGAAGAAATCTATAAGCAAAGAGAAAATGCAAGTAGTAATAGTGACAAAAATCCACCGGTCGAGCGAGTAGGAATGTATTCATCGGCTGATATTCGAGCGGTGACAGAGAGAATAACCGAGATATATCGACACTTAGAAAAAGACAACGACGTGATTGCTTTCTATGATGAAACGACTGACCTTTTGAAAGATAATGTGCCGATCGTTATAGATGCATACTCGGATTACCATGATAAGCATCCGGAAGCTTCGATTACTGACTTGGCTAACGAGCTGTACAGATTACTCGGAAATCTAGTGGGTGATGAGTAGAAGAAAACCGCTGAGTTCAGCGGTTTTCTGGATTTATAAAAAACATATTTATATGTTATAATATAAATATGGCGGTTTATAAAGTGCCTCAGGATGTAGAGGCGGATGATAAACTTATCGGGCCGTTTAGTTTTCGGCAGTTCGTGTATCTTTTGATTGCCGCGGGCTTTATCGCGATGGCGGTGGGGCTGTTTCAGATATTTCCGCTACTTGCGATAATTCCAGTGCTTCCGACGTTACTTTTTCTAGCACTGGCTTTGCCACTCAAAAAAGATCAGCCAATGGAGACGTATTTGGCGGCGATAGTGGCGTATTACTTGAAGCCGCGGACGAGGCGTTGGACGGCAGGGCAGCGTGAATCCACTATATTGATAACGGCACCGAAAATCGTCGAGGATGTACGTACGCGGGATTTGTCGCAGGAAGAGGCGACGCATAGATTGTCGTTTCTGGCTGACATTGTGGACTCTGAGGGGTATGCAATTAAGGGCGCAGTGAATAATAATATGCGCGAGGATCTAGTGGCGGAAGCGAATGCGACGACGGATATGTTTGAGAATTACAACGCAATGAATCTGAATAGGGCAGTTATTCAAGAAAAAGAGGAGCGTCATGCGGAGGCGATTCGCGAGATGAGGGCGGCGATAAATCGTAATGAGATTTTTGTCGGTGGTGGGTCGTTGCCGTTGCCTGATCAGCAACCAGGCGGACAGATAGTGGAGCAATCGATGAACCAAGTGCAAGAAAAGTCTGCGACAAAACCGATAAAAAATAGTATAATGGAACTAGCAAATAATTCTGATTTTTCTATAGCGACAATTGCGAAAGAGGCTAACCGAATAAATAGAAAGGATGAAGGCGAAGTGTTCATTTCGCTCCACTAAGACAATATGCAACCACAACAACCGCAACAAATAATGCCAGGGCAACCGGGAATGGCGCAGCCTGGGATGCAACCGACAAATATGCAACCGCAGGTGATAATGCCCCAACAGATGCCTCAGCAGAATTTTGCGCCAAACGTACAGATGAATATCCAACAAAATCTACCGATGCCGGGCACGACGATGCCTATGGGAGCGCCGGGTGCGAATGCGCAGAATATGGGCGCGGCGGCGATGCAGGCACAGGCGGCGGCGCCAGTTTCGCCTAATAAAGATGTGCCGACGTCGACGCAAGCAACGCTAATGCTGTCTGAGATGCGCGATAATGTGGTGATAATGAAAGACGGTTCGTTCCGCGCGGTGGTGGCATGCAAATCGATTAACTTTGACCTCATGAGCGACATGGAACGTGAGGGCGTGGAGTATTCATATCAGAACTTTCTTAATTCGCTGAGATTTACGACGCAGATCTTGATTCGGTCTCAGCGCGTAGATATTGGCCCATATATTGAGAAATTATCAGAAATACGACGGAATAATGACAATATGCTTCTTGGTGTATTGATGGATGATTATATTAATTTTATTGACGTGTTGTCGCAAGAAGCGAATATTATGGACAAGTCGTTTTTCATTATTATACCGTATTATTCGTCGCCGGATGCAGAGAAAGTTTTGAACCAGACCAAAAACTTTTTCAAATCTTTTTCTAAGAATAAGGGGGCGGAAGTAACGAAGATTGATCGGGCGACATACGATAAGGCACTGTCAGAATTAAATAATCGCGTGGATTCGGTGATTTCGGGATTGTTTCAAATTGGGATACATTCGGTGCGGTTAAATACGAGAGAACTAGCTGAGTTATTTTATAATTTCAATAATCCGGATACGGCGGTGCGCGAGCCGTTGGTAGATTTTACGAAGTTGGCTGGAATGTATGTGAAAAAAGGAGAAAAACAAAATGGCTAGAAAAAAGAAAAAACAGCTAACACCGGCAGAAATTGCGGCGCAAGCCGAGGCGATGGAGCTGGCAAGAATCCAGCAGGCATTTGAGCAGGGAACAAATACACTGAGGGATTTGATTTCGCCATCAGCAATTGAGATTCATTCGGATTATTTTCGGTTGGGAACAAAGTACGGGCGGACGCTGTACGTGTATGGCTATCCGAGATCACTTTATACGGGATGGATTTCACCGATTATCAATATGGACGAGGTGATAGATGTATCGATGTACATTTATCCGGTTGAATCGGCAGTGGTGATGAAGAACCTAAGAACGAAAGTGACACAGCTGGAAGCATCGATGAATTTGAATGCGGAAAAAGGGCGCGTGCGCGATCCGGAGCTAGAAGCGGCGATTACGGATGCGGAGGAGCTGCGTGATCAGTTGCAGGTAGGGGCGGAAAGGTTTTTCCGGTTTGGGCTATATGTGACGTTGTGGGCAGATTCGTTGGACGAGTTGAAATTTGTGCAACAAAAAATTGAGACTATATTCGGGCAACAGATGATTTTTTCGAAGGTGGCATCAAGCCAGCAGGAGCAGGGGCTGAATTCGATTATGCCGCAATGTACGGACCAGTTGCAGATTCGCCGAAATATGAATACAGGAGCGATTTCGACGAGTTTTCCGTTCACTTCGGCCGATTTGACACAGGACAAGGGAATCTTGTATGGTATCAATATGCATAATAACGGACTGGTGATTTTTGACAGATTTTCGCTGGAAAATGCGAATATGGTGGTTTTCGCGAAGTCTGGTGCGGGTAAGTCATTTACGGTGAAGTTGGAGGCTTTGCGCAGTATGATGGTGGGGGCAGAAGTGATTATTATCGATCCAGAGAATGAGTATCAGAAATTGTGCGATGCGGTAGGCGGGTCGTATATTAGATTGTCGCTAAACTCTGATGTCAGGATTAATCCGTTTGATTTGCCTAAGGTAGTAGATGCAGAGGATGCGAATGATGCGCTTCGGGCGAATTTGGTGACGTTGCACGGGCTGTTTAGGTTGATGCTGGGTGGTACGGCGGCACGAGCGGGAGGGGTAAGTAATGGACCGATTTTGACTGCGAATGAAGAGGCGGATTTGGATCAGGCATTGATTGATACGTATGCGCGGGCGGGGATTACTTCCGATCCGTTGACGCATCAGTCGACGCCGCCGACGATCATGAATTTGTACGATACGTTGCTGCACATGGAAGGAAGTGGACCACAACTGGCGCAACGCTTGCGTAAATATACGACTGGTACTTTTGCGGGGATTTTCTCGCAGCAGAGTAACGTCGACATCAATAACCAGATGGTAGTTTTTAACATTCGTGATCTTGAAGATGAACTGAGGCCGGTCGCGATGTATATTGTGCTGTCGCATATTTGGAATGTGGTGCGTGCGAATCAGAAGAAACGATTGCTAATCGTGGATGAGGCATGGCAGTTGATGCAATATGAGGACTCGGCGAATTTCTTGTTCTCACTAGCGAAACGAGCAAGGAAGTATTACCTAGGACTGACGACAATTACACAAGACGTGGAAGACTTTATGGGGATGAAAATGGGACGTGCAATCGTAGCAAACTCTTCGATGCAGCTGCTTTTGAAACAGTCGACGTCGGCGGTAGATGTGTTGTCGGATGTGTTCAAATTGACGGAAGAGGAGAAACGGAGATTGTCTAACTTCCCGGTGGGACAGGGGTTGTTCTTTGCGGGGCAGAACCACGTACATATTCAGGTTATTGCGTCGGAAACGGAAGAGAGTCTAATTACGACGAATCCGGCGGCGGCTACCAAAAGATAGAAAATGTGATATAATATAGATATGGTTAGAGAAAGCCTTGCTAGGAGAGTTGTACTTCTGGTGGTGTCTATGGTGATGGGGGTGTCGTTTTTGACGCCTGTTTTGGATGCGGCGCCGGTGGTGGCGTTGACTGAGGCGCAGATGTATTTTTATGGACAGAATAACATACTGTTTTATGATCCGGATGGGAAGGGGGTGAATGGGCGGACGTGTTTTGGGACATTGTCGGGGTCTACGCTTTATGAGAAAGTGTTATCTTATCTACTGTCGATGGGGCTAACAGAGGAAGCGGCGGCCGGAGTGTATGGGAACATGATGCACGAGGGCTTGGGGAGTGGGGCTTTACTGTCGCACGAGAACGGCGTGGACGAGCAGAAAGATATCGGTACTTGGTATAGTGCGGCGACATATTACGGTGAGAATGGCTTGCTTGTAGCGGAAAAAGACGTGCGAGATTTGGACGACCCAGAGGTGATGCACGGTTTAGGATTCATACAGTGGTCGTTTGGTCGGCGAGTGCGTTTGCTACAAGCGCTGGCGGCGGCCGGTGGCCTAGATAAATATGCGCGCGAATGGGATGACCAGGAGGGGCGATATGTGTATGATGGCGTGGCTTACGATCAGTTGGCGGATATGATTGGGCAGAGTGAAGCTGATGCGATTCTCGCGGCGGAACTAAATTTTTTCAATACAGAGCATCAGAATTATGTAGTGGCGCAAAGTGATGTTGCGGCGCAGGGGCTAGGAAAATATGGTATCACAGAAGGGATGAATATAATCGAGGCTCTGAACTTGGTGGAAACGCCTGAGGAAGCGGCGGAATTGTTTTTCTCGACGTCGGAGATGCCGGGAGCAACTGGTTTTAATGCGGCTGGTAATGTGAGGCAAACGAGTGCACGTGAGGGGTACGAACTAATTAAAAGTGCGGGGGTGACGGCTAGCGGTGCGACGTCGTGTGGAGGAAATGGTAATATTGCGGATACTGCGATAATGCTATCGTGGGAGGGGCTAGATCATGCGAAAGATGATCCGAAGCCGGAGTATGTAAAGGCGATGCAGGAAGTAGGGACGTATGTGGACCCGTGTAACGAAACTGGATGTGCTCCGCGGGGTGCGAGCTGCGATATATTTGTGAGTACCGTAATCAGGTATTCTGGGGCGGATGCGAATTTTCCGCCGTACGGTCCGGCGGTGCAGCAGGCGTACATGGACGAACATCCGGAAATGTATGAAAAAATTGAAGCGGACGGCGATGTGCGGAACTTGATGCCGGGAGATATTTTCGTGGTAGCGAACGGTAATGGACGACATATCTATTTGTATATAGGTGAAATCGATGGCCAGCCGTCGCAGGCTTCGGCGTCATTTAATACGCGAACTGGTGAACATTATGCGGGAATCTCGTGGGTAGATTATGATATGGAATATTCGATTTATCGGAGGATATAATGAAAAAAGATGGTCATACTAGATGGGGCGAGGTTGGCGAGTTCATGCGAAAGAATCGCGTGATTGTGCTAGTGGCGCTAGCAATCGTGGTGGCGATGTTGGCGATTCTGGTGGCAGTGCTAGGGCGTGGACCGGCTATGGCAACGCTAAACGTGACGGTAACGCCGTCGATTGCGACAGTCAAAATTGGCGAGCAAAGTTTTGCGAACGTAGGGCAGTATAAAATAGCCCCCGGTGAATATGTGGTGGAAGTATCGGCGGATGGTTTCATAACGAAGACTGGACGCCTAAATGCGGCGGCGGATGAGGTTGCGGAGGTGATGATGTACTTGGAGCCGACGGCGGAGAATAGCGATTGGTATGAGACGCATCCGGAGGATGGGCTGGTGATGGGGGATATCAAAAGTCAGATGGCGCTAGTGAGGAGAGAAGAATTGCGAGAGAAATATCCAATTCTGAACTATGTACCATATATATTATATACATACGGTATAGATTATGAGATAGAATGTGCAGAAAATGGGGGTGGGGTGTGTCTCATGATTGATGCGGGGGTAGGTTTGAGGGATGCGGCAGTGCAATATCTGCAGAGAACGGGGGTGGATTTGTCGGACTATGTGGTTAGAGTGAAAGATTATGTGTCGCCTTTTCGTGAAATGGTGGTGGAGTTGCCTGAGGGGTTGAGATACGAGGACGGGGCGAATGGGGGTGACTTGACGGGCGAATTAAATAATGTCTTGATTTTGGTCGGCGGGTATTTGCGTGATAATTTGGTGGAGCCGGGATATACTACAGAAGTATTGCAGGTAAAGCAATATGGGGAATACTTTGGTGTCAAAATTAAGGTGTACCAAGGGGATGACGAGCAGACTAATTATGATACAATGAGAATGATAGTAGGGAGAATCAATGGCGAGTGGAAGATAATGACTGGGGCGGATTGGATTCTCAGTAAATATCGGAATCCGCTAGTACCAGACAAATTGCTAAGTGAGGTGAATGGGTTTTAGAATGTGCTGGCACTCTTGTATTTTGAGTGCTAATGGAGTATAATGGATAATATGGCTAGTAAACGTGATTATTATGAAGTGTTGGGCGTATCAAAAAATGCGTCAGACGATGAGATTAAGAAGGCTTACCGTAAATTGGCGGTGAAATATCATCCAGATAGGAATCCTGGTGATAAGGAAGCGGAAGCGAAGTTTAAGGAAATCAATGAAGCGCATGAAGTGCTTAGCGACAAGCAGAAGCGGGCGCGATATGATCAGTTTGGACACGCCGGAGTGGGTGGGGCGTCGGGATTTGGCGGTGGCTCCAATGCATATGGTGGGTTTTCGGGGAATCCATTTGGTGGTTCGGCTGGTGGGTTTAACTTTAATGGACAGACGTTTAATTTTGACTTTGGCGGTGGGGGGCTGGATGATATACTAGGGGATTTGTTTGGCTTCGGTGCGCGTGGGGGAGCGCGGCGACCGCGTCGTGGGGCGGATTATCAGACTTCGGTGATGTTAACTTTTGAAGAGGCAATTTTCGGAACGACGAAAAAGATTACGGTGGATGGGAATGATTTGACGGTGAAGATACCGGCAGGGATTGACGATGGGATGAGCGTGAGACTCAAAGGTAAGGGTGGCCCGGCGCCAACTGATGGGGGCGAGGCGGGCGATTTGTATGTGCGTATACGCGTGAAACCGCATAAGCACTTGACGCGTGAAGGGACGATTATCTTGTCGGAGCAAACCGTGAGCATGGTGGACGCGGCGCTAGGGTGCGAAATTGAAGTTGAAACGGTGGACGGTACAGTAACGATGAAGGTGCCGGCTGGTACGCAGAGCGGGACGCCTTTTAAGCTGTCTGGGCATGGGGTGCCGTTTCGGGCGGACGGCGATCGAGGGCCACATATCGTGACAGTAATTGTGGAGACACCGAAGAATCTGAGCAAGAAGCAGAAAGAGCTTTTGGAAGAGTTTCGCGGGTCTAAGAAGCGCGGATTCTGGAATTAAACTTCTTACACTATAAATACAAAACATTTTTTCATTTGCCTTGGTGAAAAACTGAGAAAATAATTTGATGGAATCCTTCCGGTATTGCAGTACCGGCTTTCCATCACTATTTTCTCAGATTTTCAGCCTGACTGTGACAAATAAAAAATGTTTGTATTTACAGACTAAAACTCCTAATACGAAAATCCGAGAGTCAACCTCTCGGATTTTTCTTGGAGTATTATTTTATAATAAAACGGCACCACGAGTGGAACAAATCGATAATTCACATTAACGTTTTTAAGACGCTGATTGAATTAAAACGGTTTTCTCATGGTGCCGTTTCATAATTCAATCAGCATAAAATACGTTTGATTAAAAATACGTTAATGTTTTATCAATTTGTTCCACTTTTAGTATAGCATAGTTTTGTGGTTTTGTGCAAGAAATAAAAGATTTATGCTTGATTTTTTGCGATGGATGGAGTAGAATGGGAGAAATTTGGAGTAAAAAGGAATTGAAATGGGTTGTCTGGAAGAGATGCTGATTAGGAATGGATTGATTTACCGAGCGCCGGATGGGACGCAGTCGTATTTGGAGGGGAGCCTTTTGTCGAATACACTTGTGGTGAGAAACTCGGCTGGGTGGGTGACGCATCGAGTGGAGCGAGCGTGTAATGGTGTAGATCTTGTCGTGCGCAATGTGTCTACTGGTTGCGTAGAGATGCGTATCGCGGCAAATTGAAAAATGGGCTGGAATAATTGCCGGAAAGTGTGTTATAATAGATAGTGGAAATTTATTAATTTGATGTTATTTGTTAACCCGTTGGTATAAGAAAAATATCGACAAAAACAATTAGAAAGGCAGTATGGAAATAATAATTCCAATAATCGCCGCGATTGCAGGTCTAGCTGTGGGGGCAGGTGGGATTTTTGCGTATAATAAGCATAGCGAGAACGGCGGAAAAGATAAGGCAGACGACCTAGTAAGAAAGGCAAAACGTGAGGCTTCGGATATTGTATCGGCGGCTAAAAAAGAAGCGGCGGATTTAGTGGAGAAGGGTCAGGCCGAAGAAAATGAACGTCGTAAAGAATGGAAGAAAACGGAAAATCGTTTGACCGAACGTGAAACCGCGCTTGATACGAAATTGGACCAGTTGGAGAAGAAGACTGAGAAGCTGAACCGAGAGGAACGTGAAATAGAATCGTTGAAAGGTGAGGTGCGTGAGATTCGTGAGAAGCAACACGAGAAGCTGGAAAAAATCGCAGGACTCTCTAAGCAGGAAGCGCGAGATAAACTGATGAAGATGACGGAAAATGATATCCGTCAAGATTTGGTGAACTTGGTTGCAAAAGAGCAAAAAGAAATAAAACATGATATTGACGAAACAGCGCAAGCGATATTATTAACGGCGATGGAGCGAATGTCGTCGGAGGTGACAGCAGATAGAACCGTGACCGCTTTGAAATTGCCGGATGACGACATGAAGGGGAGAATAATTGGCAAGGAAGGCCGTAATATACAAGCATTGCAACGGGCGACTGGTGTAGATATTATGGTGGATGATACGCCGGGGATGGTGGTCTTGTCGTCATTCGACCCGATTCGTCGGCAGGTGGCGAGGTATGCACTTGAAAGACTAATGAAAGATGGGCGAATCAACCCGGCTTCGATTGAGGAAGCGGTCGCGAAGGGTGAGAAAGAGATAGAAAAGGAAGTGGTGCGGGCAGGTGAAGATGCAGTGCGCGAAGTTGGGCTGGTCGGGATACCACGGGAACTGGTGCATTTGCTCGGCGAATTGAAGTTTAGGACTTCGTACGGACAGAACGTGCTTCTACATTCGATTGAAATGGCGCATGTGGCCGGGATGATTGCGGAAGAAATTGGTGCTGATAAGCGCGTGGCGAAGACTGCGACGTTAATGCACGATATTGGCAAAGCTGTGACTCATAAAATTGAGGGGAAGCATGCGGAGATTGGCGCGGAATTGGCGAAGAAATATGGTATGCCGGATGCAGTAGTGCATGCAATAGCGGCGCATCATGATGATATTGAGCCGACGACGCCAGAGGCTATTATCGTAAAGATTTGTGATGCGATGAGTGCGGCGCGACCAGGTGCTAGAAACATTTCGGCTGAGAACTTTGCGGAACGGATGCGCGATCTTGAAAACATTGCGACTTCGTTTCCTGGAATTGACAAGGCGTATGCTATTTCGGCGGGTCGTGAAATACGCGTGATTGTGGAGCCAAAACAGATTGATGATTTGTCGGCTCTGAAACTGGCGCGTGATATTGCGAACAAAATTGAGGCGACAATGTCATATCCTGGCGTCATCAAAGTAAATGTGATTCGCGAGACGCGTGCGGTGGAGTACGCGAAGTAGTCTTGGCTATTTTGCGTGAAATGATGCCGTGGTATTTTGGTGTGTCGCCGGTAAAAATATTGGATGCGGCCGGGGTGAAGCCTGCTGGCAGAAACTTTTGAATCTGAGCGGGCTTTTGTAATTCGTAGAAAAGGAAATAGCGTATTTTTGCATTTTTTTGTTATAATATATTTATGGCAATGGTAGAGAGGACTCTTGCGTACGAGGCAAAAAAATACTTTATGAAATCCGATAATTATTTCACAGTGCCGTTGCCGGCCTATTTTGATTTTACAAGAGTGTTGAAATATGCGTTAAATAAACTGGAAGAGGGGGAGTTGGAAGATTATCTTACGGGGAATCCATGTGAAATGACAGGGGTGAATTATGTGATACCTTGCAATAAAAATGGTGGTTTTTGCTGGCGTGAGTTCCAGTTGATGCATCCGGTGATTTATGCGGAATTAATTAAGACGATTACGACGGAAGAGAATTGGGAGTTGCTGCGGACGCGTAGTCGATTGTATCGGAAACAAAGTGCTGTGCGAAGTGCCAGTATGATCCCGTGGGGAAAAGAGAAGAAAGATGAGACGGCGGCGGCGATTTTGAAATGGTGGAGGGGGATTGAGCAGGAGTCAATAAAAATGGCGCTGTTTTATGAGTGCATGATTGAAACCGATGTGATGGATTGTTATAGTTCGATTAGCCTGGACTTGGTGCGGCGGGCGCTTGGGAATGGGAAATTGGGAGAAAGAGTTTGCGAGCTGATGCGGATGATGGGCAGGGAACATAGTTCGGGGTTACCGCAAGGAAGCATGGTGATGGATTTTCTGGCAGAGATGGCGCTTGGGTATACTGACGTGATGGTGTGGAATGTACTAGAAAAGGACGGGTTGAAAAAAGATTTTACAATTATACGTTATCGAGATGATTACCGGATTTTTGCAAAAGATGAAGTAATGGCGAGGCGGATTTTGAAGATTTTGAGTGAAGTGTTGATGGCGAATGGGCTGCGGTTGAACTCGGAAAAGACGGTGATACATAACGATATATTGGCGGTAGCGAGGAAGCGCGACAAGAGACATTGGGATATTCGGAATGGTTTGATGAGATTGGAGAATATGAATAGGGAAATTTGGGGGAAAGAAGTGGGTTGGGTAAAAGAATTGAGCATACAGAAATGGCTGTTGATGATTGATGAAATGGCGCGAATGTATCCGAATTCGGGAAGTGTACAACGGGCGTTGGTTGAGATTTACGAGAAAAGGGTCATGAAGCTGGAACATCGGCCGAGCGATTCGTATCAGCTAATCAGCATTGTGGCGGATATTATGGTGACGAATCCGCGGACTTATGCGGTAGGGGTGGCGATTTTGTGTAAAATAATGAGTTTTAACCCTGGGATTTCGCGGAAATGTTTGGCGGAGAGGATATGGGAGAAAGCGCGGGTGTTGCCGAATACGGATTATTTGGAGATTTGGTTGCAGAGGATGACAATAAAAAATCGTCCGCGCAAAAAATATGGATGTAAAATATGTCAAATAGTACATAAAACGGGAGGGGAACTGTGGAATTCGGATTGGTTGAGTTTTAAGATGCATGATGGCGAAATAATTGACCACAAAATGATAAAGCAGATGGACTATGTGATGCCGGTAAAGGAAGTGCAGGTGTTTGATGGATACGATGATGAGGCGGATATGGGTATGAGTTGTGACGATATGTTTGATGATGACGGGGCTGATTTGACGTTTTTCAAAACATTTATGCTATAATGAAGATATGGGATTTTTAGGATTTGGTAATCGGAATAAAGTTAAGCAGAGTGCGGAAGCCAATCCGGCGGCGAATGCGTGGAATATGGATGACGTGCGGGGATTTGACCCGCAGGCCGCTGCGGCGGCTAGGGCTGCGGAGATGGGTGCGATGCGGAAGTCTGGTGCTGATGCTAGGATGATGAATGATGTGCGGGGACAATCTGTGGAGCAGAACGATATTGGGGAATATGCTGGCGAAAATCAGGAAGCGAAATTGAATGCTGAGCGTCAACAACGCAAGATAATCGCGGCACTTTGCCAGGGTGGCGGACGGGTCGATAAAGGAATAATATGGATGCGAGATGTGTCGTTGCCGAATGGGGCGGAAGAGCGTGTGCTCAGCATGATCCGTAGTGGGGAGATTGGTGAGCGAGAAGAACGTCAACTGATTTCCGAAATAATGGATCCGGTAACGAAGTATGGCAAAGAAGCGGTGATGCAGCGAATCACGGATAAGCATGAATTGCGACTGCTAGGTGGAATGACGAAGGGGGATGAAGGGTTTTATGGGTATCAGGAACTGACTTCGGATGATTTGGCTGGATTTCGCGAGAAATACCCTTCGCCGATAGATTTTGATGGCGAAGGCGAGGCTTTTATTGGACTGTTGACGTCGTCTAATGGAAATCACGAACAGAAGCGTGCGGAATATAAACAGGCGCTAGATAGTTTGGGTCGTAAAGTGTACGGGAAACAATACGAGTATTGGTTACAGATGCGTGATTTGAATGAACGAGCAGGAGTAGGACGAAATGACGGTGTGGATGAACGAGCAGAAGTAAGGCGGGCTGGTGATGTGAACATGCAGGAGCGGGCTGGCGACGTTAATATGCGGGAACGGGCTGGTGGTGTGAACATGCAGGAACGGGCTAGCGGTGTTAATATGCGGGAACGGGAGCGCAGTGCGGAGTGGATGCCTGGTGCGGCCGGGATGTGGCAAGTGTCGCGTGCTCAGGTGACGCGTGGATATGTGACGCCGGATATGCTTCGTAGTGGACTGTGGGCGGATGGTAGTTGCGAGGATAGTATGCTATCGATGCCAGGTCAACAGACATATGGCGTATATGATGGTGCTGGTGGGGTGCAGGGTGGCAGAACAGCATCGCAGGTTGCGGCTGGAGCGACGGAGGCGTTGTGTCAGAGATATCTTTTGCGGGATGGGCGCGACCTTGCGTGGGTACTCAATGAGGCAAATAAAGCCGTCGTGAATGAACCAAATGCGGGAATTACAACGGCGGTGCTGACGAAGGTGGTTGAAAAAGATGGCAGGAAGCAATTGGCGTGGGCTTCGGCGGGGGATTCGCGGATCTATATCGTGAATAAGTATGGACAGGTGCATATGGTGACGAAAGATGAAGGTGAGGGGAAGTATATTTATAATGCCTTGGGGCGCGAGACGGAAAACGGCGAGAGTCGGGTGCAACAATTTGGCGACGAAGAATTGTATCCTGGGGACAGAGTGGTACTGTGTTCGGATGGAATTACAGGGGATTATGGGACGGATTTGATGAGCGATGCGGAGCTGGGAAGCCTGGTGATGAATGCGCGCGATGCGCGTGAGGCGGCGAAGAACTTGGTGTCTGGTGCGAGAAAGCGTGACGATCGGACGGCGGTGGTGTTTGGGGTATAGATGGCCGGACGATGGTGCTGTTGGAAGAACGAGGAATCTGGTAGTGATAATGTTTGGAATGTTGTAGATGACTAAGTTTTATCGAGATTATTTGGATGGCAAGTTAAGGCCGGAGCGATATCGACAGATAGGGGTGGGGCTAATGGTGGTAGTGGTGGCTGGTTTTGTGGGGTGGGTATACGAGTTTCTGGTGGCGCTTTGCGAGACTGGGAAGGTGTATATGCAAGGAGGGAACTTGTTGCCGTGGATAAATATTTATGCGATTGGGGCGCTGGCAGTGATACCTTTCACATATAGATTGCGACGGAAGCCGTGGGCGGTATTTGTGGTATCGATGATTGTGACGGGTTTGATTGAGCTAGTCGGAGGGTGGTTGGTCTATACGATTGGTAATGGGACGCGGTATTGGAATTATGACCATGGATTGTGGTTGATTGGGAATATAAATGGGTTCGTGTGTTTACTGTCGGTGTTGTTCTTTGGGATATTTGCGATGGTGCTGGTGTATGGAATATTGCCACTGCTGGCGCGGGCGGCGTTTGTTTGGCCTCGGCGGGTGTTTCTGGCAGTGGCGATTTCGCTATTTGCAGTGGTGATGGTGGATGAAGTGACGAATTTGTGCCTTAAAAATGCAGGGGTGCCGAATGCGATGGACCTGTATCGGTCGGCCGGGTGGGAGTATCAGGAGTTTTAGTGGTTTGGGGTGGCGAGTTTTGAAGTTTTGTGGTGATTTTTTGGAGGGTTGTGGTTATTTTTTGGGTGTGCAGCCTATCTTTTGTGGTGATTTGAATATGATATAATTAGATTATGGAAAAGCTAGTGTTAAATAGGGTATATCGGCATTATAAAGGGGATGAATATCTGGTGGTAGATGTGGCGAGACATTCGGAGACGGGGGAAGAGATGGTGGTTTATCGGGCATTGTATGGAGAAGGTCAGTTGTGGGCGCGGCCGCTAGCGATGTTTTTTGACGAATTGGAGGATGAAAAGGTTTTGAAATATGGGCAGCGGAGGAGATTTGAGTTGGTAGAGAAGAGGAGTGCAAGAGGGGAAGATTGATTTTTGGCGAGTTCGGATTGGTTTAAGCTAATTTTAGGACGATTTTGGTATTTTCAAAAAATGATTTTTGTGATATAATAATATCTGTGAGAGAAACACTCACGAATGAGCGGGCCGGTAGCTCAGCTGGCTGTACGAGGCGCTTGTCGCCGAGTAAATCGAAAACAGCACGAGCCGAGGCGCTGGAAGCACATCACAATAAAATGGTGAGTTAAGTCCGTATTTGGGCCGGTAGCTCAGCTGGCTGTACGAGGCGCTTGTCGCCGAGTAAATCGAAAACAGCACGAGCCGAGGCGCTGGAAGCACATCACAATAAAATGGTGAGTTAAGTCCGTAT
>JAFUCJ010000001.1 GCA_017459705.1 Candidatus Saccharimonadota bacterium | reverse complement strand
ACCCTTGCAACCAGTTGTATTTTTCTGGTAGGACTGCCCCGGTAACGGGGAGGAAGGAGGGGATGATGTCAGGTCAGTATTTCCCTTACGCCTTGGGCTAGAATCGCGCTACAATGGCCGGTACAATGCGAAGCGAAGCAGTGATGTGAAGCAAATCGCACCAAAGCCGGTCCCAGTTCGGACTGGAGGCTGAAACTCGCCTCCACGAAGTCGGAATCGCTAGTAATCGCAGATCAGCATGTTGCGGTGAATACGTTCCCGGGTCTTGTTCACACCGCCCGTCAAACCATGAGAGTCATGAGCACCCGAAGTCCGATTCGTCGGCCTAAGGTGAGCAGGATGATTGGGGTTAAGTCGTAACAAGGCATCGGTACGAGAACGTGTCGATGGATTACCTCCTTTCTTGAGAAGGAAATGATGCGCCTGAATTAGCAATGATGCAGGTAGCTAGGTCGGTTACGGTTGTGTCAGTTAAGCTTAGGACACAACAACATCTGGTTCGCCAGACGTAACGTAAGCTAATATGTATTGCGTTGATTTAATTGCACAACTAAGTTGTTAAACAAAGCCCGCCCTTATCCAGGGCGGGTTTTTGTAGCAATGGTGCAATTATAACGCAGCGTAATGAACTTGCAAGGACAAGCAATTTCGCTGCGCCTACCTATCATCTCCCTCGCCGTGCAGCTCATGACGGTCTTTACGGCTCGATAATTTCTCAATATTGCATTTCGCTACGTCATCAAGTGTGATATCGAGATATCTCGCCACATTCGCTACATACCACAGTACATCGCCCAGTTCCTTTTTGATAGCTGATATGTCATTATCATCCGCGCGTCCACCTTTGTCGCGAATAATTTTTTTAATTTTGTCGGCTGTTTCGCCGGCCTCACCTACGAGCCCGAGCACTTTTTCTAAGAAAGCCGTATCATTTAAGTCTTTCGTCATTTTATATAAATCAAATTCCATTGCCCGTTTCTGAAAATCGTCTAACTTCATATCGTCTCCTGTATAAAACAATTATACCATATGTTATAATAAAGGGATGGAAGACAGCCGTAATCTTATAGATAAATACAAAGGCCTTACCAACGAGCAAATTTTTGCCGCCCTTGCTAATAATCGTACTAATCTCGAAATCGCCATCGAGAATGTCGAACACGATTTCAATATCGGCTCCATCGTCCGCACCGCCAACTCTTTCAATGTGGCGAAGGTCCATATCATCGGCAAGAAGAAATATAACCGCCGCGGCGCCATGTGTACCGACAAATATCTAGAAATCATCCACCATGCTTCGTTAGCAGATTTTCTGCAAACCCAGCAGGATAGGACACTTATCGCCATCGAGAATAACACTCCTCGCGCCTTGCCGCTTCATGATGTTAAGTTTACCCAGGCGACCACGCTGATCTTTGGTTCAGAAAACTCCGGCATCACACCAGAACTCCTCGCGGCCGCAAACGATGTTCGCTTTATCGAATCTTTCGGCTCCACTCGTTCAGTTAACGTCGGTGCCGCCGCAGCTATCGCAATGTACGAATGGACCAGGCAGTGCGTATTTGTGGACAGGTAAAACTATTTGCCAGTGATCCAGTGTACAATTAACGTCAGAATAAAGGTATGTAGATTCGCCGTCACGAGAAGCCCAATTATGATTACGACCACGCCAAACTGTTTAACATGGTCGTATGACGACACGCCATTGGCTAGATTCTCGGCAATTTGTCGGTAGAAGAATACAACGGCGCCACCCGCCGCCGCAATCACTAGCCCTGCCACCATCCAGCCAAAGTCAAAAGTGAAATCTATATCCATAACTATATTATAGCACAAAACAAATAAAATACCCCAGCACTAGTGCCATGGGGACAAAAAACGGCCAAAATGCCGACTTATATAAAATCTGGTGGGGATAAGGCAATTGCCTTTGAACCCATCTATTACATTATAACTTACCTTGCAGAAAGTTGCAAGCCTGAAGATTTTAGGCTACCCAATTATTCTGTAAAACAGAGGCAAAAACAGGTGTTAGACCAGGATTACATCTACTAGTCCTAACCTCAATGAGCCAGGATTTGAACCGACACACTGGCAAGCAATAAAACAATAGTATTGTCAAGTGCAAAACTAATGACCGTGGGTGTCCTGGTGAGCGGCTTTGAAAAGACGAAGACGCTCCACCAGGTAAAATAGAACCTGGCTCGGGGGCGAGAGGGTGGGGTGCTATTGAAAAAAATCATCTAAAACTAATGCTAAATTAGAAGTATGAATACCATAAAATATAATTCTACTACTAGGGCGAAAGTTCTTATGTTTATATCACAAGGTAGGACAGTCAAAGACACCTGTTCCCTAGTTGGCATCAGTGATATGACGCTCGCTCGCTGGCGGAGAAAGCATCCTGATTTTGATGAGGAATACTTGAAAGCAGTTGAGAGCCAGTGGCAGAGCCTTGACGCTACAAAAAAGAGTGGAGCAAGGACTTACAGGCGAAACACCACAAAACTCCGTCAAAAGACAGAAAAACAGGCTAAAGTCCAAAAAATGACGGAAAAAGAGCAAGAAGTAGTGAAGAACGGAAAGCCACTAGTCTATGAGGGCTTGCGTATTAGGTATGGTAGCATCGCAGATGATGAGCCACTTACTCCTTGTATCAACCCCAGCAATGACTTTGTTGAATATCTGAAACGACAGAATGGGAGGTTTGTTCAATTTTCTTGTTCACTTGATGCCTTTCGGAGAAGTCATCCTGCGTGGTATCGTGAACTGGCAGAGCAGAACTCTGCACTTGATGTTGGTGATTAGCGTATGATTTTACACGCTCTACCCCTGTTGATACTTCCTCGTTTGCCCATCTCAAATGTTGGACTTTTGCGAAATTGAAAGTGGACAAAGTGGACAGAAGTAGGGTTTTTATACTGATAAACGTTCCGAGCCGCCATTTAATATATATACGGGCGAAATTGTGAGACTTGAGAAGGTGATAAGATAAAAGTATGAGCAGAAAATCAGGACTAACCGAGAGAGTTTGGCAAACCATCGTAGGGGGTATCCGTGATGGCTACACTATTACGGATGCTTGTGCTATGGCAAATGTCAGTAGGAGTGCTTTTTACAAGTGGCTTACTGATTTCCCCGACTTTAACAAGGCAGTAGTGGAGGCAACTGACCTCCAGTGGAAGTATGCGAACTGGCGAATTAGACACGGTTATCGTGGCTACGAGCGTCATCACCTAAACCGACCATCAAAAGCCTACCAGTCGCCGAACAATGTGCCTTTTGACATCACACCAGTGGAGAGTGAAGTGCCACCTGTTGACCTTGATGACGATGAGGCACTGTGGGAAAAGTGGAGCCTAGAGAGCGCCTATTAGTTTATGCCTGGTGGCGAAATCGTGAGATTATATATCAGAGGTAGGTGGTTTTTCGGCACTCAAAAAGGGGCATTTGTAATATAAAGAATGACAAATCCCCAGCACGCTCTATTGATTGTGCTGGGGGTTTGCCCGTAGTGGGAGTAACATAAGCCACTTAATTAGTTGGCTGTCTTCCTCACTTTTTTCACGATTTTTATCATATGGAAGACATTTTTGATGGCTTTCCACTCGCCCACTTTTTCTTTGTAAGTTTTGTTCGCCTGTTCAAACTCTTCTTTAGTAAAATCAAACCCAACTGCTTTTGCTGCTTCTACCATCGTGGCATTATCATTGGGGGCATCATTACCCCTTTTGTATAATCCGCCCTCTCTGATAGTTTTCTCCATAAAAGCGTCATCGCTAAAAAACTTTTCGATGAACTCGTTGGCTTTTTCGATAGACATCCTACTTGTTCTCTTTCCTTACTTGAGCAAGGTAATAAAGACCTATCGTGTCAATGATAAAGTCAAGCGACAAGAGACATGTAACGCCTGTTTTTGTGGTAAAGAAAGTTGCAATAGCACCAACGATGCCTAATATCAACAAAACTCCATAAAGCACACCATCACTTTTCTTGGCTGCAACTCTTCTTGCAAGCCAGAAAAGCCACAGGTTAAGCAAGACAGTAACTCCAGCCGTGATGCCGAACTTTATCATCCCCTCGCCACCACCTAGACTTTCTTCCAAGCCGTTGCGAAGTTCTGGCATCGCAAAACAAATAATTGTGCCGATGACATAGAATGCGGCAACGATAATATAAATCCAACTGAACGATTTCATCGTTTCATATGGTGTTCTTTTTGACATTTGTTGCTCCTTTAGTTAAGTATTATTTTTATTATACCCCCCCCGACGGAATGTCAAGGTGCTTACGCTTTCTATAGGTGAAGCGGAGTAGTGCTTGGAGTGATACGGAAAAGTGTGCTACTTGAGCACAAAAGCCCCTCACAGAGCCTCTCCGTGGCTCACAGGAGCTATTTTGATGGGAACAGGATGCTTGTTTGTTTGCACCAAGAAGAAAATATGAATAGCAGGCAACATAACCACTAATTACACACTTTTACAAAAATTGTATTTTTGTGTAATAAGTGCTATAATGGGGTAAAGGATAAATTATGGCAAGAATTAAACGAAAATACCTAGATGAAGTCATCCGCACAATGGGGACGGAGGACATCAAAGTTATCACTGGGGTAAGGCGAAGTGGCAAGTCTATTCTCCTTGATGATTTCAAAAAATATGTGGAGAAAAATGTCGATGATGCCAATATCATCAGTTTTGACCTTTCTTCCCTGAAATACGAGAGCCTGCGTGAATATCACGCTCTAAATGATTATGTTGAGGAACGTTATGTTGACGACAAAAAGAACTTTCTACTCATTGACGAGGTGCAGATGTGTAAGGGCTTTGAACTGGTCTTAAACAGTCTCCACGCTTCCCACAAATACGACATCTACATTACTGGCTCTAATGCCTTTCTCGCTGGGAGCGACCTCGCTACGCTCTTTGTAGGGCGAACCTATACCATTGAGGTTTATCCGTTCTCCTTTGCCGAGTTTATGGAGTATTTCGGCTACAAGGACAAATACGAAGCCCTTGATAAGTATGTCAAAGAGGGCGGAATGTCTGGCTCTTATGAATACAAAACCCTTGATGACAAATACGACTATCTCCGTGAGACCTACGACACCCTCATTGTGCGTGATATTGAGGAGAAACACGGAGTGAAAAATCCTGCCGTAATGGATGGATTGTCAGACTTTTTGATGGATAACATCTCAAAACCGACTTCCGCTCGTAATATCACAAACACTCTAAACTCCAATAAAATTGAGGCATCTAACAAGACCATCACCGAGTATATGAAGTATCTCTGCGAGGCTTACGCTTTCTATAAGGTGCGACGCTACGACATTAAAGGCAAACGCTACCTTGCCTCAACCGACAAATACTACCTATCCGACCACGCTTTTCGCTATGCTAAACTTGGCACAAAAGCCCCTAACTTTGGTGATGCCTATGAGAACATCGTAGCGATTGAACTGATGCGGAGAGGTTATGAGGTGTATGTGGGGGCGATGCGAAATGGCGAGATTGACTTTGTGGCTATTAAAAATGGCGAGAAACTCTACATCCAGGTATCCTACTTGATTACCGAGCGAGAGACGATGGAACGTGAGGTCGCTCCTCTTATCAACATTCCTGGTGGCTACACAAAACTACTTATCGCTGGCACAAGGCAATCAGAGATGCAGTATGAGGGTATCCGTATTGTTGATATTGCTGATTGGCTACTGGAGGAGCAGAAATGAAAAAAGAAGCCCAAAAGAAATTATCATCCAAGCGTTTAAATGATTGGGGGTGGAATTGCGACTTGTTTAAGTATAGTTGGTTTGTTGGAGTTTCCGATGTTTCGCTACGAGCCGTAAAAGATGTATCTCCTGGCTTTAAGGCGGATATGCTCAAGCCTTTGGAGCATCGCAAGTATCCGTATAAAGGGAAAACTTATAGTGGGCACAACTTCATCCGTAAACTCATTGTGGATGACCTTAAAAAGCGTGGTATTAAGAAAACGACCATTGACAATTTTAGCCATCTCTATGATGGTAAAGATGTAGCAAAAATGCTAACCGTGATGACTGCGGCTGGCGTAGAGATGTTCTTACTGGTAGATGAGGATGGCAACGGGGCTATCGTTGACCCTGTTTACCTTGCTCTAGCCCGTAAGGGTGCGATTAAAGGTAAAACTATCGACTTCAAAAATAGTTTGATGCTTCGCTTAAATCAGTATGTGGAGCAAGCGATGGGCTTTATCTTCCCAGTTCGACAAGCCTACTCTCTCTGTGGGGCTTATGCCTTTGCGGCTACCGCTAGTGATAAACTGACAGATGTCCAACCTGTTGCCTTTGATATCGTAAAGGATGAGGTCGGTAGCACTCCAGATGTTAAACCAAAGCCGTATCGTAGAGGGCAATTCAAAGACTTAAAAAGCCCAGGTGAAAATCTCATAGAGGTAGTGCAGGTATTAAACGAGATAGAAATTACCGACGAAGCGTTAAAAGTAAACTCGGAAAGGGTTGTCGATGCCAACGGAAACACCATCTACGAATACTAGTGGGGGGGGCAGTCATCTGAACCTGCTACTCCCAAGAAAACCAGACTAAAAACTTCAAGAACTGCTCGGAGGGTGGCTAAAAACCCAAAAATAGTAGTCAATCAAGGCGTGCCAATAAGATATGTGATGTATCTCCGTAAGTCATCCCCAGATGAGAAATCACAGTCTAAATCACTCCCAGACCAAGAAAAAGAATGCCGAGAATACGCTATAAGAGAGGGGCTTCTCGTAATTGGAAAACCGATAAAAGAGAGCGGTTCGGCTAAAATATCTGGTAGGCGTCCGAAGTTTAACCAGATGCTAGAAGACATAAAGGCTGGGAAATATGACGGCATTCTCGCTTGGCATCCAGACCGTTTGGCAAGAAACAGTTTAGAAAGCGGAATAATTGTTGATATGCTAGATAACGAACAAATTAAAGACCTTCAATCCCCGACATATCGATTTGAAAATAATGCCAGCGGTAAACTTCTCTTAAATATTCTTTTTGCGATGTCAAAACAGTATTCAGAGCATCTCTCTGAAAATGTCCAGCGTGGCACGGATACCAACTGGGATGATGCAAAATCTTCTGGCGAGCCCAAATGGGGCTACATACGAAACGAGGATGGCTATTATGACCCCGATGGAAACTTTGATAAGGTGCGTAAATGTTGGGATATGCGTTTGGATGGGCATTCATTAAAAGAAATTGCTGAATACTGTAAAAAGGAAGATATCCATCGCATAACAAAAGAGAAACCGCATAATAAAATATCACTACACTCCACCCAGCAACTATCTAATATGTTTAGAGACCCATTCCATTTTGGTATTTTGGAACAAAAGTATGAAGAAAAAGATTTGAGAACTATCCCAGAGATAAACTTTAAGCCAATGATTACAGAGGAAGAATATGACCTTGTGCAGGCTATGACCCGTAGCAACCCTAGAAGCCGTGGCGAAACAGTCAAAGGTGCACAGTTCTACCCGCTTCGCAGATTTGTTCATTGTGGTAAATGCCGCTCTGAAATGCGTGTTGGAAAAAGTAAAGGCAAGGCTGGTAAATACTTCCTGTATTTCCGATGCGATAATAAAGAATGTTCTGTTAAAAATGTTCGAGCAAAAATTTTATTCGATGCCCTATATAAAGAATTGGGCAAGATGAAGTTTTCAGAAAAAGAATATAAGAAGTTTGAAAAAGAAATCGACGTATTGACCGAGAAACAAGTAATTAAATTAAGACGAGAGAAACGAAGTCTAGAGGGGTCAATTAAAATAAAGAATGCCGAGAAAAATGGGTATGCTGACAGTTATGCCAAACTTACCAATGATGAGAGTAAGGCTGCCATAGCCGCAAAAGAACGCTTGAATAAGCAAATTGAAGTGATTGCTGATGAGTTGACAGACTTAAATGCAGAACTTGACGAAACCAAGAAGAAGATTGCGAAATTTGAGCAGACTAAACTCACAAAGGATGAGTTTTTGAACCTGATAAATTGTGCCGAAAATAAGATGAGAGCAGGCACTGCAGTCCAAAAAGACGATTTATGCCGAAAAATGCTTTTGAACACCGAATTAGACAATGAAAAAGGGGCTTCTTTCCTCTGGAAAGAGCCCTTTGCTAGTGTCTTGCGGGTTAAATCTTCAATCAATGGTGGGGATATGTGGACTTGAACCACAGACCTCGTCATTATCAGTGACGCGCTCTAACCAGCTGAGCTATATCCCCAATTTAATTTTTGGTGGAGTAACAGGGACTCAAACCCTGGACCTCCGCCTTGCAAAGGCGGCGCTCTAATCAACTGAGCTATTACCCCAAATACTAAACTACTATACTTACCATTCTACACCATATCGTGAGAAATGTAAAGAGGGAAAAACCGCCATTATTTATAGTGAGGTGGCGGTTTTTCAGGTCATACATACACTTAAGCAGCCTCGCAGTTTAATCTGCTCAAGTTACCACTATTATATATCACAAGACGCATAATGTCAATACCCTTTTTCCACAAATTGTGCAAAAAGTCATAAAAAAGTGTTCGGTCAAATCAAAAATATTACAACATATATTTAAGAAAAAGCATATTGACAAAGAAGCGCTAGTGTGATATAATGATAAGCATATAGTATGTAATAATAATTGGTGGGCAGATAGGAATAGATAGAAATGTCTGGAACCAAAGCAGGTGGCATGAAAGCTGCCGCCACCAATAAGGCTAAATACGGCAAGGAGTTTTACGCTCGCATCGGTAAGAAGGGCGGTCAGAACGGCCACACCGGTGGCTTTGCTGCTAACCCAGCACTAGCACGCATCGCAGGCGCCAAAGGCGGCCGCATCTCTCGCCGTGGTCCAGCTAAGAAAGCTGCATAGTATCTAGCTTTCGCACCGCGGACAATGATATTGTCCGTCTGGCGTCTGAAATCGCGTTAGTCCGCATCTCGGGCAACGCGATTTTTTGTCTAGCCACTCTCGGTAGCTATCAAGCTCATGCTCCACGACTTCATCATCGTATACTATCCCGTACTTCGCGCACAGGCTTTTTGCTTTGGTCCATGCCTCACGCTCCATTTTGAGCCGCCGAACGTCAGTGGTGAAAGTCCGATGCCCACACAGCGCATGCCCAACTTCATGTAGCAATAGTAACTCGCTATGCGCTTCGTCTGCCCCCAGAACAACGGTTCGTGGTGGCCTGAACAAAAACTTTACACCACTCCGGAACCGAATCTCCGGAAAATCCTTGCGTAATCTGTCGAGCAAAACCTTATCCATTTTGAATAAAATATTTATACACTTGATTATAGCATGTTTTTTTGATATAATAAAAACAGATTTGAGCTCATTCAATAGCGTTCGCCAGGCAGCACTTATCAGCAGCGACATTTTATCGAACATTATTGAATGGGCTCGAAGGAAGGAACAATTTAATCATGGCAAATGCCAAAAAATATACTATGGATGCACTCCTGGAAGAGAATCAGGATTCATCCAAAAAAGTCATTGCAGGCGATACCGTTACCGGTAAAGTTATCTCTGTCAAGAAGCACGAGATCCTTATCGATTTAGGTGCGCAGGGTGTCGGTCTAGTACCGCGCCGTGAGGCTTCATTCGCACGCAATCTAAATGTCGGTGACGAGGTCACCGCCTCAGTTATCGAAGCCGAGATGGATGACGGTTACGTCCTCCTCTCTCTCCGCAAAGCGGTCAAGGACAAAGGCTGGGACGAGATTCAGGCCAAACTATCTGGCGCGGAAACCGTCGAGGTTATTCCGTTCGACGCCAACCGCGGTGGCCTGCTCGTTGAATACGAGGGCATCCGCGGCTTCTTACCGGTGTCACAACTCTCTGCCGAGCACTATCCTCGGGTAGGTAGCGCCGACAAGGACGAGATTTTGCAACGGCTTAACTCACTCGTCGGTAAACCAATCAAGGTTCGCATTCTCGACGCCATCAAGAAAGAAAACAAGCTCATCTTCTCCGAAAAAGAAGCCATCAAGGACGGTCTCGCTGAGCGCTTCGCCGAGCTAAAGGTCGGCGACACTATCAAGGGTGTCGTGACTGGCGTAGTCGATTTCGGCGTATTCGTCAATCTTGACGGCATCGAGGGTTTGGTTCATATTTCCGAGATTTCTTGGGAGCGTGTCAATAATCCATCGGATTACGTCAAGGTTGGTGACGAAATTGAAGCCAAGATCATTGCCATCGACAAGGAACGTCTCTCCCTCTCTATGAAGCAACTCGTCGAAGACCCATGGCTACACGAAATCGAAGGTCTGAAAAAAGGTGATAAGGTTGAGGGTACAGTTACCCGCATTACCCCATTTGGCGCCTTTGTGCAAATCAGTCCAGCCGTAGAGGCACTCGTCCATGTATCCGAGCTGGGCGAAGGTTCCGACGTCGATCCTGAGAAAGTATTCACCTTGAACGAGCGCAAGAGCTTCAAGGTACTCGATATCGACAAGGATGGTCGCAAGATTTCCCTCTCTATCTCTAAGTAATATTAGGGAATAAAAGTCACAATCACTAAATAAAACCCCACACGGGGTTTTATTTATGGTATAATTATAGTTATGAAAAAAGAAGAAAATAAGCGCCCTTGGCTCAAAACATACGAGGAGGATCACATTCCTGTCAGTATTGAGTACCCAGATTGCTCGATGGTAGATATGATTATTCAGTCTGCCGAGAAATGGCCAGATAATACCGCCTACGTTTACTATGGTCACAAGGTCAGCTACAAAAACTTCATCAAGAAAATCGAAAAAACTGCTCGTGCCCTTAAAAATTACGGGGTCAAGGAAGGCGACCGTGTTACTATTTGTATGCCGAACACCCCAGAGGGAATCACTATGGTTTACGCTGTCAACATGGTCGGCGCCGTTTGTAATATGGTCCACCCGCTCTCGTCCGAAAAGGAGCTCGAATATTACATCAAGGTTGCTGATTCTAAATATGTCCTTGTTATCGACGCAGTTTTCGATAAAATCTACCGCCTACGCGACACCGCACAGCTAGAACGCATCATCGTTGTACGTCCATCCGACGGACTTGGCTTTTTTAAGAAAAAACTCTATCGCACTCTTCATGTCAAGAAAGTCAAAATCCCTACTAGCGACAACCGAGTTGTCCTATGGGAAGATTTTATCGCTAATTCATACTTCTATCAGGGTAATTACCACGAGGAGCGCGGCGGCGCGGATCCAGCCGTCATTATGTACTCCGGTGGGACTACGGGCGCTCCGAAGGCGGTTCTTCTGTCTAACCTAAACATCAACGCGGAATCACTCTGCGACGGCGCCATGATTCGCCAGATCGTTCCCGGAGCCACCGTTTTGTCGATTTTGCCACTTTTCCATTGTTTCGGACTCGGCGTCTGTATTCATACCCCACTCTGCAAGGGCATGGGCTGCATCTTGATTCCGGCCTTTTCGCACAAACAGTTCGCTGACATCATCAAGAAAAACATGCCAAATTTCATCGTTGGTGTCCCCACCCTGTTTGAAGCCCTCATCAACACTAAATTAAAACAAGACGACCTCAGCTCGATTACTGCTGTCATCTGCGGCGGCGATGCCCTCAATCAGACCTTGCGCGACAAAGTCAACCAATACCTCAAAGCCCACGGCTCATCCGCAAAAATCCGCGTCGGCTACGGTCTGACCGAAGGATCTGGTGCCGTATGTCTTTCACCTGAGAATGCTTTTTCAGACGGCATCATTGGCGCGCCTCTCCCAGACATGGATTTCAAAATCATCAAAAACGACACTTTCAAGGCTCTTCCGGTCGGCGAAGAAGGAGAAATCTGCATTTCTGGCCCGCTCGTCATGATGGGCTACCTTGGTGACGACGCGGAGACGGCCCAGGTGTTGCGCCTGCATGATGACGGCAAGATCTGGCTGCATACTGGCGATTTGGGATATCTAGGCGAAGACGGTCTTTTCTATTTTGCACAACGCTTAAAGCGCATGATCATCAGTAGCGGTTACAATATCTATCCGACCCACCTCGAATCCATTATCAACTCCCACGAGGCAGTACTGACTTCCACGGTTATAGGCATAGACCACCCATACAAGGGGCAGGTCCCGAAAGCCTACATTGTTTTGAAGCCAGGGTATAAGGTCGGCAAACGTCTAGAACGCGAAATCAGGGAATTATTAGAGCGTAATGTTCCAGTCTATGCGCTCCCCACTGCCTACGAGTTCCGCGACAAGTTGCCTCAGACGCTTATCGGCAAAGTCGCCTTCAAGAAACTCGAAGCCGAAGAAAAATCTAGAAAGAAATAAAGTTTCGGTATATCTTGAACTTGGTTCGAATATTCACTCGTTGGAGAAATCTATTATGTCTCCAACGAGGGAAATAGTCGCGAAGCATCGCGCGAGATTTGGCTAACCCCTTGCGTCCCTCAGGGAACTTCCTGAAATATTCCGCTGAGTCCATTAGCAAATTCCAGATAAAAAACCATTCTAATTCGTCATGATACCGTGACACCGCATCTGCTTTTTCAAATCTGCGATACAACCCCCGCAGAGCCGGGAATATGTCCATGCATCTTTGACTCCATTTTGTAGGATGGAGCACTGAACCAGCGTTTTGATAATACAAATAAAGCGGCTCGTCCACCGAAGCATACTTATCCGTGTATAAGATGAGCGCCGGCATCATCTCCATATCTTCATGTATGCCACCTTCTAAGAACTTAAAATCGTGTTCTATATACCATTCGCGCCGGATTAGTACTTGCACTGGCCCCAATTCGTTTCGGATAAACTTGCTCGCAAAATCTGGATCATCCGCATGAATAGCATGAATATAATCCTGGTGTCCATCTGGGTATATTTTTGTCAGTCCGAGCGTAGTTAGATCGGCAGCTGAGCTTTTGGCCGCGGTCACTAGTTTGTTTACCGACGGCGACACGACCTCGTCATCCGCATCGATGAACCAAATATATTCACCGTGCGCCTGTGTTACGCCAAAGTTTCTCACCGCCGCCGCGCCAGGTGTCTTGCACTGCATGGGCCGCACGATTTTTGGATATTTCTTGCCAAAATCCTTCAAAATCTCAAAAGAACGGTCGTTGGAATTGTTATCGATAGCGATAATCTCCGCGGTGCCAGCGAAGCTCCTCGTCGCCCTTAATACTGACTGCATACATCTATCCAGAAACCTCTCAGAGTTGTATACGGGGATGATTATTGATATGTCCATAGAGCAATTATAGCATAATTATTCTAGGCGAGTTCAATTTTCGCACTGACCGCAAGATGATCGGAGATGATGTCATTATGAACAATAAAATTATTCACCTTGACCTCTTTATTTATCATAATATGATCACACGCCACTTCGCCGTCGAATTTGAGCCCCGACAGAGTATTGCGAACCTCATAGACCTCAGTCAAATCAGTCAAGAAATCTAATTCTCGCATCGCTGGCGCTTCGTGGACTAGATTGAGGTCGCCACAGAGTACAAGCGGGCCACTAACGGCATACGGCTGTATAATCTTTGCCAGTTTAGAAAAAGTTGTCACGCTCTCCTGATCGCCCATGGGGTCTGGCCGCCAGAGGCCGTGATGATTGACTACTGTAAGGCCATTTGCTAGATTTACGATCTGTACGTTTAGGTTGTTGCGCGGTGCTGGTGCTGACCCTAGAATCATGTCCGGCACATATTGACCGTGGACAAATTCGCTATGCTGGCTGAGAAAAGGTGCTCTCGACAGTATCATGTTCCCAACTTCAAGGTGACCATTTGCCATCTTACTGCGCCAGTTTGGTGAGAAAAACGAATACGGCATTCCACTTGCATCAATAATCTGTGAAGCGTCGAAACAGAGTTTTGCTAGATGCCTCTCGGCGTCAGTCGAGTACATTACTTCCTGCAAGCAGATTACGTCAAAATTATTGTTCCGAAAAAATCTTCGTAGGTTACCCTCAATTTTACCCATCCAGACATTGAGTTGTAGGATGTTAAAAGATTTGTTCATTTTTCTATTATATCATTTTTTGAGTATTTCGTCGATAGTAGTACGAAGGTCAGTAACAGCGACCCGCTCGCCGTTAATAATTAGATACGGTGTACCGCTCACCTCAATAGAATTAGCTGCCGCCTGATCGAAAGCGATGCGCTGTATCACGGCCGCAGAACTCATGTCCTTGATAAACTTATCAACGTCGCCAGCTCCATCTGACGCTTCCTTAAACGTTTTGACTAGGTAATCTTCGAGCTTGCCATCTCGTAACCTCATCCATATAGCCTGCTCCGAGAAGAGAATATTCTTGTAACGCTCCCAGTACCCCTGGATATCCGCGGCATTGGCGGCCTGAGCCGCGGCAACGCCATTTTGAAGCCCAAGTATGAAAGTTCGAAAAACTATGGCTACCCGGCCGTCGTAATCGTTATAGATGCGATTCAGCTCTGTGTTGGTCTCGGCACAATGTCCACACGCATAATCTGCGAATTCATAAATAATCACTGGCGCCGACTTGTCGCCTTTAACCTTTTCTGGCAATTGCCCAGAACTGGCGTCCGCCGCGTTGACCTTATTCACGCTATAATTAGAGAAGTCGATTTGTGACGCCATGGCCTCGATATTGTCTCGGTCGCTGAAAGTAACGCTAGCCGGCGGCGTAGTCGGCTGGTTGCTAACCATCACGATACCGGCTATCACTAGCAAGAAAGCGGCGACTATACCCACAATAATTCCTATTCTGCTTTTCATACTATTATTATATCACGTATGCTATAATAATAGTATGCTTTGGAAAATCCTCCTGATCCTATTGATTTCTATGGTGCCCTTGATTGAGCTTCGTGGCGCCATCCCAGTCGCCGTCGGCATGGAACTCGGCCTCCCAGAGTGGCTCGTACTGATTATTGCTATCATCGGCAACATTATTCCGGTGCCAATCATCTATTTATTTGCGCGTAAATTTCTCGAGTGGGGTTCTGGTCGCAAGTGGAAACCACTCAAATCTTTCTGCGAGTTCTGCCTTAAAAAAGGCGAGAAGGCTGGCCAGAAATTACTCAAAAAGGCTAAATCCGGTGTATATTTCGCCCTTTTCTTGTTCGTCGCTATCCCCATTCCTGGCACTGGCGCCTGGACCGGTACACTTGCCGCTAGCATTCTCAATCTTGATTTCAAAAAGACCATTCTCGCCATTACGGCTGGCATCCTCGTAGCTGGACTTATTATGCTTGCCGTATCGCTCGGCTTCTTCAAGATTATTTTCGGTGGGTAATTTCATTAGTTAGGACGAAAACTCTTGATTTTTCATATTTGGTGATGTATAATGTAAACACAATCCCCTGTAGCTCAATGGTGGAGCAAGAAGCTGTTAACTTCGAGGTTGCCAGTTCGAGTCTGGCCGGGGGAGCCATTTTTTTACCAAAAAAGTTTAAGGATGGCCCTAAATCTTCGTCCTTGCTTTAGTATTGCCTTTGTGGTAAAATTATAAGAGTTGTTATTTTCTGGCACAGAAAGGAGACTATGGAAGAAAAAACTATCTTAATTGCCGGTTCGATTACTGTTGACGAGTTAGCGAATGCGCTCGGCCTTTCTGTGACTCAGCTCATTGGTGAACTATTCAAAAACGGCATCGTCGCTACGATTAACCAGCGCCTCGATTACGAAACCGCACAGATCATTATCGACGAATTAGGCCTCAAAAACGTCAAGCTCGAACGTAAGAATACTGCCACCAGGACCAGCGATCTGCACAGGGAATTATCCGACAAGGCCATCACTCGTCCGCCTGTCGTTGCGGTCATGGGGCACGTCGATCACGGCAAGACTACCCTCCTTGACACCCTTCTTCACAAGAAAACCGTCGATGACGAGGCTGGCGGCATTACTCAGCATATCTCCGCCTATCAATTAAAGCATGACGACCGCCTGATCACGTTCCTCGATACCCCAGGGCACGAAGCATTCGCCGCGATTCGTCAGCACGGCGCTATGCTGACCGATATTGTCATTATTGTTGTGGCCGCCGACGACGGCGTGAAGCCTCAGACTGTCGAAGCCATCAACTTCGCCAAGACTGCCAACGCCAAGATTATCGTCGCCATCAACAAGATCGACCGCGAGGGTGCCGATATTGACCGCACGAAGGCCGACCTTAGCAATCATGGCCTTCAACCCGAGGAGTGGGGTGGTGATATCACCATGGTACCCATTTCGGCCAAACAGAATCAGAACCTCGAACAGCTTATCGATATGGTGCTACTTACCGCTGACATCGAAGAACTGAAAGCTGACGTCGATATTCCAGCTGAGGGCCTTGTCATCGAGTCCCACATGGAAACTGGCAAAGGTTCTGTGGTCAATCTCCTCGTTACCGGCGGCGAGCTGAAAACCGGCGATTTTATCGTTGCCGGCAAGAGCTATGGCAAAATCCGTACTATGCTCGATTGGCAGGGCAAGCCCAAGGGCAAAGCCACTCCGTCCACGCCAGTTACGGTTACCGGCTTCAAGGAGTTGCCGAACTTCGGCGACCGTTTTGCCGAGGTTAGCGACGAGAAAACCGCCCGCAAGATGGCGCTCTTGAATGCTGAGGCTATCGCGGACGAATCCGCCAGCGCCAATGTCACTTCTACCGATCTTCTCCGCATGATGAACGCCGCGGATAACTCAAAGGTCATGAATGTTATCGTCAAGGGTGACGTTCTCGGTTCGGTGACCAGCGTAGTCGACTCCCTCAAAATGATTGATACTCACGGCGAAATCACCCTCAACATCGTCAGTACTGGTGTCGGCGACATCAGCGAAAACGACGTCTACATGGCCGCCGGCGGTAATACTATCATCTATGGCTTCAATGTCAGTGTTCCTATCAATATCAGCAAAATGGCCGCTCGTGACGGCGTACCCATTCGCACCTACAAAGTCATTTACGAACTTCTCGACGATGCCAAACACGAGATGGAAAATCTCCTCGATGCTGAAATCATCGAGACGGATACTGGTGAGATGAAAGTCCTCGGCGTCTTCCGCACTGAGAAGACCAGCATCATCGCTGGTGGTGAAGTGCTAAAAGGCGACGTGAAGTCAGGCTATCTTGCAAAAATAGTCCGAAATAAAGAGCAAATCGGCGAAGCTGAGGTCACCTCGACTCAAAAAGAAAAAATGGACGTAAAAGAGCTTGTCGCCGGTGAGACTGGTGGTCTTGCCATGAGAACTACTTCTAAAATCGACCTTCAAATTGGCGATCGTCTCAAATTCTTCACTCGCGAAACCAAAAAACGCACTTTATAGCATAAGCACAATATGCTATAATGAAGATATGCAATTTGACGATAATTTTTTACAAGACATGGGGCTTTCTGCTATGCCAGAGGACCAGAAGCAACCTTTTCTCGACTACGTTCAGAATGAACTAGAAGTTCGTATTGGTATGCGTATCTCAAAAGGCCTCACCGACGCTCAGCTTGCCGAGTTTGATGCGATTACGGAGCAGGCCGAAGCCACTAAGTGGCTCGAAAAAAATCGCCCAGATTACCGCGAAATTGTTTCTCGGACTATCGAGGAAATGAAAACCGAGATTCGTGCTAATCGCGATAAACTTATCTAGCGTATCCGTTGATAAACGATTTCGCGTCCATAGCTTTGCGACCCTCCGGTTGTAAGCGCGTCACAACCACAGCGCGCCCGTCAGCACAGGGAATTGTAAGTAGCGCCTTCTCACCCTGCTCCGGTAGATGAGCCTCTAAAATCGTGCAAGGAACGCCGTAGAACGCATATTTTGGTTTCGGGAAACCCTGAAACGCCACAATTTTGCGAAAAATCATCTCTGCCGAATCTGTTTTTGGGTTTAGCGCCCCATCCTTTTTCTCAAATTTCCCGCAAAAAGTCGGCTCTCCCTCTTGTGGGGTTGGCTCTGGCAACTTGGCAAGGTTCGCCACTATCCATTCCGCGCCCGCTTCCGCAAGGTGTCGATATAGCCAGTCTTTATCAAAAATTATATCTGTTATATTCATCTGGTGATATAATGGCCCGGCGTCCATTGCACGAACTAACTTCATCACCGACACGCCAAATTCTTTATCGCCGGCAAGTATCGCACTTTCAATCGGTGATGCGCCACGATTGAGCGGTAGAAGTGATGGGTGGATATTCAATATCCCCTCTGGTTCAAAAGCTTTTAGTACGGCGCTAGGCACCATTACGCCGTAAGATGCTAGTATCCCATGGGCCTCCGGATATTTTTGTTTAAACTCCACCGCGCGAGCCAGATCTTCCTTCGTCCGGGCATGAAAAACCACTTGGCACTCGCGCTCTATAACTGCTAATGCATATTCCGCAAGTGGCCCATTTCCGAAGAATATCACCTTTTCTTGTTTCATTTTACCTCCTAGCTACGAATCTATTCGTCGCCCCATAAATCATGGTTATCCCGTATTTCCGCATCGTAATCTACCGGCTCCAAATCACCCTTGTCGTTCATCCGATAAAACGCCGAGGCGTCATCGCGAATGTGATCAATAAATAATACGCCGTCAAGATGGTCTATCTCGTGGAGCAAAGTCCGCGCTAGCTCGCCGGTCGCCTTGATGCGCACCTCTGTACCGTCTTCCAATTTTGCCTTGATGCGTACCTTAAACGGACGTGGTACTTTCCCATAAATCTGTGGCACAGAGAGACATCCCTCAAAATCCCGCACCGTCTTGCCCTCGGCGCGAACTACCACCGGGTTGATGAGCGCTGTGAAGGTCGCGTTTTTCTTGTCTTCCATATCATCGCGCACGATGATAATTCGTTTCAGTATGCCTATCTGGGGTGCCGCCATCGCCGCCGATAGCTCGTACGGATGCTCTTTCTCCCAATCAAGCGAAAGCTGCCGCATCTTGGCAATTACATCTAGCACTTCATCATCAATAGTGCCAACTTTCTCTGACTTCTCTCTCAGACGCGCATCAGGCGTTGTAATAATTTCCATAACCTTAATTATATCATGAGATGCATAAAAATACAATAGCGTCGTAATGGCCTGAGGAAGCAATCACTAGCCAGACCCAGGTCACAAAAGACTTGGCGGGTCAAGCGTGACGCGACATTCTCGTCCGAGTTTTGTGCTTGCCTCTATGAGTAACTTGCGCACGCCGGCTCGAATCACTATCTCCCAAGTGTAACCACGATTAGTGCGCTCATGAAAAGCTGGCATAGGAGGCGAGACGGCGAGTCGTTTATCGCTGCTTAGTGCCCGTACGACTCCCCGGATTTTACGCAGCGCCACCGCTTCTGTTCTGGCAGTGATTTCACACCGCATGATATATTTATATGGCGGGAAACCACTCCGTCTTCGCGTCTTTAACAGATATTCGGCGAACCCGGCGTAATCCTCGTGAACCGCAAATCCTAGTACTGGGTGTTCCGGTCGGTAAGTCTGTATAAATACTTCCGCAATATCCGTATGCCCACGCCCCACCCGGCCAATCACCTGTGTCAGTAGTTGAAAAACCCGTTCCTCTGCCGCAAAATCTGGCAGTGCCAGTCCTGCGTCTGCGGCCACCACCCCCACCGTCGCGAGTCGCGGTAAATCCAACCCCTTAGCGAGCGTCTGTGTCCCCACCAGGATATCTATCGCGCCGTCCCGTACTTCATCATACACATCTTCTAGGCCCTCACCCTTTTTCGTATCCGCGTCAAATCGTCTCACGCGTGCCTTGGGAAACAGGCGCGCCAGCTCGGTTTCGAGCAGCTTCGTCCCGAACCCTTTATGAATTAAATCAGGATGTCCACACTTCGGACACCCCGCCGGCACCGGGCACCTGAAACCGCAAGTATGACATTGTAATATATACTCGTCTGCGTGGAGCGTAAGCGGCAGGAAACAGTTCGGACAAAGCAGCTCCTCGCCGCACTTTTCGCATATTGTGAGCGGCGAAGATCCTCGCCGGTTATGGAAAAGCAATGTCTGTTGCCCCTGTTCCAGATTTTTTTGAATTGCCGCAAGCAGGGCATTAGAAAAATACCGGTTTTTATTGAAATTATCCCTGTTCTTGAAGTCTATAATCTTGATGTCTGGCCTCACCGCTGTCGTTTTTGCCTTCGTCGTCAGGGGTATCAGGGATTTCTGATTCCGCGCGAGATAATAGTCTACCAGGGATGGTGTGGCTGACCCTAGTATGCAATCACATTCGAGAGATTTCGCTATGTAGCTCGCCACTCGCACGGCGGAATACCGTGGCGTATTTTCTTGATAGTAAGTCGATTCGTGCTCCTCATCCACGATAATTAGCCCCAGATTCGATAGTGGCGCAAAAAGTGCCGATCTCGGACCTATCACGACGCGCGGTTCCCGCGAGTCGAGCAGGGCATTGAAAATCAGATGTCGCTCCGCCTCGGTTTGTCGCGAATGAATCACCACGACTCTGTCGTCAAAAAACTCCGTAAAAACCCGAACAAGTTGCCCAGTGAGCGCAATTTCCGGCACTAGAAGCACCACGGATTTTTGCCCTAAAAGGGCATTTGCAGCCATTCTGAGATAGACATTGGTCTTACCGCTACCAGTCACGCCAAAAAGTAGTTTCGTGGCTCCTGTGGCCTCCTGGATGGCTTTCAGGGCATTTTTTTGAGCCTGATTCAGCGGAATAACGGGCGCGGAGAACGTCGCATCGGCAGGCCCCGTCAAGGATAACGCTTTGGCGGCCCCTCGTCGCTTTTTCTCAACCCCTTTTGGTAAAATCATCGTCGCAACACTCCCGGCCGGTGCCATGTAATAATGGTGAATAAAATCTATAACTTTCAGCAAATGCGCTGGCAATGGTGTTGAGTACAGTTTTTTTGAAACCTCTTTACATTCAAAATCAGGTCGAGCAACTTTTTTAATCACTACACCAGGCACATTTCTCTTGCCGACCGGCACCATTACAATCTGCCCGGGAGAAAACTCCATGTCTGAACAATATGTCAACGCTTCATCGATATTCCCGCACGGTATCACCTCATAAAACATATATATTATTATACCACTTTTAGCGAGCTCCGCTCAGAAGATGCCCACATCACCTTTTTGCAAATCGTTGTATTTTTTACAAAATCTATGCTATAATTGGATAGAATTAAGCGAGGTAATATGTTAGATTTATTTGTTTCTTCACGCGTCCGCCGCAAAATCATCGTAGTTTTTGCGAAATATCCGGATTTCAAGACTCACGTTCGGGGTCTCGCGAAACTCATCAAAGAAGATCCGGGTAACATCCAGAGAGAATTGGAACGCATGGCAGAGGGTAATTTTCTCATCGTGACAAGACATGGCAAAACCAAAATCTATCAGACCAACAAACAATACCCCATCTTAAAAGAGCTTCAATCCATCGTTATCAAGAGTCAAAAAGGCACCGCCAAACCCTCCAAAACTATTGGATAACAGGGGCGACAAATGAACAAATTATTTACTCAGCTCCTCGAACTTCGTCATATCGACGACGCCTTTCTCCATCCTAAATACGAAGATTTATCGGACCCTTTCACCTTGCCTGATATGGATAAAGCCATTGCTCGTCTCATCCGCGCTAAGAAACAGCGCGAGAAAATCCTCATCTACGGCGATTACGACGTGGACGGCGTTACCGCTAGCGCGCTCATGGACCACGCCGTTAGGCTTGCTGGCATCACCGATAACCCTGCAATCATGCTGCCAGACCGTTTTCTAGACGGCTACGGCATGAGTGAGCGTCTTGTTGCCCATGCCAAGGACTTAGGTGTGAATCTTGTTATCACTGTCGACTGTGGCTCTCGCAATCATGACATCGTGAGCAAACTAGCTGCTCTCAGCATCGACACTATTATTACCGACCACCATGAATGTGAGGAAACTTTACCAGACGCAGTTGCCATCATCAACCCCCATCGCAAGGATTATTCGGGTCCCGTCAGACTCCGCTCGCTCGCTGGCGTCGGGGTGGCATTTAAACTCGCTGAGGCCCTCGTGCGTCGAGGACTTATTCCGGTCGGTCAGGAAAAATGGCTCCTCGACCTCGTGCTCCTCGGCACCATTTGCGATAGCATGGAACTTACCGGTGAGAACCGCATCCTCACGAGCTTCGGCATCAAAGTCCTCGAAAAGACTCGTCGCCCCGGTCTCCGTGAACTCATGCGCACCGCCGGGGTTACCAAGATTACCTCCGAATCAGTTGGCTTTCAACTCGGGCCTCGCCTTAACGCCGCCGGCCGCCTGGATACCGCCGAGCTATCGCTCGATCTCCTTCGTACTGGCTCGGCATCCGAGGCGGCCGCCCTCGCCACTAAGCTAGAACAACTCAACAAAAAACGTCGCGACGAGCAACGTGCCGCCACCGACGAAATTGCCGCACGCTATCGCGGCGGCCCCATAGATACGCCAGTCCTTATCGAAATCGGGTGCTGGCACGAAGGTATTCTCGGTATTGTCGCCGGCCGTCTAGTGGAGAACTACAAGAAACCCGCTTTTGTTCTATCTGAGGTAGAGGAGGGAATCTACAAAGGTTCTGGCCGCAGTTTCGGCGAATTTAACCTCGCAGATGCCCTAAATTACGCCAATGATACTATTATCGGTGGTGGTGGGCATGCCGCCGCCGCGGGTGTTCGTGTTGCCAAGGAGTCCTTACCACTCTTCCAAAACAAAATCAACGAGTATTATAATAGTCTTCACTTGACGAACCAAGAGCGTTTTCTTGGCACTCACGCTGACCTCGCCACGCATAGCCTCAATGATTTCTCTCTCGATCTCATGGATGATTTGCGTCTGCTCGAACCTTTCGGCCCTGGCAACACCGAACCGGTTTTTCGTGTTAGTGGTGCCGACATCTTATCCGTCAAACGCATGGGTGACGGCGGCAAACACCTTCGTTTGGATCTTAAAAACGGCAACAAAACTTTGAAATGCATCGCTTTTTTTGCCCCTGAGCGATGGTTTAGCCTTTATCCTGACGAACGATATGACTTCCTTCTCCGCCCAGCAGAAAACGAATTCCGCGGCACACGCTCTATCGAAGCCCGCCTCCTCGATATCCTCCCCGCTACCGACTCATCTGATGTATGACGTGTCCCCCTAAGCTGTTTGCTTGGCTTCCGCCGCCTTCTTGTCTCTCCGTCGGTTTAACCTATTCATCCCCTTGATAATCATAAATATCACCCATGCAATAATCAGAAATTCAATCACATTCTGGATAAAATTACCATAGGCAATCACCGCTTCGTCGCCGTTGCCAAAGAAATTCGGTATCCGAATTGCCAGATTGGTGAAATCCACGCCGCCAGCAATTAGCCCCACAATCGGCATGATTATATCATTGACTAGGGAATTGACAATTGCGGTAAACGCTCCGCCTACTGCGACGCCCACCGCGAGATCCACTACGGAGCCACGATTGATAAACTCGATAAACTCCTTGCGAAATCCCGAACTCTTTTTCTGCGTCTCGGCCAATTTTTCCTTTACCTTTGTCTTGTCCATATATTATATTCTCCTAAATTATTTTGTTTCCGAAAAATCATTAAATAATGTATATAGATTTTCCAGGCTACCATAAGATGTATTGATGATTTCTTTAAGCGCGTCATCTCGCGTGGCGTAGTATAATTTCGATTCACTCGCCGTAATTAGTGAGATTTCGTACGCCATTTTATGCGCGTAGATTCGGTCAAGAATACCGTTGATTTTTGCATTGAAAAGCTCCGAGTCCAATTCGTCTTGATGTAGAGTCGCATCCGCCACCAGAGTTTTGTCGGCCGATTGTGCCTTGTAGTTATATTTTTCTTCCATATAGGCGGCCAAATCCCGACTCGTATTGGACAGTACCGACCCGAACGACGCACTGTGCGATCTCAGTGTGGAAGATTTTAGGCTCGGTTGATAAGTTTTCACCGCAGTAGCCGTATTGTCAATATGTAGCAGCAACCTCGTCGCCTGTTCTTCGACGCCACCCCCGCCGCCACCCAGTATACTGCCAATTATCGCCAGCACGACGAACACTCCCATCCCTATCGCCGCCACTTTGAAAATCGGCGACGCGACTAGTCCTCCGAGACCGCCGGTCTTTTTTTGCTTTACCGGCCGCGCCCCCGCCGAAATCTGATTCAGATATTCTTGTCCATCCATGCTATAATTATATCATATGCAAGACGCGAAAGAGGAAATCAAATCCCGGCTCGCGGTGGAGGATGTCGTCGGGCAATATGTCGAGCTAAAACGCTCCGGTCGTACCCTGAAAGGCCACTCGCCGTGGGGAGTGGATAAAACCCCGAGTTTTATGGTCTCACCGGAGAAAGGGATCTGGCACGATTTTTCGGCCGGCAAGGGCGGCGATATTTTCACTTTTGTCATGGAAGTCGAAGGCATCAGTTTTCGTGAAGCCATGGAAAAGTTGGCAGCGCAGGCCGGTGTCGACCTTACCAAATATTCCGGTGGCGACCGCGGTGTCACCAAACGCAAACTTCGCGCCAAGGAAGCCCTGGAACTTGCCACGAAATACTATCAAGCGTGCCTTGTGCGTGACCGTGCAGTATGCGAATATGTCTTCTACCAGCGCAATATGAATCGTGGCACCGTGGCCGAGTTCCGCATCGGTTACGCCCCCGCTTCTGGCAAGGCCCTCCTCTCCGTTCTCAAAAAACGCGGCTTCACCGACCAGGAACTAGATAGCGCCGGTTTACTCAATCGTTTCGGTTCCGACATGTTCCGTGGCCGTGTCATGATTCCGTTCATAGACACTACCGGCAACGTGATTGGTTTTACCGCGCGTATTGTCGGTAAAGGCGAACCAAAATATCTCAATACTACCGAAACCATCCTCTTTAATAAATCTCGCTTCATCTTCGGGCTACATAATGCCAAGGAAGCCATTCGTCGGCATGGCTTCGTCGTGATTGTCGAGGGCAATATGGACGTCATCTCCTCTCATCAAGCCGGCGTCAAGGAGGCCGTAGCCACTTCCGGTACCGCCATGACTGAGCAACATTTGAAGGCACTCTCTGGGCTTACGAGCGATATTCGTTTGGCCTACGATGGTGACGCGGCCGGCGTCAAGGCCACCGAACGCGCCATTATGCTAGCCGGCGACCTCGGCATCAATCTCAGTGTTATATCCGACTATCATGGCGCCAAAGACCCAGATGAGCTCATTCAGAAAGACCCCGCCCTCTGGCAACAGGCTGTCGAAAACAAAATCCCCGCCGTTGATTGGCTACTTCACAAATACGAAGAAAATCTTGATCTCCGTGAGGCTCCCGCCAAGAAACAATACTCCGACGTTGCCCTGAAATTACTCAGTTACGTTCATGACGAAATCGAGCGTGCCGCCTACGAAGAAAAAGTTGCCAAAAAACTCGGCGTCGGCGTCGAAATCCTGCGTGACAAGGGGGAAAGGTTGAACAAAAAAATAGAACAGGCCGCCTCCAAGCGTTATTTGAAACAACCCAAAACTTCCGCCACTCCCGACCATATCAAAAAAATGCAGGACTCACTCCTTGCCCTCAAAATCTACGGCAAAGTTCAGAATACCATCATTCCGCTCGACCCACCGACCGACGCAACCGAGCTTGCTGATCTTGAACTCGTCTTCGCCTCTGATCATGAGAATATTGCCGACCCAAACTACGAAGTCGAAGCCGCCGACTTGCTCACTCGCTACAACCAAGAGATTAAGCGAGAGAAAATCCGCACTCTCAGCGCCAGACTTGATGATATTGACGAGGATAGTGATGAATACGAGGAGATTTTGCGTCAAATCACAGACTTGCAAATATCACGCATTTGACATATAATTATTCATAATGAACGGTAACAACGATGATATTTTGAACGTAAACGATTTAGCGCTTGATTTTGACGAGCCGGGTCTTAGCGACCTCGAAAACGAAGAAGAGTTCGGCGACGAAGATCTTGCTATCACCGCCGAGAACGTCGACGCCTTCGCCGACGACTCCGTGCGTTTATACCTGCGTGAGATTGGCAAGATTCCTCTACTTAGCCCCGAGGAAGAGGCCGACCTTGCCGCCCGCATTGTTAAAGGCGACAAAAAGGCCAAGGACAAGATGGTCGAGTCCAACATGCGCCTTGTCGTCTCTATCGCCAAGCGTTACGGCGGTCGTGGTCTTGATTTTCTCGACCTTATCCAGGAAGGAAATACCGGCCTGCTTCGCGCCGTCGAGAAGTTCGATCCAGCCAAAGGTTTCAAGTTCTCTACCTACGCTACCTGGTGGGTACGCCAAGCCATCACTCGTGCCATCGCGGACCAGGCGCGTACGATTCGTATCCCAGTTCACATGGTCGAGACCATCAATAAGGTCCTCCGGACCACCCGCAAACTCACTTCCGAGCTTAACCGTGAGCCGACCAACGAAGAAATCGCCGAAGAACTCGGCATGGAGCCTGACAAAGTCGACTACGTCATGCGTATCAAGCAGGACATCGCTTCGCTCGACGCTTCCGTCGGCCACGAGGGCGACGACGAGGATTCTGTGCTCGGTGATTTTGTCGAGGACGAGGAGCGCGATTCGCCGGAGGACTCCGCTGCCAACCAGATTTTGAAGGAGCAACTCTCCGAGATTATCGCTACCCTTACCGACCGTGAGCAGAAGATCATCCGACTTCGTTTTGGCATCGGCGGCGGTCGCCCGCATACCCTAGAAGAAGTCGGCAACGAGTTTGATGTTACCCGCGAGCGTATCCGCCAGATTGAGGCCAAGGCCCTTTCCAAACTCCGCAAAAACAAAGATACGAAGAAACTACACGAATATTTAAAATAGGAATGAATATGAGTAGACTAATCACCCGTATCGCAGTATCTATTACCGGCCTCCTCATGAGCCTCACCTTGATTGCTGTGCCACCCGTCATCGTCTCTGCGCCTGTTTATGCCACGGATGAGGAAATGTTGAATGTGAAAAACGACGCCTGTACTTGCGGCGTCGACTCAAAGGGCAACCCCATAACCGGACACAAGCCCATGGCCTCCATCTTAACCGACGTCTGCGAATGTGGCGGTGGCGAATCAATCATGGGCATCATCCGCTTCGTGGTCAATATCCTGAGTATTGGTGTTGGTATTATTGCAGCTATCGGCATCACTATTGCCGGCGTTCAATACACCACCGCCGGCGGCAACGAGGAACAGACCCGTAAGTCCAAACGCCGCATCCTCGAAATCGTCATCGGTCTAGCCGCTTACGCTTTGCTCTACGCTGTCTTGCAATTTGTTTTACCAAACTTCGTGGGAATCTAACGCTATGCAACACGTACTCGTCGTTTATAATCCCAATTCCTCGCAGTACATCCACGTCCGAGAAGATTTCTTTCCGCATCTCCCCAAGCTCAAATCTACTATAGTCGGCAAATTCACCATCAAGAAAGCCCCTTTCGAGGATAACGTCTCTCATCTCAAAAAAGTCCTCGAAAACGGCCAGATTGTTATCGCCGCCGGCGGTGATGCCACTGCCGCCGTGGTTGTTAACGCTGCACTCGAATCCGACAAGGACGTCACTATCGGTGTTTTACCCTACGGCAATTTCAATGATCTCGCCCGCACCCTCGGCACCATGAAAAAAGAAGACATCCTCGACTATATCCAAAGGGGCGGTAATACTCGTCAGGACTCGTCCCATGTGGCCAAGCTCTATCCTCTCGACATTATCGTCGACGGCAAACATTGGCGCTATGCTTCCTGCTATCTCACTGCCGGCATGACCGCAGAGTCCGTCGAACTTTTTGATGAGCCGAAGTTCAGAAAATCCATGCAGAAAGGCCACAAGAGCTCTTGGCGCTCATATCTCGCCCTTGCCAAGTGGTACTTCAAAAATCGCCACAAGAAAGTTTTTCTCCCGGAGTTTACTCTCAACAATCATCCCACCCAGAAAAACATCAGCGACTACTGCGCGCTCTCTGGCCGCTCAATGTGCCGTGTCATGAAAGGCGGCGATGATTATCTGAAACCCACAGTCTTCCGCAGCGAAAACTGCCGCCTCACCAGTTTTCCGCGCCTTGTGAGTCTTATGATGCGAAGTATTTTCTACCGCACACCCGGCACCGAAACTACTCGCGACGTCCTAGTTTTCAAAAATCCTGCTACCGTCGAGCTTCAAGCCGAGGGCGAATACAAAACCTTCCAAGGTATCCGCGAAATCATCGTCGAAAAACCCGACAAATACATTAAAGTAATCCACAAGGAGCGAAAATAAATGGAAACGCAAGAGAAGGCGCAACTCGCCGCCGTTGTCGAGTATATGAAATCCCATTGGCCTAGCCAAGTCAAACCCGAGTGGCAAGTGGGCATCGCGGAGTATCCCGCCATCGCCGAGCAAGTCCTGCGGGATTTTACCGTGGATGCTTCTAGAACTGGCACTTTTATCCGTATTGCCGGATTGTCTGGTTCTGGCAAGACTTCTCAGATTCTCCCCGCCGTGGAGGCCTATTGTAAGAAGAGGGAATTATCTCCCGTCCTCGTTGCGGCTCGTCGCTTCGTTGAGTATCATCCCCACTACGAGGAAATCAAGGATTTTTACGGTGAAGCAAATCTCCGCAAGCAGACCGATGAGTTTAGTACTATCATGATGTTCTTAGTACTAAACCTCTTGACAAAACATAGATTTGATGTTATACTAGATGTAACACTGCTTGATCCGGCGGTTGAGCAGATTCTTTTGCATATGCTCGCTCGTGGCAAATATCAAGCACTTCTGCTCATGATTGCCACCTCACCTACGGTTACCGAGCATTTTCTGGGCGGTCGCTCCTGGCGCCACACCGAGGAGACCGAACGAGAGTTTATTCGCGCCACGAGGAAAGCCCTCGATTTCTATGCCGAGCATAGTGGCGATACTCGCATCATTTTATGGAGCGTCTATGACGAGGCTCCTATCTACGATGGTCCAGTCAAGGATTCATTGGCAATTTTCGACGACTACTCGACGCGCGACAAGCTCCCGGCTCAGGACGACGACGCCCGCCGCGCCGCTAAGATTCAATATCTCACGAATTTATAATATGGTATAATATATATATGAGTAATTTTTTTACTACCGCCGATCCACTCGATGAAATCATCGTGAAGACTCTGCCGGGCGAACGCATCGTTGCCACCAAGCACATCATTACTGGCTGGACAAATATCGTCATTGAAGTCACCACCGAGCGCGGCGCTTATTTCTTCCGTTTCCCCCGTAACCCTTTCTGGTCCCGCATGATTGTCAAGGATGCCGCAGTCTGTAATTTTGTCGACGGCAAGACCAGTTTCTATACTCCGCAGATGAAACTGTGCTACGACGACAAACACCGTCCGTTCTCGGTCCACACGAAGATTGAGGGCTACACCCTCGGCGACCGGATTTATCACCTCTCGCATACGGCGCTAACTGGCGTCGCTTATGACACCGCGAAGTTTATCAAGGAGCTCTCTGGTATTGATCTTCGTGAGGCTCCCGCCAAAGTCAAATATCCACTCAGCCGTTTCTTGCACGAGCTTGACTACGAGCACTACGACCAGCATATCGACGCCGATCACGCCTATATCAAGGCCACCGAGGGTACCCAGCTTGTCCATGGAGACCTCAATCTCGGCAACATCCTCCTTGACAAACACGACAAGATGATTGGCGTGATAGATTTTTGTTTTGCTGGCACCGGCAATCCCAACATGGACGTCGCCCGCATGATTTCGCGCCCTGCCCCGCAGGAGTTTTCGGATACCCTCCTTTCGCAATTCGACAACCCTGACGAAGTCGGTCGTATGCGAACTGCTTGGCAGCATATCGACGCCGGCTACGCCAATCACATCCGCGCCCATTTTCCCGAGATTAATCTCAACCAATTATAATCTACGCGACGAATAAGTCTAGATTTTTGTATAAAATCGCTTGCGTTTGTGTTGATACTGATGTATAATAAGAGTATTAACAAAACGAATTGAAACCCCGGATTGTTAATTATTTCATTAAAGTTTTTCAGAAAAGGTTAAAGTAGGCGCCATTAGGTCCGTTTGTCTTTTTCTGATAGACTTGTCTATTATAATAAAGTACAATCCGGGGTTTCCCTAGCGGCGCCTATTTTGATAGGTGACCGCCACAATAATATGAGAGGAAAGGGAACTCATGAAGGTCATACACAACAAAAACAACAATAAGTTCAACGGGTCCTGCCGGACATTATCCTCCCCCAACGTCGCCAAGGCTCCGTCGGGGGTCCGTCCGTTGTATCGCCGACTAGCCAAAACACTCTAATTCTGCTCCATTGAGTAAACCCGAGAGAGAAAAAGTGGATTTTAAGGAAATTCGACGCGCGAGACCCCCATCCGGCGTGAGACGCGCGAATTTCCTGTTAAGAAATCCACTTTTTCTATCCCGGCGTGAAGCGAAGCGGAGCAGAATTAGAGTGTTT
>JAFUCJ010000009.1 GCA_017459705.1 Candidatus Saccharimonadota bacterium | reverse complement strand
TGCCTCCCTTAGGAGTCTGGGCCGTGTCTCATTCCAAGTCTGGATGATCATCTTCTCAAACCATCTAACGATCGTCGACTTGGTAGGCCATTACCCTACCAACTATCTAATCGTACGCAGGCCAGTCCCAAACCGGATAAATCCTTTAATCCGAAGATCACATGCGGTATTAGCTAATCTTTCGACTAGTTATCCCTCAGTTTGGGGTCCGTTCCCACGCGTTACTCAGCCGTCCGCCGCTCGTCAGCGAGGTTCCACTGTTCCCTCGAATTCAACAACCTACGATAATGCGCTAGGTGTGTCAAGGAAACGGTGGAACTTCCTGTTACCGCTCGACTTGCATGTATTAGGCACGCCGCCAGCATTCATCCTGAGCCAGGATCAAACTCTCCATTATAGAAAATTTGAAAACTCAAATTAAAAAACTGACGATGATTAATTGCACAACTAAATTGTTAAACTTTCGCTAAAGTCTCTCTTGATTTTGTCTCTCGCAGCTTTAGGCTAATCTTAGTTTATCGCACTTCGAAATGTTTGTCAACACTTTTTTTCAATTTTGTGGACTTTTTTTGGATTTTTAATAAAAATCGGGTAAAAAACGGCTAAATCCCCCACATTTTGCCGAAAATGAGGGGGATTTTTAATTATTGATTCCTGCGGCGTGAAAATGCCAATAGTCCGCCAGCAACGACTCCGGAGAATAAGACGCTAGCTCCGAGAATCCACCACGGAAAGTCGCGTAGTGCGCCGGAAGTGTCTTCCTTCGATGTTAGTGTCTCAGAAGACGATGTTGCCAGAACCGTGTAGTCAGCAGCGACGGACGTGTCTGGCGCTAAAATTAAAGTGGCATCCTCGGCGTTAGAAGATTCTAGATCGTATACAACTGACAAATCAGTGGACGCGGTTCCCTCTCCTTCTCCCGATTCCGCAGCTGATGGCGTAGTCGTGACATCTGGGGCGTCGGCGACGCCAGGCGTACTATCGTTGGCAGCTAGTTGATAAGACTGCGAGCCATCGGCGCCAAATGCGATATGATATTCGGAGCCATCCCGGAAATTAACTGCGCTGCCGATTACGTTATCGAACATGGCAATACCAGATGTCGGCGTGATATTATTCTGGTCAGTCGTGACGACTAGATAATCGAAACGGTCACGGACATTCGGGTCGTACGACATTTCCCACATCGGGAGGGTCACTTCGGTATTTGCCGGAAACCAGCCATCTGTGGCATGATTAGATGGCGTGTCGTAGTAGACGGTGTGAGTCCTAGTGTCGGTATCAGACATAGCGGCGATAGACGTGTCATCTGGAAGATAGCCACGGTCATACCGCACAATGAATAGCGCTAGGAGATCCTCGGCAGTCGTGTTCTCCGACCAAAAGTTGCGATCTCGGTAAACAACCTTGATGGTCCGCTCGGTAGGATTAAATGAGGTAATCAACAACCGGTCATAGTAGAACCTTTTGAGTGCACCATATACTGGATTCTCGGCTGCACGACTATTAAAGAAATTTTCCTTGCATGAATATGACCCCGTAGGACATTCTGCGGCAATAGCAGCACGGACATCGGAGTCCATCTCCATAAGTTCATAGGCAGTCCATGAGGACTTTTCTGATGCTCCGTCGGTTGCTAGGGCGGCCCCGCTACTAACACCTGGCAAAAATGCGATTAATGTTGATATTAGGAAAAGAAATCTTCTTTTCATAGATACTCCTTGTTTTAATTTTAGAGGAGTATAGGCACATTCATTTGCAAAAGTCAACCCCCTACCTGGATTTTTCCGATTACATTAAACCGTCTAGGCTTAGTTTTATGCCGCTTCTGGTTCATCGCTAACAGGGGTAGAATCTTCTTCCGATTCCGCTTCTGGCAAGACAATACCGAGGGACGCAACAGTATCACCGTCGGACATTTTCATAATACGAACCCCCTGTGTGGCGCGACCGAGAGTTGGAATCTCTTTCATGGCAACGCGAATCGCTTGCCCCTTAGTTGACATCATGATGACTTCCTTGGCTTCCGGATCGAGCGTATGAACCGCTACAATGGGCCCGGTCTTATCAGTGACACTGGCAACCTTGATGCCGACACCACCGCGTTTGTGTGGCGGGAAGTTCGACACAAGACATGCCTTGCCGTAGCCGTTGGCCGATACGGCAAGTAGCTTCTGTTTTGGATCGGTAATGACGTCCATACCAACAATTTCGTCCTTCGGACGAAGGCGCATGCCGCGCACCCCCATAGCGGAACGACCCATCGCACGAACTTCTTTCTCGTTGAATCTGGTGGCCTGTCCGGCAGAGGTTGAAATCACAATATCATTCTCGCCACTAGTTTCCTTGACCCATTTTAGCTCGTCACCCTCGTCAAGTTTGATAGCGATAAGGCCGTTACTGCGTACGTTGAAGAAATCTTTAATAGCGGTTTTCTTGATGGTTCCCTTTTTAGTGGCCATGAATAGATAGCCATCTTCGACGCCTTCACCCTGTTTGATAATGGCGGTGATTTTCTCTTCTGGGTGCATATTTAGCATGTTGACAGCAGCGGTGCCTTTGGCCGCCAATGAAGCCTGGGGGACTTCGTAGGCCTTTGTACGGAAGAGCCGCCCCTGATTCGTAAAGAAGAGAAGGTAGTCGTGTGAGCTGGCAGTCATAATCTGAGCAATAACATCCTCCTCTTTGGTGGTCATGCCGCGTTTACCTTTGCCGCCACGGTTTTGTTTTCTAAAATCGGCCTGAGGCACGCGTTTCATGTAATTTTCCGAGGTAAGTAGGATGACACTTTCCTCTTCGGGGATGAGTTCTTCTTCGGAAAACTTACCAACTTCGTGATTAATGATTTTTGAACGACGTGGATCACCGTATTTTTCTTTCAGGGCAATAAGCTCTTCTTTGACCACACGCAGGATTTCCTGCTCACTAGCAAGAATAGCTTCGAGTTTTTCGATGAGTTCGTGAAGTTGTTTTAGTTCTTCTTCGATTTTATCACGTTCGAGGCCCTGGAGGCGGCGAAGTTGCATTTGCAAAATAGCTTGAGCTTGAATCTCGGAGAGTCCGAATCTAGTCATAAGTTGCCGGTCGGCATCGTCGTATGATGAGCGAATGACTTTGATGACCTCGTCAATGTTGTCGAGGGCAATCTTCAAGCCTTCGAGGATATGGGCGCGTTCTTTGGCTTTTTTGAGGTCAAATTCGGTGCGACGACGGACCACTACTTGACGATGTTTAATGAATTCGCTGAGAATCTCTTTAAGACCTAGAACACGCGGTTGAATACCGTCTACCAGCGCGAGGACGTTATAATGAAAAGTGGTCTGTAAATCCGTCAGCTTGTATAGTTGATTGAGGATTTTTTTCGGGAAGGCATCCTTTTTAAGTTCGATGACAACACGAGTTTTGCCGCGAGCTGACTCGTTGCGAGCGTCAGCGATATGAGTGAGCTTTTTCTCCTGTGCGAGATGAACGACTTTCTCGATTAAACTTTCCTTGCTGACGCCGTATGGCATCTCAGTAATGACGATGTTGTATCGGCCATTCTTGCGTTCTTCGATATTTGCTACGCCCCGAATCGTGACTGAGCCTTTGCCGGTGGCATAGGCCTGCTTCATCGGAGATCCACCGTAAACTTCGGCTCCGGTTGGAAAATCTGGACCTTTGACGTGTTGCATCAGGCCATCAAGGGTGATATCTGGCTGGTCTATCAGGGCCACAGTGGCATCAACGAGCTCGCCGAGATTGTGTGGAGGGATATTAGTCGCCATGCCGACAGCGATACCCATCTGGCCATTGAGCAGAATATTTGGCAAGGCAGCAGGAAGCACAACTGGTTCCTTCTCGGTGCCGTCAAAGTTGTCGCGGAAATCAACGGTATCCTTCTCGATGTCGGCCAAGAGTTCGGCGCCGACCTTATCCATGCGGGCCTCGGTATAACGTGAGGCGGCTGGCTCATCACCATCGGCGGAACCAAAGTTACCTTGCCCCTCAACTAAGGTGTAGCGCATCTTCCAGGGTTGAGCGAGGTTGACCATAGCGTCATAAATCGACGAATCACCGTGCGGGTGGTATTTACCCATTACCTCACCGACAATACGAGCAGATTTGACGGTGGGATGAGGTGCTTTCCACCCGTTTTTATTCATGGCATATAATATACGGCGGTTGACCGGCTTCAAACCGTCGCGGACATCCGGGAGTGCACGGTCAATGATGACAGACATGGAGTATTTAAGGAAGTAGTCCTCCATGGTATGTTCGACGGGCTTCAATTCTAGCCCGTCGGAACTGCCTTCTGCGTCGCCACCCTGTTCGCGCACGTCGTCATGGGGTGCGCCCGTCGATTGCTCCGGTTGTTGCAAATGCTCCTCAGGGGGTCGTTTCGATGGGTTCTGGCTCGAATTGTTTTTGTCGTTTTCTTCCATGTTTCCTCCTTAAAAGTCTAGATCGTCTAGATTAACAGTAGCGGCGCCGGCCTGGATGAAGTTCTTGCGAAGCTCCACTTGATCACCCATGAGTTTCGTAAATACGGCATCGGCTTTTTCGGCGTCCTCGACGTGCACTTTGACTAGAATACGGTTCTCTGGGTCCATCGTGGTTTCCCAAAGTTGCTTGGCGTCCATCTCACCGAGACCTTTAAAGCGCTGTTGAGCGGTATAGCCGGCCTGCTTGAAACGCTCCTGAGATTCGTCGATTTTGGTGCCGGCAGCCTTCCTCTCGGCAATCTTCTCAGCGAGTTTCTTTTCGAGGGCAACTTCATCATAAAGGTAGTCGATTTTACGGGCATTACCGGTGCCCTTGATTAGGCCGAATAGGGGTGGCTTAGCCAAATAGACATGGCCGGCGGCAATGACATCCGGCATGTAGCGGAAAAAGAACGTCATGAGGAGTGTTGCAATATGAAGACCGTCGACGTCCGCATCGGTCATGAAGATAATTTTGTCGTAGCGAAGACCGTCGAGGTTGAACTGATCGCCAATGCCAACACCTAACCCTTTGATAAGAGATACTAGCTCCTGATTGGCGAGCATTTTGTCGAGACGCGCACGTTCGGTATTTAAGACCTTACCGCGTAATGGCAAGATGGCCTGAATCTGAGGGTTACGCCCCTCCTTTGCGGAGCCGGCGGCAGAATTACCCTCGACGATAAAGAGTTCGCACTCGGAACGATTGCGAGAAGAACAATCGGCGAGCTTGCTTGGGAGATTTAGGCCTTCGAAAGCGCCTTTTCTGATGACGTTATCGCGTGCGGCGCGAGCGGCCTTACGGGCGCGAGCCGCAAGAGTAGCCTTGCCGACAATTTTCTTGGCGATGGCTGGATTCTCTTCTAGATAATAGCCGAAATATTCGGTCATGACTTTGTCGACGTAACCGCGAACTTCTGGGTTGCCCAGTTTGTTCTTGGTCTGGCCTTCAAACTGCGGATCCGGGAGCTTCACGAGAATAACTGCAGTAAGCCCCTCTTTAATGTCGTCGCCGGTGAGGTTTTCTTCTTTTTCTTTGAGAAGTCCGTTTTTGCGGGCGTAATCATTGATTGTGCGGTTGAGTCCGGTGCGGAAGCCGACGACATGCATGCCCCCGTCCGGCGTAAGGACGTTGTTGGCAAATGGTTTCATGGTCTCAGCGAAGGTGTCGTTGTACTGCAAGGCAATCTCGACCCCAGTGTCTCCAACTTGTTTTTCGACGTAGAAAATATCGTCAGAGAGGAGTTCTTTACCCTGATTGAGACGCTTGACGTAGCTCTTGATGCCGCCCTCGAAATAAAAAGACTCAGAAGCACCGGTGCGTTCATCTTTGACGGTAATCAGGATGCCTTTCGTGAGATAAGCCTGGTGACGAGCGTAGCTGGCCACCCAACTATATTCGAAAGTAGTGGTCTCCTTAAAAATGGTCGGATCAGGATAAAAAGTGATAGAAGTGCCATGCTCGCGCGGAGCGCCCTTGGTGATTTGCAGTTCCATGGTGGGCTTGCCAGTGTCGAATTCGATATGATGCGTCTTGCCGTCGCGATAGACCTCGGCAATCATATGAGTAGAGAGAGCATTGACCACTGAGGAGCCGACACCATGCAGACCAGAGGATACCTTGTACCCACCGTCACCGAACTTGCCACCAGCATGGAGGACGGTGAGGACCGTTTCAAGGGTGGATTTTTTGGTTTTGGGGTGGATATCAACTGGGATGCCACGGCCATTATCGTCGACGCGCACGCCACCGTCTTGCAAAATGGTAATCTCGATACGATTAGCATAACCAGCGATAGCCTCATCGATGGAGTTGTCAGCAATTTCCTTGATTAGATGATGCAGACCATCATATCCAGTTGATCCAATATACATGCCCGGACGCAAGCGGACGGGTTCCAAACCTTCTAGGACGCGAATTTCAGATGAATCATAGGCTTCTTTCTCAGCCATTTTGGTACCTCTTCTTAAATATACTTCTCTATTATACACCTTTTTGGCTTTTCTTTCAAGAAAGAAAAGCCAGGAAAGAAAGCAAGTTCAAAAAGTAAACCGGAAGTGAATTCCGGTTTACTTTTGGTCTTTGGGCAAATCGCTATGCGATTTGGAGGCCTCTAAGGCTTTTTGTTTAGCCAACCGTCAAGGAACCCAGGTTCGGACTCAGAATCGCTTCTAGGGGCCTCTGCATGCGTTTCGGGCGGCATTTCGGGGCTTCCTGCCGTGTTCCAGCGCTCGTTGATTTCCCGCTCCACTTCGGCACGGGTTTTAGCGTATCTCGTGGCAGAGTAAACTTTGAGCGACTCCATGAGTTGATCATTTGGCTGGCCCATTGGACGTGGCAAGTTTATAGTGAATGGACTGCTCGGCATACCAAACATCATGACTTTGGCGATAGCGGCATGGTTCGGAGTCTTAGTAAGATCCTCGGCGGTAAAGGTCGGAGTGAAGGCTTTGACCATGAGATCAGCATCAGTGACGCCGACGCGCCCACAGATAATCGTACCGACGTTGCCGAGAAGTGCTTCCCTGATTTTATCGGTGAGTTGCGTCATGAACTGGTTGGCGACGATTAGATTGAGGCGGTATTTGCGTGCCTCAGAGAGAATAGACTCGAAACTGTCTGTGGCGAAGTTCTGAAACTCGTCTACATAGAGGCAGAAATCCTGGCGCTCTTCCTCGGGAATATCCTGCCGGCTCATGGCGGCTTGTTGGAACTTCATGACAAAAATCATACCGAGAAGATTCGCGTTAATATCGCCGAGACGCCCCTTGGAAAGATTGACGAGAAAAATCTTCTTGTGATCCATGATTTCACGAATGTTAAAGCCGGATTTAATTTGCCCCAGAGTGTTTCGCATGATAGTATTGCTGAGGAATGGCCCCCATTTACTAGCGAACCAAGTGATGACTTCACCGGCGTCGTTGGACTTCTGGGAGGCCGGGAACTCTTTTATCCAGTAATCATAGACGGCTTTGTCAGTGACGTACCGGAGCTTGGACTTGACGAACTCCGGATCGGTGAAGCACTGCGGAATATCGATGAATGTGGCACCCTTGGGATCACTCATCAGGAGGAGGGCGGCGTTTCGGAACATGTGCTGGCCGCGCGGTCCGAAAAATCCCTGGTTATTGGGGTCAAAAAGCGATTGAAGCATACTGATTCCCTCTTGGACTATAAAATCTTTTTGGTCCTCGGAAGCATACTCGAACATATTCATGCCAACGGGATGCTCAATGTCGGCGGGGTCAAAGTAGATAATATCGTCGATGCGTTCCTCTGGGACGCGTTTTAAGAGCGCCTCAACGGCGTCGCCGTGCGGATCGATGAAGGCAAAGCCGCGACCGTCACACATGTCCTGATAGGCAATGTTCTCGAGGAAAACTGATTTACCCATACCAGTTTGCCCAATAACATACATATGGCGTCGGCGGTCGTCGTCGGAGAGATAAATTGGTTTTTCGACACCACGAAACTCATTCATACCGAGGAATACACCATCGGTCGCAAGTTTGGCCGGACCGTCAACTTGCTTGGTGAGCTGACGCTCGACGCTTGAATTCGGGATAGCGCTCTGCTCCGGCAAATGGTAAATAGACGCTAGCTCCACGCTGTTCAAAATATTTGTTCGGGTTTTTAAGGGGAAAAAGCGAAAAGTATAGTCGGCTACCAGCTTCGTAGTATCCTTAAAAGTATTAACTTCAAAACCGTTGAGTTCTGGCGAGTTGAACTGAGAGAAAGCGCTGATGATACTCCCCAAAATTGCGTCTGAACGTGGCCTAGTGTCGGAGCTGGCCACCACCCTGATCAGAGTTTCAAAGGCTGGATAGCGCATTTTGTTGGCGATAGAAGCGATTTCGTCTTGTTTTAAGGTCGAAATCTGCTCGGTAACTTCGGTTTTTTCGTGCATCTCGGGGACTTCCCATGGGGCGCGAATGACGTCGATTACTAGTTGCCCAAATCCAGCCCCGACGGATTTGGTTTTGGTTTTCGACTTGCCTTTGCCTAAGTCTTCGATATAGTGCTTGCCAGCGCTGGACCAATTTTTGTCTGCGGGGCGGAACAAAAGTTGTACAGCCGCGCCCTCGTTTTTGTTCACGCCGGACAACGCATTGAGGATAGCCATCGAGGCATCACGCTTGCTGTCTTCGTAAGTAAGGATTGGCAGATAGAAATCCTTCGAGAGGCTCAGTTCGGCGCCGGCTACGGTGTTTGCGTTGGCGCCAGCACCGAAGATATTGTCCTCAACGTGTTCCTCAATGCGGGCGGTAGGATAGGCCGACTGGATGGCCTGCTTGGCAACTTCTTTAAGCGAAAAAGGCACCAAGGCATAGTACTTAATAAAACCGTCCTTCGCGATAATTTCAAATGAGAAATGTTTCTGTCCGTAAAGAGTAGCATCTAAGCCTTTTTTAGTGGTGGACGCGAGGATAGAGTACATCAGTTGGGCCTTAGAGACAACTTCACCGGTGACATCACGTCTATCTCTGCCACCCCCGTCGATATCGTCGGTGGTTGGCGGAAGATGGATAAGTAAGGGTACCATTTTGAGACTACGTTCATAGCGCTTGGCGCGACGTTTTTTAGATACTCGGGAGGCCGAAATGATCGCAAAAATAATAAGAAGCGACGCTACGGTTATCAGAATCGCCACCCGTATGTCCATTATTGCTTCCCCTCTATTTGTTTAATGTATGCTTCACGCATAGCGAGAAAATCCCCGTAGTCATCGGCAAAAGCGCGCGAATGATCGTCGAAAAGGTGCGACACTGCCGCTAGAGTCTCACCGCTTACGCTGTCCCCCTGCGGGTGGATATTGGACAGATCTGCCACCGTGTGCTCTGTACTTTCGGATGCGGAGTAGGGAGCGGTCGGAGTGATTACGCCTAGCTCTGTGCCCGAGACGATGACACGATTGGTGCCCCGCATGGTCGATTCTGAATCACTCAGTTCTGGACTGCTAGGCTCCTGGTTGCTTGATTCAAAACTGTTCAATTCTGGAACGCCCGCCCCACTAGACCTTGCCTCGGGGATGCCCCAATTTTTCGCCTGATCTGAGTTGATGTTGTCTTCGGATGGCCCACCGTTGTATTCGGCGGGAACATCACCTACACCAGACGTAAAAAAAGGCGAACCAAAAGTTTGGCGGCCTTCCAGTTGCTGACTATGATCAGTCCGAATGCTACGACGTCCATTGTCCATATGTTTATTTTAGCACATTATGCGCGTTTCATCACTAAAAACTCGGCTAAAAGCAGAAAAAGTACGATAAGCCCTAGTGTCCATAGATTAATGACACCAAAAGATCTAGCCATCAGAACCATAATCGGACCAAATGCAATAACTGCCGCATATAGGTAATCTTTGCTTCTGAAAACCTCCCTGTTCATTGCGATACGATAAAAGACTCGCATCACGAGTGAGATCAATCCGAAGATTGACACATATAGTGTTGTAAAAAATAATAAAACACCGAACGGGCCGATTGACATAGGCGAAGTCAGGTTTAGCATCAAAGTTAAAGCTGCGAGTGAAATGATGCTTATTATTATGACAACGCGATTATGCTTCATGGTATCATTATATCATATAATGGCATATTTTGGCGCGTTCCTCTCCAAGTGTTCCCTCTCTCTATGCTACGGAGGAGAGCGGATGGGTTATCTGGTTCTTCTAACACAACTATTAACCACAACCCTGTCCGCTTTCCTTTTTTTGACCGCTTCACGCATGGTGAAGCATATGTCCTTACTAGCGTTTCCTTTCGCTCTGTTTTATGTTATGAATTGAGGTGCTAACGAAAGATTTACTAGTGCGCTCTACGCGTAACTTCGCGGAGCTCTAGGTAATTCCTTGTTGTAATTTATGGCTAGAAGAAATTACCTTTTCGCCCGCCAAGTTTTATGGTTTGATTTTCTTTCTGACTTTTTTCATCGTCATCTCCTTTTTATTTTTAGTTTTTGTTTTAGTCATCCCGACTGTCCTTATATTAGCACAAAAACTTTAAAAATGCAATAGATTTATTCATTTTTTTCTGAGTATTTTTTACAACATTAGCCCTATTTCTTCCCTGTTCAATTTTAGTGTTCATTTTGTTGTATTTTTTACAACAATCGTGTGGAAACTGAGTTTCGTTTAGGGTTGGTTTGGATACTCATAGTCAAAAAAAACGACCAGCCATGACCCCGCTTATGCGGACCTCTGCCGAACGTATTTAAAAATCCAGAACAAGTTCTGGATTTTTGCTCACTTCGTGATATGGTGGAGCTGGGGGATACTGCCTCCCCGTCCGAGTTATCACTGGGCCATGATTCTACGCGCATAGTTTCTTGTTTTATCTTGGTCAGCGCGAAGAGCGGCAAGAAACAAAACTCCTCGCGACCATGGCTAATTGTCGTGCCTCAAGTTGCCAAACCCAAAGCCTTATTCCCGTTGTATGATAATCCTACTCCTACGGAACCTCAGAGTAGAACCAGCCTATAAATAATAATTAGGCATAAGCTGGCATGTACATGACATGCGCAGTTTTAGTGTTTTTAGCACTTATTCAATACTTACGGTATTTAGTCGACGCGCCTCATGACTGTTAATAATCCGTCTAAGCTTTGTCAGCCCCAACTACATTATATTGTAGCAAAAAAAGCGCTGCAAGACAAGAAGAAAGCCGGTAACTGCGAGGAAAACCGGCTTTCTAAGTAGAGTGTGGAGTTATTTTGGCTATATTTTTGTTTTGACCTTCTGTATAATTTTTTTATTCAGAAGCTATCTCTATTATAGCGCCATAAAATGCTAATGTCAATACATTTTTCATACTTTTTTTGTTCAATTTTTGCGAGTTTTCCACAAGCAAAATATTGTTCCATCTTGGCATAAGAGACGAGTCAAAAATCTAAAATTAACAAATCAGTTATTATTATTTGACCCCTGTTATTCAGGTGGGGGGTTGATTTTATTTTGCACGTGTGCTAAGAAGAGTGGCATGATTAGTAAAATACATTCTGCGATCCCGTACGGCTTTGATGGAAAGATTGTCGAAGTCGAGGCGGACATGAATCGTGGTCTACCGGCTTTCAATATAGTAGGTATGGCAAATAAAACAATAAACGAAGCAAAAGAGCGCGTACGAAGCGCAATAGTCAATTCAGAGTTTAATTTTCCTGACCGTAAGGTAACTATAAATCTGGCGCCAGCCGACCTTGCTAAGGACGGGTCATACCTTGATTTGCCGATCGCGCTATCCATATTAACCCTGTCTGGGAATCTCATCGCAGCGGATACGCAAGGAAGGTTATTCGTGGGAGAGCTGTCATTAGACGGAAAGGTGCGGCCAATAACTGGCATCATCAATATTGTTGAAGCGGCGAAGGCGGCCAACATCCATGAGGTATTTCTGCCGGCTAGGAATCTATCGCAGGCCTCTTTGGTAGAAGGAGTGACTTTGTATGGCGTAGACACACTGCAAAACCTATACTTACAACTGAAACAACAGGGGTCTATACTCCCCACGAATGAAAATCAGATGCGCCCAGCGCCCAACCATAACAATAATGACTCTGCCAGCAGCAGAAAAGTGCTCCTGGACCATATACGTGGCCAGCAGGCCGCAAAAAGAGCGCTCACAATAGCGATTGCAGGACACCATAACGTACTGATCGAGGGACCTCCCGGAGCTGGTAAAACTATGCTAGCGAAAGCAGCGGCGAATCTGCTGCCAGATTTAACTTCGAACGAGATGGTTGATGTTACAAAGATATATTCCCTAGCGGGGATGAATATGGACGAGATAATCTGTGAACGACCGTTCCGGAGCCCGCACCATACGGCGAGCGCCGCTTCGATTATCGGTGGAGGCACGAGGGCTGTACCGGGGGAGATATCACTGGCGCACAGGGGTATATTGTTCCTCGACGAGATACCGGAGTTCCCTAGGAATGTATTAGAGGCTTTGCGCCAACCACTCGAAGATAAACACATTTCTATTTCGAGAGCGAACCATAAGACCGCATACCCGGCAGATTTTATGCTGATTGCGACAATGAACCCCTGTCCGTGTGGTTATCTGGGCGATCCCACGCATGAATGTACCTGTACGGAGCAGCAGATACAGAATTATCAGAAAAAGATCTCCGGGCCATTGCTTGATAGGATTGATATATGCGTGAGCGTCGACAGAGTTAAAAATAAGTTTCTAGATACCCCATCCGAGTATCTACAACGAGAACATAGTGTTGTAAAAAATACTATAACAGAGGCGATTCGTCGTCAGAGGGCTCGATACGGCCATGATGGGCAGTATAATGGTTCCCTCTCCTCGTTTGAAATCAGCAAGTTAGTAAAAATGAACTCCGCGGCGGAGAAATTACTGTCAGCGGCCTCGGAAAGACTCAACCTCTCGGCGCGCGCCTATTTTAAGACGATCAAAGTAGCGCGCACAATTGCTGATCTGGATGGGCAAAGCCTAATCGACGCAAAGCACATTGCTGAGGCCTTGACCTATCGAAGACGCCAGGGGTACAAATAGGCAAAAATACCCTTGTGTTTTGGCGCAAGATTTGATATAATGTTATCAGGTTAATTCAAGAGAAGAAAGGACTATCATAAAAAACTCATCACGCACCCGGCTAAATGGAGAAATTCGTTATCCGGAGGTACGCGTTATAGGATCGAGTGGCGAGCAGCTCGGCATCATGTCTAGTCGCGACGCACAATTAATTGCGAGACAACAGGGTGTGGACTTAGTGGAGATATCCGCTAGTGCTAATCCACCAGTTGTAAAAGTCATCGACTGGGGCAAATTCCAATATCAGAAGATGAAGGAAGAGGCCAAGAACCGCAAGAAAGCGCGCGAAAAGCAATCCGAGTTGAAGCAAATGAAGATAGGTCTCAAAATCTCAGAAAATGACCTGAGCATTAAAGTCCGCAAAATGCGAGGTTTTCTCGATGATGGCGACCGTGTAAAGATAATGATTGTCTTTCGTGGACGCGAGATGGCACACAAGGATCTAGGTACAGATTTACTAGACAAGGTTCTGGCCCTGATTGGTGATGATATCGTCGTAGAAGGTAAAGCGCAATTTAACGGACGCAATTTATCGGCGCAGATTCGGAAGAAGTAATTTCCTGCTTCCACGGTCTACCGGTCGTAAATTATAATACTAAATATAACAACTAAAGGAAAACCTATGCCAAAGCTAAAAACGCATAAAGGTACTGCGAAGCGCATCAAGATTACCGGCTCCGGTAAGATTACGCGTGAGCGTGCTTTCGGGAATCACATTCTCGCTAAGAAATCCAAAGCCAGAAAGCGCAACATGAAAACTGCTGCGTCGATTAATGGCAAAATCAAGAAAAACATTAAGACTGCATTAGGGGTTTAATCATGAGAGTAAAACGTGGTGTGGCCGCTATGGCCAAACATAAGAAGATTTTGAAAAAAGCTAAGGGGATGCAGCATGCCCGCACTCGGAGCTATCGTCTAGCAAATCAGGGTGTTATCAAGGCTCTGCGTTACAGCTACCGGGATCGCCGCAATAAGAAACGCGATTTGAGGGCTATATGGATTACGCGCATCAATAATGCTTCGAGAGAGCTCGGTCTTTCCTACTCGCAGCTAATTGCGGGCATGAAAGCTAAAAATATCAACTTGGATCGTAAAGTCTTGGCGGATCTTGCGGTGAATAACCCGGATGCATTCAAGGCAATCGTTAACACGGTAAAGGAGAAATAATATGGCCATTTGCGAAATTACCGGAAAAGGAAAAATGTACGGTCACAATGTTTCTTTCTCGCAGAGACATACTCGCAAGGTTTTTAAACCAAATGTCTCTAAGAGGACTATTGTGATTAATGGTCAAAAGGTCAAGTGCAACATCTCGACATCCGCTCTACGCACTCTTCGGAAGAAAGGCTTAGTAGCATCGCCGAAAGATTTGGCAAAAAAGTCGGATAAATAGTATTGACTTTATTCAAAAAATTGCTTCGGAAGAGGCAATTTTTTGTGTTTTTTACAACATAGATATTATTATTCAGCCATGTCCAGGGGTGCTGTTGCACTTAGTGTATAAATGAACAATTTTTCTATCGAATCGTCGTCCAAATATGTGTTGTATTTTTTACATTCGTTTTTGGTATTTTTAACAACAAAAAATCGGCGGTTAATCGCCGATTCCTTGATAGTGAGCCTTCAATAAGCCGGGTTCTGTAACTTCCATCAGGGATGGAGGCCGATAATCATCTATCTAGACGTTACATTGCTATAACGTTCAAGCGGTAAGCGTGCGTCCCCGAGCTAGGGCTTTATAGCACTCCTTGCAACAGGTAGGGTTTGCCTCCGTGACATATCGCTACGACACGCTGTGAGCTCTTACCTCACTCTTTTCACCATCGCTCCTAGTATAAACCGGTTAGCAGTTTAAGTTTCTGTGGTACTTTCCCTATCCTTACGGACGGTCGCTGTTAGCGACTACCATGCTCTCTGTTGCCCGGACTTTCCTCCTAACTATGTAGGCGATTATCTTGACGGCTCATATATAATTATACTAAATAGGGGTGTTTTTGTAAAGAATACTGTCGATTGCGCGATTAGCTTCGGCGTCAGCGGACGCATTCTCGGACCGCGGAACATGAGTAAACGAGACGGAGTCAAATTCGTTGAGAAGCCCTTGGATTGCATCGTAAATAGGCATGATGTCCTGATTCTTGACCGCAAAGACGCCATTTAGCTGGTTTACAACCATGAGACTATCTGAGACGAAGTGCACGGATTTTAGTCCAAGACGGATTGCGTGCTCGATGCCGGCTCGCATAGCGTAATACTCCGCAACGCGTGAAGTGGCAAAACCAATAAATTCCCCACCCTGCTCCAAGGTACGGCCATCTGCACTGGTGACAACATAACCAATGCCGGATGGTCCAGGATTGCCGCGAGAAGCACCGTCTACATAAATAGTAGCGCTGCTGGCTGTATCTCGCAAAGAAAAGCGCTCGCTAGCGGTCCTACCTTCGACGATTTCCAAAGTAGTACTAGTAGCCTCGTTGAGTCGGATACTACTACTGGAAGTGAAGTCTTTGATGTATTTGTACGCAGTATAACGGTCGCGGGGCGTAGGTTTTTGATCGTCGAGCACTTCGATTTCGTAGATAATATACAGGTTACTAAGGCGACTAGCACCCTCTAATGCAAGAAAAGTTATTACGTCTTTAAGCCTGACTGCCGTAGCTGTGAGGCCCGTATATTCAGCGAGAGAACGCGCCATAGATTCCTCCGGTTGCTCGCCAAGTTTGATTTTACCGGTAGGAAGCTCCCAAAAAGCCGGAGCCTCTGAACGACCCCGGTTCCGTTTCAAAATCAGGATGCCATTTGCGGTTTTGATTAGTCCTGCAACGCGTATTCTCTGTTTCATATTCCCACCGGTGCCCCACTGACCTGTTTTCCCCGTAATATATACAAGGTGGGTAAAATCTTATGCGACACACCCACGGGTGTGAAGCCACGAAATCCCTTAAACATGATTATTCAGGAAAATCATGTTGCCAGTAGGGCTAGTTCCAGTATACTACACGATGCTCTCTTTGTAAAGAGAGTCTTGATTAACGACCTACTAGCGCATAGAAGAAGCGTATTATCCCGTCCATACCGCCCAACATGATAGACGAAAACACTTCACCGAATAACAATATCAAGATGTACACTAGTACCACGCCGAACTGCTCGATTTTGGCTAGAAACTCGCGGACGACATCTGGCGAAATGGCAAATAATACGCGCGAGCCATCAAGGGGCGGGATGGGGATAAGGTTAAAAATCATAAAGCCTAAATTAATATAAACAAGTTCAGTAAATATAAACCGCGGTACTTCCCCGCCCGAACCATAGAGTAGTCCGGAAAAATGTCCGACCAGAAATGCGATAAGCGACAGCAGGAAATTCGTGAGCGGACCCGCGATGGCCACGAGAGCCATGCCCCACTCGCGCCATTTAAGATTGTGATAATTGACTGGCACAGGCTTTGCTCCACCAAATACTGGCGCACGCAGAATGTACAAAATTACAGGAACCATGATCGACATGAACGGGTCAATGTGCTTAAATGGGTTCAGAGTGAGTCTGCCGGCATCCTTGGCTGTGCGATCACCTAGGAGATAAGCTACCACACCATGAGATAGCTCATGCAAAATGACTGACCCAACAATGATTGCCAAGATGATAATAAGGTAACCTGGGTTCGTATTCATTAGCTGAGCACTATCACCTCTTGCGTGGTCGGAAGACTATCGAGGGATTTGATTTTTAGTTTCTTTTCGGTGCGGGCGGAGAGTTTGAGGTCGGCAACCATGCCGTCGATATTGCCCATTGAAACGATGACTTTCGGTTCAAGTTCGCGCACGGCGCGTACGCTGGAAGTACAGAGTATGTCTGCAACTAAATCGTCAAGATTTTCCTCAATGGCGCCAACAATACCAGTATGCACGCCGCCTATCTCTACGTCGTAGATGGTATGACCGGACGCCGTAGCGATACCACGAATGGCAGCATCACCGATTTCGCATTCACAAGGCCCTTCGATTTTACCTACGGCTAAGTTTGCATCGATTATACCATCAGCAATGTTGAACTTAATGCCCCCCTTCTTCGTGGTAATGATGATTTCGTCCTGATTTTTACTTTCTATCTCGAACATGAAACTCCTTTATTTTATTATTTTCTCCGGGTCGATGATTTCGGTGATTTCCATTTCCAGTATATCTTCGATGAAGCGGTCTTTGACGCTTCGTCTATAAGTAAAGTCGTCGGCCGTCATGATGACGTAGTTAATGGGTTTGCCCTGCTTCTTTTCGATGACTTCGGCCCAGCGAGTGAGTTTTTTGGTTTTGTCGTTACCGATGATAAGCAGGTCTATGCCATCCTGACCGGGAAGACGATTCGTAACGATGAGACCGGTGAGATAGTTCTTGACGGGGCGGATGTATTCCTCCCATGTCGTTTCGTGGACATCCTTGTCACGTGAGGCATCGATACGTTTTGTAAACATCTCGTTGAGCGGACGACAATAGGGATGTTTGGTATTGGCGGAATAGTAGACTTTGTTGTCGAAAGTTTCGTTCTTTATGATACCGATGCTTTCGAGATTCAATAGTTCCCTGCGGACGGAGTTAATCTGCTCATCGATAACGCGGGTCATTTCGCGGACGTAGAATGATTTTTCTGGTGTTTCGAAAAATAATTTCAAAAGTTTAGCACGAGTCTTGGAGCCAAATAGTTTTTCAATTGGTGAACTATTTTCTTTCGTCATTATGTATATATTTTATCACAAATGGATAAATATTTTCAAGTGACAACCATACAATATCGCGATTTCGCTTGAACCAAGTAATCTGGCGTTTTGCCAGGTGCCAATCTTCATAGAAACATCGTTCCTTGGCTTCATCCAGCGACAACTCGCCTTGCATATACTTCCATGCATACTCGTAAATGTCACTCTTCATGGCGCCGTTTCCCCAGCCGTAGGACTGAACAAGTTTTTTAACTTCGTCGTATAGCGCCGGTGAAAACATTTGTTCAATACGGGCACGAAGTCGCGTTCGCAGCTGTTCGGTCGGCCAGTCTATGCCAACCAGTAAGAAATTGCCTTTTATCTCTTTGCGGTCTGAACAAGTTTTTTGTTCAATATCGCCAATCTTGTGTCCGGTGGGGCCACAGAAATGATAGCCATAAATTAGCGCGTCAATATATAGTCCTGTACCGCCGACCACCATGGGCACATGTCCACGGGCGGTAATTTCATGGATTTGGCGTTCAGCGTACGTTTTCCAGTCGGCCACGGTAAAACGTTCATTAGGAAAAACCAGGTCTAGACCAAAATGTGGCACCCCTTGCATTTCTTCAAGTGTAGGTTTAGCAGTACCGATGTCCATGCCCTTGTAGACCGCTCGCGAGTCGGCAGAGATGATTTCGCCACCAATAGCCTTAGCGATTTCAATACTTACGCCAGTCTTGCCAGAGCAGGTGGGACCTAAGATTACGACGACTGGGGTCACCCCTTTAAAGCTCCTTTATGTATTTAGCAAGGTCGTCTATCTTTAATGTTTCTTCTTTGTCACGCAGGCGCAACGAAACAGTACCAGCCGCTGCATCTTTTTCACCTACGATGATGATGACTGGGATTTTGAGTTCGGTGGCACGACGAATCTTCTTGCCGAGTGAGTCGGCTGAATCATCAATAGTATAGCGTAGTTTGTTATTCTTGATAGGCTCTTCCAAGACAACCTTGTCTAGTTCGGAGGTGATTTTATCAACATAATCGGACACCTGGTCGTTAACCGTGAGGACACGGACATTCTCCGGAGCACACCAGAGCGGCAACCAGCCGGCGGTATGTTCAAGGTAGACGCTCATAAATCGTTCGATGGAGCCAATCAAGGCACAATGAATCATGATTGGGGTCTTCTTAGAGCCGTCTGCGTCAGTATATTCTAGATGAAAACGATTCGGGAGAGCATAATCGAGTTGGACGGTGGCGAGCTGCCATTCACGACCTAGCGCATCGACAGCCATGAAATCCATTTTTGGTCCGTACATCGCAGCTTCACCGATGCCGATAAAGTAATCCATTTTGAACTTGTCGGCCATTTCCTTGATGGCGGATTCGGCTTTTTGCCACATCTCGGGAGTGCCGATATAGCCGTCCTTGTCGTCGCGGAATGAAAGGCGCAGACGAAGTTTCATGCCGATTTTAGCGTACAGGTCCTTCGCTGACTCGATAAGTTCTCCGAAGATGTCACCAATTTGATCCTCGGTACAGAAGACGTGCGAATCGTCCTGGGTGATGGCGCGCACGCGGGAAAGTCCGCCAAGCTCACCTTTACGTTCGTCGCGATAAACCATAGTAGTTTCTAGATACTTGACTGGTAAATCTCGGTACGAGCGCGGCAAGCTAGCAAAAATCTGAGAGTGGTGAGGGCAAGAAACTGGTTTCAGGGCGAGATGGTCACCGCTTTCCTGCGAAACGAATTGCAACATTTCTGGAAACTTCTCGTAGTGTCCGGATGTCTTGTATAAGTCGATATTTGCAATATGCGGAATACAGACTTTCTGGTAGCCACGGTTCAGGCGATAGCTCTGAGTAAATTCATTAAGCAGGTCGCGCAAAATTGTACCACGCGGAGTAAATAGCGGTAAGCCTGAGCCAACGAGGTTCGAAAAACAGAACAAATCTAGTTGAGCACCAAGTTTACGGTGATCGCGAGACTTGGCTTCCTCTTGTTGTTCTAAGTATGCATTGAGTTCTTCCTCGGTATTAAAAGCAACTCCATAAATACGAGTGAGCATTTCCCTTTTCTCGTCGCCGCGCCAATAAGCCCCCGCTACGCGGATAAGTTTAAAGGCACCAACTTCGCCAGTGTTGTCAACGTGAGGACCTTTGCATAAATCCGTGTAGAGGTCACCCATATCATAGAAAGTGATGGGGTCATCGGCGGGAAGTTCCTCGATAAGTTCAACTTTGTATTTCTGTCCACGATCGCGAGCCCAAGACAGAGCGTCTTTTTTGCTGACCTCGCGGCGGACCATCGGGAGTTTGCGGGAGACAATGCCGCGCATTTTTTTCTCAATTTTAGAAAGGTCCGCGTCGGAGATTTTAGTGTCGCCAAAATCAATATCATAGTAAAAGCCGGTATCGATGGCGGGGCCAATACCGAATTTTACGTCGCCATATATTTGTTGCACGGCGGCAGCGAGCACATGACTCAAAGTATGCCGCATTTTTTCTAAGTTCTCGTCAGAGTTCATTTGGGCCTTTCTGTTATTCTGATTTTATTATACTCTGATGAAACGGCTTTGTAAAGCACGCTGAGTACTAGCTCATCTGCTTTTTCTAGTACTAGTTTTCAGATTCAACACACGACAGACGTCTTTAATTGTCTGGTCAAAACTATCCACAATACGGACATTGTGGCCAAAATACCGCCGGAACTCGGGAGTGAGTTCAGTAAATTGGCCGCATGCGAGCATAACCTGCTCTGGAGAAAAACGGCGCATGCCGATAAGTGCAGTTTTTAGGTCGCGATTCACGCCATCGCTTGTGATATTGCCGTCGTCGATGAGGAGAGGCCAAGTATCGAGGCAGATAGTTCTGGCCCTGACGCGACGTATGCCAATGGCATAAGAAAGGCTCCTAGCAGTAGCTTTGGTAGTGATGATAAGGGTAGGTCTTTCGAGAGCAATCCTTCTAGGTATAAGAGTGAATCCAATGAACTTTTGCTCTGGATATTTCCGCTTGAAATAATTGAGGCTCGTGGTTGCTAATAGATAATTAGCAAAGATTATCAAATCCACCTTGCCAAAATATGGTTCCAGGGCGCGTTCGGCCGCTCTGCGAGCACCACGAGAGCTTTTCAAAATCTCCCTAGCGCTGCGCCAGTCGATGACGCGAATTATTTCGATCACCGAAAGTTCTTGTTCTAGGCGATCCGCAAATAATTCCCCTCCCATACCACTGTCAAAAACTACTATTTTTAACATTTATTTTATTCTTTCTCCCCCGTAGCATAATTTTACCATGAGGCAAAAACCTTTTTGGGACGAAAAAGAGTTTTATGCTACAAATGTAGCATAACTCGAAAAATTGCAAAAATATAACAGGGGTCAGAAAAAAACACGTTCGGCTGGACGTTAGTGGTGCATTGGCCGATTTAAGCATGTCGGGTCAGATATTGCTGGATGTTGGTAAAAACTCGACAGGTGTGATAAAATAAAATCATGAGACCAATAACAACTTTGTTCATGCTGGAATCGCTTGATGGAAAAATCAATAGTGGCAATACCGACAACTTGGATGTCGATCGCGACTGGAAAAATATAGCTGGACTACGCGAAGGATTGCAACAATATTATGATTTAGAGAAGGAGACTGATTTATTCTCGTTTAATACTGGGCGAGTAATGGCCAAAATTGGCGTGAACAAAAGAGCGGACGAGCCACAAAAAATTGATGCGGTGACTTTCGTAATTTTGGACAATAAACCACATTTAGACGAAAGGGGCGTAGAATATTTGTCGCGTTGGGCGGGAAAACTGATTGTCGTGACGACAAACTCGGAGCATCCTGCGCTTACGATGCAAAATGAGTATAGCAACGTCGAAGTCTTGAAATATGACAAGATAGATTTGGGGCAAATGTTGGAAGATTTACATGATAGGTATGGCGCCGAACACTTGACGATACAGTCTGGCGGCAATATGAATGGACGCTTTTTGCGGGAAGATTTGATAGATTACGTTAGCGTCGTCGTAGCTCCGGTCTTAGTGGGCGGGCGCGACACTCCGACCTTGGTTGACGGAGATGCGATATGAACTGGCGGCGATTCGTCCTATGAGGCTTCTAGAATGTAGAGCGCTGGACGATTCGTATGTATACTTGAAGTACAAGGTGATGCATCGGGAAGCGTTGTGAAAGCCAAGCATAAGATAGTTTTCGCTCGCACCTATTATTCGTCAGAAATTAAATAAAGACCCTGTGGAGCTTTCTTGACATCTGGGGGGTGATGAGGGTAGCATTTTACACACAAAGAGTCTAGAAGACAGACTCGCATCGATAATAACAGAGGCGAATGAGGAGATTGATTATTGGCACTACTTGCTAGAACCAGCATACAATCGCTATTTAGCAAAGAGGAGAATAGTAAGGTGAGTGATATGAACTGAATAGTCTAATTATAGGTAAGAGATTTTTGGATTATTTCTTTAAGAGGTTCATAATTATGGCGGAAAGCCTCATCGCTGGCGATTATCATTTCTATTGGAGTAATACCACTAAAATCAAGGCCGTATCCAGCACGGCGAGCCAATTCAGCAATGAATAGCCGCTGGACTCTACCATTGCCTTCACGAAACGGGTGGATAGAGTTAAGGTCACCAAGAAAATATGCTAACCTTTCTGCCATATCATCAGAATCTACAAGATAATTCTCTGCGCTTAATTCGCTCATTAAGGCCTCGATATTGACTTCTATTAGCTCATGCTGACAAAAGATGTTTCCCTTGCTAATATCTATAATCCTAGTTTCTCCAGCCCAATCATAAATGTCGCCGAATAGAAATTTGTGGAGTTTCTTAATGTAGTTGAAATCTAACTTCTCCGAAAAAGGGCTATTGGCAAACTCCACAGCTTT
>JAFUCJ010000008.1 GCA_017459705.1 Candidatus Saccharimonadota bacterium | reverse complement strand
GGTCCATATACCGGTAGGCGTCTTCATGATGTAGATAAAAGCATAAAAGACTATCTAATTTATTATAATTATGTTAGAATACACACAACACTAGGTATGACACCTATGCAAATGTTGCAAAGCTTTTGAGCCCTTTATGTATGTCCCCTCGGCTTACATCTCAAGTGCAACATTAGCGATATAAAAAAGAGACATATTTACTGGTCTTGGGTTAAAATAGATTCTGTAAACAAACTAATTAACCAAGGAGTAAATATGCCTCATTATCATTATACACAACTTTCACTAGAAGAGCGAATTATTATTCAAAATAGATTAGAAAATGGCGAAACAATTAGAAGTATAGCAGAGAGCATTGGGAGAAGTCCTTCCACTATATCACGAGAGATAATGCGTAATGGTGAATCTCGTAAAAGTAGAGTTAATGTTCCTCATGAACTATATCTAGATTCTAGGCATTTTAGAGGTACGGATAAAATAGATAAAATTCGTTCCAGAAAAGAATCATATCGTAAACGGCTACATGAATTCAATAAACCATATTACAAAGCAAAAGATGCAGGAATAAAAGCACTAAACCGTACGAAGAAACAATCTTTACTCTTAAACACAGTATCGTACAGTGAAACTCGCAATTATATACTAGAAAAGCTAGCACTAAGGTGGTCTCCAGAACAAATATCTGGAAGAATGAGATTAGAAAACAAGTTACCATATGTGTCTGCCAGGGCTATATATGCTTTTATCTATTCGTCAGAAAACAAGAGGCTAATTAAGTATTTAAGACGAAGAGGTAAACCAAAGCGATTAAAAACCAATTTGGTCTTCAACAAAACCAGAAATAAACGCAACATCTCGGAGCGTCCAGACATTATTAACACTTTGGGGAGATTTGGAGACTTAGAAGGCGATACGATATTTGGTAAAGATATAAAAGATCGTATATTAACCCATATAGAGCGCAAATCCGGATTATTATCTGCTAGTCTGGTTAGAGGATATAATGGGCAAAACATATCTAAACAAACAATACTAGACACAAAAAGGGTATTTGGCAAAGCGGCAAGTATTACTTATGATAATGGCTTGGAATTTACTATGTGGCAGCAAACAGAAAAGCAGCTCCAGACAACAATTTACTTTGCCAACCCATACCATTCGTGGGAAAGAGGCAGGAACGAGAATGCAAATGGCCTTATACGTGATTTCTTTCCAAAAGGAACAGACTTCAAGAAGATTACAAAAGCTGATATACTAGAAGTAGAATCATTAATTAATAACAGACCAAGAAAAAGACTCCATTGGTTGACACCAATGGAGTACTACAAGTCTCAGTGTTGCACTTGAGACATTAATCTAGCTCCGCTATTTGAATAGCTTGTGGACGTCATATTCTGATTGATCTTCGTAATCGTAAGAGGACTGGATGCCTTTCATGTAGACTTCGCGACTGGCAACGTCCGAGGTCAGCGCATCTGCAAGAAGCGTTTTGATCTCCAAATCGTTAACAGGGGAACGCTCCATAGCAGAGAGATAGCTTGCTTTCTCGACTTTGGACCAATCCACGCATTTGCCTAGTTTTCGCTTCAAAATCTGATCTAGCCAAATCCTAGTGGCACGACCGTTACCCTCACGGAATGGGTGCGCAACGTTCATCTCGACGTATTTTTTAATAATCTCGTCGTAAGTGTCGGCTGGGAGATTGTCGATAGTCCTCAGAGTGTCATTCAGATAGATAACCGGGGCAAAGCGAAAGTTGCCCTTGGACAAATCTACGTCGCGAATCTGACCAGCAAAATCGAAGACATCCTGAAAGAGAAACTGGTGGATTTGCTGCAACCCCATAGTGGTACCAACCTCGAACTGGTCGATAATGCCGCTGTCGTAGAGCTCAATGGCGCGTTTCTTGCTTTCGTATTCTTCGGTATTCATAGTTATATTATATCATATCATATCTTTGGCGCAAAAAATAATCTCAGAACTGGACTCGGAACTAGCTGGCTCAACATCCAGCCAACCCAAAGGTACTTTTTCTCAGCTGGATTTGTTTGCCTATGTAATTATTACAACGCAGGGCAAGAAAAAATGTCCTTATTCGCCCTGACGGGCTGGGGGACATTTTTTCATTGCTGAGTTGTAATAATTACGGCAAACAAATCTGAAGATGCTTCGAAAAAGTACCTTTGGGTTGGCTAGTCAGCGATACAGCGGAGGAAGAAACTGTAGCAGCAATAGCAGTTGTTGTTATAGAACTTGGTATCACTGACTTGATTACATTTTGATTTCGGCATCGACGCCGGCTGGAAGGGAGAGATTTTGTAAGCTCTCGATGGTCTTCGGGTTAGCATTTAGAATGTCGATGAGGCGCTTGTGGACCTTCATCTCGAAAGCCTCGCCACCGGTCTTGTAAACGTGTGGCGACTTGACTACGGTGAAAGTGCTACGCTTGGTCGGGAGAGGGATCGGCCCGCTGACGGAGGCGCCAGTGCGGATAGCCGTCTCGACGATTTGGCGAGCGGATTGGTCAATCACGCGGTGATCATACGCTTTGAGGCGGATGCGAATGGTGAGACCTTCGGGTTGTTTTTTGGTTACGGTCATTTTGTCCTTTCACCCCTGCAACATCAGATGAGCGCTAGACGGCCCGTCGAAGAGATAACAGAGGTAGATAATTAATGTTAATATACTTCCATTATAGCACATTTTGCATGATATTGCAATATGCGGTATAATAGGCGTATGAGCAAAATCTCAGCCATGAAAAAGAAGTTTTATTTCGCGGCGGCGGATTATTTTCGTTTTTTTGCTAAAATGGTGCTCCGACGGTGGCATCCGCGCGTGATTGCGGTGACTGGGTCGGCGGGGAAGACCACCATGCTAAAAATGCTCGAATATGAAATTGGAAAGCAGGCGCACTATTCGCGCGACGCCAACTCCGCTTTTGGGATTTCGTTTGACGTACTGGGCCTGAAAGGTGTCCGCGGTTCGAAGGTTAGGTGGCTGTGGTTATTCATCGCGGCGCCGTTTCTCGGGGTGTTGCGACGACGGCGGAAGCCATTCTATATAGTGGAAATTGACGGAGAACGCCCGCACGAGGCGGAGTTTTTGGCTGAGTGGTTGAAGCCTGAGGTGACGATTTGGGTATCGATTGGGACTAGCCACGCTGTACAGTTCGAGCGGCTGGTGAAGGAAGGCAAGTTCGCAAGCGTGGATGAAGCGATTGCGGCGGAGTTTGCCAATCTACCCGCCAATACTTCAAAGCGAGTTTACATCGATGCGGACTCGAAGGTCATGCAGGATGCCACCGCCGGAATCAAAGCCAAGGTCATCCCCATCAAGAAATCCCTGATGAAAAAATACGTCGTGTACCCAGACTATACCGATTTCACCTATGGCGACACGACTTTTCATTTTGACCACCCGGAGCCGAAGGATATCGCATTTAACCTGTTCGTATTGCAAGATTTGATGAAATATCTCAAATTGCAGTTCAATCCGGATTTTACAGGGATGGAAATTGCGCCGGGGCGATCGTCGCACTTCAAGGGGATTAAAGGTATCGACATCATCGATAGTAGCTATAACGCCCATATGATCAGCATGGCGTCGGCGCTAGACATGATGAAGCGGATGCACGCGGAGCATAAATGGCTGGTAATTGGCGATATTGTGGACCAGGGAGAAATGGAGCAGGTCGAGCATGAGCGGCTAGCTGGACTGATTGCTGAGGCGAAACCGGAGCGTGTAGTGCTCGTGGGGCGACGCACGAAGGAATGGACAGCACCAAAACTGATGGAACTCGGAGTCTCGGCGGTGGCTACGACTGACCCGAAAAAGGCGCTAACGTTTATTGAGAAACACATCAGAGGCAACGAGACTATATTTTTCAAGGGAAGTCAATATCTGGAATGGATTATTGAGAAATTGCTCGCCGACCCACATGACGCCCAGAAACTCTGCCGACGCGAAAAATCGGCCGTGATGCGGCGCAAGAAATGGGGGCTAGATTCATGAGTGCCAAAAAACACGATGGTCGCATGGCCAACCTCTATATTATCCATGGGTGGACCTATACGGTGGAGCCATGGAATACGACCCTTTCTATCATGCGAGAGAATGGGCTAAAAATCAAGATGCTAAAAGTGCCGGGGTTGACCGAGCCAAGCGATAAAGTCTGGACAGTGGATGACTATGTGGCGTGGGCCAATGAGCAAATACCAGATGGGGCGATTGCCCTGGGGCACTCGAACGGTGGACGGATATTACTAAACCTCTGCGCCAAGAACCCGCAGAAGCTAAAATACCTAATCTTACTAGATAGCGCCGGAATATACGAGCCATCGCGTAAGAAGCAAATCGTGGAGCGGATTGCTAAAATCGGACGACCTTTCAAGAAACTGCCGCTGGTGGGCAAAGTTTTTCACCGATTGACCGGCACGACAGATTATTCACACGCGCCAGAGAACATGAAAAAGACCCTGGTCAATATGCTAGAATCCGACAAGACGTTGGATTTGTCTAAGGTGACAACGCGAGCTTTTCTCCTCTGGGGCAAGAAAGACACCACCACGCCACCACGGCAGGCGACAGCCATGTACGAGAAATTACCTCACGCGGATTTGAAGTTTTACGCAAACTGGACCCATGCGCCATATATTGCCGACCCGGAGGGCTTGGCGCGAGCGCTCACTTCGCTAGTGATGCGGATGACAAAATAGGGGCAAGTGGAGGAGACATGAAGAAGCACTACTACTTAGGACTAAATAGTCGCAAGCGGCACGCTTGGCGGCACTTGGTGACTTTTGGCTCCCGACGTGATTATTTGGCGCTAGGAGAGGCGCTCTCTGCAAAGTACGGTGGTACGGCGATCCTCGCGAAGAATGGCCGCACAGCGCTAGCATTAGCGTTAAAAGCCTATTTTCAGCGGGGTGATGGTATCATTGTGAACGGTTTTACCTGCTATGCGGTGATTGAGGCGGTCAAAGCGGCTGGATGCGTACCAGTATATGCGGATATCAACCGAGAGACGTTGAATTTCGACCTTGATACTCTCGAATCGGATGATTTAGGAGCCCACACCAAGGGTATCATCGTACAGAACACCCTCGGAATACCAGTGGATATGGGAGCGGTGGAAGAGTTTGCGAGAAAGCACAACCTCATTATCATCGAAGATTTGGCACACTCGGCAGGGGTACGATACCCAGACGGGCGAGAAGCGGGCACGGTGGGGGCGGCGACCATACTGTCGTTCGGCAAAGACAAGGCCATAGACGCAATCTCGGGGGGAGCAGTGATATATCGGACGCCGCCCATCTATAAGACCACGAATAGGCAGCCGCTCGGTCGGCCAAAATTGTCCGATTCATTAAGAGAGAGGTTTTACCCGCTATTTGCCGGAGCAGTAAGGGGATTAGCACACGTTCACTTGGGCGGGTTTTTGATGCGGATATTGCTCGGGCTTCGTTTCGTAGAAAAATCCGCTGATAATAGGTTGGACTTCACGAGGCGGATGCCGTATTTCGAAGCGAAGATTGCACTCCGACAGCTCCCCACTTGTCGTGGAGTAGATAGAGATTTTTGCTTGGTGCATGACAGAGAAAAGTGCTTGGCGGAATTAAAACGAGCGGGGTATCATTTTGCAGGATTTTGGTACGAGAAACCAGTTTCGCCAGAGAGATATTATCAAAAAGTAAAGTTCCCGGAAGGCAAGTGCAAGGTGGCGACAGAAGTGGCCAAGCAGATAGTCAATATACCGACTTACTATTCGCGCGGAGAGCTAAAAAAAGCGCGAGAAATCATTAAAAAATACGAAATAACAGAGGAGACGGCATGAACGAGACGGAGTGGAAAAAGATACTAGAAGCGTATAGTGAAGCGAATTTTTTGCAGTCGCCAGCGTATGGCCAGATGAACGAGATATTGGGATGCAAGGTGGTGACTGATGATTTCGGTGGCAAGGGATGGGCGCTGATGGTCGTACGAGATGCCAAACGTGGTCGTTATCTGGAAATCCCCTGCGGACCGCTTTGCAACTATACGGATGAGGCCAACGTGCAGGAGATTTTTGCGAAAATAGCCGAGACCGGGCGGCGCGAAAAGTGCGTTTTCGTAAGGGTGCGGCCACAACTTCGCGCGGAGGAAGCAAATTTGGCACTTCTCAGGCGTTTAGGATTAAAGGTGGCTCCTATGCACCTTGCGGCAGAACATACGGTTATGCTCGATTTGACGCGGTCAGAGGACGAACTACTCGCGGATATGCGTCGGCAGACGCGTTACGAAGTGCGACGAGCCGAAAAACTGGGGCTTTATGTAACAAAAGGTGACAGCGAGGCGGATTTTAAGGAGTTTCATGCAGCTCAGGTGGCGACAGCGAGGCGACAAGGATTTGTACCGCCGTCCGAGAAAGTCCTGATGGCCGAGCGCGAAGCGTTCCGAGGGAATATCTGGATCTACAAAGTATTGACACCAGAGCGGGCGCCGGTCGCCTACGGACTCATCATCAGGGGTGGACGTGAGGGCGATTACTACGAGGCGGCATCGACAGATTTGAACCGTAAATTGCCAGGGGCGTATGCTTTATTATGGAGGGTGATACAGGACCTGAAAAAGGCTGGGGTTGAGCGATTTAATCTGTGGGGGATTGCGCCACCTAGGCAACCTGACCACCGCTACGCCGGAGTGACGACGTTTAAGACCGGGTTCGGTGGCGAAGTGGTGGAGTTCGTTCCAGCGCATGATTTAGTATTGTCGCGAATGGGATATCTGAAAGATTTCGTGGTGGAAGCCGCAAGGAGAAAAAGGAGGCATCTATGATTCGTATCGACGACGGAAGATCGCGCGAGGAATGGGACGGGTTCGTAGCGGCGCGGCCCGAGGCGAATTTTCTACAATCATGGGATTTTTACGAGTTTCATGCGGCGCGCGGTAAACAAATCGTAAGGCGACTAGTACGACGCGACGGACAAATCGTGGGGGCATACGCCGGAGTGGTAGAAACCGCGAAACGTGGCACTTACCTCGCTATCGCCGGTGGACCGCTCTGTGATTACGGAGACCAGAAGCTACTCACGGAGATTTTTGCCGACATCAAGAAGGCTGGGGAGCGCCATCAGTGCGTGTTCGTCAGAGTGCGACCACAGGAGCCGCTGAACGATCATAGCCTCGCCACAATGCAAAAACTCGGCCTAATACCGGCGCCAATGTATCTGTCCGTGGAGTATGCGGGCATTCTCGACCTTACGCGGTCACGAGATGAGATCTTGGCGGGTGCGTCGCAAAGATTTCGGAGGAAATTGCGCAAAGCCGAAAAACTAGACATCGAAGTAGACGTTTCGGATGACGATGAAGCGATTCGCGAGTTTTGTCGATTGGAAAAATTGCACGCCAAGCGTCAAGAATATATAGCGTTCTCCGATGCGTTCCTGCGGAAACAGTTTGAAGCGTTTCGCAAAGGCGGAGAGGTGCTGATATACACCGCGAAATACGAGGGCGAGACTTTGGCGCAGAACTTTATGATTTTCTATGGGGCTGAGGCGAGCTATCATTACGGTGTATCTTCGGAACTCGGTACCAAGTACTCCGCCGCGCCATTACTTCATCTCGCGGCGATGGACGAAGCCAGGAGGCGAGGTTGCGTTCGGTATAACCTATGGGGAATCGTAGGGCGCGAGGAGACATCACACCGATTTTATGGGGTGAGCGAGTTCAAGCGGTCATTTGGCTGTGAAGAATTGCGCTATATCCCAGCACACGACCTAGTACTCCGACCAGCAAAGTATCAAATCACGAAAATCGTTGAGAATCTCCGCAAAAAATACCGACATGTGTGATATAATAAACATAAGTAATAAAGGATTTTGTTTTTATGGCGCATATCAACCGCAGATTCATCGATAAACATTGGCTTACATTTGTATTCAGGGGCGGACTAGGTGCCGTTTTTGGATTCTTGCTGTTATTCGGCGGGATGAACAATTATGAATCGGTGATTGCGATGACTAGCGTGTTCTTGCTCGGGATGGGAATTATAGACGCGCTGTCGGCGCTATACTCCTCAACCAAGAAAAAGGGTTGGCTCAATTCCGTAGTCGATGCGCTGGTGGACGTGGCGGCGGCGCTTGCGCTACTGTTCGCGGCGCGGAGTGATCTGGTGCTAAGCCTTGCGGTAGTTGCATTGTACGTATTTGTATCTGGCGTGATTGATATTTTTCACGGTTTTCTGTCCACTGTGGACCCGACCGACCGGTTTATCCGCGTACTCGCGGGCGTGATTGGCTGCGTGATGGGACTCGTAATTCTAAACTCGGGCACGTTTGAGATTATGACTTTCCTGAGGTTCTTCGGTGCATACATGCTGATTGTCGGTGTGACCAGCATGATTTACGGCGTACATAATCATTCGCAACGCGTCGAGGATTCGGTGGCGCGTTCGGAGGCTCGCAAAAAACCGCGTACGAGTGCTAAGGCCAGTACCAAAACCAACACCAAAACCAGCGTCAAGGCTGGCGGGCGCAACACCAAGCGAGCCAACACAAAGAAAAAGTAGGCTTTTCACTATCGTATTAGCCCCCAATTGCCCATGCCGAGAGCGCGGATGCGAGATTTGATTTCGAGCAAGGTGATGGCTTCGTTGAACACTTCCGGCGGGAGATGAGTCAGTTCCATTATCTGCTCGCTAGAACGCGCCCCGGCAGCAAGGGCTTGCAAGATTTTACTCTCCACGTCATTGTCGCCAAAAAGATTAAGTTGCTGGTGACGTTTTATTTTTTGTGCATAGTCGTCCGGGAAGAGTTCGCGCAGGACATCATCTGGGCAAGTGTAGGGGATAGCACCCGCCGCGATAAGTTTATTACAACCCTGGGAGTATGGACTTGTAATGTTGCCGGGGACGGCAAAGACGGTTTTGCCTTGGTCTAGGGCATGAGCCGCGGTATTGAGTGAGCCAGATTTCTCGGCCGCCTCGACCACCACGACAATATCTGCGAGTCCGGAAATAATACGATTGCGATGCAGGAAAGAATATCTGGGGTCATATTCGCGCCGACCAGAGTCAGAAATATACTCGCCCGGAGCTAGCGGCGCGCTCTCGTATGCGGCAGCACGAGGGGGATATTCGCTGATGATGGCGCCACCCTTTTCAATAATCTCAGCCGCGAGTTTCAGGTGGCCGGCTGGGTAGATTTTGTCGATAGGGGTACCGAGAACCGCCACGGTGACGCCACCAGCGTCCAGGCAGCCTTGGTGTCCGATTGAATCAATGCCATACGCAAGCCCAGACACCACGACTACGTTGTGCCTGCCCAGCTCGTAGGCGAGCTTATAGGCGACCTCTTCGCCATAGTGGGTATTGCGGCGAGAGCCGACGATGGCGACGGTTTTCGGACGAGACTTGTCAGATGATGCTAGTGATCGGTCTTTCGTGGTTGACAAATCTCCTGATTGTGTTGATAGAGTGGTTGAGGATTTTTGCATTTTTACCACATTTTGTGGCATTTTACCATAAAAATACAATGTTTTAGGCATAACCGCAATAGAGCCTAACACCTCTGTATAATCGGCTTCTAGGGGTGATATTTGGTTGATTTTTTGAAAAAAGTGTGAAAAAAGTGTTGACATATTTTCTCCTGTGTGCTATAATGATTACAGTTAGGGTGACAAAAAGCCCTACACCGCACCTAAATAAGTTATAATTTCGCTATACTGTTATAAGTATAGCAGAAATTGCGTGCCTTTGAAACCCTTTCGAGCTTTAAATTTCTTCATGGTTTAGAGTTATAAGTATTACCTCCACTTAGAAAGGGATCATTTCAAAGGTATAGCAATCCCTTTAACCGGCGGGCCCCGTTTTGTGTGAGGTGGGTCGCGCTTCCGGGGTTCACCCGGTATAGTAGTGAAGCGTTAAAGGGCCAAAAAGAGCTCAGGTAGTGCCCACCCATACCTGAGCTCTTTTTGATTTGTGGGCAAATGTGTGATATTATATATATGTTATGTCTAAAAATCTAGTGATTGTGGAGAGCCCCGCAAAGGCACATACGATAGAGAAGTACCTCGGAAGTGATTTCAAGGTGCTAGCGAGCGTAGGGCACATCCGGAAAGATACCAAAGTAGATAAGTCGACTTTCGATGTGACTTATGAGATAGACCCGGGCCACAAGCAGATTATTGCGGAACTAAAAAAGGAAGCTAAGGCGGCGGAGCGCGTATGGCTCGCAACCGATGAGGATCGCGAGGGCGAATCGATATCTTGGCACCTCACGGAAGTATTGAAGCTACCGAAAGACACCGCGCGGATTACTTTTCACGAGATTACAAAACCAGCACTAGAAAACGCCATCAAAAATCCTCGCACGGTGGATATGAATATGGTGTCGAGCCAGCAGGCAAGGCAGACACTAGATATGCTAGTGGGGTATGATTTGTCGGATATAGTGAGGCGCAAGGTGCCAGGGGCGATTAGCGCGGGACGTGTGCAGAGTCCGGCGCTCCGGCTAGTAGTAGAGCGAGAGAAGGATATCGAGAAATTTGAAAGCAAATCGTCTTTTAAGGTGACTGGGATGTTTGCCGCAAAATCTATTTCCTCGGCGGGTCCTGCCGTCGCATCTTCCCCCACGCACGCGGGCGCGGGGGTCCCCCAAGCGACGTCACCCGCCGATGAATGCAAATTCTCGGCCGCCTACGATGGCGAAGCCCCCCAAGACGAGCAGGCGGCCAAAACTTTACTAGAAAGATTGGCGGGGGCGGAGTTTGTGGTGACGGAAGTGGAGGAGGCTGAGGGGACGAAGTCTAATCCGGTGCCTTTCACGACGGCGGCGTTGCAGATTGAAGCCAATGCGAAACTCGGTTTCTCGTCGCGGACGACGATGAGCGCGGCGCAGGGGTTGTATCAGGCTGGTCTGATCACCTATCACCGTACCGACTCGCTCAACCTATCTTCGCAGGCGATAGGGGCAATTGCGGGGTTCATCAAGAGCGAATTTGGTGACGAATATCTGAAAACACGCCATTTCAAGACGAAAGATGCCTCGGCGCAGGAAGCTCACGAGGCGATTCGCCCGACTGACGTGCGACGCATGGTGGCCGGAAAAAATGATTATGAGAAGCGGTTGTACCAGTTGATTTGGGCACGCACAGTGGCAACACAGATGGCAAATGCCAGAGTCGCAAAAACCACGATTCGTATCGGCGCGGTTCATGAACCGACAGAATCTGCCGACACATTCGTCGCGAAAGGCGAAGTGGTGATATTTGACGGTTTTCTAAAAGTATATGGCAACTCGAAAGATTTACAGTTGCCGAAAGTCGCGAAGGGTGACCCGCTAGACTACCTTAGTTTGACGGCACGGCAGAACTTCGCAAAGCCACCGGCAAGATATACCGAGGGTTCGTTGGTAAAAAAACTGGAAGAACTCGGCATCGGGCGACCGTCTACTTATGCCTCGATTATGTCGGCGATCCAGGCGCGCGGGTATGTCGTCAAGGGCGAGAGCGAGGGGGAAGAGCGCGAAGTGGTAGAACTAAGTGTCGAGCCAATCTTAGCCTCGGCGGGTCCTGCCGTCGCATCTTCCCCCACGCACGCGGGCGCGGGGGTCCCCCAAGCGACGTCACCCGCCGATGCGACCACTACCATTACTCGCAGCGTCGTCAAGGAGAAGCATGGCGCTAATAAGGGCAAACTCATACCAACGCCGATTGGCGAGTTAGTCGCGGGGTTTCTCACGGATAATTTTAAGAACATTGTCGACTATAAGTTTACCGCGAATATCGAGAAGGACCTCGACCTAGTGGCCGACGCAAAGTTGGAACGTGTCAAGATGCTGAGAGATTTCTATGGACCATTCCACGATACGGTACTGATGGCTAATGGCGTCGAGCGATATAACAATGCGCGGCTCCTCGGGCATGATCCTGAGACAGGGAAGCCAATCTATGCCAAAGTGGGCAAAAATGGCGGCTTCATCCAGCTCGGCGATAACGAAAAAGAATGCGGCGAGAAGCCACGTTTCGCACCGCTACCGAAGCGAAAATCAGTCAAGACGGTTACGCTAGAGCACGCACTAAAACAATTAGCCCTGCCGGCTTTACCGCGAACGCTCGGGAAAGCGGCAGATGGGACCGAGTTGATTGCGGCCAATGGACCTTTCGGGCCATACCTGAAAGGCGGCAAGTATAATATTCCAATGAAAGATTTCGACCCGTACACCGTGACGCTGGAAGACGTGTTGCCCCTATATCAGAGAAAGATTGACTCGATGATTGCCGACTGGGGTGAGATACAAATTATTAATGGTGCGTACGGTCCGTATGTCAAAGGGCCGGGGCGACGCAATAACGTAAAAGTACCCAAGGATCTAGATCCGAAGACCATCACCGAGGCGCAGGCGCGCGAAATGCTCGAAAACAAGCCAAAAACTGCCGCCAAAACGCGGCGAAGAGTACGGGGCGGACGTGGCAAAGCTACTAGTACCGCGAAAAAGGCGAGTGTCGCCAAGGGAAGTAGCAAGAAAGCTACGACCACCAAAAAGTCTAGCGCCCAGAAATAGGCTCGTGCTGAGATATCTTGCTATTTCGTGAGAATATGTGCTATAATTAGGTTTCAAGGAGGACTAGATGTCTATCAAAAAAGCAATAATTACCGATGCGGGGTTTGCGAGTCGGTATTTACCGATTACCAAGACTATTCCGAAAGCGATGATTCCGATCGGAAGCAAACCAGTAATGCAGCTGTGCGTCGAGGAATGTGTGGCGGCCGGTATTGAGGAAATCATTATCGTAGCGACACCAAACACGAAGTCACGCGAGATTTATGAAGATTATTTTCACGGCAAGGCCGACAACGTCAAGGCTCTGCTCGAAAAACAGGGCAAAGCAAGTCGTTTTGAACCAGTACAGGAAGTTCTGGATTTCCCGAAGATTACCGTGATTGAGCAGGATGTAAACTTGCCTTATGGCAATGGTTCACCAATCGTGTCAGCCAAGAGGTACGTCGAGAATGAGGATGCATTTATCGTAATGTATAGTGATGATCTTATTCTGGGCAAGAGCGATGTGCAGACACTCATCGAGGAATACGAGAAGCACCCTACCGCCAAGGCCGTAATTGCGGCGCAGGAGATGCCGGAATCCACTTGGAGCAAATTTGGCATGATTGCCCTAAAAGACAACGGCACGCTCAGCCATATCGTTGAGAAGCCCAAAACGCCAGACCTCAGCCCGAGCAATTTGACGAGTTATGGGCGTTATCTATTAACGCCAGAGGTATTTGATTATCTCGTGCCGTCCAATACTGGCCTCGATGGTGAACTCTGGACCGTAGATGCCATCACTAAGTTGGCCGAGACTGGCGACGTGGTGGTTGCAAAAAGCTCCGGCAAATGGATTACCACCGGCGACCCGAAGAACTACTTTATGGCGCATCTCGAATATGTCATGCGAAATACTAATTATGCTGACGAAGTGAGACAATTTGTGCTACAATATAAGTAAGGAGATAATATGAACGTTGCAGAGTGGATACTAGTCGCGATTTTAAGTATTACATTATTTATATTCCTAGTAGTGGGGATAGTGCTGATGCTGAAACTTTTGGAGGTTTCCGACGAAGTGAAGCGAGTGGTAATCAAAGGTCAATATATTGCCGACAGCGCGAACGACGTAGTCACCAATGTCAAAGGTATGACTTCGATCGGGGGGACAGTGGAAATGCTGGTGGACAAGTACATTAATCCTAAAATCAAAGACAAAATTAAAGAATCAGAAGCAAAGGAGAATAAAAAATGACAGATTCTGAAAAGAAAAGTAGCGGTGCGGGAAAGTTTTTCCTCGGAGCAGCAGTCGGCGCAGTGATCGGCGCTATCGCAGGGAAGTTCATCTCAGCTAAGACTAGTGCGGGTTGTGATGACGAGTGCGATTGCGACGAGGATTGCGATTGTGAAGATAAAGAAAGAGAGCCATTAATCGAGGTCGAGGCGACAATCGGCGCCAAGAAGGAAGCGAAGTCGGAAACTAAGAAAGAATCTACCAAGGCGGAGAACGAAAGCAAATCACAGAACGAAGCCAAGGCAGAGAAAACCGAAGCCAAAAAAGAAGAAAAGAAAACTGAGTAATAGTACGAATACGACCCGATAAGGGTCGTATTTTGTGTTATAATCTTAATATGGAACCGAAGCTGAAACCGTCAGATTTTGTGCATTTGCACAACCATACCCACTACTCGCTTTTGGATGGTTTGACTAAAATACCAGATTTGGTGCAGTTTGTCAAGGAGGAGGGGATGGAGGCGGTAGCAGTGACGGATCACGGCACCATGTCGGGGCTGGTGGAACTCTACAAGGAGTGTAACTCTGCTGGAATTAAGCCTTTGCTCGGGCTAGAAGCATATGTAGCGGCAAGGAAGCGCACCGACAAGGATCCGGCGCACGACAAACAGCGTTTTCACATCACGCTGATTGCCATGAACAATGTCGGCTACGAGAACTTGTGTCGTATCATGAGTAACGCCGAGATTGAAGGTAAATACTATAAACCGCGAACTGACCACGAGGACTTGGAAAAATACAGCGAGGGCGTGATTTGTTTGTCTGGTTGTATGGGATCGGAAATCTCGGAGGCGATTCGCGCCGGAGATGACAAACGCGCTTACGAGCTAATTGACTGGTATCGGAATGTCTACAAGGACCGTTTTTATCTTGAAATGCAAGATCACGGGCATCCACTTTCGACCACACATTCAGCGGAGCAGAAAAAAGTCAACGACTGGCACATGGCTCACGCCGAGGAGCTGGGGCTGCCGCTCGTAGTGACCTGTGATGCCCACTATCTCAAAAAAGAGGACCAGGAGGCACACGAAGTGCTACTCTGCATCGGCACAGCGGCGAACCTGTCCGACAAAAACCGGATGACGCTCCGAGATTATGATTTGCACGTCATTCCAGCCGAGGAGATTATCAGCCATTGGCAAGACACTTGCCCGGAGGCTATTCTCAATACCAAGCGTATCGCCGAGCGCTGTAACGTGGATTTGCAACTAGGGCGGATTTTGATTCCGAAGTTCCCGATTCCAACTGACGAGGACGAAAAAACCTATCTTGACCGTCTGGTATTTCAGGGACTTACATATCGCTATGCCGGCAAAACTTTCGAAGAGGCGAGCGAAATACCGGTGCCAGAGTGCCGGAAACTCCTCGAAAAGGCCGACGAGGAGCGCGACGAAGCGCACAAGGTCTTACCGCGTATCGACTACGAGCTATCAGTGGTAGATAAGATGGGGTATAATGGGTATTTCCTGATCGTGCAGGACTTCATCAACTGGGGCAAGGCCCAGCGTATCGTGTACGGACCGGGGCGTGGTAGTGCGGCTGGGTCGATTCTCGCCTATGCACTTCGCATTACCGAGCTCGACCCGCTGAAATACGACTTGCTTTTTGAGCGGTTTTTGAATCCTGACCGTATCTCGATGCCGGATATCGATACGGATATTCAAGATACGCGACGTGATGAGGTGATTGAATACTGCTCGCGTAAATACGGTTATGGACGAGTGAGTAATATCGCGACTTTTGGTAAAATGATGGCTAAAAACGCGGTGCGCGACGTAGCGCGCGTGCTAGAAGTGCCGTACGCCGATGCGGACCGACTTGCCAAAATGGTGCCCGACCCAGTAATGGGGCACCATGTGAAACTTGCGGATGCAGTGCGCGACGTACCGGATTTGAAACAGGAGTACGAGACTAATCCGACCTCGCGCGAAGTGATAGATTTCGCGTCAAAACTCGAAGGGACGATTAGAAACCACGGCGTGCACGCTTGTGGCGTGATTATCGCACCAGATGATCTCGTGAAGTTTCTGCCGCTTGAAGTTTCCGCCAAAGGTCCAATCGCTGCACAATTCCCAATGGGTCAAGTCGAGGAGATCGGGCTACTTAAAATGGACTTCCTCGGGTTGTCCAACCTGTCAGTGATTAACAACGCGCTGCGTATGATTCGCAAAGTCTACCATAATGACCTGGATATGTACTCGGTGCCGCTTGACGACCAAAAAACCTATGAGCTATTGCAACGTGCCGAGACAACAGGCGTATTCCAGTTGGAATCTGCCGGCATGAAACGGTACCTTCGCGACCTGAAAGCCTCGACTTTTGAGGATATTATCGCTATGGTGGCGCTGTATCGCCCGGGCCCGATGCAGTTTATTGATTCGTTTATTAAACGCAAGCATGGCGAGGAGCCGATTACTTATCTCCATCCTGGTCTCGAAAATTCGCTCAAAAACACCTATGGTATCATGATTTATCAGGAGCAGTTCATGCAGATTTCGAAGGAATGGTGCGGGTTTACCGGTGGGCAAGCAGATACGCTCCGCAAAGCGGTTGGTAAAAAGAAAATCGACATGATGAAAAAGGTAAAACCGCAATTTATCGAGGGCGCGGTAAAAATTGGCGGGGCGACTGAGGAAATTGCCGAAACTTTCTGGGCGCAACTGCTTGATTTTGCGAACTATTGTTTCAACAAGTCACATGCGGCGTGTTATGCACTAGTGGCCTACTGGACAGCGTATCTCAAAGCGCATTATCCCGATGCGTTCATGGCGGCGCTGATGACCGCGGATATGCGGTGGACCGACCGGCTGGCGATTGAAATCGCCGAGTGTAAACGGATGGGGATTAAGGTCCTCGGGCCAGACATCAACCAATCGTACGGTGATTTCGGTATCGTGGGTGGCGAAAACACGATTCGGTTTGGGCTATCTGGCATCAAGAGCATGGGCAAGGCGCTGGTCGAGGAGTATGTGATCCCGGAGCGCGACAAGAATGGTCCGTTCAAGTCAGTATGTGATTTTGCGAAACGTGTGGACTCGACAAAGTTCAACAAAAAATCATGGGAAGCCGCAATTAAAACTGGGGCGTTTGACAGTTTCGGCGCGTCAAGGTCTGATTTGCTATTTAATTTGGAGGCGATTCAGGCTTACGGAGCGAAGTGTCAGAAAGACGTCGGTTCGGGTCAGATGGATTTGTTTAGTCTGATGGGTGAAGCTGGCGTAGTGCCAGAGGTGGAAATCAAAAAAGCACCTACCCAGTTTCCGGAGAAAGAACAGCTTTTGTGGGAACGCGACCTGATGGGGCTGTATCTTTCGGCACATCCGTTAGATAAGTACGATACGTATTTCAACGAGCAAACTCACCCGATGGAGCTGATTACACCTGAAAATAACGGCAAACTCGTGACGATTGGCGGGATTATCACGGCGGTACGTACGATTTTGACTAAAAAAGGCGATAAAATGGCGTTTATCAAAATGGAGAATAAGACCACCGAGACGGAGTTTATCGTGTTTCCGTCGGTGTTCGCTGAGCACGGCGCGAAACTTGAAGTGGATAACGTAGTGCGCGTGCAGGGTAAGATCAACGCCGCCGACAAGGACGGAAATCTAACGAGCGAAGCCAAGGTACTAGCCGAAGTGGTAGAGCTAGTGTCAGATGACGTTTTGGAGTCATATCAGCCGACTGGCACCAAACTCGCCGCGCCGGCAAAAGCGCCAGAAAAGACTTTTCGCAGAGCCTCTAAGACTTCTGCCGAACGGGTATACCGAGGAGGTGCAGCGGGCGGTGGCAGGAGGGCGCCTAGCGATGCCCCGAAACAAATAGACGACGTGCGGGTGCTAGCGGCGCCACCGAAAGACCCCCGCAAAGAACGTTTGTATATTTTGATCGACAATCCAGAGGACACTGCAACTCTGACAGCAATCCGACGGTTGGCCGATATCAATCTAGGTTTTACCGACGTGGTACTAGTTCTCCGCGAGGGGGAGAGCAAGCGCCCGCTCCGGATGCCTTTCCGGGTGGATGCGAATCAGTCGCTAGTCAAAAATCTGAAAGAATTACTGGGTGAAGATAAGGTAAAGGTAGTATAGAATATGAAGAAAAAACAAGTGTCAGACATGGTAACTGTAAATCGCAAGGCGCGTTTTGATTATGTGCTGGGCGACGAGCTAACTTGCGGTATGGCGCTGGCGGGGCCAGAGGTGCGCGCGATTCGTGATCATCACGTGCAGCTCAAAGGTTCTTTTGTGACTTTGCGCGGTGGGGAACTGTGGCTCAATAATTTAACGCTTGGTGCAGAAACAGCCAGGAATATAAAACTGCTTGCTACTAAAAAACAGATTATTGCCTTAGAACGCGAAAAGCAAGCGGGGCTATCACTCGTGCCAGTAAAGTTGCTGGGTGGAGCGCGGCACATTAAGCTCGTGATTGCCGTAGGCAAAGGTAAGAAGAAATACGACAAGCGTGAAAGCATTAAAAAGCGTGACATTGAAAGGGGAAGATATGCTTAGGATTTTCTCTTGGAATGTCAACGGGGTGAGGGCGGTTTTGCGTAAAGGAGCATTGCAGAAGTTTCTCAATGAATATCAGCCGGATATTTTGTGCTTGCAGGAGATTAAGGCCAAGCCAGAACAAGTCGAGTATGATTTTCCGGGGTATAAAGTTGCGTGGAATCCAGCAAAGAGGGCCGGGTATAGCGGTACTGCTACGCTGTTACGCGAAGAATCGCTACCATTGCTTTTCTCAGCTGACTTGCTCGCCAAAAATGTCATACGCTGGACCGCCGGCAGAACCGCCTCTGACGAGGCGAACCTGTCGGGGTCGTCAGGAATATACATTTTTGGACTCGCAAATCAAAACATACATGCTTCGAAAAACAATGGTAGCGATTCCTTGGGCGACATAGGCGCATCAGAAGGGCGAATCTTGGCGATGGAATTCGACAAATTCTTTCTAGTGAACGTCTATACGCCAAATTCGAAGCCGGATTTATCTAGGCTTAAGCTTCGCCACGAGAGTTGGGACCCGGAGTTTTTGCAACTACTAAAAGAGCTTGAAAGGACAAAGCCAGTGGTAGTGTGCGGAGATTTCAATGCGGCCCACACGGAGATAGATCTCGCACGACCAAAAACCAACCACCACAACGCCGGTTTTACCGACGAGGAGCGTGAGGGCGTCGGGAAAATCATAGGCGCTGATTTCATGGATACTTTTCGCGAATTACATCCAGATTCACAGAGGTACACCTGGTGGAGTCATTGGGGTAAGGCGCGCGAAAACAACGTAGGGTGGCGGATTGATTATTTCTTCGTTTCTGGTGCGCTCGAGAGCAAACTACTGGATGCTGAGATTTATGAAAATGTAACCGGGTCGGACCATTGTCCAATCTCAATAACATTGGAGATATAATGGATTATTTGCAGAGAATCGACAAAAATCCGTACGACGACTTGCTCTGGAATGTGCCGGAGCAGAAATTGGGGACACTCAATATCATCGGTGGCAACGCGCAAAACTTTCGGACATCAGTCAAAACTGCCGAGTTTATTGAGAAAAAATACCAAATCAAGGAAACGCGGCTAATACTTCCAGACGCGCTCGCCGGAAAATTACCAGAACTGCCCAATATCGTATTTCTAAAATCCACCGAGTCCGGGTCGTTCGCGAGTAGCGAGGAACTACTTTCTGCGCTGGATGTGGCGGATTTTAACCTAATAATCGGTGATTTATCCAAGAATAGCATCACTGGTAAGGCGGTAGTAAGCGCCTGTCAATCTTCCGCAAAGCCTGTGCTAATTACGCGCGACGCAGTAGATATTTTGGCCGAAAACTGCGACGAAAGGACCCTGATGAACGAAAATTTGCTAATTATGGGGTCACTAGCGCAACTGATTAAACTGTTTCGTGCAGTGTATTACCCCAAGATGCTCACTTTGACGCAGTCACTTTTGCAAGTGACGGAAGCGCTACATAAGTTCACCGTGAGTTTTCCCGTGGGGATAGTTACTTTGCAGAATGGGCAAATAATTGTCGCGAAAGATGGCAGAGTAGTAGTTTTTCCGCTTGATAAAACCGCATATTCCCCCATATCACTCTGGATGGGAGAAGCGGCGGCGCATATTGCGACGCTCAACCTATATAATCCGGGCAAAATATACGAAGCGACGGTGGCGGGGCTATTTGCTTAGCCGGCGTTCGATATCTACCGCATCACGCGAGATATTGTGACGGCGCTGGGAAAGAAAGAACCAGAGAAACAGACTAACGGCGCAGGCAATAATCGTGATAGCGATTTTGACGCCGAGGGGCCACTCGGAGGCGTAAAGTGTCCAGGCGGCAACAGCAAACATGAGCGCGAGATAGAGGTTGCGGCGGGCGAGGATGATTTTTTTGGCAAGAGGGAAGTTGCGACGTAAGAGTGAGCGCTGATGCGCGTCGTCGGGGTGACCGAAAAGTTTACCGTAGACGATGAGGTCGACGATAGTAGCAAGTAGAGAGTAACCGACGCCGATAACTAGTCCAGCCACCAAGTTGACGCGAAGGATAAAAAACAAAATCATAGCGACAGCGAGCAGAGTATCAGTCCACATGTCGTATTTGGCGGCATATTTGCGATACTTTGGGGTCTTATTTTTAGGGAAAGGCCACTTGGTAGCTGCCGTACCGTCGAAAGCGTCGGTGAGCTCGCCCAGAATAAAAATACAGAAAGCCGCGGCAAGAGAACCACCCGCAAAACACATCACAAAGAGGATGACGGTCAGGATGAAACGTATCAGGGTAAGTAAGTCAGCGACGTAGTATTTCATGAGTCAATTATATCATTAAACAAGCGTTCTAGGTGATTGATTTTGGTGGAGATTTTGAGTTCGTGGCGATGAGCGAGCATGGTTTCGCTCATGTCGGCGATGCGTTCCGGATGGGCGATAAGATTGCTGAGAGATTCGGCGATGGCCACTGGTGAAGGTAATTTCGTAAGCACGAAGCCTCCCGAGGGAACGATCTCTTCGAGATCTGGGTCGGCGATGAGGGTTGGCACGCCGGCCGCCTCCGCCTCGATGAGCGACATACCGAAGGTGTCATAATTGTACGACACAAGCACGTCAAGGTGCGCTTGTCGCAACTGCTCCCAAATATGCTCGAACTTCTTGGCACCATGAAAAGTAACGTTCAGGTGATGAACCTTCGCATAAGGTCTTGCGTTGATGATCTCCGGGCCATCGCCATAAACGTCCAGATGGTAAACTGGGGCGAGTTTTGTGCGGTTTTTCATAATAATAGTCGGAAAATGACGCGAGTCGGATTCAGACTGCAGAATCGAGAGCGCTTCGAGGAAAGGCATGATGCGTTTCTCGGGGGAAAGTCGCGAGTGCCAAATGATTTGTAATGGCTCACCCGGCATGAGAGACTTCTTGGTAACTGCCAGCATGGTATAGCGATCGGCGATACCATGATGAAGCGGCTCGATAGGACGCGTGACGCCGTAGTGAATCAACATCTCGCGAAAAAAATCCGATGGCGTAATGACATAGTCGGCCGAATTCGCATGGTTGACCATAATACTCCACATTTTCGCTTTGGCTACGGTGGTAGCGAGATAGTTGTCTTTGGCGACTTTGACTGGGTGCGGCAAATACCAGGAGTGAAACCAGTCCAGCATCGTGGCGACGAAAGTCCGGAATCCGGGCGGAATAATTAGTGCTTCGCCCATGTCCTCGCGACCATGCATGACCTGCACGGTGGGAATGTGGAGTTTACGACCGAGGCGAAGCCCCGCGATTGAGCAACCAGCCTCGTAGTGCACATAAAAAACATCGAATTGACGCAGTTCTGGATGATGCTTGGCTAGCCATTTCTCGATCACGGCGGAACGACGGGCAATCGGCGCGGCGCCGCGACCCCATAGTTTACAGGTGGGAACCGGGAAAATATGCTCCCGCGCCAGCTCCTGACGCGCCTTATTGGAACGCGGATAGGCACTGCTGAAAATGTAGACGGTATGACCGCGGCGCTCCAACTCCTGTTTCTCGGAGTTGATGACCGTCACGATGCCGCCGGTAAGATCCAGATAGCAATCGGTGAAAATAGCGATTTTCATGGTTGTATATAATATGGTGGGGACGGCGAACATGATAGATATGGTAGATATGGTAGATATGGTGAACATGGTGGCCAAACCCCATATTGTTACCTTAGCATATGTTTAATGAAAAATCAAGCCTATATGCTACGGGTTTATGATATAATTAGGGAGTGAACCATAGATACTCCCTATACAAAGACCGCAACGTCTCAGACGAATTTATTAAGTTGAAACACCGAGGGAAAATATACACGCCAGACTACCTAGTGGAGATTATCTTGGATAGAGCGGGATATACTGGCGCCGGCATCTTGAAAAAACATGTCATGGAAAACAGTTGCGGCGACGGTCAATTCGTGATACATATCGTGGACAGATATTGCAAGGAGTATCTACGACAATCTGACGACAAGGACGGTTTGCGGGCGGATTTGGAACATTATATTCATGCGATAGACATAGATGAGGACGAGCTCGCAACGTGCCTGATGCGATGCAATATAGTCGTGGCTGCCTATGGCATAGATGGCGTCAAATGGGACTTCGTTCATGGCAATACGGTAGAAATCAGCGAATTTGATGGGAAAATGGATTATGTTGTAGGTAACCCGCCGTACGTCAGGATTCACAATTTGGACGAAAAGACTTTTGCAACGAAGGAGCATTTATTTTGCCGGACTGGGATGACTGATTCGTATATACTTTTTTACGAGATTGGAATCAAAATGTTAAATAGGGCTGGGACGCTTGCGTACATTACACCATCCTCTTTCTACACAAGCCTGGCGGGATCAGAAATGCGCAAGTTCTTGACGGAAAACAATTTACTAGTGAGTGTTTGTGATTTGAAGCATTTTCAAGCGTTTAAGTCGACAACTTATACAACGATAGTCTGCTTGAAGAAAGGTAATAATCGTAAGAGTATTGAGTATGCCGAATTTGACGCTAGGACATTATCGCCCGTAGAAATAAGCTCGCTTAACACCAAGGATTACGTTGTTGATGGTAAGTTCTACTTTGCTGATAAAGATTCGCTGGCGTCGCTCAGGGCGGTTATTGAATGCGACGCAAAACATGATTTCGCCGTCAAGAATGGCTACGCGACGCTGGCCGATGACGTTTTTGTGCATGATTTTGGATTTGATTCAAAATATATTATCCCAGCAGTCAAGGCCTCCTGTGCTAGGTGGACAAAAATCCTCTATCCGTACAACCAGCAGGGTGAGCTATACAGTGAAAAAGAACTTTTTGGCGACAGTAATGTCAGGCAATACCTGCTAAGTCAGAAGGAGCGTCTATTGCGGCGCGACGGCGAGAAGGGCAACGAACGTTGGTATGCTTTTGGCAGGAGCCAAGCTATCAAGGATACATACAGAGACAAGCTCGCAATAAACGCGCTGATTAGGACTGTGAAAGACGTGAAGATTGTCGAGGCGGGGCGCGGTACTGGTGTGTATAGTGGACTCTATATCGTGAGTGATACTATTCCCATGAGCACTTTCAAACGGATTCTGGCAAGCGAGGATTTCTGCAAGTATGTTGCGCTACTCGGTAAATATAAAAGTGGAGGTTATTATGCGTATTCTTCAAAGGATGTTGCGAAGTTTATCAATTATAAATTATTGGAAAAGGAGGCGTAAAATGCTAACCAAGGAACAATTTCTAGATGCCGTAAAGGATTCTTTTAAGGCCTATCTCACAGTGAAGACGTCAAGAAGCACGGCGAAACTTAAAGCGATTCATGGTGCCATTGCCAGAGATTTGCAAGAAAGGTTCGGGGCCGAGTATACGGTGGAGTCGCAGGGTCTTGACGACGACAAAGAGAACTGTGTCGAGGGAAGATACTATCCAAAAAGGGTTGATATTACGATTAGTCGGCAAGGTAAACCGGTAGCGGGATACGCCGTGAAGTTCGTGATGCGGAATTATTCCCAGAACAGCAATAATTATTTTGAGAACATGCTCGGTGAAACCGCTAACTTGCGCACAAATGGAATCCCATATTTTCAGATTTTTATCATTTTTGATCAGGTACCGTACTATAGGGCCGACGGCTCGTTTTGCAAATGGGAGACGATAACCGAGCATAACCTGAGCAAGTATGTCAAGCTATCGACCGATGATCCGGGCGTTTTCTACCATACTCCGGACAAGACGCTCGTCGTATTACTTAGCCTCAAAGAGCCAGGGGTGGCTTTTAACGATAGTGCGGAATACGCGGATTATTATCTCGCAAGAGTTGCGGAGAACGATTTGATTACATACTCTACGAAAATTGAGGACGTGTTCGGGAGCTCCGTGATACTAAACGACTACGAAAACTTCGCCGAACGAACTGTCGCCATCGTAAATGGCCGGCTGAAATAGTGTGGACTAGGCGGATTAGCATGGGCGCCATGAGCCGAGAGTGCAAACAAAAAACGCCTTCATTCGGCATTCATTACAATAGCAATAAATTATGTAACTAGTGATATAATAGAATCTATGCAGAATAATCCGAAAAAAGGTACTTTCATCGTATCTGGCCGTAAGCTTTGGTCACACGAGTTGCGCGTTGCAGAAATTCTTACCATGGCCGGTCATAATATCGAATTTCTAGAAGAATCGAATCTACATACCGCAGACATCCTACTCGATGGAGTAGAATACGAGATTAAGTCGCCGAAATCTTCAACAGCAAACTCGCTCGAACACCTCATCAAGAAAGCGCTCAAACAATCTCCTAATATCATCATCGATACCTCACGCATGAAGAATGCACGTGACGACAATACTCGTAAATTCTTGATTATGCAGGCAAGATCCAGGAAGCAGATTAAAAAATTGATTATGATTACAAAACAAGGCCGAATTATTGACATTTCTGCCTTGATTTGATACAATGAAAGTATCGAAGCACTCGCACGGCGCCGAAGGTACCTACCGCGGGAGCTTCTTTTTTATACTAATATATATATGAATAATATCCGTCATGCCTTTAAAATATATACTCTTTGTGATATAATTAAAGAGTCTTATGTCAAATTAATTTCGTATATTTCGTAAAAGTATCCTTTTGTCCAGCTATGATGAGCAAATGTCCATTATAGGGCACCGCATAGTTAGGCATTTCCGCATGGTTGGGAAGCTTTTACGAAAGACGACATAAGACACCGTTAATGCGGTGTCCTATTGCGTTTTAGATATTAAATGCACGACATAAGAGTCGTGCATTTTTCGCGTTATGGCCACCGTGGAAAGGTGTCTATATGCAGAACAAAGCAAAAAGCCCAACTACGACCAATCCCATTGCTGGTAAAAATACCGCCAATGTTTCTGGCGACAAAAAATCCAAGATAATTAAATCAAAAGCGCGAGTTCGCGAACGAGCCGAAGTTTTCACCCAGCCGCGAGAAGTCAATAATATCCTGGCGCTGACGCAGGCAACTTCTAATCCGTACTGGCGGTTCCTGGAGCCAGCTTGTGGCAATGGCAACTTTCTGGAGGCCATCCTGCGTCAGCGCCTTGAACGTTTGCGCCAAGACCGCGTTGAGTGGCATGCGAAGAATCGTGAGTTTTCAGTCCTTAAAGTCCTCTCAACGATTTATGGCGTAGATATCGCTGAAGATAATATTGAAGAATGTAAAAAACGCCTTCAGACGATAGTTTTTGAGTACCTCAAGAAGAAAAGCGGGGGAGGCTTTATTCTCGCTATGAACGAAATCATGCGCACGAACCTTATTGTCGGAGATATGCTGGGCGGTAAAGATCAGGTTTATTTTGTCGAATATACTACTCCGATGAAAAACTTCTTCATTCGCAAAGTCTTCGCATTAACAAACATGGAAGCTGGCATTGAAAAAGCCATAGAGGCTTTCCCAATGACTAAATACGACAGTCTAACGCCGATTGATTTTAGTTTTCTGAATAAAGATACAGAGGCGCCGCCCGGAGTTCCAGAGGCGGGTAAGCAAACAAACTTATTTGGAGAACTGATATGAACGAAGAAAAATTAAAACAAGAAAACGAAGCGACTATCGCAAGCCTAAGCCCCTCGTCCGCTCCGTTAGTGCGCCAAATCCTAAGCAAAGGACACGTCCCCGACATCTTAACTTGCATCGCAAACTTATCGTCTGATGAAGTTTTCACCCCACCGGAGCTCGTCGATAAGATGCTAGATATTTTCCCGGAAGAAGTTTGGCACGATAGCTCGCTCAAATGGCTCGATCCGGCTTGCAAAACTGGGGTTTTCCTTCGCCAAATCGCGAAACGTTTAATGGAAGGACTTCGCGACGAGTTCCCAGACGAAGAGGCTCGCCGTCAACATATCTTCAAAAATATGCTCTACGGCGTTGCGATTACAGACTTAACCGCGCTTATGAGTAGGCGCTCTTTATACACTTCTAAAAACGCTAGCGGCGACAAATCAATTGCGAAGTTTGATACCGAAAATGGCAATATCTCCTACGACAACCGCCCACACTCCTATAAAAATGGGGCTTGTATTTATTGCGGCAACAAGGAAGGTGGCGAGCTCGACCGCAACGAAAATCAAGAACGACACGCCTACAACTTCATCCATTTAAAACCAGAGGAGATTAAAAATATGAAATTCGACGTTATAGTGGGAAATCCACCATATCAGCTGAGCGATGGTGGTGGCACCGGTTCCTCGGCTATGCCAATTTATCAGTACTTCGTTCAGCAAGCAAAAAAGCTCAATCCTAGATATATTTCTTTCATTATTCCGGCTAGATGGTTTGCTGGTGGTAAAGGTCTAGATAGTTTTAGAGAAGAAATGCTTAACGATAACCATATTAAAGAGCTATTTGATTATCCAGATGCTAGCGATTGTTTTCCAGGCGTTTCGATTGAGGGCGGCGTCTTGTATTTCATAAGAGACTCAAAATACTCTGGGGAATGCAAAATTACGACTATACTACGAGATGACGAAGAATCATCAATGACGCGTCCGCTTTCGGAATACGATACGTTTATCAGATGGAATGCGGCTGTCCCTATTCTACGGAAAGTGCAGGCTTTGCATGAAGATACATTGAACAATAGAGTCACAAATAGGAACCCCTTCTCTCTTACTGGAAAGGTTAAGCTTGATAACATTGATAATCCAGACAAAGTAAAAATCTATGCGAACAAACAAGAAGGGTTCATACAAAGAAGTCAAATCCAAAAGAATAAGGAGTTGATAGATAAATACAAAGTTCTTATCTCGAAGGCTCACGGAATAGGCTCGTATCCCGATACGGTTATTTCAAGGCCAATTGTTGCACTACCACGAAGCGCATGTACAGAGACATATCTAGTGGTAGGCTCATATAAGACCGAAGAAGAAGCGAATAATATGGCTAAGTATGCGAAAACGCGATTTTTCAGGTTCCTTTTATCGCTCCGAAAACTCACTCAGAACATTACTGCCAACTCATATTCATTTATTCCCGATTTGTCGATGGATAGAGAGTGGACGGATGAAAAATTATATGAACGATACGAGATAACTGATGACGAGCGTCAGTTTATCGAATCATTAGTAAAGGAGATGTAGATGAGAATGGAAAAAGTATTTCGGCAATCAGAGAAAAAATTAGGCGCTCTTATTAAAAAGCATAAATATGATTCTAGTGATTGGGATATGACGGGGATGCTGGCAATAGATGACCTGGAAAGTATTTTGGATGGATCAGTAGCTATACTGTCTTCGGCTTTGAGGACTATCGGGCAGACAAGTACTCTGAGAAGGCTTAGTAGAAAAAATGTAGTAGATTTTATTAAAAAATATAAAAAGAAACTAGAGAGCGAATTGCAAGATATAGCTGTTATCCCAAGTGGATGCGGTGGCTATATTGATAATTATGGTGTGGAAAGAGAAAAAACACCAGAAATGGTTATAGAAGAAGAAAATGAAAAAATAGCGACTACATTATTATCTATTGATATAATGCAATCTAAATTTGAAACAAAACTGACAGGAATGTGGCAAGAGTTTATCCTGAAATCGACGCCAATTGTGCTATCTATCCTATCTCTTATAGTCTCAATAATAGCATTATGCGCTGGAGGTTCAAAATGAGTAATTTCTTAAACTACGCCAAGCGTCCTCAAATTTACGTTTATCGCGCTACTGGACAGCCCGGACTAAAAGTTGGCTATACCGAACGCGTAGCAAAATCTGGCAACGATTTTGACGCGGTCAAGGAACGAATTGAAGAAGGCTTGGTTAAAACACCTAATAAGCAATACGAGATTCTTCACTACGAATCGGCGATTACCGAAAGTGGCGAGTTCTTCAAAGATCATCTCGTTCATAAATGGCTAGAAAACTTTGGCGTAAAGAGACTAGCTGGCGAGTTCTTCGATACCGACCTCGAAACCGTCAAACAAGTTATCAAAGGAATCAAACGAGAAAGGCCGCAACAATCAGGTACTCTTCGTGCTAATTTCGAGATGCGCCCAGAACAAAAGAAATTCGTAAAAGAAACCAGTGAATACTTCGGAAAATACCAGAACGAAAACGATCCGCCACGTTATCTTTGGAATGCGAAAATGCGCTTTGGTAAAACCTTTACCGCCTATCAACTGGCCAAGAAGATGGGCTGGGATAGAATTCTCGTCTTAACTTACAAGCCAAGCGTTCAACAAGAATGGAAGTCGGACTTGTATGGCCACGAAGATTTTGAAGGTTGGCAATTTATCGAAGGTTTACAGACTTGGGAAGAAGCCGGAATCGACGAGAGTAAACCTGTCGTATGGTTTGCAAGTTACCAAGACGTACTCGGCAAGTCTAAGGACGGTGGAGTTAAAAAACGCCACCAAAAAATGCGCGAAATTGAATGGGACTGCCTATTTGTAGATGAATATCATTTTGGTGCCTGGCGCGATGCCGCAACGGAGCTAACCGACACTACGGATACGAAAGACGATTCTGGCATGTCCGAAGACGTTGAGGAACTCGAAGGTACTATGCCACTTCGCGTAAAGAGCTACTTATATCTTTCCGGCACGCCTTTCCGCGCACTTGCGAACGGCGACTTTGGCGAAGATCAAATTTCCAACTGGACTTATGCCGACGAACAGCGTGCGAAAAAAGAATGGAGAGGTCCAGAAGAAAACCCCTATGATGAGATGCCGCAAATCGTTATGCTGACATATCAAATGCCGGAATCGCTTCGCGAAGTAGCTATGAAAGGCGAGTTTAATGAGTTTGATTTAAACAAATTCTTTACCGCTAAAAAGAACGAAAACGGCGAATACGTCTTTGAGCGTGCAAAAGATGTGCAGAAATTCTTAAACATCTTACACGGTATTGACCTAGAAGTGGCCGTCGAGAACCAGTTTGATTATAAAGCACCGGCGCTACCGTTTGAGGACGCACGCTTGCTTTCCACGCTTCGACATACATTCTGGTTCTTGCCTAGCGTAGCGTCCTGTAAAGCAATGGAAAAAATGTTGAAGAACGATCCGTTTTTCCAGAACTACAAGATTGTTCGCGCGGCTGGTAGCGATACACCAGGTGGCGCCCACGCCAAAGAGCCGGTTATGCGAGAGATTAGGAATGGCATTGAGACGAGAACTATTACACTTTCCTGCGGCAAGCTTACGACTGGCGTTACCGTGAAACCTTGGAGTGGAGTTTTGCTTCTTCGTAATACTGATAAGCCGGAAACTTATTTCCAGACCGCTTTCCGCGCGCAAAGCCCGTGGGTGATGAAAGACGCCGATGATCCTATGCGCGAGAACATCCTTAAACCACTTTGCTATATTCTAGACTTTGCGCCAAGCCGTGCCTTAAAGCTTGTGGCGGATTATAGCGAGGGTTTATGCAGCATTGACGATAAGCGCCGTCCGGAAGAACGTCTTGAAGAGTTTATCGAATTCTTACCGATTCTGTGTTTCGACGGCGTTTCTATGCAACGCCTGAAAGCGACGGAGATTCTCGACATCTCGACTTACGGTACTGCTTCGACAATGCTTGCTCGTAAGTGGCAAAATGCGAATTTAATTGATACTACAACAGTAGTCCTAGAGAAGGTTCTAAATAATCCGGACATCATGTCTGCGCTCGAAAAAATAGAAGATTTCCGTAATCTGCGTGGCGATCTTACTAAAACAATCAGTCGCGAAAAGGCTGTTCACGAAGCTAAGAAGAAGCGTGCTGAAGAAGGTCGCGAAGCCACTAAAGAAGAAAAGAAAGAAGAGGATGAAGAAAAGAAAGAGCGACTTAGTTTTAAAAAGAAACTGCGCGAAAAGCTGCTCAAGTTCGTTTCACGCATCCCGGTATTCATGTATCTTACAGATTATCGCGAACAAGCGTTAATCGATGTGATTCGTAATATTGAACCAGACCTATTCACAAAAGTAACTGGGCTTACCGTTCGCGAGTTCGACCAAATGTGCGAAGTGGGGGTATTCAAACAAACAGAAATCAATGCCGCAATTGCACAATTCCGTCGTTTTGAGGATTCTTCGCTCGAATATGCTGGTGGGCGCTCGGCTCATGACGGAGATGAAAATATCGGCCTCTTCGATACTGTCGTTACTAGAAATCAGGCCGACGAAATTATTGAAGCAGAAATTGCAGGATAGCTTCTTCTAATCCGCACCCCGGACAAATCTCCGTCTTATTATCTTCACGCGATAACGCAGGATAACCGTAATATTTTTTGCCACATCTTGAACCTACTAAATTCAGCGAGTTTAAAGATGAAAGCCGGAAATCCAATAGAAAAAGACATTTTGGCACGAAAATTGTTCTTGAACCTCGAAATTAACAATCAAAAAAGGGTCACTTTCAGATGGAGAGAACCCTTTAATCTGCTTTCAAAGCAATGCAATTCCGGAAAAAATGCACTTGGTGGGCGAAGAGGGACTTGAACCCTCACGACATTGCTGTCACAAGATTTTGAGTCTAGCGCGTCTACCAGTTCCGCCATTCGCCCAAATAAAGAATAAGGTACAGGGCCACCAAGGGGGGTTAGTGGCCCCGTACATATAATTGTACCATATTTTTGCATTTTATGCTATAATTTTATTATGGATTCTAGTACCGGTGGGCAGTTAAATCTCGACCCTGGGCGGCAAGCGGCGGCACAAATCGCCAGGAAAAAGGTTCTGGCGGCTTATTCTAGTGCTACCAAAAACTCCGAAAGCGGTACACCGAATGATCCAAGCCACCTGAAAGACCAGTCATTTGACAGCAAAATCAATTCCGAATCATGGAAACGCTATCACTCGGCATGGCAAAACTACTATCAGAAATACTACAACGACTACTACTCCAACGCGGCGCGTGAGTATATTGCCAAGGAGCGCTTGAGAGATGCCCGAGCGCAAGCGGAGGAGGAGGAAATCGTGTATGCCCTCGCCAAGGCCGGGAGGGGAAATAGCAACAAAACCGGTCTCAAATTACCACAAATAAGCGCCTATCAATCTTCCGATAACAGGGGCGGCAAATTACGACAGGCAATCCGCAAGAAAGCCACCGACAACGCAAAAAAATCACGGAGATTTCGCAAGTTTATACCAGTAATTGCGGGTTTGACCGTAACGCTAACGATTTTGTTTTTGCAGTACAACCGCCTGATTTTCGCACCCATCATGGCGTATGTTTCCCCTGGCAACGCGCCGGCTTCGTCGATTGAAGCGCTAGACCCGACCATCACGCAGACCGTATCCAGCGACCCACGACTCATCATTCCAAAACTGAATATCGACGTACCAATACGATTCAACGTAGGGCTTGGCGACATATACGATGCGATGAATAACGGTGTGGCGCATTACCGCATCAATGGGGCGAGCGCATATCCGGGAGAAATTGGCAATTTTATCATTACCGGTCATTCGGCGGGAGATGTCTATACGGCGAATCCTTATAAATATATCTTCTCAGGGTTGGAGCGCCTAGAAGATGGCGACCTCATCTACGTCAACTACGAGTCGGTACGATATACATACAGAGTGACGAAGAAAGAGGTGGTCGAGCCGACCAATGTAGCGGCGCTCGTAGTGCAAACCGACAAGCCCTTGATTACATTGGTCACTTGTACGCCGCTGGGGACGTCGAGGTATCGGTTGCTAGTGACCGGCGAGCAGATTTCCCCGGTTTATGATGAGGCTGAGCGCGCGGAACAATCAGCAAACGAAGCAACGATAATCACGGATGATGGTTCGCTCGAACTGCCGTCAAATGAACCGTCATTCTTCGAGCGAATCTGGAACTTCCTTACCGGGCAATAATTTCCCTCATGATTTCATTATCGGAAAAATAGTAAAGCCACCTATCGTTCGTGATGGCGACTGGAAATCTACTGGAAGCACCCGTGGACAGCGTGCGGTGGTTGAGTCCGTCGTAATCATAGACAGAGAGCGCACCATCGTTGACAGTATAGAGCATGTGCGAGTCAAGCCAATGATATTTCGCTGTGTCGAGCGCCCAATTGACTAGGCGTAGCGACTCCATATCGACAACCGCAACCTGCGTGCCACTACTTAGAAAAACGAAATCGCCACCCAGTGAAATCTTAATGTCGGTCGGGGTGAAATCTGCCTCATAGATGGTCGGTTCCTTTATCGCGTCGCGCTGATATACGGAAACACGGCCGCCTGTGACTACGGTGAGATATTTGGAGTCGTAAAACCGGCTGAGATAGGCACGAGTGGTGGCATCGGCGGCAATCTCGGAGAAGGTCGTAATGTCGCCATTGTCGACGATGCCGATCTCGTAAGTTTTATCGGCGGTCGTCTGGTCGGTTGCAACTTCCGTACTTGCTACATAAACGATTTCGCGGTCGTAAAAATCATAGAACTGAACATTTTTAATGATGGCGGCGGAAATCTGGCGCGCCGAGACGTCGATGCGATGAAGATTATTATTGCGGACGACTAATAGCTGGCTAGCGGAATCATCATAAATCCGCATATCGGTAAAGTTTGTGGCGAATTCACGAGTGAGATTGATGCTATTTTTAGGATTCTTGATATCGAGGAGAACCCACTCGTCAGAGTCGCCGGAGCGGGACTGAATCAAAAGATGAGCATTATCACCACTCCATTGACTCGATATGATGCTGCCGGAATAGAGACCAGCCGTAGCGTCGGGAGCTAAGCTCACCGAGTCGAAATAAGGAGCAATGTCGAGATGTTTTGATTCCAGGCTGTCGCTATCGAGTTTTAGTAGCGTCCAATCAGTAGTAGGATTTACGAGTAGCATAGTATTGGTGTCCTTCGATACGGTCGCATAGGTAGTCGCGGTAGCATCGTAAACGCTAGTCTCGTCGCGGTCTGCGAGAAATAGCCGCGGATAGTGCAGGCGGTAGAGTAGACCCTCGCGGATGTCGACGGTCTTTTCCCAGGAATCGTACCCGTCACGCGTCAACACAATATGATGCTCGCCACTAGACAAGACTTTGGAGGTATTGGTGCGCTGGTACCATGGAGCGTCGCCATCCACCGCCACACTAGCGCCAGTCGGGAGGGAATTAATTTGGAGCATACCTTGGCGCTCGACCTTAAAGTCGGAGCCTAGCCAATAACCGGACACCACAAGCGCGAGCACTGCCACCATCACGATCACCGTAACAACCATGATGACTTCTGAGATGATGACGCGGAAACTTTGGCGTCGCATGCGTTTTTCAAAATCCATATATATTATTATACCATAAAAATAGTCTTGATTTTTGGCGCACGAACGTGTATTATAAATATAAGTATTAAAGCGAGGTAAAAATGGCAAAAGCTGCCCCCAAAAAGAAAGCGAGTTCGGCGCATCGGAAGGTGCAGTCTTCTACGGCGCATAGCCGCAGAAATGTCAAGCGGACCAACAATAAGAAAACAACCGGCCAAAAAGTCGATGACAAGTCGACAAAGCAATTAGTAGAGTTGCCTGAGGCCGAGCCAGTCAAAGAGCAGCTAGTGGAACTACCAGAGGTCGAGCCGGTCAAAGAGCAGTCGGTAGAGTTGCCAGAAGCCGAGCCAGCAAAAACGCCCGAGATTATCCTGCATAGCAGTAAGCGAGTAGATTTACTAGAAAGAGAAATCGCCCAGACCGTCGAATCCATAGTTCCTTCGAAACAAGAGGTGAAAATCGCAGTAGCGCCAGTACTCATCGAACCAGAAACCGACAAGAAAGACGTCGAGGAAGCCTTGAAGGATGTGATAGGCCGCCAAGAGGAGGTGGCGCAGACAGTCGAGGTACATTTGGCCGCAACACAAAAAGAAAAGGCCATCCAAGAGGCTATTGATGAAGTTAAGAAATCAACCACGCAGAAATCCAAAAAATCAACGGTCCACCACAAGAAGTCGCGCGGTCGAGTACATTTTGGTTTCTACCGAGTAGTGCTTGCGCTGGCCTGTGCGGCAGCGGCGGTATTTGCGATTGTTTATTTTGTCAACCAGAGCACGCCAAATATATCCTTAAAAGTGGCCGCGATGCAATCTGGCATTGATGCCAAGTATCCGTCGTATGTGCCACGCGATTACAGTCTTTCGGATATTACCTCGGAAGATGGCAAGATTACCCTGAATTTTCGCAACTCTTCGACCAATGAGGCTTTTACACTGATTGAAGAAAAATCCTCGTGGGACTCTAGCGCACTAGTTGCGAATTATGTCAAGGGGACTTATGGCGACGATTATTCGCAGGTAGTTGAACAAGGGCTGACGCTATTTATCAGTGGCAGTGATGCATGCTGGGTGAATGGCGGCACTGTCTATAAGCTAAAAACTACCTCTGGTTCGCTCACCAAGAAGCAAATCAAGGCGATTGCGGTATCCTTGTAAAAGTGCTATAATATGTAGCATGAAAAATGTCACAAGGTTTGCGCCGAGCCCGACCGGCTATATCCATATCGGGAACGTGCGTTCTGCCATTTATCCGTATTTATTTGCGCGGCAGACGGGCGGGAAAATCATCTTACGTATTGAAGATACCGATCGCGAGCGGTACGTCGAGGGTGCGACGGAGCTAATCGAGGATACGTTGCAGTGGCTCGGGCTAATGTGGGATGAGGGCCCGCTCGTAGGTGGTCCGCACGAACCGTATTTTCAAAGTGAGCGCAAAGATCACTATCTAGCTTGGGCGAAAAAATTACTTGCCTCAGGACGTGCCTATGCCGACCCGACACCATCTGAGAAAATCGCCGAGTATCGCGAGCAGTGCAACCGCGAAAAAATACCATTTCTTTATCGTAATTTCCGTCCAGATAACCCGCCCGAGTGGGAACCGGGGATGCCGATTCGGTTCAAGACTGAACCCAAGGATTACTCCTGGACTGATGTCGTGATGGGCGAAATGCATACTGGACCAGAAGTGTTGGACGATATCATCCTCATCAAGGCAGATGGCTACCCTACCTATAATTTCGGGCATATCGTAGACGATGCCGAAATGGGCGTCACCCATGTCATGCGTGGGGTGGAATATTTGTCCAGTACACCAAATTATCTGGCGCTCTACGAAGCGCTCGGATTAGAACGCCCGGTCTTCGTGTCTTTACCTCACATCCTCGCACCACAGGGCAACAAAAAGCTCGGCAAGCGCGACGGCGCGAAGTCGGTGACTGAGTATCGTGACGACGGAGTATTACCAGAGGCGATGTTGAATTATCTCGCGTGCCTCGGATGGAATGATGGCACCGAGCAGGAAATCTACACGAAAGACGAGTTAATTGAAAGATTCTCGCTCGACCGGATTCAAAACTCCGGCGCACGCTACGACGAGACAAAGCTACTCTGGATGAATGGTCAGTGGATCCGCCGTATTTTTGACGAACAGGGTGCCAGGGCGCTCTATGACCGCACGGCAAACTTCTGGCCAGAAGATGCCGCTTCCTGGTCGGAAGATTATCGCGTGAAAGTCCTCTCGATTATCTATGATCGTTTGAAGACCCTCTCTGATATTCGCGAAATAAGCGCCTATTTCTTTTCCGATCCAGAAGTGGATATGGAGATGCTAAAAGCCAACAAGTTCCTCAAAAAACTCTCCGAAGCGGAGCTGGAAGATTTAATGAAAAAATGTATCGCTAAACTGTCTGACGTAAAGGAATGGACGGCAGATAACCTGCAAAATGCGCTCAATGAATTGCTCGTCGAGACGGAGAAAAAGCCGGCAGAGCTATTTTCGCTTATTCGCATCGCGGTATCGTTCGCGGCTTTCTCGCCCGCACTGAACCTGACGCTAGAAGTGCTAGGTCGAGAGACGACTCTCGCCCGACTAAATAAAGTCGCGCGAAGTATATAAAAATAACCCCCGCCTAAGCGGGGTTATTTTGTTAACATTCCTCTTCGTCGTCGTCATCCTTCTTGCGTTTGGCCAGGATGAAGAACACGACTCCGGCGGTAGCGGCGACAGCGGCCGTAACTGCTAGTCCAGTTGCGAGAGGAGTACCCTCGTTGATGGTAGCGACGGTATTGGTCTCACCTTGTGGGTAAGCATAACCGCTGTAATTGCTGGTATTGTTGCCACGAGTGACTTCGGAATAGGTGTTTTCCGTTGCGGTAGAACCAGTGCCAGAATTGTAATTGTTGGTGTAGACGGTGCGCCCAGTCGCAGTACCGGCGGTACCGTTATTATTGTAGGCGACTTGGGGTTCGTCAGGCTCAGCTGGGTCGGATGGGGTAGGAGTAGATGGATTATCTGGTGTGGTCGGCTCGGTACTATCATGTACGCCGGAAACAACGCTAATCAGGACCGTCTCGGCGTATGTACCGGATGGCATCGATGAGCTTGACTTCGCGCCAAAATAAATGTCGTTCGTAACTGTACCGGCCTCCTCAGCGTGAGAAACGAGGGCTGGGGCGGATGCATTCTTAGCTACGAGTGGGGAGAATGTAGTGCTATCAGCTAAACTGCTACCGGATGATAGGACGGCGAAGCCCCAACGATCGGTAGGAAAAGCGCTTTTTGCGGTAGCGGCGGACAAAGTGGCGATTTTCGCGGAGCTAAAACGAGAGTCGGTATTGACAAGATCAGTACCAGTAGCGGAATTTTCAACATAATCTGTATTGGTGGTCATGGTAGCCTGAAAACCGGCGACGTTATTCGTAGAGACGGTCAGAGGCACGAGGTTGGTAAGCAAAGTGTCAACCTCACCTTCGGCCCAAGTGGTCGGGCGAGCGACATTTACAGTCAAAATCTCGTCGACCGAGACCTGAAAGGTGCCATTATTGGCACATGAGCCTGTACCGTCGCAGGTGCAAGTCTTGACACCGGTATCTGGATCGGTAGTACAAATCGTCGTAGCGAAAGTATTATGATTAATAAACGCGGGCGCAAGGAGCGACATAGCCGCGACTGCGAGACCGCCAATTCTTGTTATGTTGAATGTATTCCTGACCATAGCCCCATTATAACACAACCTTTTTATTTTGTGTATGTTTTTATGTTATTTTTTGTGATAGAATATAATTAATGGAAAACGCAACAAAAACTGACTCAGTCGACACGGTATCGGAAGTGAAAGCCGAGCCACAGCACGACACGAGCAAGAACGCAACGAAAAAATCAAGTAAGTCTTGGCTTATTCTATCAATCATGGGTGGGGTGGCGCTACTGGCTGGTATCGCGATGTTTATCGTACCATTCGTGTTGCCGGAGGAAACTCTGCCGGATTTGAGTTTCCCAATCATTCCGTCGACAAGGCCAGCAGAGGGAGTATACAGCAACTTGACCGGTCTACCGGTGGCGAGCGAGGCCGACAAGACTGCTCCGACTTATTGCATCCAGACGCCAAATGGAACTGATGGCGCACGACCGCAAGCTGGACTCACCCAGGCGGGTGTAGTATTCGAAGCAATTGCTGAAGCAGGGATTACGCGTTTTGCGGCAATTTATCAACAGCCGTCCTCTGCGGTAATTGGGCCAATCCGGAGCTTGCGTATATATTATTTGCAATGGGATACACCATTTGATTGTACGATCGTCCATGCTGGCGGGGCGTATGACGCGATTCAGGCCGTAAGAGCCGGTGGCTACAAAGATTTATCAGAAAATTATGTCTACATGTACCGCGGGTCGTACGGGTCTCGCCTCTGGAATAACCTATTCACGACTGGGGCGTATTTAGCACAATTTAGTTCGGATATGGGATATACTTCGTCGGATGTTAAGGGCTTTACACGGATGACGCCGGCGGAATCGGAGCGAGCAAGAATCGACGCGACCGTGGCCGAGAAGCTTGTGATTACCGAAGCGACCAGTAAAAACACCTCAGATATGTCGCCGCGAGTAACGGAGATGGCGATGGATTTTGGTGGGTGGGCAACATTTAACGTGCGATATAATTATGATAGTTCTAGCAACACATACCTGCGTAGTTACGCGACCGGAGCGGCACACGAAGTCTATGATTGTCCGGGTGAGAATCTGGGCGAGGTGAACCCGGAGGACAGATGCACGCTCAGGCAGCTGGCCCCGTCTGTGGTGGCGGTGATGATGGTCGAAGAGCATCTCGCAGAATACGACCACTACCACGAGGACATCAAGGCTGTCGGGAGTGGGGAAGCATACGTCTTTCAGAATGGTATAGCCATCCATGGGCGTTGGGAGAAGCCGTCCGTAGAGGCGCAAATTCGTTTCTATGACGAGAGCGGTGCCGAAATCGCTCTGGCGCCAGGACAGACATTCGTCGAGGCGGTGCCGACCTACGGAGCGGTGAGATATTGACAAAAGATGTGCACCCCTTATGCACTGATTATATCATAATTTAGCGCACTTGGGGTGCAAAATTAGGAACTAGGTTGACAACATGCCGCCAACTTGCTATAATTAGCGTATTGGTTCCGTCGTCTAGTGGTCTAGGACGTCTGGTTCTCATCCAGAAAATCGCGGGTTCGACTCCCGCCGGAATCACCATTCGAGAGAGCCCTGACAGCTTTGCCTCGTGGATAATAGAATCTACCATGTATTATTCTTCTCAGTTAGATATTGAGAAGATTTTTTGATTCGCATCATCTTGATTTTTTGTGTATTTTGTGGTATAATGGGAGTATGAGTAGGATGCCGATTGTAGCGTTGATAGGTCAGACGAATGCCGGAAAATCGAGCATCTTGAATCGGATGGCGCATAAGAATATCGCCATCGTAGCGCGCGAGGAGGGGACGACGCGCGACAACGTAGTGGCGACGATTGACGATTCTTTTATCCTGATAGACACGGCGGGGCTGAAAGACCCGACAGATGATTTCGAGGCGTCCATCCAGGACCAAATCGCCGACGCCATCGAGTCGGCAGATGTGATACTGGTAACGCTAGATTCCAGTAAATACTTCGACCATCGCGACGCAAAAATCGCCAAAGACGCCCTGCGCTCGAAAAAGCCGGTATATCTAGTGCTAAACAAGTGTGATCTTGGTGAATCGTTGCCGATAACGGAGTTTCGAGCGCTAGGAGTTGCACCGGAGCGGACGTTGTATGTGTCGGCGACGACTGGGCAGGGAATTCGTGAGGTGAAAGAGAAGATTTTGGCCGAATGTCTTTTGCTCGGGCTGCGTTCATCCGGTTCGTCGCCACGAACGGACGCCGCTAGTCCACTTAAAATTGCCCTCATTGGACGGCCAAATGTGGGAAAATCGTCACTTTTTAACACCCTAGGCAAGAAACAACAGGCCGTAGTCAGTTCTAGGCAGGGTACGACGCGCGACGTTAATCGCGTACGCATCAAGTACAAGGGGCGCGAGATAGAGATTCTGGATACGGCGGGGCTTCGGAAGCCAGGCAAGCGCGAAGTGGGAATCGAGAAGTTTTCGGCTGTCCGGACGCTCGCGGCAATCGAGGAGGCGGACGTTTGCTGCCTGCTTATCGATTCGACTGAGCCGCACAGCAAACTCGACCAATCGCTCGCAGGGCAGATTGTCGAGGCGGGCAAAGGTATCATCATGGTCGTGACAAAAGGCGATTTGCTGGACGGCGCTGAACCGACGAATTATTTCGGTGAGGAGAACGTAGGAAACCGCACGGCGGCAGATTTCTTGCTTGACGCCCTCGAAAAGGATTACGATTTTCTCCCTTATGCACCAGTAGTAATTACCAGTTCCGAAACTGGGACTAATGTGACTCAGATTTTCGAGTTGGCTTCCGAGATTGACGCTGCTAGACATACCGAGGTCAAGACTTCCGAACTCAACAAAATCCTCGCCGCGGCCGTCGTCGAGCATGCACCAGCCGGGCTCAAAAACACCCATCCAAAGCCAAAGTACATCGTACAAACCGACACTTGCCCACCATGGTTCGTGGTGCATGGCCATGATTTGTCGTTGCTTCACTGGTCGTGGAAGCGATATTTGGAGCGCAAGATTCGAGAGAAGTATCCGTTTATGGGGACGCCAATTATGTTCTCGTATCGGAGTGATGGGCAGAAAGGGAAGCCAGATGAAGATTAACGTCACCGAACGGAAATCACGCGGAACTGGAATCGCGGTGAGATTCTATCGCCAAAAGTAGCATAATGTAATATAATAAGGGTAAGTGGGAGCAATTACTGGAAGGGGGACGGAAAAAGGCTCTCATTTTTGTAAGTTCAAACTTAGTACCTTAAAAGGAGTTGATAAAAATGTCAGAACGAAGAAAGGTTTTTGTCATCGATACCAATGTACTGGTCGACTATCCGGAAATCATACCGGACGAGGCAGGGGAGGCGCGCGTCTTCAAGAACCCGACGGTGGACCTCGCCAATGCGCACATGGTACTACCGTCGACGGCCATAAGGGAGCTTTCTGGGTTCAAGAAGGAGCACACCGATCGCGGGCGGGCGGCGCGCACCGTACTGAAATATGCACGGATGTATGCCGAGAAACAACTGACCTGCCTGCGCAATGTTTACAGTCTGGACGCGGCAATTGCACTACCCGACGGACGCCTGTTGTCGTTTCTGCCGGTGCATGCGGATTTCAAGGGTGGGCTGCCCTTTCGGCCCGCCGAGGATGACAATGATGGGCAGATTATCCTGACGGCACTGGCGGCAGCACATCTGGAAATGCACCGGGAACGTGAGCACAGTCCATTCGGCGGCATGGAACGTGGAATCGACTGGAAAGACAGCTCGACTCGCCTCGATTATACCTCTGACAACGTCACACTGCTCACCAACGACAATGGTCTGGCTATCCGTGCGAGAGAGCGTGGCATCCTGACCAGCAGATACAGCTATGATTTGCCCGAACCCTACACAGGGCGCCGCAAAATCATTGTACCGGCAGAGGTGTTCCGCGAGTTCTGGAACGAACACAAGTTGGACCGTGAAATTTGGGAACTGTACTTGCCGGACGAAAAGCCACTTGTGGCCAACGAGTTTATCGTGTTCGCGCCAGATACTAACGACGGCGCACCGCAAGAGTACCTCTCTCATGAGGACAGGTTTTTCCGCCATATCGGGCGGTACGATCGTGACGAGGACGCGATTGTCGAGTTGAAGCACATCTCCGAGGCGCCGTGCAGAATCATGAGCGACGGCCAGGCGATGTATATGGAGTCGTTGCTGAACCCGAAAATCGCCGCGGTAATCTGTACGGGGCCGGCCGGGTCCGGCAAAACTTATCTGCCGACGGTATATGGCATTAAGGCGTGCGAGGCAGGAAAGTTTATCAATATGGTAATCGTGCCTTGCGCCGACCATGGTACACTCGGGGCATTGCCCGGCGGCCTGAACGAGAAGATGGTTCTGGATGTGGGACCGGTCCGGAATGCCATTCGCAATTACCTGCTAAACGACGACTCGTATTTCAAGCGTGAGTTCTTGAAGTTCAGGGCCAGCGGTGCGCCGCTGAGGGAAGACGCCCTCTCGTTGGATGCGGAGAATCTTTCATTCGGCGACCGAATCCAGATGCGGATTTCCTTGCTCTGGCAAATGTATTTCCGCAATATCCCGGTGGAGAAGGCGAAGGGGCTGGATTTCTCCTATGAGCTGGTGCTGTATGATGAGTTTCAGGATCAGAGTCCGTCGGATGCTGACATGCTGATTAAGCGTATCGGTAAAGGCGGCAAAATCATTATCACCGGCGACATCAGGCAAATCCACGCACCGTATCGGGACGAGCATAATAACGGCATCGTCTATGCCACGTACCTATTGTACGATACGCCGACAGTGGCGCGTGTGTCGCTTTTGAAAAACGAGGTAGAGCGTCACGAGTTGGTGCGCCTGATAGCAGAACGACAGAGCAAGCCGCACGATATGCAAGGATGCCCCATTGGCGTTCTGTCATGCGACGATTGAGTCTTGTCATCATCACTCCTGTACCCCCGCTAGGTTCCTAGCGGGGTTTTTATGGTATAATAATGGTATGAAATTAGTAGTTGGACTTGGTAACCCGGGCGCGCGGTATAACTTTACGAGGCATAACTTCGGCTTTCTGGCGCTGGATTTTTATTTTAAGCGGGTAGGTGGCTCTTTTGAGGGCAAGCCCTTCCTAGGGGCTGCTAGGGGGCAGTCCGGCGATGTTTTGTTTATCAAACCACAGGATTTTTACAACGAAAGCGGGCGGGTGGTAGCCGAGTATGCGCGATATTACAAGATAGCAAATCACGATATTTTGGTGATTTGCGATAATTTCGACCTTGATTTCGGCAAGGTGCGATACCGCGCGAGTGGGTCGGCCGGGGGTAATAATGGACTCAAATCTATCGACAAGGCGCTCGGAACGTCAGACTACGCGCGAATCCGTCTCGGGACGGGGAACGACGAGCTTCGATGCCGGATGGGCGATGTGGATTTCGTACTCTCTCGTTTCACCCCAGAAGAAAAGGTGCTTTTGCCGGAGATTCTGAACGAAGTCTGCGATAAAATTGATGCTTTCGTCGGTCAATAGGAGACAGTTTTGCGATTCTGTTTATGTTTTTACAATTTTTTTCCACAAATGTAAAAATTGTGCTACAATAGTATTAGAATTCATTATGTTTCGTGATTGACATAATACGTAAACTATGATATAATAACAATAAGTATCAATATTAACAGGGATGAAACAAGGAAGATCAGAATGGACCAAAATGCGGAAATCCTGAAAAAAGCAATATCAGGAAGCCTCAAAATCATCGAACAAGACCGCGAAAGAGAAATCATATCACGCCGATTTGGCCTCAAAACTAACAAGCAGACACTTGAAGAAATTGGTGAAATGTTGTCGATTACGCGCGAACGCGTGCGACAACTCGAAAAGGCGATTTTGATCCACTTGCGGGTTTCCGCCGAAGAAAACCACATCCCAGAACTCGCCGCCGCTGAGAAACTATTGGTCCGGAATCTCACGGAAATGGGGCGCGTCGCAAAACTTTCTGACCTTGCAAATAAGGTCTATGGCAAAGACGCCACGGCACACGAAAGAGCCGGTATTTGTTTTATTGCAACGTTTGCCAAAAATCTGACCGTAGTAGAAGAAAACGACCGCTACAATGCGGCGGTAGGCATTGCCGAATATGGCAGCTCACTCGAAATCCGCGAGCGCGTTGACACAATCGTAGAAGTGATCCGCAAGAACAAGGAGCCGATGACTCTGGAGCAACTTGACGAAGTGCTAGATTATGAGCATCCTGACCATATTAAGGCCGTAGCGTCAATCTCAAAACTACTCGCCACCCTGAACGGTGTCTGGGGGCTAGCCAAGTGGCCGTCAGTCAACCCACGCAACATTCGCGACAAGATTTTTGTAATTCTCGAAACCCACAAGGAGCCGATGCATTTCTCGGATATCGCAAATGAGATTAAGGAGTCTAATTTTAAGCGCAAGAACGTCACCGTGCAGGCAATTCATAATGAGCTGATCAAGGACCCGCGTTTCGTGTTGATTGGGCGGGGGATTTACGCCTTGTCTAGTTGGGGCTACAAGAAGGGAACTATCTCAGAGATTATCACTGGCATCCTCGAAAAGGCCGGCAAGCCTTTAACGCGCGAAGAAATCGTAAAACAAGTACTTCGGACGCGCAAGGTCAAGGAAACCACAATTTTATTGAATCTACAAAATAAGTCCATGTTCAAGAAGATAGATAAGAACTTATATACTGTGTTATAATAGTATATATGGACACGGTTATACATTTTATTCTTATGCCAATTTTCTGGATTCCTGTGGTCGGGATTTTGGCTTTTTTAACCTATCGGAATTACAAAAAGCTCAATAAACTTAAAGTACTAAATGTCGATTCGGTGCTTCTGATGCTCGAAATACCACGCACCAACGACAAGAAAGAACTAGCGGCAGAGCAGATGTTTGCTTCGCTCCACGGCATCTTGCGTGACAAGGAAGAACTAAAAAACAGCGGCGGTGTGCAGGAGCATTTGTCATTTGAGATTGTTTCGACGGCGGGACAGATTCGCTTCTATGTGTGGGTACCGAAGATTTTACAGAGCTTCGTCGAGGGGCAGATTTATTCGCAGTATCCGACCGTGCAGATTTACAAGATGAATGAGGATTACGTCGATGACCGAACGAAATACCCAGTAAATTACAGTGCGGAACTGGGGCTAGTGGAGAACGACGCTTTGCCGATCAAGACATTTGACACATTCGAGGTAGATCCGCTAGCAGGGATTACGGGGACGCTGGCGAAACTCGACCCGGACCATTCTGAGGAAATGTGGATTCAGATTTTAGTGCGCCCGATTCCGGACGATTGGCACAAGACGACGACCGACAAGTGGGTGTCGCGCGTTAAAAACAGCAAAAAGACAATCTTTGGTGGCGTGGGTCCAGATTGGGTCTGGATGGTAGAGGCGCTCGGCGCACTTTTCCGGCCACCATCCGGCGGCACAAGCTCCGAAGCCCCCAAGGTCGAGTTATCTGAACGTGTCAAAACACAGATTTCCAAAGCCGAAGAGAAGGCTACGAAACTAGGTTACGAGGTCAAAATCCGCCTGGCGTATCTCGGACAGAATGAAATCGACGCCAAGCTCAACATGCAGGCGCTCGTTGGGACATTCAAACAGTACAATTCAACCAACTTGAATGGCTTCAAGCAGGTGGGTGGATCGTTCAACCATGCGGATATGGACGCTTATAAGTTGCGTCAATTTTCTGACCACGGTTTTATTCTTAACATTTCAGAGCTTGCCTCGGTCTATCATCTGCCACACACCTCGGTCGAGACACCGAATATCGTCTGGGCTTCATCCAAGACAGCCGAGCCACCGGCGAAATTACCAGTACTGACGGGGAATCCTCATCTAGACGAGAACATCTCTGCTTTCGGGCTGACGAATTTCCGCGGCATCAATCATCAATTTGGGCTAACTCGCCGTGATAGGTCTAGGCATGTGTATATTATCGGGCAGACCGGCGCCGGCAAAAGTGGCATGCTGGAACTGTTGGCCTTGTCGGATGTGTTTTATAATCAGGGGTACTGCATCATAGATCCGCATGGTGATTTTGCAATTGACAATCTCAAATTCGTACCAGAGTCCCGAATTAAGGACGTGGTGTATTTCAACCCGGCAGATACGGCATATCCGGTAGCATTTAACCCGCTCGAAGTCTACGATCCATCGCGCAAGCCGAATATCTGTTCCGAGGTAATCGGCGTGCTGAAACGTATGTTTGGCGATTCGTGGGGCCCACGACTTGAACATATCCTCCGTTATACCCTGCTAGCGCTGCTCGACCGACCGTCGGCAACCCTGCTCGATATTTCGCGAATGCTGACGGACCGGGATTTTCGCAAAGAGACTTTGGATTATTGTACTGACGTGACAGTCCTGCAATTCTGGAAACACGAATTCGGGCAGTGGAACGACAAGCAAGTCAACGAGTCCATCGCGCCGGTGCTCAATAAGGTGGGGGCGTTCACGGCAAACCCAATCATTCGTAACATTATCGGCCAGCCAAAGTCATCTTTTGACGTGCGGCGCATCATGGACGAGGGTAAGATTCTAGTCGTAAACCTGTCTAAGGGGTTAATCGGCGAAGATAATGCCGCAATCCTGGGGTCGTTTCTCGTCACCAAAGTACAATTAGCGGCGATGTCGCGGTCAGATATTGCGCTGGTCGAAGATAGGCGGCCATTCTATCTGTATGTCGATGAGTTTCAGAACTTCGCGACGGATTCTTTCGCGGTGATATTGTCGGAGGCGCGCAAATACGGACTAAACCTTACGGTAGCAAACCAGTATGTCGCCCAGATGACTGATTCGGTGCGCGATGCGGTATTCGGCAACGTAGGTACGACGATTTCATTCCGCGTGTCGGCAGATGATGCACCGGTACTGGTCAAACAATTTGAGCCGACATTCGAAGCGTCAGATTTATTGCAACTCAACAACCGACATTTCATTATCTCGATGATTATCAATGGCGAAAAAGTCCCGGCTTTCTCGGCAACTACCCTGTCGATACCAGATACGCCGGCAGATAATTTCGATGCTATTGTCGCCTGGTCACGCGAAAATTACGCGCGCCCGCGAGCCGCAGTAGAGGCTGAGATTCGCGAGACTATCGAGCAAAGCGAGAAATACAAGCAGGAATTGTCTGATTCTGGGCGGGAAGCCGGCATGGCGGGGAACTTCACGGCTACGACGGACGACATGGCTAATGCTGATTTCGGTACCGGATATAGTCGTACCGAACAAAAACCGAACTTTAAGTTTTCGCCGACGCCTCAGGGAGATTTTCGGCGAACCAAGATGTCACCAAATGTTGCCGAAGGCAAAGATCGTCCGGGACTAAAAGATCTCGCGCGAATCATCGCCGAGCGAGAGGGAAATAGCGATACTGCCAGTAAGCAGCAAGGGAAAAACCCTGTCCCTAAGCAGGGTACCAACAAGTCTGATGTTACCAAACAGGATGCTGGCAAGCAGGGAAACGACGCCAAGAAAAAGCATAATAAGGAACGACGCCGTGGTAAAAAAGTACTTGGTAATTCCCCTGTTAGTTCCCCTGTTCGCCCTTCCGTCGATTCTCCTGTTGAATCTCTTGTGAGTCCTACCGCGAACTCTTCTGAGGGTGATGCTCCACTGCGGCCAGAAGTCGTCTATCAAGAAAAATCTACTGCTGTCATCGAGCCGTCTGAAAAACGAATTGACCTACATAAGTCGACGGCCAACCCAGATAACTTCGCCAAGCGCGACAATTCGATGGATGGATTCTTGTCGGTCCAGAAATAAACATTAGAATATAGCCGTAGGTGGGTAATTTATCCGCCTGCGGCTATACTTTGAACTTATTTTGACGTATATTTTATCGTCTTTTTGGTTGGAGTTGTAATGTCGTACAATATAGAAACTCCGACATTAAAAACGGCGTTTTAATAAGTATATTTTAAGTATACCGCTCTTGCTTTTGTTTGTCAATATCTTTTTTTATTTGATTTGCGTCTTTATGCAAGCTATTCTTCAAACGATAAAAGGGAATCGCTGCGTCACCCAGTATGCGATTTACTTCGGAATCACGAAATTGTCGGTCTTTTTTGTTATGAGTATAATCGTCACACTCAATAACAGCCCTTATTTCAAGATTCTGTTTATCAAGAACCACAAAATCAACGCTTTTTTGATTCACATGAGCCAAAGCAGCACGCCAATTTTGACCCTTGACCTTTTCATTAAGCAGGGAAGAAAGCCTTACTTGTGGGGCTATTATATAATTTTTGCCATATAGCACCAAAAGTTTGCGGTACAAGTCGGCTTCCGCACGAGTCATAATATATTTTTTGCTGTTATATCTATACTTCCGTTTTTCTACGAAAAACGGTTGCGTTAACATTGCAAGCAATATTAACGCCAGAAAAATTGCCAATATATCCATCTCTCAATTTTAACATAGTTTTTCAATTTTATGATTTACTTTTCCGAAAAGAAAAGAAACCAGAAGTATTTTGTTGATTTGAAATAACAGCAGTAGGGCGAGAGGGAACGGCAAGAGAACTATACTCTTGATTAGTAATAATCTTCTGATATGTATCATAAGAATTGTACAATTCAGTATTATGTTTGAAAATTTCGGTTCTAATCTTTTTGGCAACATATTCGCCAAGCATTTTGTCATAACTGAGAGTTTCACCGTCAGAAATAGTATTTATTTGTAAAAAACCAAAATGACACGAACAGCTAACGATTTCTTTGACCTGTTTACGGAGAGAAATATCCAATTCTTCCCAGATTTGGGAAGAAAAAACGAGCCTGCGACGGTCTTTACGTTGCTGAGAAATAGCAGTTAAAACATCAAGAGGTATGCCAGATTTCTTGCCAAAGTAGAGATGGGCTTCGTCCAACAGGACGAGAACCCCATCTCTACCATTTTTCAAACTCAGAGCCATTTTCAAATCATTGTCATTATTAATCAAGTGAAAATTATCAATGCCCTTGATAATCATATTACTAAAAACTTGACAATTTGGGTACGCCTTAGAAACATCTAGGGCATATTTTACCATTGAGAGCGATTTTCCGCTGCCCTGATAGCCTTTATATACTCTTGAACCAGTAGGGAACTGCCCCTTTTCGGGTCTATCCCATTTCTTAGGAAATGTATCCCAATATACACGCATTACTCGTTCACTTTCATTACCCAACGCACTGCAACCATGGCAAACTCAAATAGCATTATAGACAACTGTAACCCAAACATTGCGAAGGCAACAGGAACTATAATATTAGAACCGGGCACCCAGTGATAGAGAATCGCTAAACCTTTTCCTAAGGCTTGACCGAGCAAAGTGAAATCTAATCCAGGAATTTGGACATTAACGAATAAGGCAATAATTGCAGCCGTAATGACAGCAATTAAAGCAGTTTTTGCGGCAATTTTTACTATATCTCCAAACATTATGACTGAAAACTCCTAAATAAACCAATTATTTTCTTTGCAGTAGCGATAGACAATGGAACACAGAAGCCTATTAGTATTATACTGCTAATAGTTTGTAAAGCAGGCGGAATATTTAATTGACAAAGATTCACACGACCGCCATTAATGTAACCCATTATATTAAAATCAATGTTACAATCTGACGGATTGGCAGAAGTTAACGCACCGACGAAACTTGTAAATGCTTGAAGCAATGTTGAACCGGTGGCTTCTGCCTGCTGGCTTGAATCGTCAGCAGAAGAATCGGCGTCTGATTGAGAGTCTTGTAAATCTTGGCGGTCTTGTTGGTCTTGCTGATTTTGTTGTTTCAGTTCTTGAACAACTTGTGCAGTATCACCACTACTAGTTTGTAAGGCATTTTCTAGCCAAGTTCTATCATTCTCAGATAAACCATCATTAGTCAATACGGAAACTTTTGGCTGGTGTATCACAATATTAATAAAAGGAACGACGTTACCCCAACCTTGTACAGGAACGACAATGTGAGAGTTAGGAACAGTATCAATAATATGGGAAGCAGAAGATTGGTGATAGACATAATGACAAGTAAAGGTTGAAATAGTCTTACCAACCTCAGTATAATATGCAGGGTTGATATTAGAGCAAGAGTCAAAAAGAAGTGTACGAGAATCCCGAAAAGCTAGACCATAATAATACAAAGCCCCAGCGTAATTTTCTGAATTGTAAGAATAAGTGATGTCAAGAGAAACAAGACTATTGGCCGGAATCTCCTGCGAAGTATAAAGATAAAGATAATTAAAATCGCCATGACGATTAACCCACCAATCTTGACCGGCTTTCTGAAAATGAGTAACGTCAGAAGAAGTGGAAGATACCCACCCATCAGTAATATCAAGTGATAAATCGTACTTAAAACCTAAGGCACTAGTATTTACCGAATTTGTAACGAATATAGCAAACAAGCTCATTAAGAGCACACCTAATTTTGCGAATCGTTTCCATTTCAATCCTTTCATGGTAATAACCTCTTAATAAATATGCGATAAATCATTATAAGCAGAAAACAAATAACACAAAAACTTGCTAAGGGATAGTAAACCCGAAGTTCCGGCTTATAGACCAAATCCCCAGTGTTAAGGCAAGTGCCAGAGTAATCATACCCATATTGACTATAAGTAGAAGATTCCATGTGGGCAACTCCGTCATAGATGTAGTATCTTTGCCTAGTCCTTTTATCGTTGGAATAATTATAAAAACTAGTGCTGCTGATAAGAATATTACAGCCAGTATTAGGAAGGTCAACATTCACTTTAACCCCTTCCCCAAAGCAAGTCATGTACAAGACGGAAAACTAGAAATAGAGCCAAAATAGGGACAATAACGCTAGTCATAGCGGTCGCAGTTTCCCAGAAAAATGATTCAAATAACTCAAACACTTCAATAATCTCACTTAAATAATAGGTGGAAAGTGGCTGGTTTCATATTCAAACTTTATGGCCATTTAACCCCAATAGAGCACCACTAAGGTCATACATTTTGCGACTTTCTGTTTCTAGGCAGTCGCCGCCCAACTACTAGATATTAGCTTTGAGCTTAGAACCGGATTTCACAAGCTTGCGAACAAGACGATACCCAACCGCAACCACGAAGATAGCGATTAGGAACGGTGCTGCTTTACCGATTTCCGTCCAGAGTATATCAGAAGTAATACCAGTGGTAAGTTGGGAAATAAATCCGCTCATACCTGCTGCTGCTCCCTCACCCATAAGTTTTAATCCTTATGCTGTTTTTACGTAAGCACTTTGCTTATATCTATAATACCCCGCTTTGAACAAATTGTCAATAACTTTTAGCATAAATCCACGCTCAGCAATGGAAGTCATGGGTTGAGTGGCTAACTTAAAGACGTCGTTATAATATCTCAGTTGCTCGTCAGGAATATCGTCAGATTCGCCCTTGACCTCGTCTATCATTATTTTAGTCATTTTCTACCTTTCTTATGTTTACCAGTGCGTTCAGGACGGAATCCCTTACAAGCACGTTGCTCAATTATACTTTCAATCTGTTTAATATCTATACTACTCTGCGGTGACTTCGGTGCCATCTAACTCACTTTCGTCTGAATCTCTGAATTCTTGATGTGCTTGACGCTTTAAAATAGTTTTAATATACATCATTTCAATTTTAGTAGGGAAGATAAGGGTGCTATAATCTCCTATGACTATCTGTAAACACTCATATGGTTTCTTTGACTGCTTACCGATTCCACTTATTACTTTAATGTTTTGCATAATAACTTTTCCTTTCTTTTATTACTCTTATGCTCTCTGTACACCGTACACCGAGCACGTACTGTCAGGTAGTACGTGCTCGGCTCTCTAATGAACTCTTTTCTATTTTGAGAATAATCTCAAAGGTTTTTATTTTTTGAGAAAAAGCCATGCGTGACATTTCCGCATAATTTTCTTGAATAAACTCGTCCGCAGTTTTTTCGCCACAAGAAAGGGAACGGAACGATTTGAATAAATCATATACATCACCCTCACTATTCCCTAGTATGGCCGCTTTAAAATCGCTTATACGGTTTGTGTGAATATCGTCTATTGAGTACTTTATTTTCTCGTCATTATCTAAGTGCAGCATATACCGGCGAAAAGCCACTACTTTGCGGCAAACTTGAACATATTGCGGTGATATGCCCAATTTATTTGCTATCTGTTTGACAGAGCGAGTGCCATTATTTCTAACGAGAAAATGGACATGCGGAGTGCCTTCTTCGGTATCAGGTTCATGTCTAATATAGGCGTAAGACGTAAAATCGGGCAACCCCTTAATCATTTCTTCGGCAAGAGCAAGGTCATGAGTTACGGAACAGAAGAACGTACCCCGTTCTTGCTCATGTTTTTCTAATTTTCCTGACATAAATACCTTTCTTTTATATATAGCCTTAATGTCGCACAATATAGATTTTACGTCATTACAGGTCCGTATGGCGGGAGACAAAGTCATCCGGCTACAAGGTGAAAAACTCTGTTAAGTAAGGGGAATTGTGGGGGTTCTGTGTTTTACCGACCCCGCAACGCATAGACTGACGACCTCTAAATGTAATCTAGCGGCTCGAGGTGTGGGTTGGATTTTTAAGTATTTAGGATGTTGACTGGTGGCGAGCCTGGGCGGCGGGCGGTCCGGAGGCCGGATTTTTGGGATTTTTGGCGGGTTTTTGAGATTTTTCACATTTCCCTTGTATTTCCCTATTTTTGCGTTTTTCCCTGCGGACGGAAGAAACTTAGGCGCTTGATTGTTTTTTTGTTCGTTTTTTTTACCGAACAAAAACCGAACAAAAAGAGCATGAAATGTACCCGAACAAAAACCGAACAGTTCCCTTTCTGGGGTGTCACCCGCTACAATTTTTCTCAGCTGGACTCTGGCGAGCATGCTAACCTCTAAACGCTTTTCAGAACATTAACCAGATTCGGATATTGTAAGTTTTACCAAAATCTCAGTGTGCGAGCGGGACTGCTGTAATAAATAAGCAGTCCCGCTTTTCGTGTGCGGCATTATGCAATAAATAGGAATAGATGATGACCGTAGCTAAGGAGCTCGCACCTGCCAGATTTTGTAAAACTTACAAAGTTCCGAGTCCGGTTCTGAAAAGAGTTTAGGGGGTTGGCATGTCGGCGATGCAGCGGACAGTAAGAGTAGACTTTTTGAATAAAAAACGGTTATTTCCAATAGGCTTTGCCGTCGATACGCACGTCGATATATTCAAACGAGTCGATGCCCTGTCCTGCGAGGTAGCGAAGCATGCGGTCGGTATCCTCGGCGGTAACTCCGGAACCGCGATCAATGGTGGTTTTGACGAAGCCGGGGTGGCCTTCGAGATAAAAATCGACTTCGCGAATCGCGCCGGATGGGATGACGGCTTTCACTGGTACTAGTCCTAGTTCACGGAGATCGGCTTCGAGCTGACCTATGTACTCCCGCATACGGCTAGTGAGATGCTTGTCGGCGGCACCTGTGTCCTGGTCCTCGACTGGTATAGTGGGGGCATACGGAATTACGACCGAAACGGAAGTAGGCGATGATTCCCTTTCACGAAAGAAAAACGTGCCAACGAAAAACAACCCTGACGCTACCAATGCGATGCCAATAGTAGAAAAAACAATCCGGAGAGTCTGTTGACGACGAATCTTGCGATGAGCTTCGATGCGCTCGGAAGCCTTTTCGAGAGGCTCACGTTCAGCCCCAATAGCCCGCCCAGTTTTCATATTAGGCGGCCTCCAAAATCAAATCCGCAAGCCTCTTCGCGGCGTCGGCGCGAGCCTCGTGCGATAGATTTGTCGCGAGGTCAGCACACAGCTTCGGTGAGCGGATAAGATGACGAATCTCGTCTAGCAACTTCGTGGTGTCTTGCATCATATCGGCGTCTTTTAGCATGACAACTGCGCCAGAAGCAGCAAGGCGCTCGGCATTCTTGACTTGGTGACTACCAGGAAGAAACTCAAACGGCACGACGATAACTGGCTTTTCGAGGCGTGCTAGCTCGGCGATGGTGGTGGCCCCAGCACGCGACACGACGACATCAGCGGCGCCCATGAGTTCATTCATGGCCGTATTGAACTCCCACATGCGAAAGTTGGATTCGAGCGAAGCGTGATCCCAGTTTTCGTATTTTTTGAGATCGACCATATCCTCGTAATGACGACGCCCGGCGACGAGTCCGACGGATGCGATTTTGAGAAGTTCAGGCAAAATATCGCGGACAGCAAGGTTGAGATTCTCGGCACCCTGAGAGCCGCCAGTAATCACTACGAGCGGCTTATTTTCGTTAAAGGAAAAGGCTTTTTTGAGTGCACGCTTACGCGACTCAGTGACTGGACGGTACTCGGGGCCGACCGGTGTGCCAGTCCAGACATAATTAGGATGCGATGCAAGCACTTCGTCGGATAGCGGCATACCGAAAGCTACCGTATGAGCATGCTTCATAAGTAGGCGGTTGGCAAGACCGGCTACGGTATCGGATTCATGAATGAGGTACGGAATCTTAAACAAACGTGCCACTAGACCAACTGGCAAACCGACGAAGCCGCCCTTCAAGAAAATTACGTCGGGTCGCGAAGATTTCGGGAGAAGTCGCACAAAGGTCGTAGCAAGTCCGGCAATGAAACCGCAAAAACCACAGATGTTGCCAATAATAATATCACGAAAAGTGACTTGAAAACGCGTGAAGTAATCGGTGAACTTCCACCCAGCGTAGCGATGGAACTTCCCGGCAGGAAGTTTGCGAACACGAACAAACGAGCCGCGGCGGTCCTCACGGGAATCCGCCCAGGAGACACCGAGTTCGGTGGTGAGTTTGGTGACGTTGCTGTAATATTTGCGGTCAGTCCAAAACTCGACCTTCGCACGAGGCCTCTGCTCTAATATTTCACGCACTACGGCGACGGCTGGCGTAATGTGCCCCCCTGAGCCGCCCCCGACTACCAATATCTTCATTTTTTACTTCCTCTCTACTAGTATAACACGAAATTTGTAAAGTGAGACCTAATGCGTAAGCAATAAATAACATACTCGTACCGCCGTAAGATAGGAGCGGCAAGGTAATGCCGGTGACTGGCACAAGGCTCGTCATGGCCATAATATTGACGACGACACCGGCCAGAACCCAGGCGAAAACTCCCACTACTGCAAAACGCTCATCGGGTGGGCTGGTATGGCCTGCAACTCGCAACAAACGCATCAACATCGCCCCGAAAACCGCCAGAATGAGAAAAAGACCGACGAAACCAAAGGTCTCGCCCATAATAGCAAAAACCGAATCATTGATAGATTCCGGGAGGTAGCCGGTAGCCTGGACGGAATTGCCAATGCCCACGCCAGTAAGTCCACCAGTACCGATGGCGAGCATGGCGTTCTCGATATGATAAGTAGAGTCGGAGCTTTCGCCGCCCGTCAGCGTTGCGACCCAAGCATCAACGCGTTGCATGCGGTGGCTAGACATACGGACGGCGCCGACAGCGATGATAATCACCGCGAAAAAGACGATAAGAAATTGCCAAAGCGATATTCCCGACACGAGCAACATCGCAAAAATAATAGCGACGAGTGTAACGCCGGTACCGAGGTCGCCCTGCGCCACCACTACAAGAGCAAGCGAAGCGCCACAAACGAGACCAAAAGGTAGCCAGAACTCGCGAAGCCGGCCAATAGTCCCCTCTTCTTTCTTGCGGGCAAGAAAATCGGCAAGATAAATCACTAGGGCAAGTTTGAGGAATTCGGCAGGTTGAAAACTGATAGGCCCGAGATTATACCAACGACATTCGCCGAGTTCGCATTTGGCTAGCGAAGAGCCGACCGCGGCCAAGACCCAGAGAAGCGCCGAGAGCGCAAGGGCAAAAATCATGATGGGCTTAGCAAAACGTCGCAGGAGTCGATACGGAATTACCTTGAACGCCAAGAAAAATGCGACCGTCGAAATGGCTACTGAGCGAAGTTGGCCAATAAAAAAATCATTGGCGCCGTAATTACTACCGTAAGTAGAATTGAGGACATTGGCGCGCATCGGGCCAATAGCGTAAATCACGATGAGGCCGAGTGCCATCAGTCCGAGGGTGGTGAAAAGGATAATGAGATCGGATTTGTGTTTGCGCATGTTATAGTGCACCCCCGACCGCCGCTAGGAATACACCAAGTAATGCGCAAACGCCGGCCATAATCCAAAAGCGCATGACGATTTTGGCTTCGCCCCAACCTTTGGCTTCGAGGTGATGATGAAGCGGAGCGGAGATGAAGACTTTTCTACCGAAGAACTTTTTGGATATGAGTTGAATGAGTGAAGAACCCGTCTCAACGACGAACATGAGGCCTATGACCGGCAAAAGTAAGAAGGAGTTCGTCATCATAGCGACAACGCCGAGCCCGGCACCGAGGGCAAATGAGCCGGTGTCCCCCATCATGAAACGCGCGGGCGGCACGTTGAACCAAATATAACTAAGTAGCCAGCCGACGACCGTCATACAGAAACCAAAGAGTAAGACGTTGCCCTGGAACATCGCGATTACGCCAAAGGCACCGTACGCCAACATGGCGAGCCCACCAGATAGACCATCGAGGCCGTCCGTAATGTTGACGGCATTACTGGTGGCCACCACGGCAAAGGCAAAAACTAGAATCATGGGGACGATGCCGATTTCGATATTGCCAACGAACGGAATCAAAATGGATGTCCAGCCAAGTTTGAAGGCAAAGAACCAGCCAAGGGCAAGCCCGACCATGGTGATAAGAAAAAACTTGACCGGCCCCCGAAGCCCTGCGGCGCCGCGCCCGGAGCCAAAGATATTGATGGAGTCGTCAATAACACCGACGAATGAACCGCCGAGGAAGCCGACCAGAGGTAGCCAAGTCTGCCCGCGGTCAAGATTGAAAATCCAGGTCACGGCCGTAACTGCCACGACGCCAATGAGTCCTGCCATGGTAGGAAAGGCACGCTTGAACTTGTGCGCATGGAGCTTGGACATAATCGGGAGAGATTTGCCGTCGACGGTGGTGGTTTTCTGTTTTTTCCAGAAGTGGTATTTGTAGGCGAAGTGCGTATAGAGTGGGGTCAGAAGCATCGAGAGTAAGAAGCCGGCGAGAGCTAACAAAAGTCCATAAAACATTTCATCATTAATGCTCATAGTAATATTATATCATAGATTGGGTTTAATCTTGTAGTAGTCGATGAGATAATTTTGCAATGAATCGAAGAGATCCATGGCGTCGCCAGAGCCGACGCTTTTGCCTTCGCCCCACATCTTGACCATGACAACATAGCGCGGCAATTCACCGGCAGGACCGACGAAGCCCATGTAAGAACCGACTAACTCCGCAAAAGTATCGTCGTAGGCGCCACCTCTCACGACCTGAGCGGTACCAGATTTGCCGCCGACGGCATAGCCAAAACGGTCGATACCGGCGCGAACCTTATAATCGCGGTTATTGATGAGCATAGAACGCATAGTGGCGGAAGTCTGCTCAGTCAAGATACGCTCGCCGACGGGTCCTGCCGCCGCATCTTCCCCCACTCGCGCTGACGTGGGGGTCCCCCAAGCGGCGTCACCCGTCGGTGCAGTATCCAATGCGACGATTTCGCCGTCCTTTAAGACACCTTTCACGACCGTGGGGGTATAAAGGTAGCCGCCGTTGACTACTGCGGAGAAAGCCCGTGCGGTCTGAATCATAGTGATACCGAGATTTTGCCCGAAAGTCATGTTGGCATAGGTTGAGTCGCGACCCCAGCCCTCGTTGGGGTCGGGTATGAAGCCCTCAGCTTCGATGAGCTCGATACCTGTGTTGTGTCCTAACTGGAACTTATTGTAATAATAGTCGAAAAGTAATTCCCTCCCCTTTTGATTGATACTTGCTGGGTCGTCGCCAAGAAACTTTAACGCCTGAATCGAGCCAGAGTTGAGTGACCAGTAGAGCGCCGTACGCATGTCGATTTCGCCGTAGAGAAAACTATTCATCTGGGCGTTGTCGATTTTCCACCCGTCGACATAGACGTAATGTTCGTTGAAATAGGTGGTGTCGGGAGTCATTTTACCCTCGTTGATAGCGGCGGAGTAGGCGAAGTTTTTGCAAATCGAGGCAGGTTCGTATGGAACCTCGGTGACTTGATTGATATAGGCCGAGGCGTCTTTGACGTTGCCGTAGTGGGCAGGGTCGTAATTTGGCAAGGCGGTCATCGCGACGACTTCGCCGGTATTTGGATTCATGATGAGAACTGCCGCGTTGGTAGCCTCGCTATGTTCAAGAGCGGCGGCGATGCGTTCCTCGGTGCCTTTTTCGAGGCCGCGGTCAATAGATAAGACAACGCTCTGTCCATCCTCGGCGGGAATCTTGACGTTGTCGTCGCCGATAGAGAGAGCGACGTTGTTGACGTCGGAGATGGTTCTGAGTAGCCCATCTTTGCCGGTCAGGATGTGATTAAGCGAGCCTTCGACGCCGTACTGCCCGAGACCGTCGGCATTGACAAAACCGAGAACCGTGGAGGCCATTTCGCCTTCGGGGTAAACACGACTGTTGCCTTCTTTCAACCAGACACTACTAAGCCCCTCGGCAGCGATTTTGGTGGCGGCGGAATACGGGACGTTTTTGGCGACAACGTAGTAACGAAGCCCCTCGATAGCATAAACTTCATCAAGGTTTGCAGTTATATAATCTTTTGCGTATTTGTCAAGGGTGGATTGAAGCTTGTCGCGAGGGGTGATGGCCGGATCGATGATGACCTGGTAGGTGGTCTGGTTCATGACCACCGCCACCGGCTCGCCATGATCCATCATGTAAATCTCGCCGCGCTTCGCCGTGATGGTTTCGAGCATAGTGTGCTGCTCGCTCGCCTTTGCCACCCAAGCGTCGTGCTCGATGATTTGGATAAAAAACAGCCGCACGGCAATAATGCCGAGCAGGCCGAGGGTAATGTATTTTAGTATCCTAATGCGAGGCATATATATTATTATATCACTATTCTGTGGCGTAGCCAGTTGCGGTGGCGTCTTCCATGTTCATAGCAACTGTGCTAGATTTGGCGGCGGCGACGGAAGTGAGGCGGGCTTTTTCGACGGCGAGGTCGTCACGGCGAGCAGTCATTTCGGAGATTTCAGACTCGACAGCGGAGATTTCATAGTCAAACGAGGTGGCTTTGGTACCTTCGGCGACATAGATTAGGCCGAAGATGAGCGTAATTAAACTGATAATGACGATTTGTGAAATTGAGCCTAAGCTACGTTTAGTATGGCGGACGGTGTTGCGACCACGGGCGAAGCTGCCAGCAAAGGCGGTTTCTCTCCTGGACACATAAGTCGTATTAGTTAACATTTTTCCTCGCTTTGTTTTTGTTTTCTTGATTATTATTTATTGTTGTTTGTTGTCGGATTCCATAGTCCGGGGTCATTGCGAGCAGAGCTATAAGTAACTCGCGAATGTTGCCCCGGGAAGGTCATACACTCCACACCCTTCAACAAAAACTCCATTTGGTGGACCGTATGGTCCATATCGCAGTTTTATCCTTGGCGGTGGGGATACTGTGGGATCCCCACCAGGGTCATACATACAAGGTTGGTTTTCGCTTACGCTTGCCGAGGGCCAACCGAACGGCTTTTGCTATTCCTTAACGGAAGTTGACTTTGATGGTCTGCTTGCGTGATTTGTTAGCAACTAATATTTGTTTTGGCATATTTGCCTCCTTTTTGTTTGTTGTTTTTATTTTATCAATTCCGCACAGCAACTCGCAGTTTGCTACTACGCGCGCGCGGGTTGATAACTAACTCCGCAGGTGTTGCAACAATGGGTTTTTTGGTCTCGATGGCAAGAGCCGATTCCTCGCCGAAGCTCGATGCGGCCCTCATGAAATCTTTGACGAGACGATCTTCGAGACTATGAAAAGTAATAATCGCGAGTCGTCCGCCCGGATTCATGAGCCTGGGAAGTAGCGACAGAGTGCGCTCGATAATCCCGAGTTCGTCATTGACGGCAATACGGATGGCCTGGAAAATCCTAGTGGCGGGATGGGTCCGACTATGTTTCGACTTCCTCGCGATAATATCAGCAAGCTGCTTCGTATCCGTGACGGGACGGTGAGAGATGATTTCCGTGGCGAGCATTTTCGCGCGACCGGGAGTCTCTTCTCCGTACTTCACGAAAATCTCGGCAAGGTCCCTAGCGTTGTAATGATTCACAATGTCACTTGCTGTCAATGTTTGACGTCGGTCCATGCGCATATCTAGCGGGCCAGATTCGCGGAATGAAAAACCACGGTCTGGTCGGTCCAGTTGCAACGAAGAAACTCCAAAATCCGCAAGTATCATATCAAAAGTCCTTCCACACTGTAAAAGCTGTAGCACCGCACTATAAAAATCTGTGTTTATAATCGTGGGGGGCGTGCCCTGAAACTTCTGCGCTAAATAACCGGCAGCAAATTCATCACGATCCACCAAGACTGAATCTTTATAATTCCGTGTTACATCCAAAATTTTTTCAGCATGACCACCGTAACCCGCAGTGAGATCTAAATATGACTCACCTGCTTGTGGACGGAGTCCTGCTAAGACTTCGGATAATAATACTGGGGTATGTAGTTTCTCCATACCTATATTATACATCGTTTGAGACCAATCAACTAGAAATTTCAACGGGTTTGTTTCTGTTTGATGTTTGTTTGATTGTATTCACAATTAATCTACCACGATTCGATTCGCGCAAGGCGGATCATATAATCATGGCCGTTGAGAGACTTATTGTGCACAAGCCTTTGCCATATATATTACTATGTATGGTGGCCTTTTAGAGTTTTATTGGGAGGTGTGTTTAAGGAAGGTGCGCACGATTGTTTTATCGCATCTCGCTTCTATAATGCGCGATGAAACTCCTAGTTGGCTGGCCTCAAACTTTTTTAATGTGCTGTTTATATTGTTGTGTTTGTTTGTGGTTTTGTTGTTGTAACTTCCACTGATTCAAGTATATATTAAAAAATTTGAAATTGCAAGTGCTTTTTTGGACTTTTTTGACAAAATGCGAGTTTTGCACATTTTGTGGAAAACTTCCCTGTTTTTGACCGAACAACTTATCGTTGCTATTTTTCTGGATTATTGTATAATAACCGAACGATAGGGACGAACGCTTAGGGCACCTTTTGCCAGCTTGGACTAAATCTGGCTTAAATCTCATTATGCTGACAAAAAGTGCCTTGAATGTTCCAACCTATGGTATAATATAACAAAATAAGTGGAGATAATTATGGAAGAAAATGAGACTGACCGAGTGGATGTAGAAGTGGCCGAAGAAACAGAGGTGGCGGAAGAAACACAGGCGCCTACTTCGCCAGATGAAGGTGCTAGTACGGATGCCGGAAGCGTACCGGAATGGGCTGGAACTGGGGAGGATTTTGATGTTTTCCAATGGGCGAATGAGGTTGATGAGGTCAAGAATAATGTATCGGCGGAGTTGTTTTTGTTTAACAAAAACTATACCCCATACAAGATTAAGTACTCCGACAAGTTGACTGGCGCGGTAAAGTCGATGTTTATGCAGGAAGCGGTACACTATGTGATTGAGGAAGCCGACAAGGGGCTAGAATGTCGTCAGTATGAAAAGGCTGACGGTGAAGACAAAGTGATTTACCATACTTCCCTATCCAAAGTGGGACGAGCGGAGACTCTGATTCATCTGATTGAAAACGAATACAAGGATATCGACTATTTCTCCGAGAACGAGTATGATTTCAAGAAAATTAAGGGCATCATCGTGAAGTTTACCTATCCTGGGGGTGACGGCACGAAGACATTTTATATTGCCAAGTTGCTGCCGGCGTCGTCAGCGCTGAAAGGTGCGACTTCATGGGAGATAAACGGCGAGTCGTTTGAGCCGTTCTCGGCTGAAATCGCGCTCAAAATGCCGGAAGACAATCAGGTGGCAATTATAGACGATACGATTGTAGTGTTCAGCCAGGCGAAGTTTGAAAATCTGTTCCAATATGATTACAAGTCGCAAGTGATTGCCGAAGCTAAGGCCAAAGAGTTGATTGAGAAATACAAGTTGTCGTTTGCTGAGGGTCTGACGCTGGACGCCCTGCTCGCCGACAAGAAGCCGATCCTGAAAAAAGTGCAGGCGATGGATATCGCAGAGGAGATGCCGCAGGATAAGCTACTCGACTACGCAGACGAGATGCAGCTCGAACTGATGACGGACGATGATGGCTCGATTATCATTATGGACGATAAAGATTTGACTATGTTCGTGAATCTACTAAACGAGGATTATTATGTGTCGCCAGTCAATGGAAAGCGATACGAGATCAAGTCGAAAAAGCTACTCGGCGAACCGGATGGTGAACCGCCGCGAGGGTTATAGTATTTCTATATATGGCTGATTAACAATGTCGTGCTCGCCGAGGGTAGTGAGAGTCTGCTCGAGGTCGCTTCTGGCCTCGGTGACGGAATCGCCATCGGTGAGGACGGATTCGATTTTGGCGTAAGTTTCGTCCCGGCCGTCGATTTCATCAAGGTAGATAGCCGTGCCCTCGCCCATCGAGAGTTCCTGGCGGCGGCGTGAGACTTCGCCGGCCTGTCGGAAGCCGAGTTGCAAGATGATATTTGCCGTAGTGGCATAATCTGCAATCGGGGTCTCCTCCACTATGTCGACGCCAGAATCAACAATATGGCGACGCAAAATCAGGTAGTATTTCGGTGGTTCGTCGATGGCGCGAAGGTCGGTCCGCATGATGAGGCGTGGATAATTCATGTTTGACCTGTACCCCCTCGGCACATATACCCTATCATGTTGCCAATAAATCGCACCAAAATCTAAGTCAATGTCGGAGAGCTTGTCTTCGAAGCGCTCCCGATTTTCGAGTTTGCATTTTAGGATAATCTTTTTCATGGTATAATATATTTATGCTATGAGGCCGCTCAATAGCCTAAGGTGTAAGCCAAAGGTATTGACATTTATAATAGTGTGCGGTAGAATAGTTTTAGGTTTAGTTATCTTCTTCTGTTTTAACGGAAGAAGATTTCTTTTTTAGTTTGACTATTATATAGTCAACATCAAAGTTTTCCATAAACCCTCCTTTCTCCCCGCGCTTATTTTAAAAATACGGCCCCATGGTATTAGTGTAGCATATCTTACGCTGAGGTTCAAGATAGCAGACTCTGATAATTAGCCAAAACGCTCCGGGTCTAAATACAAAATATCTTTTATTTGTCTTGGTGAAAATCTGAGAGGTGTTGGGTCGACGGAGGTGGCTCGTCAAATCCAGTTGGTACAAAATAAAAATGAGTCCCTATGGGACTTATTTTATTATATACTGGCGGATCCGACGAGACTCGAACTCGCGACCTCTGCCGTGACAGGGCAGCGCTCTAACCAACTGAGCTACGAATCCACTACTTTCCTATTATAACGCACTTCATGAAGAAAATCAAGGGTTTGCAGTCGGAATCTTGAAAGCGCCGGCATCGGCCTGGGGTGGAGTGGTTGGCGCAGATGGCAAGTCTGGGGCCGCCGGGACACTAGGCGCAGTCGGTGTATTCAATGGCGACGCGGTCGGCGCAAAAGTCGGGGCGTTCAGATCAGTTGGCAAGACATCGGGCATCGGTGGTAGATTGGCGTCGATGGATGGCGCCGGAGGTGGTGGCAAAATGTCGTCGGGCATATTGAAGTTCATCTCGGGGACGCCGTTGATTTCAGGCTCAGTGGGGACCGTGGGGGCAAAGCTGACGGCAGGATTTGCACCAAAATCAGGCGCGGCCGCAGGACTGGCGATAGTTGGTTCCGACATACTGGGCGCGGGGTTGGGCTCTGGCGTAGTCGGGGCAGGAGTTGGCGTAGGTAGAGAGATAGCAGGAGTGGTCGGTGAAAGCATGGCGTCGACTTCCTGTGGCGACATGACTGGGGTGGTCGGCGTGGTCTCGTGGGAGGACAAATTGGTTTCGGCGAGGGCGGCTTCGAGCATCTGGCCGTATTTATTGCCGCTCGCGGATTCGTCACTGCTAGCCAAGAAATCCGAAGACGGAGCTACAATCTTCTCGGGAGAATCTGAGGATATAAGGCCCATTTCAGCGGAAGATGGCTCGGGCTGACCAAGTAACGAGCCTGAGGATTCGCCATCGGAACTACTGATAGTGACGCCACCTGTATTTGAATCGGATGAGAGATCTGGCTTAGATTCTGGCTCTGGTTCTTCTGGCTTGGATGGTTCGCTACTACTGCCATGTTCAATACTGAGAGCTGCGGGCTCCTCGCGACGGTCGTCGGAATTACCAGCACTACCGAGACCGGAGACCGTAAAGAGATTGTTGTCTACGGCTTCGGTGATATGCTCAGAGATGAGTTGTTGGTTGGCGCCTTTTTTCAGAAGCTCGGAGGAAATACGCATCGACTCGGCCGTAGTTCTGGCGTTAGAAAAATGGTTGGTTGCAGCAACAATACCGGTAAGAAGCGCGGTGGCGTCGTCCGGTTCGATGGAGAGCCGCCGACTCATAGACATAAGTAAACGCGTAACAAGCTCAGAAACGGAACTGGCGGATTTATTGCTCCACTCGATTTCGCCGAATTTGCCAGGATTGCCAGTAGTGATATTGATAACTGTGGCGTCGTGCATGATGCGACCATATTCGCGGAGAGCGGAATCGAGATCGACACCGTTAGCAACATTGAGGGACACTACGAGGTCGATATTGAAATCGCCATAGGAGAACTCCAAATCATCCTCGGAGACACGGGTCTTGTACGGGGTGATAAAAATCTTGACATAGTCACCGTCGAGCTTGTAGCGGAGATGGTCGGCTTTGTCTTTGTTGATGGCGATGACGAAATCTTGGAGGGTGTCGGCGCTAGACTCGAAGGTTTCCTCGGGTTTCAAGAATTCGAGAGCATTGGGTGTCTGGCCAGAATAAATCGCGGTGGCGCGTTTGCCGGCACGATCGAGGACGAGCGAAAGTCCAATGGCGGCGGACATTTCGTCGACGGACGGATCGGATGAAAGTGCGATGAGAATGTTATGAGCGTCGTTGATACGATTCGCAACGTCGGAGATGATTGCGTTGTCGGTCGGGGCGTCCTGCGCAGGCTCCGAGTCAGAAATGGAGTCGGGGTCGGGGATGATAGGGGCGTCAGGCTGAACAATAACGCTCGTCCCGGATGGTGCGGGGACGGAGACTGGGGCGTTGCTGGTGTTTGTTTGATTTCCTGGCATGTTGATCTTTCTATTACTATGATAGCATAAGCGTTGAAATCGTGCAAGCAATATACTTCGGAGATTTAGGCTTTACTTTTTGGGGTAAATGCGGTATAATGTAGGTAAGTCAATAATTTTTAATGTATATATAGGGATAAAATGCCAATAATCAAATCTGCCAAGAAAGCAGCTCGTCAGGCGACGAAGCGTACAGAACACAACGTAGCAATCAAGAAAGATATTAAATCCGCCGTAAAGGCTTTTCGTGATGCCCCATCCAAAGAAAGTTTGGCTAAGGCTCAGGCCGAGTATGACAAGGCTGCGAAGAAGGATTTACTAAAAAAGAACACTGCCTCACGCCGCAAGGCCGCGCTCTACGCTTTTGCGAAAGCACATGGTGTGAAATTAGCATAACGCAATTCTAAGTAGGAAACTTTCTATCAACAACCACGCATCTATTGGCGTGGTTTTTTGTTGTAGGTCGGTTTTGGCGAGTTCGGCAAGGACGCGGCGTTCTTTGATTCCCCGTGGGTTGGCGGCAAAATCCTTGATGGCCTGGGAGGCGAGTAGACCGGTAAACATAATCGGGTCTTCGGTGGGTTTGATTTGTTGTAACATTTTGACGGCCTTGACACCATCGCGCTTGGCGGTCCGGTAAATGTCAAATACTACGGTGTAGCTTGGCTCAGGCAGCTTGAACTCTTTCACTAGCACCTTGTCCTTGATTTCCTTGTAGATGGCGGAGCGCTTGTCGAGTTTGGTCTCGAATAGAATGATGTTGTGAGGAGTGTTTAGATATTTAGGCAGCTCAGTAAAGAGGGGCTTCTCGGCGGCAAAATCACGAATGAGGATATTGCGGGTGCTAGCAAAAAGTGAGGTGCCATAGAAGACGGTGGGTAGGTCACTCACGGTAAGGTTGGCGGCGTCGATAGTTTCGTGTCCGTCGCCGAGTTCCCTTTCTATTTCCTGCATAGCCTTAACGCGGTCGTCGCCGGTAAAGATTTTAAGCATTTGTCGGCTCCTTTTGAGGGATTTTGTCGGAAGAATCACAGGCGCTTGCTTCGGCTTCGGACAGAGGTGGACGCTGGCAGTGGGGACAAATATGCGTGCCCCGGCCGGCGACTTTGAACTTGATAATAGTAGTGCCACAAACTAGGCAGGGTTTGCCGTCACGGTGAAAAACTTGGGCGAATTTTTCTAGGTAGTCGCCCTTTTCGCCGTCGGCTTTGACATAGGTGGCCATGGTGGAGCCGCCAGAGGTGATGGACTTTTCCATGACGTCTTTTGCTGCCGCGAGGAGACGGGCAACTTCCGTCCTAGTGATGGTGCCACACTTTCGCTCGGGGTGGATTCTGGCCTGAAACAGCGACTCGTCCGCATAAATATTGCCGAGACCGCAGATGATTGTCTGGTCTAGGATGGTGGGTTTGATACACGAATGTTTATGACGTTGTAACTTGGCGTAAAGATTGTCGGCCGACATGTCCCACGGCTCAGGGGCGAGTTTCTTAATAAATGGGTCGTGCTCGACTTCGGCGGTAGGAAGGACTTTGATAAAGCCGAATTTGCGTTGGTCGTTGAAATAAAGGGTGCCGGCGTCAAAATGAAGAATGACGCGAGTCTGTTTATTAGGAAGTGCGGCGACGAAATTGTCGCTGGGGTGGCCGGCGGCGTAGCGTTCCCTGCCCTCGCCATCATAGATCAGTTGTCCAGTCATGCGGAGATGAATCATGAGGGATTTTTGGTTGTCTAGGTCGATAATGAGGGCTTTACCGAAGCGACGGACCCGGTTGACGATGCCTGCGACAGGGCCACCCTGGAAAGATTTATCACATAGAATCTCAGTCCCAGTCAGTTTCTTCTTGACGATGAACTGGCTGAGGCCGCGGCGGATGGTTTCTACCTCTGGTAACTCTGGCATAATATGTTTCTATTATAATTCAAAACTGCAAATTTCTCAACGAAAAAATCCCGCCAAGATAATTCTTACAACACTAGGCGGACCTCCTCCAAAATTGGCAGTTTTCTCGTCGGTCCGTAGAGTTGTAAGAATTATATGGGAGATTTTTAATGTTTCAAAATTTGCAGTTTTGAATTATTACTTGAACATATTAGCGAGCGTAGGCGATGTTTTGCTCCATGGCCTGGACTTCGAGAGCAGCCATGCGCTCGGCGTCATCAATCGCGGAATTGACCGAGTGCTTGACGCGAGCGTGTTCCTCAGCTTTCTTGGCGTCATTCCACCGGTCGAGCGTACCTACGAGGTAACCTGTAATACGGCGAAGACGCTCGAACTTGCCTTCGTCAAAGTATTCGGCGTGAGAATCAAAATACTCTTTTGCCTTGGCTTCGCCTTCTTTCTCGGCGATAAGTTTCATCCCCACTTCGACCAGACATGATACGTGCATGGTTTCATACTGCTCGAAATCTGCGAGGGCGGTTTCGACGTCCTTGTCGGAAATCTTGGCGTATTTATTAAGAGATGAGACAAAACGCTTGGCGTCGTAGTTCTCAGCGTCGTTTTGGCTCTTGTAGATAATTTTCTTCATGATGATCTTTCTGCCCACCGGGCGATTATTTGTATTACCTCGTGATAACTTTATGGTTATCGTTAATATCTATTATAGACGCTAGATGTGGTGGTGTCAAGTGGGTTTTGCACACTAAATGTGGATTTTTCAATGTCGTATGGTGGGACCGCTAACCCTAATGGGCGACAAGATACCCGAAAAGGGTCTTGTATTTTTTGCTCGGGGGTGGTAGAATATTAGTAGGTTTTGTTATTTGTTCCTACGCTTAGTGGGAACAAATTTTATCTTGATTAAACCGAAGAATAGGCTTATTTCAAGCATCCTAAACCTCCTTTCTTCTTGCCACTCTAGCTATTAAATTGCAGCCCCACACATTCACCTTAGCATATCTGTAAGATAAGATCAACCCCGTACTCCCCGTCGCCGCCAGCCCAAAGGTACTTTTTCTCAGCTGGACTTGTTTCGTTGATAGCCAAAACACTCTAATTCTGCTCCGCTTCGCTTCACGCCGGGATAGAAAAAGTGGATTTCTTAACAGGAAATTCGCGCGTCTCACGCCGGATGGG
>JAFUCJ010000007.1 GCA_017459705.1 Candidatus Saccharimonadota bacterium | reverse complement strand
TAGTACGAGAGGACCGAGATGAACGCATCTCTAGTGTACCGGTTGTGGCCGCCTGCTGCATCGCCGGGTAGCTATGTGCGGAAGAGATAAGCGCTGAAAGCATATTAAGCGCGAAGCCCACTCCAAGATAAGAATTCCCTAGGAGACTCCTAGAAGATGACTAGGTTGATAGGCGCAAGGTGGAAGTGTGGTAACACATGGAGCCGAAGCGTACTAATATGTCCATCGCCTTTTTATGTTCCAAGTTCTCGGCAAAACTACGGTTTCGTCAAGAACTTGGGTCGACATAGCTAGCAATCGGTGCTTGATTGGCACCACGACGTCATTAAAATCATTTCGCATCTTATGGACATCAATAGTAATAATGAGGCGTCTTGTTATTACAATTTGGTGCCCATAGCGCTGGGGTAATACCTGTTCCCATTCCGAACACAGAAGTCAAGACCAGTCGCGCCGATTATACTGCAACAGCGGGAAACTAGGAAGGTGCCAAATTGTCAGAAAGTCACCCGAAAGGGTGATTTTTTGATGATTCGCAATAAAACAGAGGAAGCCTAAGCCCGCTTTGAGAGCATGGACTTCTAAATTGTAAAACATACAGCGCAGGGCAAGAAAAATTGTCCTTATTCGCCCTACGGGCTGGGGGGACAATTTTTCGTTGCTGAGCTGTATAGTTTACAATTTAGAAATCTGGTCTAAATCTCATTACGCTCTCAAAGCGGGCTTAGGCTTCCTCCGCTTCATCCAAATCATCTAAAGCATTGAGAAGTGAGTCTTCGACGTTCTTTTTCTTCTTTTTGGCGGGAGCCTTGACTAGTTCGATGTCGATGTTGTAACCAGTGAGCTTGGAAGCCAAGCGGACATTTTGGCCCTGTTTGCCAATAGCGATAGACTGCTGGTCTTCTGAAACGTAGACCTTGGCGTGCTTTTCGGGTTTGCCCTTGGCATCGGTGGATTCTGGGAGAATCTCGACTTTGTTGATTTCGGCAGGGGAAAGCGCTTCACGGATATATTCAGAAGCGTTGTCGCTCCAAGTAATGATATCAATCTTCTCGCGGTCGCCGATTTCGTTCATGACGGCTTGGACACGGATGCCGCGGCCACCGACGAAGGTGCCGACTGGGTCGACGCCAGATACGGTACTAGCTACGGCGATTTTGGTGCGTCGGCCAGCTTCACGAGCGATGCCCTTGATAGCGACGGTGCCGCTAGCGATTTCGGGGACTTCCTGGCGGAAGAGATACTCGACGAATTCTGGGCAGCCACGAGACAATACGAGCTGAGCGCCACGATCGCCACGTTCGACCTTCTTGATGTAGACCTTGATGCGTGAGCCGACAGTGTAATACTCGCCGTCGATTTGCTCAGAGCGAGGCATGATGCCGTTGCCGCGGCCAAGGTCGATACGAACAAGACGCGGTTCGACGCGTGAAACCATGCCAGTCACGACGGTACCGATTTTGTCTTCGTACTCGGAAAGTACGGCGCTCATTTCGGCTTCGCGAAGCCGCTGAATAACGACCTGTTTGGCAGTCATAGCAGCAACGCGGCCAAAATCAGTGACCGTATGAGTTTCCTCGACAATGTCGCCGAGTTTGGCATCCTTGCCAGCTTCGGACTGAGGAATCTCGGTGGCTGGATTGTACGCCAAACCGTCCTCGATGACTTCGCGGGCGATATAGACGGTAGCTTCACCGGTGTTGGTATTGAGGGTGGCGCGGACATTCATTTCGCGGTCACCGTTGTCTTTGCGCCAAGCGGCGGCAATAGCCTGCTCGATGACACCGAGAACAATGTCACGGTCCAAGCCCTTTTCTTCGGCAATAATGTCAACCATAGCGGACATTTGCTTCAAATCTAGGTTTTCCATATTTCCTTTCTATTGATTGCACAAGGGGTCCTGCCGGACATTGTCCTCCCCCACGTCGCTAGCGACTCCGTGGGGGACCCCCTCCATGTCCGTCACCCCTTGGGATTATTAATATGAATACTAGAATAGCCTACCGTCAATAGGTAGGCCATGTAAGTATATATTTATTATAGCAAACATATTGAAAAAATGCAAGGATTTTGTTATAATAGAGGTAATATATTCTACTTGTAATAAAAAAGGAAACTTATGAACATAAACGAAGAAGAGCGGCGTGCCCGGCTCTTAAAATCGCGGGCAGAGAGGTTGCCGGATATAAAAAAGCAGTTTGAGGAGGCGCAAAATCGCAATTTTAACTCAAATTTCAAGCCAGGAGGGCAGGATGCGGGATTAGTGGGGTCTAATGGCTCTACGAAGGGAAACGCCGCTAAGGGCGTAAAAAACGCGCCACAGGGAAAAAATGCCAAGAACTCCGGCAAGAAAACCGCCAAAAATGGTGGCAAACAAGCCAAGAAGCAGGCTAATGTACCAAAAGCGCAGGCGAAGGCCGAGGCAGAGAAACGCAAAGTGAACTTGTCCGTATCGGCGAAAAAAGGCGATATGGTACATCATCAGAGGATGCTGTCGCAGGATGTTAATGCTCAGGCGACGCAGCATATTATCGGGTTGCCAGTGAATAAATCGCGATATAATGGCTATGGTGGTGAACAAATTACGAATGCGAAACTAAAACAGATGCGACCAGACCCAGAGGCGGTCAGGATTATCCCAATCGGTGGCGTGGGGGAGTTCGGCATCGGTAAAAATATGACGATTATTGAGTACAAGTCGGAAATTGTGGTGATTGATATGGGGGTGCTATTCGCGGGGGATGATTATCCAGGGGTGAATTATCTGATTCCGGATATTAAATACCTTGAAGACAACCGCGATAAGGTGAAGGCGATCTGTTTTACACATGCGCATCTTGACCACATTGGGGCATGTAAGCATCTACTACCGAAGTTTTCGAACTTGACGCCGATTTATGCGACAGATTTTACGATTGGGATGATTAAGCGGCAGATGTCGGAGGTGGATGATGCTCCGGAGATGAACTATCAGCCGGTCGATCCGTTCAAGCACGAAATTATCAAAGTGAGCGAGCATCTGTCGGTGGAGTTCGTCCATACGTTGCACTCGATTCCTGGGAACGCGGCGATTATCGTGCGGACGCCGAATGGGGTGGTGTATTTCTCGGGGGACTGGCGCTATGAAGCAAACCCAATGGGCATGCAGACTGACTACGAGAGAATTGATGAGATTGTCGCAAAAGAGGGAATTGATTTGCTCGTGAACGAGTCGACGAATATCGATTCGCCGGGGCGACATCCACATTCGGAGTATGACGTGGGGGAGAATCTCGGTAAAGTGATGGATCATTATGCGGACGGGCGGGTGATTATCTCGTGTTTCTCGTCGCAAATTGCACGCATCGAGTTGGTGCTGAAAGAGGCGGCGGCACGGGGGCGCAAGGTGGCTTTCTCAGGGTTCTCGATGATAAATAACGTTGAGGTAGCGCTCAGAGCGAAGTCGATCAAGGTTCCGAAAGACACTATCGTCAAAATGGAGGATACCTTGAAACTGCCAGACAATAAAGTCTGTATCGTGTGTACTGGGTCGCAGGGCGAGCTGAACGCGGTACTTAATCGGATGGTGACAGGGGCACATAAATATATTAAAATCAAATCGACGGATACAGTGGTGTTTTCGTCGAATCCGATCCCGGGGAACGAGCCGCATGTAGTCAATACGGTGGACGGACTGCTGCGCGAAGGGGCACAGGTGATTCAGAACGGCAAGACGCATCTCACGAATATCGGGCCGCTACACCTCTCGGGTCATGCGTACTACGAAGACCATGTGGATTTTGTGACGCGTTTGCATCCGACAAACTATATGCCGTACCATGGTGAGTTCTATATGCTAGAACATAATGCTGAGATGGCGGAAAATGTCGTGGGTATTCCGCACGACCGGATTTTGTTGGCTGATGATGGTGATATGATAGAGTTAATGCCGGACAAGACGATTCGTAAGTGTGGTCGCATCCACGTCGGAAATAAACTTTACGATGATGCGGATCAGCCGGTACATGAGGCGGTCGTGAAAGACCGGATTCATATTTCGCGTGAGGGGATTTTCGTAATCGTGTTGACGCTCAACAAGAAGACTGGGCATCTGATGAAAACGCCGGATATTGTGTCGCGAGCGTTCATCTACCTGGACAATTCTGAGGAGTTGATCGGTAAAATCCGGCACTATTTGCGTCAAAAAACGGATAAGTCTATCTCGACGGATCCAGACATGAAAGTTCTAAAAGAAGAAATCAAACAAGATATTACGCACATCCTCTTTGACGCGACGGGGCATACACCGATTGTGATACCAGTTATCAATAAAGTATAATTACGATAGATATTCTACTGCGGCGGAGGCGGCGATAGCGCCGTCGCCGGCGGCGGTAACGAGTTGGCGTGTGGATTTGGTGCGGACGTCGCCGGCAACGAAGATGCCAGGAGCACTGGTTGTGCAACTTTCGTCGGCGATGACGTAGCCGTGGTCGTCTAGCTCCACTATGCCATTTAGCCACTTAGTATTCGGTACGCGACCGATGGCGACAAAAACCGCCGTGGCATCTTCTGGAATCTTGTCGTCATGGTGAATATGATAGACTTTGGAAGCGATATTTGACAAGTATCGCATTTCGTGTTTGGCGGTGTTGCCGCTGCCTACGACGACTACGGGCTTGCCTTTGTAGAGCGCGCCATCGCAAGTGGCGCAGTATGAAATAGGGCGTTTGCCGGCGTCGGCGGTCTGCTCCTTGGAGAGCTTGCGCGGCTCAGTGCCGGTCGCGATGATTATCGCACCGCATGAATATTCGGCATCGTCAGTTTTGACGACGAAATGAGATTTGTCACCTACTATATCTGTACGTTCAATCGAAATCGCCTCGGAGTACTCAATCGTGGCTCCGAGATTATTCATCTGGTGATATATTTCTTCGGATAGTTTGGCTCCGCTAATGCCGAGTTGGCCGGGCCAGTTTTCGATATTCACAGTATTGATAATCTGACCACCGTGCATGGTGCTTTCGAGCACGAGCGCGGTCTTGCCGGCGCGTACCACATAGATAGCGGCAGTCATGCCGGCGATACCTGCGCCGATAATAATTACGTCGTAGTCCATTATTTCTCCAAAAGTTTCGCGAGTTTCTTTGTGGTCGTGTATGCTCATTCTGTTCCTTTGCGATGATGCCTATTTGATGATTTTTGAACAAAAACTCTTTAATTCTGGGATATCGTGTTTTAGAGTATCCCAGACTTTTCTATTGTCTAGCTCGCCGTAGTCATGCGTGATGATATTTCTTGTACCGATGATATTGCGCCAGGCAACTTCTGGATGGGAATCTTTGAAACTGTCGCTTAGGGAATTAACGATTTCTCCGATCTGTATAACTTTGAGCTCGCAGGCGTCTTGGTAGTCTATGTCGGAATTAAAAGTCTCAAAATCGTCACCAAAGCGGGCGATGGTATTTTCGATGCCGTTGCAAAAGCTGATGATATTTTCGAGTAGATAAACATCCTTAGAGTTCATATAATAAAATCCTATCGTCTTTAATCATTTCGAAGAAACGGGGGCGAATGCCGCTCGCAGTCAAAACGTCTACATTCGTACCGCCGAGCTCATCGATAAGGTCAAGTCTAAAACCGCTTAATTCGAAGAGGGAATTGATGGAACCACCATCATCGATGAGTATGTCCACATCGCTATTTTCGGTGGCAGTCCCTTTGGCGTAGGAGCCAAAAAGATAGGCGTTTTTTATGTGATATTTGTTGCCGACTTTGGCGATGGCTGATCTTATTTCGTTAATCGTGAGCATATGGTCTCCTTAACTATAATGATAGCATATTCTGGTCAATTTGGGTATGATGAAGATTGCATTTATGGTGATATTGATATAAGCATAGAACCTACCTTTTTAGATGACGGGAGCCATTAGTTTATGTTGCAAAGGCTCTGAGATAATACGCGCTATTTGTGCATTTCCTTGTTTCTGTGGTATAATGAGCATAATAAATAAGGAACCATTTATGCCGTCAATATCATTTTTCTATGGAATTGTTATCTCTATGTATTATGATGACCACAATCCGCCCCATTTTCATGCCGATTATCAAGGGCAAAAGGCCGAAGTCGCTTTAGACGGAACCGTCTTGAAAGGTAGTTTGCCGAATGCTCAACTCCGCATGGTTCAAGCGTGGGCGTATATTCACAGAGAGGATCTGGCGGCAAACTGGGAACTTCTAAAGAACTCATCTCAACCTGAGAAAATTGACCCATTAAGATAAGAAAGGTTGGACTAAATATGAATGATAGCTTAAATGATATGCCTTACATCGTAAAAGCCGTAGAAGCTAAGGACGACTTTACGCTTCTTGTGGATTTTGTCGATGGACAGCGTAAATGTTTCGACATGAAGCCGATCATAGCGCGTGGCGGCGTATTTGAACGACTTAAAAATATTCATTTTTTCAAAAAAGCCCATGTAGATCGCGACACCGTATCTTGGGATGAAGTTGTTGACATCGCTCCAGAGTCTTTGTATGACAGAGGCGTATCCGTATCATAAAGGTCGTTGCTGTTCTAAATGATGAGGAACTACCGTTTATGTTTCGGATTTTGTGGAGATGTGGTATAATATGAGGGTGGCCGAGTGGCGGAATTGGTATACGCGTTCGACTTAAAATCGAATGGGAAACCATACGGGTTCAAGTCCCGTCTCGGCTACCAAATCATAAAAAACGTATAGCATTTTGAAAAAATGTGTGTTATAATGATTGATGTACAGCGGTGCCATTTTTGTAATGTGACCCTAACGGCAGAAATGGCAACGCTAGACAAGGAATAATAACATTAAGTGAGGTAACCAGATGCGCATCATGCATGCAAAATCAAAACATATAGTAATACCGCTAGGATTGGTGGCCGCGACGCTGCTATCCGGCGGATTTTTAATGAGCGGCGGCAATAAGACGCATGCCGTGGAAAGTAAGAGTTCTCAGGCGACGGTGACGGTGGGGGTGTCGTGTACGATGACCGGTACGGTAATCACGGCGCATGATGCGATGATCATTAGCGGTCAGGCGCAGGAGAATATCGGGCAGACGCGGCTCAAAACTATCTGTAATGATACTGGCGGATATGCCATCTATGCGGTCGGGTTCTCGGGTGATACTTATGGTAATACCGACATGCTAGGTGCGACGTCGGCGACACCAATCAGTACCGGGGCGTGGACGACGACTGGTGATAGCTCGGTTTGGGGGATGAAGCTCACTGGTGATTCGGAGAGCTACGGCTATGGTAATCTCACAATTGCGAGCGGGTACAATGCAAATCATGCGATCCCGACTGACTATACGAAAGTGGTGGATTATACGTCCAGTACTGATGGTGTGATCGGGTCGTCGGTGTTTACGACGTATGCGGCGTACGTATCGCAGACACAACCGGCGGATACCTACACTGGTAAAGTCAAATATCTGATGGTGCATCCGAACTCAGTGAATCCGACTGGGCTAATCATCAACTTCGATACGACTATGATTCAGAGCGTGGCGGTGCACGCGGGAAGTGCGGATGGCGCAGTGGTCGCGACGGTGACGACGAATGGTGGGGTAGCGAGTGGATTGAAATACGGTGTGACTTACTACCTCGTGCCGACATTCAAGAGTGGCTATGAGTTCAATTCGTGGGAAGATGGCACCGACTCGGCTGGTACGATGGGGGCGACCGACACGGAGACGACGACCTACGCAATTGGTGAGGGTGCAAACTCGGTGACGCTGGTCGGGCAGGAGATGTCGATACAGTATATCCAGAACATGACGCTGGCGAGTTGTCAGAGTAACGTAGTGAATGGCATTGGCGATGAAATCGACGTGGTGGATGCGCGAGATGGTGAATCGTACAAAGTGCGCTATATCAATGGTGCTTGCTGGATGACCCAGAACCTCCGCTTCCTCGGTAACACTGGCTCGGCTACGGGCAAAATGACGCTTACCTCCGATACTTCCAATGGTGCAAGTGGCACAATAGACTTATATAGTCTAAACTCGTCCAATGCTGGTAGTTTCGGCGCATATGCTAACCACTGTGATTCTACGAATGGCTACAACTATGCTTGTGTCTATGATTCTGGCAGTGATACGACTGGTGTATGGTATAACTATGCGGCAGCTACGGCAAACAATATCAAGACAAATAGCAATCAAACTGCTGCTAGCGCGAGCGGTCCGAGCATCTGTCCAGCAGGTTGGCACTTGCCAACTGGTGCCGTAAATAACACATCCTCAGAGTTTTATAAACTCTTCCAAAGTACCTCGTCAAGCTGGATTGCGACGAACTCTTATCTAACTGCCTTTAACGCCGTCCCTGGCGGGCGCTACTACGATGGTTCCCTCCTCAGTGCCGAGTACGGGTACTGGTGGTCGGCTACTGCTTACAATGCTACGCGTCGTTACGGCCTGGACTACAATAGTAGTAATACCCAGTTCTACAGCAGTGGCGACAATCGCAACTTCGGGTTCTTCGTACGGTGCGTCCGTACGTCGTAGGGGCTCTTTCCCCTATCGACCTCCACCGGAGAATTGGTGCCGCGCCCGTGGCGGGCGCGGCACCGGGGTATATTATATATATTAATAATATGGGTGGCAGACTGAATGAAAGATGGTAACTGCCAAAAAAGAAGATTTTAATAAAAAAGAGGTGCGTGAAATATTGAACGATGGCACGCCGAAGGGGCACAATAGCCGTGGTCGTTTTAGGTCGCAGGCGGAAAGGAGTGAGTCGTATCGAAAATATCGTGAGTTAAAACGTAGGGTATTTGAATTCGAAATGAAGAATCATGGAGTC